>JBHLOC010000001.1:0-265157 GCA_048940925.1 Promethearchaeota archaeon | reverse complement strand
CGGTGAATACGTCTCTGCTCCTTGCACACACCGCCCGTCGCTCCATCCGAGTGTGCTAAAAATGAGGTATGGTCAGATTGGTCATATCGAGTTTCTAGTATGCGAGGAGGGAGAAGTCGTAACAAGGTAGCCGTAGGGGAACCTGCGGCTGGATCACCTCCTAACAATTTTATTTTGAAAAAAAGAATTTTGTAGGGAAGATCTTAATAAACTTTCTTCATTTCTTTTTTTATTAACTTATTTAAGGGCCTGTAGATCAGTGGAAGATCGCTTGACACATTACCAGCAATTTGCTTGATGTAAGTATTGCATTCAAGAGGTCACGGGTTCAAATCCCGTCAGGTCCATATCTATCTATTAAATAACTTTAATCTAATCATAGATGCAATAACTTTTAGTTTATATATAACCTTAAACTTGGAACTAAAAATGATTCTAAATATTTAATAATTATATTTGAATTTCTTATAAATGAGAAATTTTTTAATGCTTCATTAAATTTTGATAATTAGTATGAGACTAAATTATTTTCTTATATTAATTATTCTTTCTCTTTTTCAGACTACAACAGAAGAGACTGATATGTTTAACTTTATTTTAATATTTTTAGGAATTATATTATTCATTGTAATTTTAATTTATATATTATTAACGTCAAAGCAAGAATAAAAAATTCCTTATTTTTATTTTGCAGTTGTTATTTTAATGATATCTTTATGTTTTAATTCATAATTTTCTCCTAAACGTTTTTTCGTTTTGACATCGATTCCAAACATAAAGTTTTCAGCTAATTCACTATGAATCTTATCTCTTACAAAGTCTCTTAATAAAGTCCCCTTTTCCACAAGGAAAACGTCAGGTAAAACATTACCACTTTTATCTGAATATGTATTTACGTCAGAAACGGGATAAACACAGATCTGATTCGCAATCTCAAATGAAGCAAAATTTAGGGCTTTTTGAATCCCAGTACCATCATAATGTAATAAAATTTTTTCTTTTATTTTATTTAACATATCTAATTCATTTTTTTCCAATTTCTGTCGTTCAATTATTTCAAAATCAGTAGAACCTGGAATGTAATTAATAAACTTTTTTTCATGAAATTCCCTTAAATAGTATTCAGCCAAAGCACTACATGGAATAATAGGACTAGTGTATTTCTTTTTTAATTCCTTATAGTTATCTTCACTACTTTCTTTATCGATTTTATTTGCTATTATTAAAATTGGTTTTGAAATTTCGCGTAATGTTTTAGAAAATACTAATATATCTTGATCCGACCAAGTTGCAGGATTTTTACCTTCTAAATCTGAATTTTTTAAGGATGATATTATTTGTTTTTTACTAATTTTCATACCTGAAATCCTATCATATAAAGCATCAACAATTTTTCTTTTCTCTGTTAATATTCCCTTCGTAAATTTACTCCAATCTTCTCTTTCTATAATATCCTTAAACCACAGATTAATTTCATCTTCTAGAAATAATATATCCTCATAGGGGTTATTTTTTCCCATTGCAACAATATTTCCAGATTTATCAAGTGATCCAGAAACATCAACAATATGTAAAAGCACATCAGCTTTAATTAAGTCATTTAAAAATTTATTCCCCAAACCTTTCCCTTTATGAGCATCAGGAACTAAACCAGCGACATCTAACATGTTTATAGGTATAAAACGATATCCATCTATACATATAGAATTTTTTGGATTATCTTCAACATTTAATTCTTTACAAACACAATTAGATTTTACATAAGCAACTCCTTTATTAGGATCAATTGTAGTAAATGGAAGTTCGCTAACCTTAGCATGTGTTAAACACGCAGCATTTAAAAAAGTTGTTTTTCCACTACTTGGTTTTCCAACAATTCCAATATTTATTGTCATATCTATATTGAATTTTAATATCTAACAATTTATTCTTTTTCCTTTTGTATTTTACAGAGTTTAGTGATATAAGTTTTCAGATTTTCAAAAGCCAATTGATCTAAATGAAAATCATTATTTTCTTTTTTTATATCATTCAATATGGATTGGTTTACATGTAAAGGTTTTTTATAAGACTTTTTAAGCATTTTTGATTGATTTGAAAAATTTCCTTTTATTTTTTTAATAAATTTTTTGAAGCAAGTGAAAAGTCTCTTAATATTAAATTTTGATTTTGATTCAAATTTATTAATTTTCTTTTTTTGTAATACTAACTTATTGTTATTATAAATTTCGGTAATAGACAATGCTTCATGCTTAACATATGGAATTTTTAATAAAAAAGGTTCCTTAATTGAATTAATTCTAATAATACATTGTCCCTCCTCTAAAACCGATAAATAATTTTTGTGTTCGCTATCAAGATTTAATAATTCACACATGATCTCTTTTTCAATATGGTTCTTAAAAGTTAAAACAATTCCATTATTAGCTAAGATTTCCTTGCTTATATCTGGACGGGTAGCTAGAGTGATTAAACATTCACCTGTACCTCTTTGTAATAGAGCAATATCTTCTAAATAAGTAGTTAATTTACTCTGTTTCATCAAATCTTGGGGGACAAAATATTGTGCATCCTCAATAATAGTAAGGTGACTAATACCATCAAAATTGCAAGCACCTTTAGTTAGATTTTGATCCCATAGGTATTTTAATATCATGTTTAGGAAGAAAAACGCATCCTCCTTCTCTCCTCCTAATCTGATAATTGAGCTTAAATCCAATAATATGTTATTTTTAAACAATTCTAATATGTCAATTTTATTGTTTTTCTCAAAGATGACTTTTAATGGACCATTGGAGAATCTCCTGATTCGATTTTTTATACTTATTAACGTTTGATTTAACATCGGAATTTCATGTTTGTTTTCTTGAAGATAATCTTCACAAACATGTTCAAATCCATTCCAACTTTGAAATTCCTTATTTCGACATACCTTGGTTAATATCTCAACCAAAACCTTTTCCATCTGTGGAGAAAACTCTGCTGATTCTTCTATAAACTTCCCACTCTTTAATATATCAAATATTCTCTCCGCGTGAATGATAGGATTAGTTCCTTTCGGATCAAAAATATTAATTGAAAAATTTTCACCTGGCCAAAAGATCACCACATCATCAATTTTGTTCTGTAAAAAGTGATATTCTCCTTTAAATTCAACTAGAAAAAAGGGGATTTTAAAGAGCTTCTTAAAATTTATTAAAAAATGTTGAAGAAAATTGCTTTTTCCCGTACCTGTTGCTCCACATATAAACATATGCTTTTCTAAGTCCTTTATCGATAATCTAAATCTCTGTTTGGCAGTTTTCCCTTTTAAGATACTTCCAATAAAAATATTTCCTCTTTTTGAATTAATATGCGACGGTACTTCAAGATTTATTACACATTCATCATTTTGAAAAATTGTAATAATATAGATAATAAGCGAGCTCAAATAGAATAAATTGGAAAAGTTAAAAATAATTGTAGGAATAAAATCCTCATTGTCGATATTCAAATACAGATCTGAATCATTAGCAATAAAAAATGGAAGATTTAATATAAGAAAAGTTGTAGAAATTACAAAAAAAAAGTAAATCATCTTTTTAGTTTTAATCATCTTATATCCATTTTTCTTGAAAATATAAAAAAAGGTATTAGAAAGAAACAATATGCAACTACAACTTAGGAAAATTAAAAAGGACTTCATTTTATCTATAATTTTAAATCTTAATTGATTTATAAATTTAAAAACATCATGATTTTTGCTAATTAAATAAATTTCTAATCTGAATGAAGTAACTATTTAGTGAAAATCTTTAATTTTTAAAGAGTTAATATGGAACATTCTTACCAAATACATTTTTCTGCCTTCATCGTCATCATGATCAAGTATCTCTAACTTTAAATTGGATTTATAACAAAATATTGGTAAAAAGTTGATATTAAAATAAAACCATCTAAATTTTTTAGCAGGTTTTCCATTCAACAATGGTATATACTTCGAGCTGTAGAACTTTTCCCTATAATCGGTATGGCGCATTATGGCAATAATTTGACCATTTCTTTTTAATAATTTAGCTAAAATCTTGAATAGTCTTTTAGTTTTTGAAAGTGTCCCTCCTAAACCTAAATTATTCTCAAATAATGTAATTGTATCATACTTTTTAGCAGGATTATATTTATAAATATCTGCTACATGACATTCTTTAATTCTATTCCTTCTAGCAATTCCTATGGCATATTCTGAAATATCTATAGCATCTACATTTCCATATCTCTTTAAAACTGGAATATAGTATCCTGTAGCACATCCAATGTCTAGAATTTCTCCTTTAACGAGAGAAATCGCTTTTTTTTCTAAATGGGATAAGTCTTGAAAATCTCGAAAATAATAGCTTAAATCAACTAATAATTTCGTTTTATCTTTTTTAAGTAAGTATAATTTAGAAGATTTGTCTTTTAAATACTCTAACATAGCTTCTCCAAAAAGTTCTTTATTTTTTTTCATTTGCTCCAATATAATAGAAATAATTGTTAAATGTATTTTATTAGACAAAGAAAAATATTGTGGTCCCTTTATTATTAATAAAGAGAATACGATTTATGGTATTCCCTCAAAACTTGAGCCATGTAGCATATCAATCTATTCTAAAAAATGTATTTAAAATACAATAAAAATGAAAACTGACAAAAATTGAATATTAAATTCTTTATTTTTATTAGATTAATTTCTAATAAAGTTAGTGTAATAATCTTTAAAAAGAAAAAGATAAAAAATGTATCCCCTTAAGGGGATACACTTTAGGGGCTTAAGTCACCATCTCCATGAAACATAATAATATTTTAAAAAATAGATATATAGAATATGAAAAAAAGTGAAAATGAGTAAAGGTTAAATTTTTGAATATTTAATTTTATCAAGATAAATCTTAATAAAAATAATGAGACAATGTTTAGTAATCCTGATTTAAGAATATTAGAAAATTTATCAGAAAATGAAATTCAGAAAGACTTAGATGATATATTTCAATTTCTTTTGATTGAAATGAAGATTTATTTAAATTTAGAATCCTTTCATCAAGATATAAAAATTAATATTAATAAAGATAAGAGTTCTGTCAAACTTAAATCAAAAAAAAAAATACAGTATAACCCATTATAGGGGTACATTATCTAAGGAACTCCTCCACCGTCTCCACGGAACATATAAATTTATTTAAATTAATATATATAAACGTCTAATAAAATTGCAAAGATTAAAAATTAAAAAATAAATATTTGAATTCTATTAGAGTTATTTCGAATAGACATAATATAAAAATGTTGAATAAACCTGATTTTAAAATTTTGGATAACATCATTATTGAAGAAAACCTAAATTTTGTTGTTCAAACTCTATTTAATGAGATAAAAGCATATTTGGATTTGGTTCCGTTTAATGAGAACTTTAAAATCAAAATAATTAAAAACAAGATTACCACAGATTTAGAATACAGAAACATTTTGAATTTTGGTGTTAACAGATATGATCAAGACAATGTTTTGATAATAGAAATATATGAAAATTATCAAAAATTCCTCTCCTTCATATTGCTTAGAGAAATTTACAATTTATTTGTACCTATTGAGCTAAAAGATTACGAATCTATACAGATGGTTATCAATCAAATTATAATGATTGATCTTTCAAAACATAAGACAATAAATGAATGGAGATCTATTATCAGAGAAAATCTTGTACAATACGATTTTTTATCTTTAGGATTCGACCGATTGAATGAATTCGATCGGTTAGACCAATTTTTTAAGGGTCAAAGAAGGAGAACATCAATTACGCCGACCCAATTTTTCTTTAAATACATTAGAATGCATAAATCCATAATTCATGAAAGAATAGAATATATTCATAACTTATTTTTTGATGAGTATGAGAAGTATTTCTTAAAAAAGATGGTTAATGACGAACTTATAGAAACTCTTAGATGTTTAATAATTATTTTTTACGATGTAAAGCACTATAAAAATTTATTAAGCTACAAAAAGTATTTTCAAGAATTTAAAGAGAATAAAAAAATACAAACAGAGTTAAGTCTTAGAAAATTTTCTAAATATATGGATTGGATTAAAACTGAAACTTTTATATCACCTAATTATCATTTAAATTATAAAACTATCAATCTCTGTCTTGTAATTATTTACTTAAAATTTAATCCTTTATTAAATAAAGGAAAGATTTATTCAATTATAGATAAATTACCTTTTTTTTCTACTCCAAAGTTTTCATATAATGGTTTTGCTTTAGAACTTTTAGGATACGTTGTAGTCCCTAAAGTGTATCTCGAGGATTTTCTAAGATTTATTGAAAGAATGAAAAAATATGGATTTATTATGAAACACCAGTGTTTAGCACCTAACGACTTTGTATATACAATTAATTTAAATTATTTTAAAGAATATTCGCAAAGCCAGTGTTTGATAAATCCAAATCATCGAGAGTATAATAAAAAATATATTATTGAATTTAAAATTGATTTTGGTAATAAATTTTTTGAGACAGAATTATCTCTACTCGATTTTTTAATTATTGATCGAATACGCTTTTATAGTATTAGTGGGTTTGGGTTCGAAAGAAGAAGTGAAATTTTACAAACTTTGAAATCAGATTTATTAAATACTATTACAACTCAAAGTTCTATAATCAAAAATTTGAAAAATACTCTAAAATTTTTCTATTCTTTTGAAGATTTAAGGACAGAATTAATAAAATTTATAGAAGCCAATAAAAAATTCGGATTCTTCTTTATTAAAACATTTTTCGACGATTTATTAATCCTTGTGAAATTGCTCAATAAAATACTATCCAGTGATTTAAAAATAAACAACATTTTTAAATTTCAAGATTTAATTGAAAACAAAAAAGTTTCATATTCGATAGAAGAAAATATTCTATTAAATAATAAAGAGATAAAAAAAATTATTTATGAAGAATTAGTGCCTATTTTCTTCAAATCTAAATTACAATATCATAATCTCATAGAGAAATATAAGAATTTTTATGAATTATTTAATTCTTGTTATAACTTGAAATTATTCAATTTGAATGTTATTCAAGAAATTCTAGAAAAAGAATCCCTAGTTGATACACTTTATAATAGGAAAGATCAGAAATTTAATAAAATATATAATAGATATAAACTTCGTAATATAACAAGTCGAGAAATCGATAAAAGATTAGGAAAATTTTTGAATCATAAACCGCCGCAGATACAACCAAAAATTATCACAACAATTCCTATCACTCAATTCAGAGAAGAAACATTTGAGTTAATCTTAATTGAATCTCAAGAAACTCGAAATTTTTTAGATAAATTAAAAAATATCTACCCTAATGTATCAATATTACAATCTAAAAATATTTCTACTGATAAAAACAACTTTTTCGTGGAAATTTATAGCCCTTATTTAACAACTGAAGAAAAAGAACAATTATTCTCATTTATATATAATAATTTAAAAGAGAATATCTTATATGGAAAATTTTATTTATGGAGTGGATATATTCAAGCATTATCAAGTAAAAACTTTTATGATTTTGATCAAAAAAAATTTTTTTATACAAAAGACCTTTATGAACAATTTTTTCAGTATATTCAAAAGATATTTGGACCAGAATTAACAATACACAAAAAGAGAAATTTTGATCAAAAAAACAGATTTTGGTCGAATGAAAAAAGTATGATAAATTTAGTAAAAAAAGTTAATGATAGATTTTCTCGAGAAAATTTCGATTTCAATATAATTCATCTCAATAAGTTATTAGATTTTCATTTAAATCTCAAAAATAATTTACAAGATACTTTGAAATTTAAAGATATTAAACGTCAATATTTTTTCAAAAATTATATTAAATCTATAAAAATTATTCCTAGGCTTCAAAATTTTAAATTTAGTCAATATTATTTATATATCCATCCAACAAATATAGAGGAACTTGATTTTAAACTTCTTTTCATTAACACTTTTCAAAAAATTTTATATCCTCCTTATATAGATGATTCAAATTCTTTTTTCATTAAATATATAATACCACATAATAAACCCAATCTTAAATATCTGAATTGGTTAACAAAAGCAAAAAAAATAATCTCCGAATATTGTGCTTTTGTTATTAAAAAAATTTATCAGATTTGTCATTTTAGTAATAATCTTGGCCCAGAAGGCTGGATTTATGATAAAGACAGATTTAAAATATATATGCAAAATATACTTTTCAATCCTGATTATAATATCCAAATTCCAGAAGTTAAAGAATTCCTAATAGCAGATAAGTCAATCTCCTCATATTTTGAGCCAGAATCTCCTGAATATGTATCATTAACCAGTATTTATAATTGGAAATCGATAGATATTAAATCTTATTTAGGAACCCAAAAACATTCAATCATAAATCATATTAAAAACCTATTGAAGAGAGATTTAATAATTCCCTATTTATCTTTAAAGAATTTGGATCTTCATAACAAAATCTACATTATCATACCAAATGTAAAACAAGAATTAAATGAAACTTTTGTGAAAATCTTTAGCTTTTTCAATTATGGTTTTATCTATGAAATTGAAGGTGAATATTTTATCTATGAATTTCCCGAAGAAGTCAATTTCGAAAATGGCTTAATGATCAAGCTTTACTTGCCTAAATGTGAACTTCATGAATTTATTCGGCTATTCAATTTATTATTCGAATATTTAGAGATTAAAGATTACCTAATCTTGAATGATTTAGTTGATGGCTCTCAGTTAATTAAGTCAATTTATGGCAGTTTAGACTTCTTGAAGAAGTATAATCCTTTAAAGAATCTTATATGGAATCCAAATGATAAAAAATGGATGAATCATAAATTATTTACTCAAAAATTTGAACCAATATACCCAGATTTATTACCTAAAGAAGATATATAAAATTAATCAAAATCTGGAATATAATTTACTTAGTAATGTCAAATAATTACTTGAAAGATTAATTTTACATTAAGTTACTCTAAACCTAAGATAAATACTAAAGTTTTTTTTTTTTCTCTTATTACGCAGTTTAATTTTTATCGTTGTTTTTTAAATTCTAACAAAAATAATTTATATTGATATGAAAAGAACAGTAAAAATCATTGTCTCTGGAGATGGTGGAGTAGGTAAAACTTCATTTCTTAATCGATTAATTCATGATAAATTTGATGCGAATAGCGAATTAACGATAGGTGTTGACTTTTTCTCAAAAGATATTCAAATAAACGGACATGAATATAAATTCATCATGTGGGATTTTGCCGGGCAAAATCATTTTAAACGGTTATTATCCAATTTTGTTGATGGTTCACTCGCTGCTTTTGTATTGTTTGATTTTTCAAGATTCAAGACACTTGTAAATATTGAAGAATGGATAAAAAAGTTAAAAGTTTATGGAAGTATTCCTGCTTTTATTTTAGGTAATAAAAGTGACCAAATGGATGATGATAATTATAAAATTTTTGATGATTATGTGTTAGAATTAACAAAAAAATATAATAATATTATTGGATACTTGAGGATATCATCGAAGACAGGACATAATGTAAAACGTGCTTTTGATGAGTTTATTAGAAAGCTCTCAAATTAATATTGGGATGAAAAGAATAAATTACCTCAGACTTTAACAATCCATCCAAATTCATCTTCAATATCTAGACGTTGAATTCCTGTCAAAATTTTGTACAATTTTTTTGTTAACTCTCCAGGTTCTCTATTATTAAACACTCGTTGTTTTCCTTCTAAAGTAACTGAAGCAATTGGTGTTATAACAGCTGCAGTTCCAGTACAAAAAGCTTCGGTGCAGCCATCTTCGAATAATTCATTATATGAAATATCTCGCTCTTCAACTTTAAAACTAAGTTTTTTTGAAGTAAGTAATAAAATTGATTCTCTCGTTATTCCTTCAAGAATTGTTCCAGTTTTTCTTGGAGTAGCCAATTTGTTATTTATTAATCCAAAAAAATTGGCAGTCCCGACTTCTTCAATGTATTCCATCATAATAGCATCTAAATATAAAATCTGAGCATATCCTCTCTGTTTTGTTTCTTTTGCGGGCAGCATTGTACCAGCATAATTACAAATTGTTTTAGCTGAGCCAGTTCCTCCTGGAGCAGCTCTCGTATATTTTTTTGATATTTCTAGATCAATACCTTTAAATCCTTCAGGGAAGTAAGGCCCGACAGGAACGGTATAAATAATTAGTTTAAACTCATTTGCTGAAGATACTCCTAAGATTGGACCAGAACCAAATAATATAGGTCTTATATATAGAGCACCACCACTATCATATGGAGGAATATAATCTTCATTAACTTTAACAACTTTTTTAATGGCATCTAAGAATTTATTTAAGTCATATTCCGGCATCAGCATTCTCTTAGCGCTGAAATTAAACCTTTTTCCATTTTCTTCCGGTCGAAACAACGTGATTTCTCCGTTTTTAGCTTTTAGGGCTTTCATTCCCTCGAATATCCCTTGTCCATAATTTAGAACGCATGAAGCAGGTGATATTTCAAAGTTTCCAAAGGGTTCTAGTTTGCCCTCATCCCATTTACCATTCTTATAATTAGAAACAAACATAGTCTTTGTTTCAATAAAATTGAAACCTAATGAATAAAAATCAATATCTTTGGGCTCTACCATTGAAATTAACCTCAAATCTAAACATGTAAAAAAAGAATATGAACCTTAAATAAAAAACCTTATTATAAAGGAAGTAATTATATTTGAAATCAAAGGAGTTATATTTGGTTAATTTGAGCTAAATTTTTCATTTGCTTAATATTAGGGCAAAACTTTCTCGTAGATTTTAAAAGGAAATAATATAAAGATATCTTAATTTATTATTAGCAAAATCACGGAATATCGTTGAAAGCATATAAATAAAATTATAAATTTGTATTTATAGTTATAATATAAATAAGATATAACTTTTTAGAAAAATTTCATAAATATGTTAATTTAATTTGGAAGCAGTGAGCATGTAATGGCTGAAGAATATGATTATCTTTTCAAATCGATTGTTGTAGGAGATGGAGGGGTAGGAAAGACAGCACTAACTTTACGATTTTCAAAAGGATTTTTCACTGAAGACTACAAAATGACTATTGGAGTCGATTTTCATGTAAAAACAATTACAATCGATACTGATGAGGGACCTATACGTGCAAAATTACAGATATGGGATACTGGAGGTCAAGAACGTTTCAGTTCGATAAGACCTATGTATTATAGGGGTTCCTTAGGAGCATTATTAATTTTTGACTTAACAAATTCAGCAAGTTTTGAGCATTTACCTGGATGGATAGAAGAAATTAGAGTAAATGTGAAAACTGAGATTCCACTCTTACTTGTAGGAAATAAAAGTGATTTATTTGATCAAAGAGCTATCTCTTTAGAGGAGATCAATAAGTTTACTAATAATTTTAACTTATATTATATGGAAACTTCAGCCAAAACTGGTGAAGGGGTTGGGGACTGTTTTTACATACTTGCTTGCTTAATGATAGGTTCTGGGGTTCCAGATCAACTTATCTCGAGTGGTGTTGTTTATCAACCTGGTCATGTTCCTATCACGACTTCGGCGACTTCTATACCATCAATACCTCAAATAAAATCGGAATTTGATTATTCGGCTCCCCCAGTTCCTGAACCTATGATAGATGAAAAACAACATTCTAGTAGTAAGTTTGAACCAGAACCAGAGTTTGATTATTCGGCTCCCCCAGTTCCTGAACCTATTTCTGTGAAGTCTTCCGAATCTAAATCTACATTTGAATCTGAGTTTGAACCTGAAATCCCAATTCCAGAACCTATAATGGAAATGGAAAAAACACCAACTGATTTTGAATTTAAAACCCCAGAAGAAATATTAGCTGAAGAAAAACTACGAGAACAAACGACATCTAGAATCACTTCTTTCCAAGCAGCTACAAGTGGTGAAACATATAAACCAAGAGCTGCTCCTTTCACATCAAATGTTCCTGTTCCCGCACCAGCACCCAAGGAATTTCAATCAAATCAGAATTTAACATCAATAGAGAAATCCTCTGAAAAAACTACTCCTTTTCTTGTAGCGCAAGATACTAATAAATCCAAATCTCAATCATTAGTGGATTATATGCCTGAGCCTATTTTATCTAAGAAAGAGAAAAAAAAAATTGAAAAACAGAAAAAGAAAGAAGAAAAAGAGAAAAGAATTCAGGCAGAGAAAGAAAAACAACAAAAATTAATTGATGATATGAAAAAAGCTAAGAAAGAAAAGAAAGAGAAACCAAAGAAAGATAAGAAAGAAAATTTAAATCATGTTGAATCTCAACCTTCTGTATCAGAGCGCATCCCTACAGCTCAAACTGAAACATCTGAACAGTCTACTCTTTTTCAAGCTTTAACTCAAAAATCAGAAGAAGCTTCTACTTCTCCATTCGTTCCATTTTCAGCAGGGGAAGAATTAAAAATTCAAGAACCTAGTAAATTGAGAATCATACCTAATGTAACTAACTTAGAAAGTCAAGCTAGTGGTTTTACTCCAATTCAATCTGCCCCAGCAACTCAAAAAACTCAACAAAAACCTTCAAAAAAAGAGATAATAGTATGTAAACAATGTGGTGCAATATTATCAGCTGATTACGCTTTTTGTAATAAATGTGGGAATAAACTATAATTATTTTTAATCTGAAATCACAATTCTGTAAAATATTAAATAATTAATTTAACTTGAAAATAAAGGTTTTTTGATTAAAAATTGAGATTAACATTAAAGGGATTTCCCACAAATAGGACAAATGCTCCACATTTTTTTAATTTTTGAATTACAATGAGAGCAAATCTTTAATTCAGGATCAATTTTAGTTTGTGGTTTACCAAAAATTGTATTAGTATTTGACAATGGAGTTTCAACATCGATTAAATGTGCGGATTGAGTCGTGTCTTCAGGAATTTTAGTAGATTGCTCAATCATATTTTTTGTTACATAAGATTTTGGTTCTTTTGGTTCTTTAAAATATTTTTGGGGTTTTATTGGAGATTTTTTAATTTCTTCTTCGATCTTCTTCCTTTCTGTTTCTGAAGGTTTTTCTTCAGCTTCTTCAACAGTAATTCCAACCTTATAATAAAAATATTTGTTGTTGTTATTTTCTATAATCCTTTCTCCATCTTCTAAATATACTTCAATGTAGTAAATAACAACAGATCCGATGGGAATTTCAGCAAGTTCAACAAGATAATAATCTATTTTTTTATCCATCTTCATTTGATACCATGTTTTTCCCTTATCAGCACTAAAAATTAAATTTACACTTTTAATAGCTTTATTAAAGTCTTCTTCTGTAATTTTAACTACAATTTTAATTGTTTTTTTATGGGTTTCTGTAGGCTCTGCGAATGTTTCTGCCGCTGATTCATCCCAAGCTGCTCCACATTTAGGACAATTAGTAAACCAATTGGGATATTCAAAACCACACTTAGCACAATTTTTCGTGAAATATCGTGTTGTTTTTATTCCTAGCGATTTTTTTTCTTTCCCCATTATAATAAAAATTTAATTTGATTTTTAACTCCCAAGTGATTATCTACTAAATATTAAATAATAATTTGTTTTAAATATACTTTTATATAAATTTGAGGAGTTTAATTTTAAGAAATTACCTTATCAGAATCCCCATAATATAAGGAAAATCTTTAATAATTGAATAGTTTTAAGAAAGTGCTTCTAACAATAAAAGAGAATCCATTTAAGAAATTTGTAATTTATTAAGAATACTCCTTAAATCCTCAATAAAATTAATTAAATGGTTTTTTTGAACGTGTGGCATTACCACAACTCTAATTAAATTGAATTCTTCGAATTTTCCTAACATCCAATTCTTTTTTCTCAGTTCTTCATCAATTTTACATATACTCTGTCCATTTTCAGTAGTAATACCTACAACATTCATAACTGGGTTGGTTGCGACTCTAATTCCTTTAATCTCACTAATTCTTTTCACTAAATAATTTGTATTTCCCATACATTTCTCGACAATTTTGTTAAATCCATTTATTCCTAGAGATTTTAGAATTGCCCAAAATGCAATTACTGTTCCACCTGATCTTGTTCCAACAATATGAAGATGTTTGAAATTTCCACCGGCTAAATAAGGGATTTCATATCCGACTTTTTGTAAGATTGATTTATCTCTTAAAAAAATTCCCCCAGTAGGAATTATTCCCATTCCCATCTTATGAGGATCTGCTGTAATTGAATCAACAAATTTAACTGAAAAATCCCAAAGAGGGCTTGGAAGGTTTAAATTTTTTAAAAAAGGTAGTACAAATCCTCCAAATGCTGCATCTATATGAAAGAAGATATCTCTCCCCTCTGTAAGTTTACCAATCTCTTCAATTGGGTCAACTAAACCTAAAGATGAAGTACCCGCAATTCCTACAACCCCACATGTTTTTTGATTTATTAAAGACTCAAAATGATTCATATTTAATGTAAAATCTTTGTTTAAATCTGCTTTACGAAGTTTTATATCAAGTAAATCAGCCGCTTTATCGAATGAAATGTGTGCAGATTTAGGTAAAACAACCTCCGGATTAATTATATCAGGTCTCAACTTCTTAGCAATCCTCATTGCAATTAGATTTGCTTCAGAACCACCAGTTGTAAAAGTACCTATTATGTTTTTTCCACCAAAAAGTTCACCTATCTCTGAGATTAATTCTTGTTCTAGAGAATGTGTACCTAAAAATAGTCCAGGATCACCTAAATTTTTAGATACATATTTCATATATATTTCTATACCTAGTTTAATTGGTTCTGTGCACATAGAACCTAAAATTGATCCTGAATCATATGATTTATCTAATTCTAATTTTTCTTCTAGTATATGAAGAATTTCCTGTTTATTTAATCCATCTTTTAACATAAGCTATAATGATAAATTAATTATCCATTCCTAATAGCTTATTCTATTCAATAATAGAATACTATTTTAAATCTAGAAATCGTTTAGAATCTCTCTTGGAGTATTTATTAATCACTTTATTCAATTCTTTCCCTAAATCGACTTTGTAATAATTAGCGATGCAAATTATAGAAAAAAGAAGATCAGCTAATTCCTCCCCTAAATTTGAATTCAATTGATTCGACTTTTTTGGTTTATATCCTTCAAGAGAATTAACTTCCCTAGCTACTTCTCCTAGCTCTTCCATAATGGCACATATCATTGATGATGGAGACCAATATCCACCATATTGGCGAATCCATTGATCAACTGAATTTTGAATTTCAATTAAAGAATTCTCTTTTACCATATATAGAATAATATACGATAATATATAAAAAATAAAAAATTATTAATTAATGAATAAGATATTCTCGTTTACGAGCGTGCCATTCGGCTTTTTTACCGGGATTATATCTATTCACTTCGCTGTAATATCCTGTGACTCGGGAATATACTTTTACCTCTTCAGAATAGCATATTGGACAACTAAATTGAGTACCTTTAATCATCTTTCTACATGAGGGGCAATAAATGAAATCAATTGTATAAGCAAAGTATGCAGTATTCGTATTAAGGCAGATATTCTTAGTGAGTTCCCATAAAGCATTAATATCTGGCTTTTGCTCACCAAGCCAAATGTGAGTTATAACTCCTCCATTTACTATCGGGTGAAATTCACCCTGTTTTTTAATTCTTTCTGATAAAGAAATATTTGCATCATATCTAAAATGATCAGAATTTGTATAATATGCTGTATTACCTTGTGATTGAGGAATCGCTTTTTTTGGAAAGTGTTTCAAATCCAATCTAGCAAATCGTCCAGAGCTAGATTCACTTGGTTGTTCCCAAAGAGAATAATATTTATTATCTCTTTCTGTCATACTATTACATTTAGCAACCATATAACTTAATATTTTTTTCCCTAATTCATAAGCAGTATCATTTTCATGTAATTCATATCCACAAAGACTTTTCACCGCTTCATTTAATCCTGTAAAACCTATTGAAAGATTTTGATCATTAATATTGAAAATCGGTTTGCCATGAATTTTTCCACTGCATAAAGGTAAATGACCTGTTTTTAATCTTTTTTCCATTAAATTCCACTTTTTTCTAAGAATTCTAGCTGAAAGTTCTATTTTCTCATCTAACAATGTAAAATAATCATCTATATCTTTGGAAAGATAAGCATACCGAGGTAAATTTACACTAACACTTTGTAATGAACCAATTGTAACATAATTTTCCCATATATTAGCATTTTTTCTTTTTTCTGGATCCAAGATACATTGTTCTATTATTTGATTTCCACTTAAAAACTTTCTACAACATTGACTATGAATTTCGTCAGGCATCCAATCTGGACACATATTAAGGAAATATGGAGTTCCCATTGTTGCGACTTCTTCCATTAGTTTTAAATAGGAGGGTTCAAATTCACTTAACCATTCTTTTTTAATTTTAATCTCATGTTTTGGGAAAGCAAAAAGTTTTCCATTATGGTCACCTTGAATATATATGTCAGTTAAAGCATCAAAAAGTTTAAGACATTCATCTTTATAATCTCCATAAGTTCCTTTTATTTTTCCATGAGGTCCAACTGCAGGTATATTTAATAAACCATCTGGTATTGTTGGAGTACAAGAGATTGATGTAAATGGAACTTGTCCTCCTCTTGCTGCGAAAATTTGATTAGTTTCAAAAATTAAACATTGCATTGATTGTTCTATTTCTCTATCAGAAATACCACATGCATAAGGAGCTAAAAATGTGGTTATATAATCATATCCCTGACCGCCACTAAATTCACCTTGAATGATCCCTAACCATTTTGCTAGATGAGTAACAGCCACACGTAAACTCCCCGCGGGACCAGACTTACTACAATGAGCCCAACTCTCTACAGGTGGTAATCCATTTTCAAGAATCATCCGGGGATCCCATTCTTGACAGAATGGTCTCAAATCAAAATACCGAAGCATGTGAACATGAAGGTCACCAAATAAATGAGCTTGTGCTTCTTCTGAATCTAAAATTCTTAATAATGCATATTCATCAGAGATCCGATTTGCTGCCCAATGATGAATGCTTTCAGGGTTCATATCTTGATTTGCATTTTCATCTATCCCATATTCTAAAATAGCTTCATAATCCATTAAAGGCATTCCAATTCTAGTGTATATTTTACGTTCCTCTTCAAAATGTTGTTCTGATAAAATTGAGCAAACAATTTCTCTAATATGCGGACCTGATAAAAATTTAATACCTGAAGAAATTATTCTTCTGACAACAAGTTCAGTAATCCTATCAGCAGACTTTTGGTCTAAACCAGTTTCTCTAATAAGACTGTCTTCAATCTTGACTGGTTCAAAAGGTACAATATCACCCTCAGTTCTAAAAACTTTTGGTAATAATTTTGTTAAATAATTCCGTTTTATTTTTTCACTGTCTTTTTCCCTTATAGTTTTAGGATCTGATAACAATACCAATGTTTTAACATCTCTTTTTTCAATTTCAAACTATCTTTAACAATAAAGAACAATAATTTACGATTCTTGAAAATATAGAATTTTGTCGGTGACGTGATCTGAACTGAGAAAATTATTATTTCTTTATTATCGTTAATATTTTACCTCTTTTGATATAAAAATTTATTCATTTTTCCAATTTAAACTTAATTTATTAACTCCTTATTTGATTTTTAGTTGATGGTTAATTTTATTCATGAGTTATTTGAGAATTTTTCAGAATTATAGATGAATAAAGAAATCTTCTTCAATAATAGTTTCAACCTTCTAAAATTGTCGTAAAAAATGTTTATTTTCAAAAATCCTTTTTATTTATATTTTAAATTGTATTAATATTGAGTATTTTTAAATAAAAAATAACTAGGGTATGATAAATAAGTAAAAAGGTAAAGTGAAAAATGAATAAAAATCATGTAAGTAAGAAATGTGTCGACCCTATACAAGTTTTCAAGGGAATTTATAGAAGAACTTTAGCATATAACCGTAATATTATGTTATGCCACTTTTACCTTAAAAAAGATACAGAAGTGCCATTACATAATCATAAGGAACATCAAGTCGGATATGTAATTAGAGGTAAATTAAAATTCTTTACAGAAAAGGGTGAATTTGTAGTTAAAGAGGGAGATAGTTATATTTTTGATTCTAATGTAAAACACGGAGCATCGATATTAGAAGATTCAGAAGTAATTGATATTTTTAATCCAGCGAGGGAAGATTATAAATAATTCTTTTCTAAACTACAAAAATAAGAGAAAGAATTACCATTGGTATGCTGCTACAGCAAAAATAGCAAACACACAAAATAAGAATTCTCCTAGTAACCAATCATGAAAATATGATTTTTTGTTAGCTCGATTACTTTTTATTTTGGCAGCAACCCCAAAACTAATTGCCGAATTAGTAGCCATAAAAATAATTGTGGTAAATGTCATAGCATTTATACTTAAATCAATAATATTCAAAATATAATCAAAAATTACCCAACCACCCACGAAACATCCAAGAACAAGTAAGAATATCCAACCAGAAAATTGAATAATTTTTTCAAATTTAACATCTAAATCTGAAATAGTGGTTGATCGTTCAATACGTTTCTTCTTTACTTTTGACATAATTATTTGAAAATTATTACTTTTGAATATTAAAAATTGGATAATTCTTAATTTTTATTATTTTTTTAATACACAATTAAGGTCTATTTTTTAGATACAGAATTGCTTTAGCAATATCACCATTACATTCTTTTAATACAGCTTCTGCTTCTTCTTTAGCTACATTTGCTTGGGCAGCAACCAACATGATATCATTTTCTGTTATTGTAGGTTTTAATTCAGAATCCTCTAAGGGCTCCTGATCTTCAATTTCTTCTCTAGAAGCAATTGTAAAGTTGTCTGGAGTATATTCTTCAGCTTGTCCTATCACTTGATATATCTCCTGACCACCCTGTTTCATTAAAATAACTTCTGGCTGATCTAATACTAATGTTTTCTCAGTGCATTCAATAATTACTCGTGTGGCATTCACTTGATCCATATCTATTCCTTGTTGCTGCATTTTTCTACGCATCTGTCTGCTTCCAAACTGAGAACTATCCCGTTTTACAACTGATGTAGGTCGTTTCGGTTTACTCTTTACCTTATCCCGCATTTCTTTTGGAAGTTTCACCAAATTTTTCACTCTTGAAAAAATTTTATATATACTAATAAATGAAGTAGAATTTTAAATTTTTGATTTATAAATTCCCTTTCGAATCCTTATAGCAACCCCACTTGAAAAAGATTTAACAAAAGATACTGGTAATTTTAATTTTCCAATAGCTAATAACTCTTCATTTTGATTAACTACTATAATTTCATCTAAAGGTCTCAAATTGTCATCAATTTCAACCACATGTTTACAGAAGACATTTCTCCCTTTTTTTATAAAATCAGAAATATCATTTAACACAATAGCTCTTAATTTTGGAGTAGGAGCTTTATCAATAATTTTTATAGCAGAAACTAATGTTAATGAAAACAAACCATTTGTGGGTCTTAAAATAAGAATTAAATTGTTTTTGTCATAAATATATCTAATCTTATTTGTATTAGGAGATTTTTCTATATGAATATTTTTAATATCATTTATAAGTATATCTGTTATATCTTTTCCAAATTGATAATCTGAAATTGCCTTAACTGTTCGTAAATCTAATAATTTTTTACTTTCCATAAAACAAACTATTTTTTAATTAAAAAAACTGAATTAAAAAATAATATCCAAAAAAAGATTATGAATATAGTCGAGATTCTATACATTTATCTTTAACTTTATTCATTACTTTATTTATGGCATCATAAAAGTCTTTATGTTCAATTACTTCTGCTTCTTTCCTAATGGCAAACATTCCTGCTTCTGTGCAAATTGCCTTTATATCAGCTCCAGTTGCTCCTTCTGTTAAACCCACTAATTTATTAAATTCTAAATTTTCCTCAATATTAAGTTTTCTTGTATGAATTTTAAATATCGCTTTTCGTGCATCTTCATCTGGAATTGGGAAATCTATCATACGATCAAATCTTCCAGGTCTTAATAATGCTGGATCTAAGATATCAATTCTATTCGTTGCCCCAATTATTTTGACATCTCCTCTTTGTTCAAAACCATCTAGTTCGCTCAGTAATTGCATGAGTGTTCTTTGGACTTCTCTATCTCCCGAAGTAGCAATTTTCAATCTTTGAGAGCCTATTGCATCTAATTCATCAATAAATAAAATAGTAGGGGCTTTTTCTTTTGCCAAATTAAATATTTCCCTCACTAGACGAGCACCTTCACCAATGAATTTCTGAACTAGTTCAGATCCAATAATTCTTATAAACGTTGCTTCTGTTTCATGGGCTACGGCTTTTGCTAATAAAGTTTTTCCGGTACCAGGAGCACCAAAAAGCAAAACACCTTTAGGGGGTTCAATTCCGATTTTTATAAATAAGTGTGGTTTTTTTAATGGAAGTTCTACTGTTTCTCTAACTTCTTGCATTTGATCTTCAAGACCCCCCACATCAGCATATGAAATATCTGGAATAGAATCAATTACTTCCATACCTTTAACAAAAGGATCTAATTTGGTTGGTAAAACTTCCATAATTGCAAATGTTCTCTGATTTAATGCAACTCTCATCCCTGGAGATAATTTTTCATTCTTTACCTTTCGGCTAGCATTTACCACAAAACTAGGGCCAGTTGAACTTTTTACAATTGCTCTTCCCTTATCATCTAGGAAATCTATAATAGTAGCTGAAACTAAAGGTGGTTCTCTTAATCTATCAATCTCATTTCTTAAGCTGTGTAATTCTTGTTCTAATCTTAACCTTTCAGCATCTAATAATTGTTTTTCAGTTTCTAAGTTTCGAAGTCTTTTTTCGAGATGTCTGGTATATGTTATTAAATACTCTCCATCTTTACCTTCTTCTCTTTTCCTCTTATCCTTTGTCGTAGTCAATAAGATTATACCCCTTCTTCTCTTACTTATTTTTTAATTATTCAAGAAAATGTTTTAATTTAATAATAAACTTTTAATCATTTAAATTTAAGGTTAGTAGTTTACACCTACTTAAAAATCTCGTTTTTTAAAAAATTTATAGATTATAAAATATAACATTGATCTAACCGTAAATTATTTGAGTTCTTCAATAAAATTTTTACATATAATAAGATTCTTTCATTTGAAAACAAAAAAAAGAACTTTATGCCAAAATCTAAATATAATGAAATAGATAAGGAATGCCCTATATGTGGTAGCATAATTTGGGGAAAAGGGCAAAGAGTATTACTAGAAGGTGCTAAAATTACTGTATGTCATAATTGTGCCCAACATGGGACAAAAATTCATAAATCAACAACGCCAATAAAAGCTAGAAGTTCATATCACCAAAAGTCAACACAAATTTCGAGAAAAATAAACTATAAAAAAAATAATATTGACAATTTAGAAATTATTCAAGACTACGATAAAAAAATAAGAGAAATTAGACTTAAACTTCGACTAAATCAAGATCAATTTGCTCATAAAATGAATGAGAAACCTTCTTTAATAAGAAGAATTGAATCCAGAAAAGTTAAACCGACGATTAAATTAGCTAAAAAAATAGGAAAAGTATTTAATATAAACCTATTGGAGAAAATTAATGATTTTGAATCTATTACTCAGCAGAACAAATTCATTAAAAAATCTAAAGGATCATCTTTAGGAGATATTGCATTTATTAAAAAGAAAAAATAGAAGAAAAAATGAAAATTTAACTTAATTGTTGATTAAAGATTTATTAAAATGACTTCTTATTACTTTCCATTAATATTAATCTTTGTTTTTTGATTTAAAGCTATTTTATTTTTAAGAAATTCGATAATTTTCTGATTATCTTGAGCTTCTAAATGATTTCCACAATCAGGGCATCTAAAATTAAGCTCAAAAGCGTCATCGAAATTATATTTAATATTGGTGGTTTTACAATTTTTACAAATAAAAAAATAATTATTCTGTTCAAACCTTAACCTGTCCCTCAATTTGCTATCGATTAATTTCTTTTTCTCAAGTAGTAATTCTTCAAGTAAATCAAACTCATGCCACCAATAATATATAAACCATCCTGTAGATTTATCTCTTATGCGTCTAAATTGAGCTAATTTTTCTGAGTATAATTTATATAATGTTTTTCGTACAGTATTTAACTTTAAAGTCTCATTATCTTCTGGTTCAAAATCTATATCTGTTCCATTGATACGTTCTTTGATATTCTCAGTAATATCCTCATCAGTTATATCCTCAGATTCCGAATTTAAAAGTTCCTCTCCAACATATATTGCAATTTCACCACCAATAATGTATAGAAAAGACTGTAAGACGGGATTTAGTTCTTTAATATGATTATGCCTCTTTCTCAAGTAATTTCAAATTGATATTTAAAAACTTTTATAAAAATTAAATTTTTTCAAAATAGTAATCTAAATTCTTAATTATTACACAACAATGGAATATTGTTTTTCTGTAATTTCACCATCTATATCAATAGATCTAAATAATATTCCCTTTCTTATTGCTAAAATTCGCTTTAGACCCCAATCATTTACATGCTCAGGTAAAATTAATTCAGATATTTTATAATTATTAGTAATTATAATGTTTTTCCATTTTCTACTAATATCTATTTTGAAATCAGGTAGAGCTAAGTCTAAAATTAACTTGATATTACTTTCTGAATTATCAATGACTCCAGTACAGAATTGAATTCTTTTATTTACGTCATCTTCGTCAACTTTCTTCTTTGAAGGTTGGGGGATATTTTTTTTAGTTGTTAATTTACACGTAGAATTCACATTGAAAGAAATTAAAAAATAACTATTTTTCCTGAATTCTTCAATACTTTTAAGCAAAGAACTTTTATTCATATTACTAAGAATTGTTGCCTTATAATTTGTCGTTTTTCCCGTTGATTTTTTCAAATCCCAATCAAATCCGAGATCACTTATTGTCCTACTTACATCACTCCCAGCTATTAAAGAACCCTTAATCTCAAGTTTTTCTTCTGGGATTGTATTAGCTACGATTTCCGCTATTAGATCTTCATATTCATGAGTACCCTTAAGTGTAATACGAGTATTTGATTTTAATATTTTTAGAGCAGGTCCTAGAAATTTACCTCTTGAATACCGATAAAAATGACGATGGATATCAGTATTTGATTTAGCAGGATCCTTTAAAATAGGGGTTTCAATTAATTCTTTAAGAAAATGCATTTTCAATTTTCACATATTTTTCTAAGAAAATGAAATAAATAATATCAATTAATTATCAAGAGAATATAGTTTTAAATTTTATTCATTAATAAACTTAAAAAAAAATAAAACATATGTTAAAATACTGAATATAAAAAAATCAATTAAAAATGGCAATGGTTCCTTCATTATCATTATGGATTTTAGCATGGATTTTCCTTATTCTCGGATTACTAGCATTAGCTATCCTTATAATATACACAAAGTATGGTAGAGAGAAATCAGTTCGATTATCTATATTAAGTATCTTAACTGTGTCTATTTTCTTAGGATTTTCTTTCCACTTTTTTTTATTAAATTGGGGATTATAAAGGACTGTTATATCCTAATTTTCTCATGATCTTACACTTGTTTTATTTGAAGATTTACCTTTTTAAATCGTAAGATCTCTCAGTTTGTCAATTTTTTGGTTAATATTTAAAAAAGAAGAAAAGTTTTCCTCAATTAATTAAAACTTACTCTATCTTATATAAAAAAAGGAGAACAAGATGTTATTTCAAATGAATAGTACTCTGTGGTTCGTAATATGGCTTATTTTAGGAACCATAATAGTAACATTGATTATTTACATTGCTGTAATACTTATTGTATCAAAGACTAAAGCCTCAGACAAAAAATTTTTAATTATCCTGTTAGCATTCATATGTGTACTTGTAATTCCGATAGTTTTAGGCGCAGTTGGTATTGTATTAGGAATTTTTAGTGAAATTCCTTGGAGCGATGGTAATTATTTAACACTTTTAATACCCATAATAGGATTTTTAATAATATTGCTTTTAGTCAAATTTCTATTAGATGTTCCATGGGATAATGCTGTTTGGATAGCTTTATTAACATTGTTTATTCTATTCCTTCTGTATACTTTAATACCAGGATTTGCTTCCTTTCTTGGATTCACAATATAACTAATTTAATTCTATACTTTTTTTTTCCTGTAAATCAATCGATTATTAATAATTATTAGAAATAATAGAATCTTCTAAGAAATTAAAAATAATACAGAATTATTAAAAAGAATCTTAAAAAAATTTTTTATTTTTTATATTTTTTCTTTTAATTTTAAACGAGGTGCCAGTCCCAAACTCATCATTTCTTGCAATAGCAATTTAAATGCATAAGAACAAACAACTTTCGATATTATTGTTCCTTCTCCGCATACTGGACAATAGCGTTTATCCCGATTTCGATCATAAACTGCTAAAAGCCCACATTTCTCACAAACAAGAATTACGGTTCTATCTGATTCATCTAATAATCTTTCTTTTAATAAAAGAGCAGATCCGTGACCAACAAGGCAATCACGTTCCATTTCTCCAAATCGCAATCCTCCTTCTCTAGCTCTACCTTCTGTAGGCTGTCTTGTTAAAATCTGGACAGGTCCACGTGCTCTAGCGTGAAGTTTGTCTGCAACTAAGTGATATAACTTTTGGTAGTATATTGGAGCGCAGTATATACCTGCTTCATATTTTTCTCCAGTAATCCCATTATACATTATTTCCCTACCATTAAATTCAAATCCGACTTCAACTAACTGTTCTTGGAGTTTAGTAATATTTGTCCATTCAAATGCTGTAGCATCTCCCAATTTTCCTGTAGTACATGCTATTTTACCACTTATTCCCTCAAAAAGTTGTCCTAAAGTCATTCTTGAAGGCATGGCGTGGGGATTTACTATTATGTCGGGAATAACTCCAGATGAGGTAAAAGGCATATCAGATTGCTCTACAATTAATCCAAGTACTCCTTTTTGGCCATGACGAGATGAAAATTTATCTCCTAATTCAGGAATCCTTAAGTCTCGTACTTTAATTTTTACAAGTTTATTTCCATCGACAGTTTCTGAAATAATGACAGTGTCTACAATTCCTTTTTCATTATGTCGCATGTTCTTTGAAGTTTCACGCCGATTTGGTTGCATTAATTCGAATTCTTCATATGATTTTATGAATCTTGGCGGAGAAGTTCTACCAATTAATACATCTCCTCCATTAACTTGGGTTTCAGGTTCAATAATACCATCTTCTTCAGAAAGTAAACGATATGATTCAGCAGATTTGAAGCCGCGAACTCCTCTCTCTGGGATTTCAAACTTATCAACTTCTCCCCCAGGATATTTCCTCTCTTCCGCATCATATGTTCTAAAGAAATGACTCCGAGCAAGACCCCTCTCAATTGATGCTTTATTGATAATTATAGCATCTTCAATATTGAAACCCTCAAAACTCATCATAGCTACAATAAAATTTTGTCCAGCGGGGCGTTTATTAATCCCTATTATCTCCATTGGACTAGTTTTTACTAAAGGTTGTTGAGGATAATGTAAGGTGTGACCTCTTGTGTCAAGGCGTAAATGCATATTTGCAGCCCATAAACCTAATGCCTGCTTTACCATACCTGCTTCGTAAGTATTTCTTGGAGATTGATTATGTTCTGGAAATGGAATAATAGAAGCACAAATCCCTAGAATTGCTGCAGGTGAAATCTCTAAATGAGTATGTTCTTCAGTTATATCGTCTTCAAACATAGCTATGTATGCATTTTCCTCTTCTTCAGCATCTAAATATTCAATCACTCCTTTTTGGACTAAATCTGACCAAATATATTTATTTTGCTTCAATTTTTCAATATCTTCTTTCGTAATTTGTAATCTTTTATTCTTCAATACAAAAAGGGGTCGGGTTGCTCTCCCTGCATCACAGTTAATTTGAATTTCTTTAGAATCATGATAATATCCAATATTAACATGCTGACCAATTTCTCCTTTTTTTCTTTTTTCCCTAAGTTGACGAATAAATGGATTATGTTGCTGATGAATCCCTACTAGTTTACCGTTTAGAAAAACTTTAACTTTATCCCCTTTGATATTTTGAACTTCATTTATAGGGATTACTCCCAAATCAATTAAGATATTTTCAATTATTTTTTCATCAGCACCAATAGAAATAATTGATGCTAGTCCAAGATTTTTAACTAAACCACAATTTGGTCCTTCAGGAGTTTCTGCTGGACAGATTTTGCCCCATTGAGTTGGATGCAGATCTCTAGCCTCAAAATGCGGTTGGCTTCGACTTAAAGGTGATATAACTCTTCTTAAATGACTTAATGTTCCAACATGATTATTTCTATTTAATAATTGACTTACACCTGCTTTTCCTCCCACCCAATTGCCTGTAGCCAATGCATGTCTTATTCTTTCTGTGATAACATCTGCTCTAACAGCAGTTTTTATGTTTGGCGCCCTTCCGCGAACGGCAGTTCTCTCTAATTGATATTTAATATCTTTAACAAGATTTAAAAATGCCACTCTAAATAAAGAGGTGAATAATTCTCCAGCTAATTTTAATCTTTTGTTGGCATAATGATCTTTATCATCCTGTTCTCTCAACCCTAATGCAAGTTCCATTACTTTTTGGGCCATCTGGCCCAAATAATATGCTTTTTTAATGCGATCTTCTTCTGCATTACCAATATGAGGTAAAAGGTATCTATCTAGCACTTGGAGAGCTCTTCTAATTCTATAATCTTTTGTCTGCCCAATGGCAACTCTTTTACCGATATAATCAAGAGCATTTTGCTGAGATTTTTCTGGATCTTTTAATACTTGAATTTCAGAAGCTACATCTATTACTGGGATTAACTCCTTTTGAATTTCTTCATTTTCAGATATAGCTTCAAATATCTCTCTATCAGAGTGTAAACCTAATGCTCTCATTAAAATTGCTAAAGGTATTTTACCTGGAACTGAAGGAAATGAAACTCTTAAATTACCATCTTTTTTTCTTTCTATTGTTACTGGTGCTCTGAATCCACTTCTAGTTGAAAATACTTTTGCTTGATGAGTAGCGCTAGAACTTCTACTAGCTTCTTCTGCCAATATTCTGTTAGGAGCTAAGTCTTCTTGGGTAACAAGAACCCGCTCTGTTCCATTAATTATAAAATAACCCCCTGGATCTAATGGGTCTTCCCCTCGGTTAATTAATTCTTGTTCAGATAAGCTTTCTAATGGGCATCGACAGCTTTTAAGCATAATTGGAATTTTACCAATATATATATCAAGAGTTTCTTCAGCTTCTTCTCTTTGTGTACGTTCATCTATAGTAATTGGGGTCATTTCTAAAGTGATATCCGCAGCGTAGCTCAATTCCCTAATCCTTGCTTCTATAGGGGTAATTTCCATAGTAGCTCCATCAGCTTCTCTCACTTTTGGAACGCCTACTTTAATTTTTCCAAATTTTATTTTAAACCCCGGAATATCAGGTATGACTTCTCCAGATTCATCAACGATTGTTTGCATTTCATATTCAATGAAATTATTGTAAGAATCTAAGTGCTGTCGAACTAAACCTTTTTCGTCAAATAAACTTTTTAATATTATCCACTTATCTTCTTTTGATAATTTTTCAGAACTCAAAAATATTAAACCTTCCTAAATTTTATTATAAATTTAAATTTAAACTTTCTCCTTTTTTACATAACGAAAATACTCTACAGTTCTAACTGTTGTATTTGAATTACGAATAATTTTCACGATATCCCCTTCTTTTGCTCCTATCGCAATAGCAACTGGATCTTTTTCAAACATTTGAGGAAGATCATTTACATCTATTTTATATTTATTTAAAAGATCTTGAGACTCTTCTTTAGTTAAAAGAATATGCTGTGGAACAAATTTATGAAGTAAGACATCAATTTTTTTCTTCTTAGTCAAGGGAAAATCCACTTTCACTTTGATTTATGATTAAAAAAATCTTGACTTTCTAAAAAATTTTATTGTTTTTAGATTCTTTCTATTAATTTCATAGAAACCGTGAATTTGCTTAATTGATATTAAAACACCTAAAGACCCAATAACCACTTCTTTTACATAATATATCTATTTTTCCATTTAGAAAAGATTCATTAAGGAACTTCATTATATATTGAGCACCCATCTTTTTTTTAATCACAAATTGAAATGAACCATTTTCAGTTAGATATTTAGGAATTTCCTTTATCAATTGTAGAAACTCTTTTCTTCCTTGTCGAAGTGGAGGATTCATATAGATTCCATCGAATTTTAAATTTTTGTTTTTCAATGGTTCAAAATAACTTCCTGATAATATAATTATATTTTTTCTATTATTTGGTAAATTTATCTTAATGTTTTCTCTTGCACACCAAATAGCTCTCTTGTTAATATCTATCAAATAAATAATACTTTTTGATGATTCATAACCTAATACAATTCCAATAGGCCCATAACCACAACCTAAATCTAACAAAAATTTTGCCTCCTCCGGAATAATCATATTCTCAATCAAAACTTTAGTTCCTAAATCTAACTTGTTAAATGAAAAAACTCCTGTAGTAGTCTTAAAAATATAAAGATGTCTTCTTAAACTTTCTGAAAAGGTATAAATCTTAAGATTTACATCAGGAAATTTAGTATAATAATGTTGTTCTTTTTTTCTCATTGAAACCATAAAAGTTTATTTTCTCTGATTCCATCTCGGATAGATTCCCCTTTCCATAAAAACTTTTTCCGTCTTAACTAATATCCCCTTTTTTGCCTTGTATATTTGCATTGCATTTTTTAATGAAGTACCAAATGCAATTAACTCTTTTTTCAATGTCATTATTGCAACATTCATATTAGCTTTTATTCTAGCATCAATATAACAGATTCCCGCTGAAGCTAAATCTGCTCCATGAGTTATAGCATCAACTGCTGTATCTCTAATAAAAATTTTAGGCATATGCGACACCATCTTTTCCATAGGAAAAATCAATTTTCGTAAATAATCACTATTACCTTCAATATGAAAAATTGTAATGGCGTCTTTTAAATTTTGTAATGTTAATAAATTACTATTTTCATCAAAATTTCCTACTCGTGTTCTCCTCAATTCGAGCATATGGGCACCAGAACAAAGAGCTTCCCCAATATCATAACAAAACTTTCGTATGTAAGTTCCTGCTTCACATCCTATTCTAAATAAAATGTGATTATTTTCAATTTCAAGGATTTTAGTATAATAAATTTCCCTCACTCTCAATCTTCTTACAACAGACGATTTTAATGGTGGTCTTTGATATATTTTCCCGGTAAATAGTTTAAATACCTTTTCTATTCTTTTTCGGTTTTCTGGAGAATGTAGGTATAGTACTCCAATATATTCTTTCCCTGCGCTTAATAAAGAAGATAAAGCTCTTGTTGCTTTTCCAAGTGCACAAGGTAAAATACCTGTAACACGAGGATCCAATGTTCCACCGTGTCCTACATTGGGAATACCTAATATCTTTCGAACCCAAGAAACTACTTCATGGCTAGTAGGACCACTTGGTTTATCTAAATTTATAACACCATAGCGTAGAAGTGCTTCGAGATTTCTTTTTTCCGGTTCACATCCATGATTTGGATTAGTGCTATCTTGGCTTTTTACTAATAATTGCTCAGGTTCATCAGATGGTAATCTAAATTCTAATTTGTGCATGTCACTTAATATTTTGAGAGATATTTATATTATTATAAATTTAAGAATATCATAAATTTTTCCTTAAAAATTAATTTTTTGGGATATTTGGGAAAAGAAAAATAATAAAAAACGGGCTATAGGGGAATTGAACCCCTGACCTTTCTTTTTATGGAAGAGATTGCCATAAAAGTCAGGTTAAAAGCCTGCTGCGCTACCTGCCTGCGCCAATAGCCCTAAAAAAAATTTTAAGCACCTAAACGCCTTTAGCATTAGAATAAATTCGCAATAATATAAAAATTTTATTTTATGGAAGATCCTATCCTTCACTTATCAGTTATGTATTTATGGATATAGAAGTTTAATCCATTTTTCTAAAATGTTCAAAACCATAATATTTAAGCGCTATTTCCTTATTATCCTTTATCATAAGAATACTATTCTTTGATATAACTCTCCCAATTTTAAAGATTTTCCCACCATTGGCTTGAATAATAGCTTGGACTTTACTCAGTAATTTAGGATTTATTGTAAATAAATGAATAAATTCCTCACCACCACTAAAGACTAGTTTCTCTAAGGGAATTTTAAAATCTTGAGAGTATTTTAATGCTTCAGAATCAATTAAATCTTGATTAAAATCTATTTCAAATCCCAAATTTGGATTAGATAACATTAAATCTTTCAAAGATTTAAAAAGACCGTCGGAAGAATCAATACTTGCTGAAGCGAAGTGATTCTTTGCTAGAACAATGCCTTCTTTACCTAAATCCTTAATTTCAATAACAGATTCAATAGATCTTTTAAATTCTGGATATTCATTTAAAGTTCCTCTTTTATTTATTAATATATCAAATCCTACTCCTGTTAATCCAAATTTTCCATTAGATATTAAAAGATCTCCTGCTTTCATACCCTTTCTATAAATAATTTGTGAATTATTCTGAAATCCAAACACGATCGGATTAATAATCAACTCCTTAGTTTCGTTAAGATCTCCTCCAATATAATCTAATTTCCATTTTAGGCTATAATCAATAATACCATTTATCAATTTCTTAAATTTTGTGAGATTCATCTCTCGAGGAAGACCTAAAGAAATAATTAATCCCTTAGGTATTACTCCTTTAACAATTAAATCACTAATATTCATTAGAATTGATTTACGCCCTATTTGATAATAATTCATATGAGGTGGCACATCTGTTGATGAAACTAACATATCAGAATTAAAAATTATTTTATCTAATGGTCCGATTTTGGTACAAATTTGATCTTTGAGCGTATAGAAAAAGGAATCATCTCTAATCAGCTTTTTTCCAGTTTTTTCAAAAAGTAATCGTTCTAATATTTTAATAATTTCTATTTCTCCAAGATCTTGTAACCTTTCTTTACTCCTCATTGGAAAAAAATTTATAATTTTTTAATAATTAGTATTCAATAATTAATTTAATTGCCTCTGTGGCTTAGTGGTATAATATTATACTATAAGATATTTTATGCTGAGAGCAACAGATTCGTAATCTGTAGATCGGGGGTTCAATTCCCCCCAGAGGCTTCTACTATACTTCTTCTGCAAAAGCAAATCGTTTTATCATTTGTAATGCAAGCATTTTGAAAGCGTCATTAATATTTTCTCCAGTTTTAGCTGAAGTTTCTATATATGACAAATTTAATTTTTTTGAAAGTTCTTCGCCTTTTTCTGCAGATATAATTCTATTATTTTTTAAATCAATTTTATTTCCAACTAGTATTAATGAGATCTTAGGTGATACAATTTTAATTTCATTAAACCAATTTTCAATATTTTCAAAAGTATCCTGACGCGTTACATCATATACTAATATACCTGCTTCAGCATTTCCCAAATAAGTTTGTCTAACCCTCTTAAATTGTGCTTGACCTGCTAAATCCCATATAACAAAACGAACTCTTGATTCTAAGCCTTGAAAATCGCATTCTTTTTTCATAATTGATGTACCAATTGTGGATTTATAATCTGTTTGAAAGGAATCTTCAACAAACCGATGAACCATGCTAGTTTTCCCAACACCTCCCTCCCCCCCTAAGATTAATTTATAGGCATATTCTCCTGATTTTATCTTAATTTTTTGAATTTTATCTATCTTTCTTTCTATGTTTGGCTTAATATTGTCAGAAATAAGTTTAGGTATTACAGGACTTACAGGTCTTCCATCAAATATTCGAGAGATTTTTTCTGCAGCTAAGTAAGCATATGGAAAGACAGGATCTACCATAGCAATTGAATTTAAAACAGTTACAAAAATAGCTTCTGGGCCAGCCTCACAAAAAATAAATCTGTGATCTTCTGTATCAAATGTTCCAGTTCCAAAAGAACCTGAACTAAATTCTTCAGTAATTCTTGTTAAAACAGGTTCAACTAATGCACTAACTCCACCAATTACATCCTCTTCTACCTCCACTTCAGAGCTACCTTTTAATGCAGCCATCACTAATCCTTCTCTATTTACTATAAGAGCAGCAATCAAATTTTTTCCAATCTCCTGTCTATACCATTGAAGCAATGCATCTAATTTTTTCCGATCGACAGCCATGAATTTGAAAACCTTTGAGATATATTTTCATATACAATATAAAATAACTAAAATTTATTATTTTCTATAATAAATATAGCTTAAAAATTTATATAAAACGATAATCTTTTATTATTCTAAAAAATAATATAAATTTATAAAATTTGATTCAATAACCTTTATATTTGATTTATAAATTTGAAGATCCGAGCTTTTGTTATCCTTATTCGTTGAAAATATTAAAAAAAAAAATTTTAAACCTTTATATTACTATCTAAATCGAAAGTTTAAGATCAGAAACTAAATGAAAATCTCTTATTGATGCAGGAGTTGCCAAGCCTGGTCTACGGCGCTAGAATATTGTATATATTATAATGATATGGCGTAACTGAGGCTCTAGTGACATAGGTCTTCGTGGGTTCAAAAATTGATTAAAATCTCTACGAAATCAATGGAATATCCCACCTCCTGCATTAATAATTGAATTATTAAGATATTGAGATAAGTATTAATTATATTATCTGTATTTAATAAGTATAATTAATAGTTAAGATTAAAATGAATAAAAATCAGAGTGGTTTCTATTTCAAATCTAGTATTAACTAATGAATTCTCTACAATAGAACATATTAAATCTCTAGCTTTTAAACGATCAGCATCATCAATAGGAGAAACAAAAGCAACAGATTACATTGAAAGGGAGTTAGCTAAAAGTAATATTTTATCTGAATTTGAATACTTTTCTTGGTCGGGACCTATAAGAATATTAATAAGAACTAGTTATTTGATTATTCTAACCTATCTTCTACTTTCACGTTTAATTTTAGTTATAGCAGCTTATTTTGTAATAAAATATATGTTTGAAAAAACTCGTAATATGACATTAATAAAAAAAGAGTCATCAAAAAATATTTTTGCACAAATTCCGGCGAAAAAAACCATAAAAGATAGATCAATTGTAATCTTTTCAGCACATTATGATTCTATTTCAGCAAACATTCCTTATAGAATTCAAGTTATAATTTTTTTTACGTACCGACTAATAATAGTATTTTATAGTATTATTATAGTAATCTTATCAATTTGGCTTACTCTTGATTTACTAGATTTTTATTCTCTACCACAAAATATTGTTATCCTTATAGCATTATTATCATTAAGTGGAATTATTATTTCAATACCGATATTATATCTTGTGTTTAATGAAAAACCATCAGCTAATTCGATTGATAATGCAAGTGGAGTAGCAATTTTGATTGAATTAGCTAAATTGTTTAAAAAGGATCCACTTAATACCATGGATTTACTATTTATATGGCCTGGAGCAGAAGAATGGGGTTTGAAAGGATCAAAAAAGTTCTGTGAGGCCTATTTTGAAGATTTAAATCAAAAATATGATCTCAATAATTCTATAAATATCAACATAGATATGGTTGGTACTTATATCGGTCTACTAAATAAAGTTGGTCTTGTAAGAAGAAATAAATTAAATAATAGAATAAACAATATTTTCCAAACAACAGCTAATGAATTAAAAATACCTATTACTACATATAATAAAATTTTTGAGCCAAAAAGTGATCATAAAGCCTTTAGAAAGTGTGCTAAAAAACTTAAGAAGAAATTACAAATAGTTTATTTTCATTCAGATAAAGATACTAAATATATTCATTCTTTAAGAGATACTCCAGATAAATGTTCACCAGAAAATTTAAATGGGTGCCTAGAAATATGTTATCATGCCTTGAAAAGCATAGATGCGGAGATTCCTTCAATTTAAAAAAAATCAGCTAATTTATGTTGTTTTATTTTAGGATTGTTCGTTAAGCTTTGTACATATTCTTCAATCAGCTCCATTCTTTGAATAGTATAGTTGTCTAAATTGAATTCTTTACATAATTTAAAAGCACTAGGGATATATTTTTCAATACCCCCACTATTAACAGTTAAAATTACTTTGTTTCCACATTTAGGACATTTCCCTGCATTTGAAATAGGAACTCTTCTGTATTTAGAGTTACATTTCACACACCTAAATTTTTGCACACTAAATTTTCTTAAATTTCCTAATATATCTGGATTAAAATGTGTTGATAAGATTTTTTCTGCTACTTTTTTTACATTTACTGCTTTTATTATTTTTCCAAGATATAGTTGAGCTTCTATTTTTTCATCCATTGTTTCATATTTTTTATATGATGTCATTTTTGGACCTTCATTTATATTATCAGTTGGAATGTTAAAACCGATATTTTCATATTGTTCAGGTGTCCCTAACCTATTTTTTACTAAATTCATTATATTTTCTATTTTTGAAGGAGAAATATACTTTTCGGCAGCCTCATAAAATTCTAAGGGATATTGAAAGGAAGTATCAATATTGTGAGCTTCTGCTTCAATTTCATTGGGATCTAATAATGTTCCAATAACTAAAGTCGCATCCATCCTTCCACCTATTTTGCTTGGTAAGTAATATCGAGAAAAATTCAATAAAGGATCCAATAGAAGCATAATACCATCTTCATCACCATCACAATTTCTCCTTTTTGCATTATGCCAGAATGGATGGGCATAGATTGATCTTACTGGGCTAAATCCAATTATTCTTCCGATAATACCAGCACTAGTATGAGGAGCTAATCCTACAACAAGTTGTCCGACTAAATCTTCTTTCTTAGAAATATTATAGAAGTGTTCCATCTTATAAAAACAGTCTAACTCATCATCTAAAAAATTTGCAATTTTCATAAAATAATGGGCACAATCATCAGATAGTATAATATCTTGGACTTTTAACTCAATTATTTGACTATCGTTAGTAATAGGATTTCCTTGAAAATCATGGAAATATCCTAGGTTTTTCAAATTTGTAGTTGAAATCCCTATTTCTTCAGGTTTAAAATGAGTTAGGGGGATATCAGTTGCATCATACCTAATTTCGGCTGTTTTGTAAACTAATACATCATTCTTTGCTCTAAGAATACCTTTTTCAATAGGTTCGGGTATTTTAAATTTGTTTGTTAAACCATAAATTCCTTTTAATTTAGATGGTAACGAAATTTTCATCTCCTTTAGCACTGAATTTATGTGTTGTTTTATATTGAACATTGCTTCACTAGAAAATTTTAATTGTTGACCACATAGCATACATTTCTTTTCATTTTTATCATATATTTTTTTACAATTTTCACACACTTTCATTAATTCTGTATGATTTTTACAATTTGGACAAATATTAAATATACTTACTTTTCCACAATTCTGACACTTTTTTCTACATACATCAATTTTTATTTTCTCTAAATCAATTGCTTTTAAGACCAATCGTGAACTTCCTACTTTATCACTCAGGGGAAATAAAGAATGAATACCCTTCATACTCTTTCTCTCTGATTTTTCTGGTCTTCCCATGCGTGTACCCATAAAGTAGGGAGCCTTATTTTTGATTTTTATGGAAGAAATATTATAAAAGAAATTAAAAACATCATCATCATTCAGGTTTTCTTCATATTCATTATTTTCAAGTTTAAAAATTACCTTATAAATATAGTTCATAGCTTTACTGAAAATTATTTTATTATCTCTAACTTTATGAATTACAAAAGCTTTTTCTAAAACATTTTTTATTTCCTTTGTATTAGGCAATATTATTTTATTTTCATGTTCTTTATAACTCTTCAACAACGTGCTTCTTAGAAATTTTAACTCTTCAATTGACAAATTCCCCCAAAAATCAGTGTATGATGGATGAAGAGGAATTTTATAATTTTGGCATATTTTAATAGCTTCTTCTGCTGAAGGTTTATTTTTAAAAGGATTATCTATTAATTTACGTAATTTCTGAGTAATATTTTCAACTCCATTCACAGCTTTCTCTAATTCTAATGCCCACCACTCTTCTACGTAACCAGATGGAATAAGTTTATGATTATTTTCAGTAAACTCACCGAATCCGAAAAGAATATCACCTAAGAATAGAACTTTTTCAATATCTGGAAAAATTTCTTTAGCATATTTATAACTTTTAACTTTTATTACATCTCCATTAATCAATTTTATAATAGGCGGTTCTAAATTATTTACAGGGCATATACTTGTACTTTTTCCAGGTCTCTCTGTTCTTAATTGAGTTCCTACAGCAATAAAGCTATCTAATATACCCATTGTAGCTGGATGAAGACCGCTAGCAGCTAAACCTGTATTTCGAGATCTACCATATCGAATCCTATGACCTCCAATTTCAGAAGGATGGCTAAACACAGGTCTTCCTGCAATAATATCAGCAACATACTTAGAATTAGGTACAATTGTCTCTCCATCATCAAATAAATCTTTTTTCTCATCATTTTTTTGACCCTCCTCTCTCTGTATAATTTTCTTTAATTTACCTAACCATTCCCAACCTTCCAAATTCATATTTTGAGCTATTTTTAGAAGCTTTGGAGCTTTAAGTAGGATACCATCATTTAAAACAAGACAAGCGCCCCCTCTTATCTTATTTGTCTCAATTCTAGGTAAATCTCTAAACGCTGACACTTCTTCATTTTCAGTTGAATCACCATTTATTTCTACTGGTAAATTCTTAACTGCATATCTAATTTCGCGATTTGAAGATGGGTATTGTAAATGAACTACTCTATCATAAAGTTTTACTTCCTCAACATATCTGCCAATCTCTGCTTCAGTTGCTTCATATCTAGGGATGTTTGATTTCCTTCGAACATAATCTGCTATCAAAACACTAAGTGCAGCAGTTGTACCTCCTGCAGCTCTAATTGGACCTGCAAAATATAGAGATAAATATTCTTTGCTATGTTGATCTTTTCGTATAAGTATTTTAGAGATCCCTTCGAGTGGTGCACTCACAACACCCATTGTTTTTATTGCTAAACCTACTCTTATAGCTCTTTCAACTCTCTCCTCTAAAGATTCAATGTTTCCTATTTTCTTATCTAATATATATGTGACGACTTTAAATACAATCTCATCTTCATTACATCCTTGTTCCTTTAAACCTCTTATAGCTTTAGCAACCCCTTCTGGTCCAACTAACTTCTCAACCCTTCCAGCTAAATCTTTTGCTTGAGGACATTCTATTGATAATTCTGGATCAAGTCCTTTCTTGCGTGCTTTTTCTGCAATTATATAACATTGATCAACTTTTTGTTGAATTAATGTAAAGTATTCTTCCATTTCCTTATTCATTTCTACCATTTTTTCTCAGATTTCAATTTTTTTTACAGTATATATAGAAGAAAAACCAAATATTGATATATTTATCTCCTAACTTAAAATAAATTCAATTATTAATCTGCTATTTACCTTATAAATTTGTAGACATTGCTAATTTATTACGGTCTCTTAATATAAAAAAAAAGATGTTTTTCCTTTAATAATAAATAATTTAATTTTAACCTACAATAATTATAGTAATTCTACCTTGGAAAATAAGACATTGAATATAGATAATTTTGAAAACAAGAAAAATATCTTAAGAAAGTTAATTAATTCAGGAATAAATATAACTCCACAACTATTAGATTATATTTTAATGTTAGATAATCCTATGGATATAATAAATCAAATCATTAAAGAGACCAGTTTTATTCCAAGCTTTAAAAGCCATCTAACAGAGAATTTTTTGAAGAAGATCCCAAATAACGAGATTAAAAAATCATTAGAGCGAATATTATTCAAAAAAGAGGGCTATTTAATTGAAGATGAATCAAATATAAAAAATATAGTCAACCAAAATCAATCAGTTAGTTTAAACGATATTAAGAAAAAAACTACAACTTCTTTAGAAAAGGATAAAAAAACTCAAGAAAGAAATTTTGAATTTACAAGAAAAACTTCTTTATTTGAGGATCATGAAAATAAATATTTTGAGAAAAACTCGAAAAATAAGGAAAGAGTAAAATTAATAGAAAGTGCAAAATCATCATTTAATTTTAAACCAATCGCAAAAGAGTATAGTGCTCAAATTAAAATCTTAAAAGATCCAACTAGAAAAATACATACGAATGGAGAATATGAGGATTTTTATGATTTAACATTGGATAAATTTAATAGATTAAAAAAATTAATGAGAAGGAAGACTGAAGCTCGTTCTGCTGATAATATAAATAATATATTACGATTATCAAGCAAAGTTACGGTGTCATTAATAGGTATCGTAAATGAAATTAGAAAAACTAAAAACAATAATTTTATACTCGTATTAGAAGATCTCACAGGTTTAGTGAACGTTATAATTAGAAAAGATTCAGAAAATCAAGAAAATATTAAAATTGCTGAACGAACACTTAACGATCAGGTAGTTTATATAGAGGGGACCTATAATCCAGGGGAAAAAGGTAAAAAAGGGATAATCTATTGTAATTATATATCAAAAATTGATATCCCAAAAGATTACACACCAAATACATCACCCGATCCCTTATCAATCGTCCTAGTTTCTGATACTCATATTGGTAGTAAAGAATTTGAAGAAAAACTATGGAATAGGTTTATTTCTTTCTTAAAAGGAAAAATAGGGAACAAGTATCAAAGGGAAAAATCAGGTAGAATTAAATATATAATAATAAATGGAGATTTAGTTGATGGTATAGGAGTTTATCCTAACCAAATAAGTGATCTAGTAATATCTGATATTTATGATCAATTCGAAAAGGCAAAAGAAATTCTTTCTGAAATTCCAGATCATATAAAAATAATATACAGTCCTGGGAATCATGAACCTGTTCGTAATGCTTTACCAAGACCAGCAGTACCAAAAAAATATTCTGAATCTCTTTTAAATATTGATGTAATTTGTATCGGTAATCCTTCAGTTGTACAAACTCATAATGTTAATACAATAGTTTATCATGGTGATAGTATACTTGATTTGAATCAATTAATACCTGGATTAGATAATAATAAACCAATAGATACAATGAAAGAGTTATTAAAATGTCGGCATTTAGCTCCAGTATATGGAGGAAAAACACAAATAGCTCCAACTAAAAAGGATTGGCTTGTTATTGATAAAATCCCTGACATATTTCATACTGGACATATTCATATCAATGGTATTGGATTTTATAATAATATTGCCTTAGTCAATTCAGGATGTTTCCAAAGCCAAACGGAATTCATGAATTCTTTAGGTATACATCCAACTCCAGGAATTTTATCAATAATTGAACTAGATACATTAAAAGGAACTCAATTAGACTTAAAAATTAGTATTTAAATATTAATTATAAAACAAAACCTATATTAAAAGTAGCTTATGAATATAAAAATTCCTCGCAATAATAACTCTGAAATGCTAGTGTACCTTTGGAAAATAATTGATTTGCCATCTATATCATTATATGATCTGTTATTTACAATTTCATATGAATTATTTTTATTCCCTCCTAAAAAAGCCAGATCTTTGATAAAATCATGTATTAAGAACCAACTTTTAATTATTGATAATGAAAACAATCTCAAATTATCATTATTATTAGAAAATCGTTTAAAAAATTGGCAAAAAAAAAGAAAAAATGATATTATTAACAAATTTAATGATTATAAAAGTATTATTCATCTACAAAATGAAATTAAAACTGGACTTTCTACAAATTTTAATAATCTAATTAAACGCTTTATTGATGCAGGGACACTCAATAGAGCAGCAGCAATTTCAAATTCTTCTTATAAGTTAAATGAAATAGATACCAAAAAAGGTATTATTAAATCAAAAGTTGCAGGAACAAAAGAAGAATCATATATAATTGAAATTGATATGAATAATAAATTTATACGTCATAACTGTCATGATTTTGCCTCAAGAAGAGCCACTGACAAAAAATTTTGTAAGCATTTAATTAAATTATTCTTATTATTAAAAGATAAAAATGAAGATATTGCGCTTTTTTTCCTTAATGATCTTGTAGAAAATATTGATGATTGGGATTTTATGATCTAAATTAATTTCTTAAAGATATTATTTTTGAGTTTAACTTTATCTTTTTGCAGTAAAATTGGTTTATGGTTTAAAATTAGTTGAATTTTTTCAATTCCCCGCAAAATTTTATCCAAAAATTCATTTGTGATATCTAATTTAATTATTTTAGTCCTTCCATAATGTCCCATGGATTTGATATATGCTGATATTATTCCTGCTAATGCTAACTCATTAATGTAATCACTTATTCTTCTCTTCGTTAATTCTCTGACTCCTGGAATTAAAGTTCTAATTTCAGAATGGACATCATATATATCTCCTGATATAATAATATGATCAGGGCTGAATTTAGATATTAGATAAATTGATGTTAAAACCAATTGCGCTTGAAGTGGCATACCTTTAATATATTCCTTAATATGATCGCTTTCTAAGTCTTCTTGGGCTTTTTCAAGATGTTTTGAAGTAACAAATTTATTTTGGTCTCTTTCAGCAATTTCACCCGCCTTTCTAAGTAATTGAAGTGCTTTTCTAGCATCTCCATGTTCTTTTGCTGCTAAAGCCGCACATAATGGTATAATATCCTCCTTTAAAACACCATCAAGAAATGCAATTTTCGACCTTTCTTTTAAAATATCTCGTAACTCACTAGCATCATAAGATGGAAAGACTATATGTTCTTCTCCTAAACTCGAGAGTATTCTTGGATCGAGATATTCGCGAAATTTTAACTTATTAGAAATACCAATTAGACTTGTTTTGCAATTATCTAAATTCTCATTTAACCTTAATAAGTTATATAGAATTTCATTTCCACCTTTCCTATTTACTAAAATATCAATTTCATCCAAAACTAAAAAGCAAATTGATTTTCCAATAATGGAGTCTAATAATCCTAATAATTTTTTGAATATTATATCTTTAGGAAGCCCTGTAGGAGGAATCTTCTCACATCTTGAGATAGTATTGTAAATATGAGCTAAAATACGATAAGGAGTTGATACAATGTTACAGTTAATATATATCCACCATGGCTTAATCGTTGCATTTTGATATGCTAGCTTTTGGCTTACATATCGTATGGTTGCAGTCTTCCCAGTTCCTGTCTGTCCATAGCATAGAAATGATGGTGGCGTATCTCCTAATAAAGCGCAGGCTGTTTTTTCAGCAATATTCTTTATTTGAACATCCCGATGAGGTAACGTATCAGGAATATAAGATGATTCCAATGCGTCCCGGTTACTAAATATTCGTGGTCCTTTGAGGTAATTCTTATAAAATTTATCTATGTTAAATTGATTGTCGTTATTATGATTTTTCAACGAATATAACACCAACGATACGAATTTGTTATAGAAAGTCTTGACATTGAAATATCGAAATATGTGTATTATTTCTACCGGATTTATAAAATTAATTATTAATCCTTAAAAAAATGTTAAAGCTTTAATATTTAATTTTGATAAATCTTTTCAATAATTTATATTATTATTGTCGGTATTTTAAAAGAATATTATTTATGAAGCAATATTTATTAATTTCTTATTAAATAAATTTTCAATTAAAAAAGAATTAATTTAATTATAAATTTTGGTAATTGTTCAATTTTCTAATCTTAAAAACTGGTAACATGGAATTATATTAAATTGAAAATTAGTAATACTGTATTGAAAGCTGAAAAAAATAGCAAGAAAATTGCTATAGTTTTAACAATTATTTTTGCTTGTTTAATTCTGATAAATTTTATTATAATTTCAATTATTTTCTCATGGGCAGATTGGATATCTCTTTTAATATTTAGTCTTTTAACCATTTTTCCAGCTTATATTTCAAATGCTTCTATGGTTATTACTGGTGGGGGTAAACCTATAGATGGTGGAAGATATTTTAGAGATGGCAGGAGAATTTTGGGGGATCATAAAACATGGAACGGATTAAAGGGTCCGTTATACATTGGTATTCCAATATCATTTTTTATATTTTTTCTCTTCATTATTAGTTGGCTCCCTATTAAAGAACTTATTATTTTAGCATCTAATCAAGGTGAATATATCCTTTATGACAATATCAAAATTTTTCAATATTATTTCATAGGAGGCAGTTTCCCATTTAATTTCCTTGTTTTGTTTATTAGAATAGTTTTTTCTTCATATGGAGCAGTAGTGGGAGATTTATTTGGTTCTTTTCTGAAACGGAGATTTGATATCAAAAGTGGTGCTCCATTTTGGATTGTGGATCAGCTTGATTTTGCTTTGGGTGCATTATTATTCATTTCAATCCCTGGATTTATTTCTCCATATCTTTTCCTACTTCCTGATTTTTTTATTATAACATTTTTAATAATTTTAACTCCAGCAGTAAGTATTATCGCGAATACTATAGCGTATATGATTCATTTAAAAGATGTTCCTTGGTAAGTTATTTAAATAGGTTATCTTAGCAAAAATTATTAATATTAAATTAATTTAAAGATAATTCCTTCAATTCAAAAATTAAAAATAATCAAATTAAAAAAAATTAGAATCTTGTAAATTTTAAAAAATAATAAATTCGTTTTAGCAACGAAATATTTTATTCTTTCAAATCTCTGCTTTTATCGCTTTACATTTAATTTCAATTGGTTTTTTATCATTTTCAAACATAATATATCTTTCAATCAATTCATTAATAATTCGAATATATGATCCACCTCTTCCAATTGCTACGCCTCTCTCTTTATATGTTAAAAAATATAAGGTTATTTCTCTCCGTCCTGAATCCTTATCTAATTCTAATTTTATATCATGAATATACAAATCTGGAAATAATCTGAATATTAATTTAATAAATACCTTCTCTTCACTAATTATTTGAATCTTCCTCCTATAATTAGTTTCCCGTCTAATCTTATCTTTTACGTCTATACACTTGAAATAATCTTTGGGTTTCACAAAAAAAAAGATAAAATCTTTTAAACAGATAATCAAAGTTGGTTTCCGTTTAGTCAGTTCATAAAAATAAGAATATAGATAAATTTGCTCATTTTTATATTTTTTTATAAAAGAAATAACTTGATAAAACACAAAGTCGCTATAAATGGTGTAAATCATTAACTACTAATCTTATTTTTCTTTTTTAAACTCCCCCGAATTTATAAAATTTGATAAATTTATTATTAATTAATAAACATCTATATAGAATAATTTTAATTATGATATTTTTAAAAGATGAAAGAAGAAGGCTTTAAATTCTTAGATCATACAGCGGATATTTACATAAAGGCATATTCAAAAACTTTAGAAGGAGCTTTTGAGCAAGTAGTTTATAGTTTAATGACAACCATAAGTCCTAATTTAAAATTAATACTTCCTAAAAAAAAAAAAATTATAGAAATTGTATCAGAAGACATGGAGGCATTACTCTTTGATTTTCTCTCAGAATTTCTTTATATCTTTGATGTAGAAGAATTAGTATTTAGTTCAGTTAAAGTAAAAAGAATTAATAAAAAAAATGATAATTATAAGTTAGAAGCTATTGCCAAAGGTGAAGTCTTTAATATTGAAAAGCATGAAGTTGGGACAGAAGTAAAAGCTATCACATATAATATGATGAAAATTGAAGAAAAAAAGAATAAAATTGAAATAGATGTTGTTTTTGATATTTAAAATTTAGCTATCCTTTCACAACTCCGATAGGTACTAATTTTACTATTTTTTCAACAATTCCAAGATCATGACTAACCTGAACTACCTGATCAATATCTTTATAAGCTCCAGGACTCTCTTCGGCCAAAACTTTCATTGATGCGCTTTTAATTAAAATGCCTTTATTTCCTAAATCTTCCTTTACTTTAGCTCCCCAATATCTTTTAGTTGCTTTTGTTCTAGACATTAAACGACCAGATCCATGCGCAGTAGATCCAAAGGATAAATCCATTGCTTTTGGTTTTCCTACACATAAATAAGAGGCTGAGCCCATTGTTCCAGGAATCAGAGCAGGTTGACCAATCTCTTTATAATCTGGGGGTAGTACTGGATGACCTGGCGGAAAAGCTCTAGTTGCACCCTTACGATGAATGTTTAATTTCATCTTTTGGCCATCAATTTCGTGTTCCTCTATTTTTAAAATATTATGGCAAACACCATATATTAAATGAAGTCCTAAAGCATCAATATCATTACTAAATATTCGTTGAAATGATTCTCTTATCCAATGAGTTATCAACTGACGATTAGTAAAACCAAAATTGGCAGCACAAGCCATTTGTTTTAAATAGCTCTGAGCCTCAGGTGTATCTGCTGGAACACAAGCTAGTTCTCTATCTGGAACTTTAATCTTATACTTTTTCATTGCTTGCTCAATATTCCGTAAACTATCAGTACAAACTTGATGACCTAGAGCTCTACTCCCTGTATGAACCATTAATGTTATCTGATTGTTCTCAAGGATTCCTAGCTTTTTGGCAACATTATTATTATAAATCTTATCTACTTTTTGAATTTCAATGAAATGATTCCCACTTCCTAAGGAACCTAATTGTTTAATAGCGCGTTGTTTTGCTTTTTGGGAGACTAAACTAGCATCTGCATCTTTCAAACATCCATTTTCTTCTAAAAATTTAATATCTTCTTCGATTGCATAGTCATTATCTAATGCCCAGTTAACTCCCGCGTTTAAAACTTTATCTAAATCTGAATAGCTTATATTTAATTTACCTTTAGATCCTAAACCTGAAGGGATATTCTTAAAAATCGTATTAATCAAGGTTGGAAGGTTATTTTTAATATCTTTAAACATTAAACTAGTACGTAAAAGGCGAACTCCACAATTAATATCATATCCTACACCTCCAGGTGATATCATACCAGATCCTGCCTCTGTACCACAAACACCTCCAATACAAAAACCATACCCTTGATGTGCATCTGATAATGCAATAGCATGTTTTTTTATTCCTTCTAAACAAGCAACATTACAAATTTGATCAAGAGTACGATCTAACTTAATTTTTTCTAAAATATAGTCATTAGCATAAATCCTTACTGGTACTCTCATTTGAAATTTTTCAATGTTGCCGTGAATCCGTGTCATCAAAGCTTTTGGGGGAATCTCGTATATATTTTCATCAATTTTAATAACATTCATCCTAATTTATTTAGTAAACCTACTCTCAAAAATATTTTTATTTAATTCTATAATGTTTTACTATTAAATTATTTGCTATAATTATTTGAACAAGGAAAATTGATTAACAACTTAAAACTAATTTTGAAATTAATTATAACCTAAAGAATAAGTTCACTATCATTTAATTTCAATATAAGAAATCAAATCTAAATCATCCAAATTTTTTATAATTCTCTGAATTTGTGATTCTGGTTTACCAGACTCTTCAGCAATCTCAGGGATAGTGTGAAATCCATCAGCTAGATGGGCAATTTTATATTCTATTTCATCTAAAAATCCTTGTGTAATAACCTGCTTTGGTAATCTCTTTAATGTCCATTCTGGTTTCTTTTCACTTACTACTCGCAAGTCTTCCTCTGATAAAACTAGACCTTTTTTAGCAATCCTTTTCTGAGATTTAAGAAAGTCTTTTTTGAATATTTTAAGAATTGGAATTGTAAGCTTAATTTCAGCAACCTTTCCATTAATTAAAACATTATCAATCACCTGTTCGAATTCACGAAAGATGCGAACATCACCAGACCATTCCTTAAGAGTATCTCCAAATTTAACGATGAATTTGTCAATTATGTCTGTTAAAGCTTTATGAGTGATCTTCGCATCATCATTTTTATCTGCTGCAGCTGTACATAAAACACCTTCCTTAAAAACAAGCAGAAGATAAAATACTTGCATATCTATAACTTTTAATTCTCCTGAACCCTTGGAGAATTCAACTGAAAAATCTTTAAGTGCAGTTAGAAAACCGCTTACTAAGTCTTGGTTAAACTCAATTGTCCCATATTTCCTATGAATGAGACAGATTCCTGTGTGTTGATGAATCAAGTAAAAATTGTGTAACAAATATAAAACCTCGACACTAATTTTATAACTTTATTCTTAATGTATATTTAATAAGATTATGATAATTTAAATCTCTTCATGAACACTAAAAAAATGAAATTTATTTAATAATATCATAAAGAGATTGAATCTTGAAAGATTTTATAATATCCTGTTTCGAATGATTACTAACTGTTTCAAGACCACTTACGATTTCAACATCTATATCTCTAGTTTCATTAGGTTCCATAGAAAAAAAGTTATCAGAGGCTATAAAATCAACTAAATCAGAGTCAATATAGACATATAAAGCAATACACTTAACTTTTAATTTTATTTTAAATTGAAGTTTCTTATTCTTTTCTTCTTTAATATATTTAAAAGTCATTGATATTTCTGGATCTCTTAAAATAAAGAATTTCGGTGCATCAAATAAACGAAATCCTCTGTATATTAATATTTTCTTTCCATTCATAGAATATAATTTATAGAAGATAATATTATTTTGCATGCTAAATTGATCTTTGTTAATATTACTAACATCCTCTAATCCTAGTTTTAAAGAAGTACAAGGAGAAATTTTAGAATCATAAATTCCTTTCATAAGTGTATTTCCCTCCGAATTAAGAATTTTCCAGTCTAACTGAATATCGTAAGACCTTCTTAAATCATTTGTCACCCAAAATTCAATTTCATGAGGAGACTCTTTTACACTAGCGAAAATTGGTTGATAAAACCTTTTTGCAAAATATTGAAGAGCTTTCCATCTCCCATAATAATCAAGTGAGGACCAACTAACAACAGGCCAACAATCATTAAGTTGCCAATAAAGAGATCCCATACAATGATAGTCAGTACGATTTTGTCTCCAATGTTCAACACCATATTCTATTGCTTCTGCTTGAGTAATTTGTGACAAGATTATTTGATGTTCAAATTCTTGTGGGATAGAAAAACGCTTATCCATATAATCCATTATTTTCTGATTGCCAGCTGAGTTTTTCTGATGGTTCTCCATAATTGGGGAGTCAAAATCATATTGATCAAATGGACAAAATTTTTGAATAGTTTTCAAAGAAGGAAAAGATTCAAAGCCAAATTCGGACATAAAACGAGAGTTAAACTCTCTATATGCAGAGAATGGCATATTTCCATGCCATACTGCCCAGTAGTGTGAATCTCCGGCATTGGGATTATTTGAATTCCTTAATAAAAAATTTTCAGTGTTGAACCCACTTGATGGTGAACTAGGCCAATAAGGGCGAGTTGGGTCAAATTTCTTAATTAATTGAGGTAAAATCTCTTCAAATATTCTTAAATAAAAATTTTTTAAAAAATGAGTTTTTTCTCTTTTATTTTTTGCAAGCCCTGAATTCTTTATATATCGTCTCCAACCCCATTCAATCTCATTATTACCACACCATAAAGCAATACTAGGATGTCTTCTTAGCCTCTTTATATTTTGAATTAACTCATTTTCAACGTTCTCAATAAAGTCCTCATTAAATGGATAAATCGCACAAGCAAATGGGAAATCTTGCCATACTAAAATACCCAATTCATCGCACAAGTCATAAAAAGACTCATCCTCATAAATTCCCCCACCCCAAACACGAATCATGTTCATATTAACTTTCTTAGCAAAATTTAAATTCATAGAATAAAGCTTTAGCTTTTTACCTCTTGGGATAAAACTATCTATAGGAATCCAATTTGCACCCTTCGCAAAGACAGGAATTCCGTTTAGAAGAAAATAGAAAGTTTCTCCCCACTTATCAGATTTTCTAATAAGTTGAACATCTCGTAATCCTATCTTTTGAGTTATCTTTTCTAAAACTCCATTTTTTAAGATTGAAACTTCCAGTATATAAAGATTTGGAATACCAAGATCGTGTGTCCACCATAGGAAAGGATTTTTAATTTCAAAGCTGAGTGTTTCCTTTTTCTCACTCAGAGGGATTTCCTTTACAATAATTTCATCCTTTGGTGTGATTAATTTTGCCTTAATTTTACACCCAATTCCGCGAATAGATTCAACATTTGTTGCTAAATTAATTTCTATGAATAATTTTGCCGATTTTACTTGAATCTTAGAAAATTCAGCAGGATCACTAATATTCAATGGATCTTTATTATATTCGAGATGTGCATAGGGAAAAACTGAATTGATTTTAATATCATCAAATGCTATTAAGTCAACTGTTTTCCATATTCCGATATCTGGTAATTTCGGTCCCCAGTCCCAACCAAAAGAATACTGCGCTTTCCTCAAATAAGGAATTCCTGGGATTGTTGCGTAACCTGTGTTTAATTTTATCTTATTTTTATCTATATATTCACGACTTATTACAGTAGGACTCATAAAATTGATTAGTATTTTATTTACTGATTGTATTAATTTAGATTTCACCTCAAAATCATATCTGACAAACATGTTATTAACAGAACCAATAGATTCACCATTTAACTTCACCTCTGCTATAGTGTCTAAACCATTGAACCGTAATATGATATGCTTATATTCTAAAAATTCTGGATCTAAGTTGAATTCTTTTTCATATATCCAATTAGATTCATAAACCCATCTCATCTCATGCTCATTCTCACCATAAAAAGGATCTTCTATTATATTATTTTCAAGTAATGCTTCAAAAACAGTTCCAGGTACTTGAGCATCTATTTTAACTGTTTTTTCAGAATTTTTTAGTTCCCAATATCCAGCTAATGAAATTTTTTCGACTTTTACCAATTTTCTCACCAAAACTAAAAAAGTAGAATAAAAATACAAAAGAATTTTTAAGTTTAAAATGAAATAACTTTTATATAAATTGACATCAACTAATGTATTAATCTGAACTAAAAATATAATAAAAATCTACCATGATATATTATCTTTTCTTAGTAACTGTTCCAAATATTGATGAAGGGCAGAAAATTGCAAGGAAATTAGTAGAAAGCAAACTTGTGGCTTGTGTAAACATTATTAAAAACATATATTCAATATATAGATGGAAGGGAGAAATTGAGGAGGATAATGAGCATTTATTACTGATTAAAACCACAGAAGAGAAGAGTGACTTATTAATTCAAAAAATTACCAAAATTCATTCCTATGAGAATCCTGAATGCATTGGTCTAAAAATTGAAAAAGGATCGTTGAAATATTTAAATTGGATTAAAGATGTTGTTGATTGAATTAAAAATTATTTATTTATAATCATGGTAAGTGATGTTTTTCAAATAGATTGGATTTTTATTGATACAGTTATAATTGTTTTATTATTCTTACTTCTAATAGGTGTAAAAATATTCAAATCAACTCATCGATGGCGTTTAAGTTTCTCTAATGAAGCATTAGAATACTATGCTTTTCCAGAAGTAATTGAGAATAACAAAAATCAGTTAATTAAAAGGAAATATAGCTATTTAATTAAAAATTGTTCTAGAAGGAAAGAAACTAGCAAACTTCCTCTTATCTTAATTTTAAGAACTAATTTTAAAAAAAAGCTTGTCAATATCTTGAATGAAGGCTTATGTAGCTATGGATTCAATGTAATTAATATAGAAATAAAAATTAAACGTAATAAAAAGTACAATCTTTTAAATAATATCATATCTGAGGAAATGAATTCATTTATAATCAAAATTATCAATTACTTTCAAAATAAGAATCTTATAACTCAATCTAATTTTATTATGCTAAATTACTATAATTCTTCATTTTCTTATCATCGTTTTCTCGCTGATGTAAAAAACTTAGGAATAATATTGATCAATCCAAAAGTGAATATCTTTAATATCAATCATTATCAAAATTTGTTTGATCGATCAACTCCCAATCACCAATTATCTATTGTTTTTAGTAAAAATTCTATTTTTCTTTTTAAAAACAAAAATCTAAAGATTTTTCAGCGAGAACTTAAAAAAAGAAGAACAGATAAACCAAAAGTAATAATATTAGAGAAAGCCAATAGATCTTTTAAATATTATGAAACTCTTCTTTTAGGTATAATTATAGATTTAATAGAAGATAATTTAAACAATTATAAAAATTGAATATTCATTAATGACAAGCAAGAAAATCTTAAGAGAACATTACAGTGATATAATATATACGAATGATGACTGGTCTGTATTAAAAAGAAAAAGAACTGAAGCAATATCTTTATTAGAAATTTTTGTTAAAGAAGGCTTCAATCCATTTATTCATGGAAGTATTGCACGTGGAGATGTAAATGAATCAAGTGATTTTGATGTAATTTTTCTTCGAAAGATCCCATCTTTTAAAATTGAAATTCTTTTGAATAAATATGGTTATGAAAAGTATTTTAAAGAAATAATCATGGCAACCCCTCTCGATACAATAAAATTGTATATTCATTTAAGCGAGTTAGAGTCTATAACTATTCCGTTGTCTAAACCGGACAAAAATTACATAGAATTTTATGATTTTGGAGGGAAGATAAATTTTAATCAACTTAAATTAGATATCAGAGTCCCAGGTATAGATAAGAGATTAGTTTTAATCAAACCAAGCATTAAAGGACATGAGGAAATTTCTATCATTGGAAATGAAGCCCTTGCGGCAAAAGAAGTGGGAATCAGTATTAATACTATAAATGAGCGTAAAAAAGTATTAGTTAGAAGAAATAAGCATGGGAGAACAGGAGTTTTTTTAAAAAGGCAGATCCAAATAAATGAGTCAACTGAAGATGCGATTAAAAAACTAGCTAAACAGAAATCTATTGTAAGAAAAAAATTATTTAAAATATGAGAAAATCCAAAATTATAGAATCTAAAGAAAAGACATTTTTCATTAAGGGAAGAGGAATACCTAAAGGTTGTAAATATTGCTTACAAGGTGCAAAAGCAGTATTATTTCTAAATGGTATTTGTCAAAAACCAGATCATTGTTCATGGTATTGTCCTATTTCGAGAGAAAGGAGAGATATGGATATAACTTTTATCAATGAAGTAAAGATTAATTCTAAAGAGGATTTATTAGAAGAAGTTTACAAGGTCGATGCTAAAGGGATGAGTATTACTGGGGGTGAACCACTTTTAGATTCGAATATAGATAAAACCCTTAACTATATTAAATTTACTAAATCTGAATTTGGCAAGAAATTTCATATTCATCTCTATACAAACGGGATTAATTTCAATGATAAAATTGTCGAACTTCTCGTTGCTGCAGGTTTAGATGAAATAAGATTCCATCCCCCTAAAGATCGATGGTCAAAAATAGAAAAAGCATTAGATAGAGGTATATCTGTTGGTGCAGAAGTTCCTGTTATTCCAAGTGAAGATAACATAAAAAATCTCGAAGAATTTGTACTTTATTTAGATAATATTGGTGTTAGCTTCATTAATTTAAATGAATTTGAATATTGTTTTCCTAACAGTTGGTCATTAAAAGCTCGAGGTTTTACTTTAAAAGAAGGAACAATAGCATCTGTAGTTAATAGCAATGAAACTGCTCTTAATATTCTGAATAAGTTAAGTTCAAAAGTCTCTTTAAAAATACATTACTGCTCAATCAGAGCAAAAGACTATTATCAATTAAAAAATAGATATATCAAAAGAGCTAAAAACATTAAATTGCCCCTTGAAGTGATTAGTAATGAAGGATTGTTATTATTTGCTCAAATTGAGGGTGAAAATGAAAAATTAAACGAATTTTATAACATTTTGTTATCAGAATTTAAAATTAAAAAGGATTTAATAAACTTTACAGGTGATATTATAAAAATTCCCTTATATGTTTCAATCAATAGGAAAATAACATCCTTAATTGATAAGTTTCAATTAAAGGGTTTTATTATAGAAATGACTCCTTTTCGAAATCCAATTTATCAACAAATAACAGAAAAAACTCCAATAAAACTTTTTAAAAAAGAATTTGGGATTTAATGAAAATTAGAAAGGTGAAATTTCGGGATTTAAAGAAGATATATCAGCTTGAACAAAGTGTGTTTGGAGTAAATGCCTTTTCTAAGGATTTATTGAGCAATTTGATATCTAATAATTTTTTGTTTCTAAAATTAGTGATCGGTAAATTTAGAAAGAAAATAGTCGGTTTTATTGTTGTTATAAAAGAAAATAAAGACAAAGCGAATATAGTTAACTTTCTCATTAATCCAGATTTTCAAAAAAGAGGATACGGGACATTGCTTCTACAAAAAGCAATAGAATATATAAGAAAATTAAATGAAATAACAAAAGTAATTTTAAACGTTCAAGTTAATAATAACATTGCGATTAAATTGTATGAAAAATTTAAATTCAAAAAAAATCCAGAAATATTAGAAAATTATTATCAATCGGGAGAATCTGCATTTTTAATGGAATTGAATATGGTCTCTCTACAAACTAAAACTTATAAATAAATTCTATTATAATAACTGTAAGTATTAAAATTAATTTTTTTACATTAATATAAAAGAAATGGTGTTAAATTAAAATGACTCCAATAGATAAAGAACTTCAAGATGAAATTAAAAAAGGTGTTTCACTTCAGAAAGTTGATGAAGAAGAGCTAAGAAAGAGAGAGGAAGAGAAGAAGAAACGCATGGAAGAATTAGAGAAAGTTAAAGAAGCTTTAGGGGCAAAAGACTAAAAATTTTGTTTTTAATGATTATGTTTCTCTTTTTTTATTTATTTTAATTTATTTTTTATGGATTTAATATAAAATTAAGCTTATCTTATACTGTATATTAATTTTAAGTAAAAGTATCTCCTTAAGAGTTAGATTCAAGTTTTGAAAATTTTAAGTATCAATCAAAAACGGAGTGAAATTACAGTTCAAACTGAAAGTCTTAACGACTTGTGGACGCTATATAATGTAATTAGTAAAGATGACGAAGTCTCATCTATAACTCAAAGAAGAGTTGTTCTTAAAGAAGGTACTAAGGGAGATCGTAAAATAATGAGATTAAAATTAAAAGTTGAAAGTACTTCTTTTCATGAGTTCTCAAATCGGTTAAGAATAAAAGGAAGAATATTAGAAGGTCCTGAAGATTTTGTTAGTTACGGCACTTATCACACATTTAATATAGAAACAAACCATATAATTTCTATAATAAAAGAAAAGTGGTTAAATCATGAGATAAGACGATTGAAAGAAAGCTCAAAATTTGAAAGCAATTTTATTATTTTTATTATTGCCATTGAAACTGGGTTAGCAACATTAGCTCTTATAACTAACTTTCGACATGAAAGGGTTGCAACTATAAAAAAGAATATTCCTGGTAAAAGATACAAACAAACCTATAGAAATAAGGCATTAATCGAGTTTTTTAGAGATATAGAGAGAATTTTAAAAGAAAAATTAGAGACTTATGATATAAATTTGATAATAATATGTGGACCTGGAAATACAAAAAACCATTTTATTAATTATATAAAAAATTCAGCCACTACAACTTATAAGAACAAAATAAAAATTTTTCATGCAAGTTCGGGAACAGAAAGTGCTATAATAGAGACTTTAAAATCAAAAGAATTAGCTACCATTAAAAAAAGAGCAAAAATTTTACAAGAAGCACACCTAGTTGAAAAGGTTCTTTCTCAGTTTGGGGAAGACGCTGATTTAGTGGTTATTGGTTTTAACGAAGTTTCAAAAGCATCAGAACGAGGCGCAATTAAACATCTTTTAATAGCAGATATATTGATTCGAGGTACAGATAAGGAACAAAAGCTGAAAATCGAAGAAATTATAACCAATGTGGAAAATTCTGGAGGTTCAGTAAACATCATGAGTACAGAAAATATCCCTGGAGAACAATTAGTAAATCTGGGATCAATAGTAGGAATATTACGATATAAGCTTGATAGGATATGAAACCTGAAATAATTTATGTGGATAAAAAGTCACAAATCCCTTTATATGGCATAGATTTTATTGGCGTTATTGATAGGGGTACAAATGTTATTGAACTCAAACCTCTAACTTTATGTAATTTGAAATGTAAATACTGTTTTGTGAGAGCTGGAGATTATCTCACTAATTTTATTGTTGATCCAGAGTATATAATAGAAAAAGTAAAAGAAATAGTTAAAATTAAAGGAAAATACAAGATTGAAATTCATTTAGCTCCTTATGGTGAAATTCTCCTTTATCCTAAATTGTTTGAATTGATCGATTATCTCTGGAAAATAAAAGGAATTGAAATTATTTCAATGCAAACAAATGGATTATTACTAAAAAAAGAAGTTATTGAAAATCTTGAAAGAGTTCATTTAACTCGAATAAATGTTAGTCTTAATTCTTTAAATCAAGAAAAATCCAGTTATTTAAGTAATTGTCATGATTATAATATTAATAATCTCATAGAAAATTTACATTTTCTATTGAATACTAATATTGATTTACTTATTGCTCCAGTCTGGTTTCCTGGAGAAAATGATCAAGATATCGAAGATGTAATTAAGTTTATAATTAATTTAAGAAAGAAAGGTTATTCTGATAATAAAATTCAAATTGGTATACAAAAATATTTAATTTATAAAACTGGTAGAAAATTGAAAAAAATACAACCTAAAAGTTGGGCTTATTTCTATACTCAATTAACCAATTTAGAAAAAAAATATAATATAAAACTGAAACTTGGTCCAAAGGATTTTGGTATTCATAGACGTAAAAGTGATATTTCTACAAAATTAGAAAAAAATGAAATGATAAATTTAACTGTGATCTCAAAAGGACGTTGGAAAAATGAATTTATTGGAAAAATAAATGATAATTTTGGGGTGAAAATACTTTTAAGTAAATCAATATCTAATCCTAATAGATTAATTGGAAAAAACATCAAGGTTAAAATTATAAAAGCAAATTATAGAGATAATATTTTAACTTCACTTTTCTCTGTATAAACTTAAATATTAATAAATTTATTTAAATCAAAATAAGCATTCATATTAGTAAGAGTAGTAAAACTTTAAAATTAATAAATATGGGGTTTATAATGAGTCCTATTATTACTCATGAAGATGAATTAGAACTAGCTAAAATGGAAAAAGAATTAGTGTCTCAATTTAAAAAATTGGCTAAAGAACAGATCAATTTAATTGGTACTCAAAAAAGATATGCGGAACATATCACTAAAACAAATAATGCAAGAGAAATGCTAAATAGAACCTTCAGAGATGTTTTAAAACAAATGCAAACTTTAGCTCGTGAACATAGATCTAATATTAAAGATGAAGAAGTTAAATTATATCAAGATATCATTCATAAAAATGATGAATTTATTAAAGCTAATAATAAATATTTGAATTCAATTAAGGATATAGCTGTTCAAAAAGAATATTTGGTAGAAAAAAAAGAGGAATTTATCAATGCTCTATCTGATTTGGCGAGTAAAAGATCAATAATAATAAAAAAAGCTTTAAATGTTGAAAAAGCAAAAAATAAATTAATTGATGGAGATAAGTTAAACATTCTTGACCAAGAGTTAAATGATGTTCAACGAGATTTTGATCGTGCCCGTGATATCTTAATAAAAAAAATAACACAATTTATTGAAGTAAGAGATGAAATAAATACCTTATGGCTTAAATTAAAAGATTCTATTGATGAGTTAAGTTAGTTAGAATTATACTTACTTTTTTTCTGTTATTATTTAAATAAAATCATTATGTTTAAACTTAAATTTATTAAATAAAAAACTATTAAATTATTAGAAAAGCATTAAAAATAAAATATATAAAAGAATTAATATGTGTGCAGAAGAATTTGCTTCCTTCTTAGAGACTACTCGAAAAGCTCCGCTAGAGGAAAAACTCAATGATTTTGGAGATATTGTTGAAAAAATAATGCAAATTGTGCTAAAAATCTCTGATTTAGTCGATCAAAGTCTTCAAACTGTCAATACAAGGGTAACTAATCTGCAAAATCAATTAACAACTATAAATAATGATCTTACATCACTTAAAGCAGGTGGTCCAGTAACCTCCGCAACATCTACTGTATCATCACCTGCATTAGGTGCCCCACCGGGGGGTCCACCGCTGAGCAGTCCACCAGGAGGCCCTCCTGGAGGCCCACCGCCACCACCTGGAGGTCCAGGGTCGGCTCCAGCACCAAACCGTCCCGCAAGCCCAGTATCTCTAAGAGGTGCAATTATGGGTGAGCTTAAAGAGTTGTTCGCTAAAAGAAAGAGTCAATCGGGTTAAATAACATAGCCAATCTCAATTACTCTTTTTTCTATTAATTAAAAAAATAGTATTATATTTTGTTTTCCAAAATAAATTAGGAATTCCTTATATGCTAATTCATTTTCTAGTTAAGTATAATATAATTATATGTCAATTATAGTTAATTCTTGTTAGAAAAAATAGATACTCGATCTTTAAAATTCTAGAAATCCAGGATCATCAAAGATGTCATCTAACTTTCTTTCTTTTTTTATTTTAGTTTCGCTTTCAGTAAACAAAGATTCTTCATCAGTCCGGACACCTCTTTCTAATTCATCGGCATCAAGTTTTATTATTGTGTTTTTTTCAAGTTGTTTATATTCTTCTGCCTTGATTTTCCATTTGTTAACATCATCCAAATTAACATCTTCTTCTTCTAATAATAATGCAGCTTTAGTTTTACAAAGATCTGATAGGATAGAATATGATAATGCTAGTTCGCCCCATTCATTTTCTTCTTTTAATTTTTGAATACGTCGTTCTAACCTTTGGAGCTCCTGATCTGCATAATATATATCAATAAAATCCCCAAACGCATCAACAGGTTCTGAAATCGAATTAACTAATACTTCTTTTGTTAATCCACAATTTCCACATTTCACAGTTGCAAAAGCACCTTTTTTTTTTATATCAATCACTTTTACACTCTTTTCACCGCATTCAGGACATGTGAAAATTTTAGGTACTCTTTTTACTCTTTTGGGGCTGACTTGTTTTCTTTTTCGACGTCCCATATTAATTTTCTCCAAAAAATGATATTAATTACAATAATAAGTTATTAATTTCTAATTAATTAATTAGAAACACTTGCTAAAAATTTTTTGCTTTTATTTAGAATTATTTTAAGTGGTTTTAGAAAAATTTTTTAGGGATGCTTAATTAGCTAAATCACTCTTTTTGGCTGAAATAGTTTGAAAGTTTAATTATAATTGAGTGGATTTTAGGCATGGAACATAATGACTTAACATTAGAAGATGATGTAAATTTAATTAACACCATTTTAGACGATATTGATATGAGGTATATTATATTATTTCTATATATCATTAGAAATGATTTGTTTAAAGATTTGAGCGAAGTAAATATCAATGAATCTTATAGTAAAATATTATTGTTAGACGAAATTTATAAAAGTAATCTTATTAATTCCTGGGAAGAAGAATTCATTGAAATATACATTGACTTAGGACTAATTAAAAATATTCGCAGTAAAAGAGAGTTTGAACAAAAAGATGATGATTTTATAATAAAACTAGGAGAAGAAACAATAACCATAGAACAAGATATAATATCTATTCCAGATGATACTCTTTACTTACTAATAAACAAAAAATTTAAGTCATTAACGCGAAGAAATTTCAATTTAGCATTAACAAGATTAAAGGGTGTAAGATGTGAGAAAACGAGTGTTATCCACCGTTTAATTTATGAAATTGGTGAACATGATTATGCTTTATCAGACGATTTATACTATATTTTAGATCAATTCGGGAACATATATCAATTAATTAAAATAGAAGTAACTATTGATGGATTTTATCAAAGATTTATTGAAATTAAAGAAAAAATTAACGAATTTGTTGAGATTTTCGACTCTACTTTAAACACTAAACCTGTTCTAAAAAAAATACATAAAGCTATTGATGAGAATAAAGAAATAATAAAATACTTGAAAGATGAGAAGATTCCACTTTCGGATAAATTTAAGTTCGACAAGGTTGATAATGAAAGTACTTTATTTAAAGAATGGAAATCGAAGTTATTATTATTACTAAAGTTAAGATATCAAATGAAAAAGATTGAAGATAATATAGTTGAATTAAAAAAATTTTATTCAGGCAAGAATAAAAAGTTCAGGTATCTTGAATTTATTGAAAAAGTTACATACAATGAAGAAAATATCTTAAATAATATTCAAAATACTTTAATCGATCTTAGAAAAGAATTGATTCATATTAACAAGAAAATTAAAAAATTAACAAAGAAAGAATTAAAGCTCTTGAATTTGGATTATGAAAGATTGATAATATCTATGAGTGAAGAATAAATTTGAAATGTCCTGTATGTAATATAGAGATGGAACCTTTAGTTGCTGGAATTTTTCAATGTCCTCAATGTAAAAAGATAGTAAAAGAGAAAGATAAAGAATCTACTGAGGAAAAAGCAAAGATCGAAAAAGGTGAATTTCAGGATGGTGAATATTTTCATAAAAATGCTAGTTTAAATAAACAATATGAAATTTGTGAGAAAGGAATTACTATAATTAAAACCGAAAATCGAATATTTGCGGCTTTAATTTGTCATAGTGCCTATTTAAAAGAGGAAAAGTACGTTAGATTATCTTGGTGGAAAAATCTGCAACATGCAGGGATGTTTAAAATTTATGATAGAGAAGTACTTCATAATACCATTATTGCTTTAGAAAAATTTGATGAATCATTTGATGATATTTGGAGTTGGGGTGGAAGCTTTGGAAAACAGGGGTCTAAATCAGAAGAAGATTTAGAAAAAGAAAAAAATTTAGAAATCATTAAGTATAGGATTATTGAAAACAGAACGTGCCCAAAATGTGCAAATAAAATGGACAAAATGAAATCACATTATGAATGTCAACATTGTGGAGAAATAGTAATATTAGAAGGATATAATCAACCGATTTTTAACATTGCCCCAACAGATCTCGATTTGCGGTTTCACGGAAATTTTCCAATAAACTTTTACCTTCCCATAAGCGGGATAACAGTGAAATGGTTGATGGGTGAATGGAAAGCATTAGTAGTCATATATTCAAAAGATAATCCAAACAGAAAATGGTTAAGATTTTACTGGTGGGTAAGAGATCTTAGCAATATTTTAAAATTTGGACAAAGAGAAATGGGAGAAGGTACCCAAATGGGGTGGAAAACTCAGAGAGGAATATCCTCTCCAAATATTTATGACAAGAAGCTAATAAAACCTTTAATTAGCGCATTAAAAAAAATATCAACGGAATTAAATTGGAATATTAATTAGTAGATATTTTTAATAGTAGAGGAGTAAATATGGTAGAAGTGCAAGATACAACGTGGAAAAAGTTATTGATTGATTTTGAAAATGGACTTGAAAAAGCAATAGAAGAATTACAAAAAAGAGATGTTGAAAATATTCCAGGAGCCAAAGAAGCACTTATCCAAAGATTAAACAATATGAAACTTCATTTCCCTAATAATAATGGAGATATTTTTGTAAAATCTATAAATGAAAAGATACAAAATGCGTTTTTTCCAAACACTAAAAGCTTTTCTGAAGCAGTCGAGTTAATTTTACAATCAAGAAATCATGAACAAGATTTCATTATAAATGAATTATTAAATGGATTTGTAACATCAAAAGCTAAAGCTATTGCCTCAGGAGCTCAAGGACCAATAATAGATAGAATGGTGGAAGCATTTAGTAAAAGAAATGATTTTCACATTGTCGATCATCAATTTTTTGCAATGTTTGGAGATCCTAATAAACCCAAACATTATATAAAAAAGCAGCTTGAAGAATTAGTTGGTATGTTTGGCCTTGTTTCAAAAGAGCTCCTTATTGAGAAAGATATAAGAAGGAGTGAGGAAAAAGTATATACATTTTATACTTTTCCGGATGATATTATTCAAATTCTTGAAGAAAAATACTTGGTTATTGACGAAGAATTAGGTTATGCTTATGTTTCTGAAGATTTTGATAGAAACGTATTTATTTGTATGTTTCTTGCTAATGTTGCTATTTATAGGGATGATATCAATAAAATCGGGGGTTCTTTTACAATTAATGGTATATCTGCAATTTTTGCTCTAATATTGTTGCTAAGTTTTATGCCTAAATTATCTGTTGATGAAACGAATCCAATTTTAAACGACCCCACTTTTAAAGCGGAGAATATGAGTGTTATTCCGAAATCATGGATGATAAAACAAGTGTTAGAACCCTTGTTTGAACCACTCATTAAAATTGTTGCATATAGAGTAGGAGGAGGTTTATGGCTCTCAAAAATAGTGGATTCCGAGATTAATAAAAAAATCCATAATCAAATAAGATTTCTCCTTAAAGATGTTAATAAATGGATCCTTGGGAATTTATGTCGAGTTGAAATACCAATCTTTGTTGAAATATCTAATATTTTCACTGAAATTTTAGTAGGATATGAGGAAGAATAAGATAGGGAGTTGTATATTTCATAAATGAGTTATAAAAAAAAATCAACAAGAACTATAAAACCTGGAAGGAAAAGAGAAAAATGGACAGATATCCTTCCCAGGTATTTAACATTTATAAGCCATATGCGTCCTATTTTAAGAGAAACAAGAAGAATAATTATTGATTTAGATCCTGATCTGCTATTTGATACTGAGGTTTTAGATAAAATTCGACAGGAAGAAGAAAAAAGAAATATACGTAAAGTTAGAGCGCTTTCAGAATTTTCTGCTATGTATAGATCAAATGTATATGAGATTGTTAAAGACTTTATAATAAAATATCGAGAAGAAATTCCAATAATAGATATTAAAGATTATATAATAGATTTTTTGCATGAATCTGTAGATGCTTTAAACATTTTGCGTCATATCACTAATCCCGATGAACTAAATTTAGAGAATACTTATCTCTACCAATTAGTAAAATTCATTGAAGAAAAATTATTCCCAAGAGGCTCAAGTTTAAAAATCATATATGAAAAATTGTTACAAAATTCACCAGATTTCTATGAATGCCAACGCCACATATTACAATCCCATACTTATTATAGAGAAAAATTAGAAATTTCAGATTATTTTGAAATTCCAGTTATTTCTCCAAAAGTATATCAAATTATTAATAATATAACCTCACTTTATAATTTGGACCCTAATTTTGGGGAATTTCCTGAAAAAGAGAATTATGAAATTCCAATGATCTTAAAAAATGATGTATTTCTACCCTATATTGATTCAATTGCGAACGCTGAAGAAGAAGCCATAGAAAAGGTGGTTGAACGTATAGGTTTACGGTTAATTGATGGTATATTTCTAGCACCACAAGAAGATTTTGTTGATATTCTACTTGATAATAATTTTTTACGTGAAATTAAGCAAACTGATGGTACTATAAGACTATTACCTCAATTTAGCAATGAAACATTAATAACTTATTATTTGGCATTCGCTTCTCAAAGAAGGGGATTTCTATCAAGGGAATTAGTAAATTGGATATCAATGAATTTTGCTTTTTTGATTTACATGGGTATATTAAAATGGAAATTGTCTGATGAGAATATTTTTTATGCAATCTTTAAAGATTTACAAACAAACGAAAAGATCCTTCCTTATTTAATGAAACTTATATGCTTTCCTAATTATCTAGGGATAGACAAAATGAAAATTAGAGATTCTATTCAATACCGCAAGGAAATATTTAATTTCATAGGGTCTCAAATTGATAACCTTAAAGACTTTATTAATCAAATAGCAAATTACTGTGAAAAATTTGATAAAGAAAGGAAAAATTTATGATACACAAAAAATGGGATAATTATAATTTATTTCAACAATAAATTATATCTCATCCTTTAATTTAAGAATAAAATAATAACAATAAAAAATGAAATAACAAAAATTAGTTGATGAAATTATGTCTTTACCTTATTACTGCACATTATGTAAAAAAAAACACTTTAGAGGAAAAACATATGAAGCTCACTTAGAATACAAAAAAGAAGAATTCAGTATCAAATCTTCAATCACTACAGAAAAGAAAGATTATGGTGAGGCAAAGACCATTTATAGCGACGATGTGATAAAAGAGCGATTAGGAAAGTATGGAGCTGTATATTTTTCAGCAGATATAAAAGAGTCCGTAGAAGATATTTTAGGAAATGAAATAAAAAAGGAAATTTTAGATGATTTTTTTAGAGCTTTGATAAAATACGAGGAGTTTACAGAACAACTAAAGGATACAAAATTGACCCCTAATTTAACAGTACTTCTATATGGTCCTCCTGGTACTGGTAAAACTTCTTTAACAAGGGGATTTGCTAAAAAATACGATATACCTATATGTATTGTAGAATCCGATAGACTTGTATCGCCATTATTGGGAGACACAATAAAGAACATTAGAGGTGTTATTGAATTAGCAGCAGAAATTTCAAAAGAGAGAGGAGCCTTTATCCTGTTTTTCGATGAAATTGATGCTATTGGCTCTGAAAGGTCAAATGTTCATGAAGTTGGAGAAATTAAAAGAGCTGTAATTTCTTTTTTACAAGTTATCGACAGGATTAATTATGAAGGTGTCCCATTAGCAGTTTTCGGTGCAACTAATCATCAACACCAGCTTGATTCCGCGATTTGGCGTCGCTTCACATTCCACTTTGAATTCAATTTCCCTGATTATCATTTACGCAAAAAAATTATTGAATCATTTGTCAATCAAATAAAGAATGCAAAAATAGGCGTTGATAACTCAATATTTTCGAATTTAAATAATGAATATATAGAAATTCAGCTGATTGCTAAGGAATTACAAACCAAATTAGGCCGAAAAATTTCAGAATTCGATGATAATATTTTATGGGAAGAAATTAATAAGAAAAGTAAGATAAGTGGATTATTAAGATTAACATATGGGTATTCTGGTTCTGATATTGAAAGGGGAATTAGAGTTGCGTTATTAAAAGCTATTAGTACAGAATTACTTACTTATGATGAATTTTTTAATTCATTGCGCTTAGTTGGTGGTACAGCCTCCCACGTTGAAAGACAAGACGTTTTAAGTAGTACTAAGAACACTTTTAATAGATCTATCTTTAGTGAGGAAGGAAGAAAAGATTTACCTAGTCCCCCTGAAATTTAATAGAAGGAAAATCTAAATATATCATTTTTAATCAAATATGATAGGAAACCAATCGTTCAACCTTGAGAAAATTAAGGATTTAACATCCTCGATAGATGTGCTTCAAGCAAAATTCTATCAATTAAATGAAGATTATATCAATATTAATACTTTTAAGCAGTCAGTAATTCATGATTTTACGAATAAAGTTTTCCTTTCTCAAATTGAAGATATAATAAATTTGATAAATGATCTAAAAAAGAACTTAGAATATATATCAAAGGATAATATAAACAGTTTTTTATATCTTCAGGAGAGTTTGATCAAAAAATTTAAAGAAAAAAACCAAGAGCGATTAAAAAGACTCAAATTAAATCAAAGAGTTCTAAGAGAAATTGGATTATATTTGATTGAAAAAAGAAAAATTAATAAAGCTATACATGAGATATCATTTGTCCCATCAATAGAAGTTACTCAATGGATAGAAATTTTAGATTCATTAAAACAAAACTCACTATTTTTAAGTACTATAAAAAAAATTGATTTGTACTATGAAAATTTAATCCAAGATAAACTCAAATTAGAATTGAGTAAAATACCTAAAGATACTGATCCCTCTTTAATAAAAGATTTTGAAGTAGCCTTTCTCGATGATCCGAATATCACGTTTCCAGAATTTCTTAAAGATATCAAGAGCAAATTAACCCAAAAAGAACTGGAGACGAAAAAAGAATTTATAGCAAAAGCAAAAGAAAGAGAAGAACTAGAAAAATTGAAAAAGAAACAAGAAGAGCAAAAAGAAGCTTACAAGGATTATTTAAAATTATCTGATAAAGATTTTGAGAGAAAAATTCGTAAAAAATCTCGAGAGAAATTGAGCAATATAAGAACTACAAATAAAAAAACTAAAAAAATAGAAATTAGTGATGAAGTATCAGAAAAAATAGAGAAATTTAAATCAAAATTAGACAAAAGTTTTGCAGAGAAGTATTTAATTCAAAAAGATGATGAACAAGATCCTCTCGATTTAATTAGGGAAAGAAAAATCAAAAAAGAAAAAGAGTATAAGAAATACAAAAATCATTTCGAGAACGACTAAATTATCAATTAAAGGGTTTTAAGATTACAGAAGATTATTTTAAATTTTCCATTGGTTCTACGGAAATTTCAATTCAAGATAGATATACAGTAATAAAAGGAAGATTTAAAAAGAACATGGTAGATTATCTCAAAAATGAAGTCTTCTCCGAAATCCTTGAGGACATTGATTTAATCCCATTAAAAAAATTAACTAAGATCTATGTAGAGCGATTAGAAGATTCTGAACTATTTGAAAAAGGCTTAACATTGATAAGCCTTATCAATGAATTTCATGATCTTATGGAAAAAAACATTGCAATGATCTCACAGTACAGTAAAATTATAGAGTCAATTATATTGCTTCTCAGATTTAACTTTCTTTTAAAAAAAAAGGAAAATTTTTTAAAAGAATTAGAAATTACGGAAGAGTATAGAAAAGTAAGTGATATAACTGCAATTTCTGATTTACTATATAAGTTAAATGATTCTATAAATGAGAATAAAAAGAACTTGAAATATCTTGAAGAAGATTATCTTCAACGAAAGAATCAAATTGACCAGATTAATAACAATATCAAAAAGTACGAGTTAAAAGTTAAAGATTTAACAAATCAAAAAAAAGAATTTTTCAGTCAAATTAATAGAATAACACGTGAAATGTCTGGAACTCCTATAAAAGAGCAAGAAGAATCTAATATAATTCCTGAAATTGATGAAAATCTAACGAATGCTCAAAAAATAAGGGTTTTTCAGAAGAAAGCTAAAGAGATACAAAGTGAAATTAATAATGTTAATCAAAAAATAGGCGAAACTAAATTAAAATACAACGAATTTAACCCTCTTTATGAAGTATATAAACGAGATTATGAAAAGCTCAACAGTATTATTAAAACAGATGAAGAGAGAGTTGAAAAATTACAACTTGAACTTAAAGAAAATATTCTGGCAAATAAGAATAGTTTTCATGAAGATTTTGATGGAATTGATTTAAAATCAATAAGATCGAAACATAACATCGAAGATGACATTAAAAAAACTAATGATGAATTGAAAACAATTCTAATTCCAGAAGACCTATATGATATTCATAATCCAGAAGATTTATCAAGAATAAAGAAAAAATTAGATGATATTATTAATAACTTGAAAATTCATAAGAGTGAAATTAAAATAGAAAAAAATTTAGAGCAGATTACAGAAATATGTGAATGTTATCAAAGATTAGAATCTAAGATTGAGGAACTTGAATCATTAATTAACAAATTCTTACAAGAAATTAATTTAAAATCAAATTTTAGAATTCACTTAAGCAATGATAATAAGACCTATTTAATAAAAATCGGATTTGTTCGAAATAATCGGGAGAAAATTACTTTTAATGAATTAACTACACCTGAGAAGATATTTTTTATTATTACATATTATATTTCAATAGAACTCCAAGTTAAAAATAACAATATTATCTTTTCAAATTTATTTATCCCAAGTATTTACAATAAAGCAGGATCGATTTTTAGGACAATCAGAAAAATCTTACCTCTCTTTGAAAAGGATGAAAATCTTTCTACTGTTAATTTAATATTTATTCTTTCAAATCTAGAAATGAAAAAAGAAATAAAATACTTAAAAATAATAAAGATTCAAGAAAATGGATGATACTAATAATGGCGTTAAAAGAAAATAAAGAAATTATAAAAACTATTACCAAAATGATTTTAACTAATCCTCAAAAGATTATAAGAGAAGAAGATCTTAAGAATTTAAGTAAAGAATTGAATTTTGAACAAGTAATGAGTGAAGTCTATGTGAATTTGAAAAGTATTGGGTTTGAACTAATTAAAACTAAATTTCTCGAACAAACTTTTTATATTTTAACTTCCGAGGGTAAAGATGATGATGTTACACCATCTCAATATGGTGTTTTAGCCTTGATAGTTGCTTTCAGTAAAGAACTTGATGATAATATGAAAATTGAAGATTTAAAAGAAATCTTTGCCAATGTTTGGGATACTGATATACAATTCTTACTTGACAATGATTATCTAAGAAAATTTGAAGATTTAGGAATAATAAAAGTAGCACCCCTAGGCAAAGCTACTATGAAGAATATTATTAAAGAAATAAAGCTGAAAAATTTGATCTCTATATTTAAAGAATAAGATAATTAAAATATTATAAAAACGAAAAAAATTTAATCTATTTCTAAATCCATTTTAAACTGTTCATAAATTTTTCTAACTCTGTCAGCTGAAGGTCCTTCTCCTCTTACTCCTTTTTCATCTACAATAATTTTACCACTTAATATTGATATAATGTTCTGGTCTTCAATATAATCTACATGTCCTTTCGAAAATATGCTTGCTATTCTATCGGAAAGAGCCTGCATAGGAAAAGGCTCCTCTTCTAAACTCACAAAATTGTAATAATTATTTCTGATAAACAATTTGGGAAATGATTTATTTTTTTCGTTTTTAGCATTAATTAGAATAAGATTTGAATCTTCTGAAATTCCTTTTAACTGTCCAACAAAAAATTTATCTTTATCAACATACACTTTAACGATTTTATCGATTAAAGTTCCTAATTCTGTATTATACTGTCTAAGTGACATGATAGATCAGCAATTTTATATTATATATTATATTTATCTTATTTTTTTTAATCTTAAGTCTATTAATTCAAAATCTCTTTTATAAGCTCCGAGATGTTCTCTCCTGTCAAAACGCTTGTAGTAAAAATTTTAAGATCTGGATTGATGCATTTAGCATCTTTTATCATATCGTCAATATTTACATCCATAACATCTTGTAAATCAATTTTATTTATCACAGCTATGTGGGACATTTTAAATAACATTGGATGTTTGCGTATAACCCAAGGACCTTCAGTTATTGACACTATGACTACTCTTTTCTCAGCACCTAAAATGAAATCAGATGGACAGATTAAATTTCCAACATTTTCTATGAGTAATAAATCAATTTCATTTAAATCATAATTTTTTATAACCTGAGAGATATGATATGAATTTAAGGCACACTCACGACCAGTATTAACTTGAATTGTTTTTACACCATGTTTTTCAATACGGTCAGCATCTATTCTAGAAGTTACATCACCATTTATTACAAGAATCCTATAATCTTTTAAAATTCTTTTTACAATACTCTCTATAACTGCAGTTTTTCCCGCCCCTATTGCTCCTACAAAATCTATAGATTTTATATTTTTTTTCTTAAATAAATTTCTATTTTGAATTGCCAATCTCTCGTTATTTTCAATTAAATCCTCATTTAACTCTATAATATTTGAAATTTCTTTTTCAGGCATCTTAAAATTTAAATTTATTTCTTAAAATCTAAAGAGATATGAAAATAAAGTTATAATCCTTGATATTTATTATTAATTTTAATATAAATCAAAAAGAGTATCATCGACGTTTAAATTGGTATTTATATATTATATAGGCTCCAAGAATCCCTCCTAAATCTGGCAAAGAATATAGGATATAATATAATCCATAATAAAATACAAAGATTAATCCTAAAAATCTAAACAATATAATGATTAGCAAAAAAGATCTTCCTTTCATTCTAATTGGAAGAAAATACATTAAAGCAGTAATTTCCTTGTTCATTATTGGAAAGAGAGAATAAGATATCAAACCAAGTATTCCACCCCAAGCCAATCCTACTGAAATTGAGTAAATTTCTAACGGATAAAGAGAAACTAATGAGATTCTTAACAAGAAATAAAATAGTGCTGTAAATAAACAAGATATTAAGTATAACTTTATTAAAAATTTTGTACCAAGGCTTAATTCGATAGTTCTTGTCATAAAATATAAAATATACAACATGATAAACAAAATGAATATCCCAAAAATATCTTTAGCACTAATGAAAAGTGCTGTAAATAGAGTATGGAATGTATATTCATAAATAAGACCATTAAGACTTAAATAAATATAATTATCTAATGGGGTAGAAGCAAAAAACAAAGCAACAATTGAGAATAATGAAATCATCAAAAATAAGGTTTTAGTACCTCGGTATTGTATCTTTTTTTTATAAGGTCTTTTATAAGCTTGATAACTTCGCGTTGCTTCTCTTCTTTGTCTATTTTGTCTTTTTAAATACTTTTTTAATGATTTTGGACCTTTTTCTAAATATCCTCTAGGAATTGGTTTTTCTATAACTGCATCTTGATAACGTCGACGAGTTTCTTTTGAACCCGGTGTTGAGATTGGGACATGTTTCAATTCAAAAGAACAATCATGATTCTCAGGTAATCTGTGTTTTTTACAAAAAGTCCCCCCACAATATTTACATGTGAACGGAAGATAACCGATTAATTCACCACAGAATTCACAATAAGTTACTTTAAATCACCAAATAATGCTTTTATTAGTTGAACAGTTTGTTATTAAATTTATATAAAATTTAAGAATATAATAATTTTAAATTATTATCCTTCATAATTTTTACCACTATTTTTCTTCTACTTGTAAGATTTCTTTTCTAAGAAACATATATAAAAATTAATTGACTATGTAAATTCATATTTACAAATAGGGATTACTTTCAATTGGAGCGTAAATAAAAATAAATGTAACAATCAGTAAGATTAAAAGTAATCCAATCAATAGGAGATAGACTTTTTTATTCCATTTCCAAATATTTTGACCGTCTAGGATTCCTAATGGAATCATATTGAATGCTCCCAGTATATAATTCAAATTCGCAGCATACCCAACAAACATATTCAGCGGATATAATTGAGTTGGAATCAAAAATGATGCTATCAGAAGTATAGTACCATAAACTAGATTGATAGTAGGTCCTGCTGCTTTACATAAACCGGTTGTTCTATCTACCTTATCTAACCCTAAAACTACAACAGCACCGGGAAGAGCTAATGTAGGTAATGCGGCACCACCAACCACTAAACCATATAAACCAGTTATAATACCAAAAACAGTTAAAATCATCCCAAAAGTTAATAATCGAAATTTAGTTTGAAGGTCAAAATGAATTGCTACCTGTCTATGCCCAAATTCATGAAAAAGAAACGCTGTAGCGTAAAAACCTGCTAACATGAATATTCCCCACTCATAGCCAGTATTAATGAGATTAGGATAAAAATTTAAAAAGCCTATAGTAAAAATCAGAGAAACCCCAATTATAAAATGCAAAAATTCTGAAGTATGAGGGAATAAAATTCCCTTAAATTTGATACCTGAATCAGGATCAAACGCATTTTCAGGGACTTGAGCTTCCTGACGATACCATGTGTAAGTCCCATCAGTTGTTCCTCTTATATTACTGGTCGACGGTTGTTGTTGAGCTCCTCGTTCTTGTGAATTATAGGGAATCTGTGAAACGTTTATATAAGAAGGTACAGTTGATTGCATTTCTTGAGTCCTAAATCTTGACTTTACAAATTTACACTCATGATTTATAGGTTCTTTATGAAATGAACAATAATTTTGTCCACAATCACTGCAATAAAATGGTTCTCCAATAATATCATCTCCACAATGAGCACATTTTACCATTCTAATTACCCTATGATTAATTTTAAATTACTTATTAATAAGAGTTTTTTAATTAATTATAAAAATAAAGATATAAAATTTTATTGAGTATGTTATTCTTGACTTTTTTTAAATTAATAATTTCAACCTTCTTAAAAATTAATTGATAAAATTTTAAGAAAATTATTTTAATAAGAAGACTAATAATTTAGTATAATTAAGGATATTTTATGTGGTTGTTATGAGTGAAGAAGAAAATGAGGAAGAAGAGGAAAATTTAGAGCTTGAACGTAAGAAATTAGAAGAAATGGGTGTAACTAGCACATGGGATATTTTAACCTCTGGAGAAAAAAAAAAGAAAGAATCAGAAAAAAAACCTATTTTTAGGGGATTTAAATAATTTTTTTTTCAAGAATTCTCACCAAATAATTTTTATTTAATACAATTAATTACCATATGTTAATTAATCTCTAAAAGAAGTGATATATGATCAAAAAATCAAAAAAATTAGTATATTGTGATGTCTGCGAACGAGAAATTGTATTACATCGCAAAAACTTCGATCATATTTACCATGAGGTGCTTTGCTTCATGGTACTTCTAACTCTTGGATTTGGTTTTATAATATACTTTATTTTAAGATTATTTCAACCTTGGGTTTGCCCCAATTGTGAAAAACAATTTGATTTAGGCACTTGAGGAATATAGGAGTATAACCAATAAACTTTTTTAATGTAACAGTTTTTTCATTTAATTATCATTTCCCCATTACATTTAGGGCATGTTCTATCAGTTTCAGTTAATTTTTTTTTCATTATTATTTTTTGATATTTACATTTTGCTCTTGGGCACACAAGTATATATTTTTTTAGCTTTATTGTTTGGATTTCAGGAATTTCGCTTTGATAATTAATGTTTTTATTTTTTTTAGCTTGAACAGGAGCTCGTTTATTTTTACTTTTTTTATTTGCTTGATCTTCTGATTTAAGCCATTTGTCTAAACCCATTTAATTTCACTTCTTAAATATAGTTTATTACTAATAAGGATTCTAAAAAGGATATAAATAAATAATATCTTCTTTTAAATAGAATCTAATAAATTAAAAAGAAAAAAAAATAAAAATTTGTGTATTCCGAATAAACTTTTAAAAAACCTGTTCCTTTCCAGCTATAAGACGTTTTCTTAATTCTATTAAATGATCAACACTCAACATTTCTTCTGCCACTTCTTTAGCGATACTTTTAACACTAGAGAAATTTACATTTTCAGCAGGAATAAGGTTTATTGAATTTACCCATGGTTCCGTAATCTTATGACCAATTTGACTTAATAATTTGACATATACTTCAACAATATCCCCTTGTCCTCGTTTATAAATTTCTCTTGCCATTTTTGTGCTAAGAATGTTATAAATCTTCCCTACATGATTAATTGGATTTTTGCCACACACAGCTTCTAAGCTCATAGGACGACATGGAGTAATTAAACCATTCGACCTATTACCACGGCCTACTTCGCCATCATCTCCACTTTCTGCACTTGTTCCGGTCATAGTTAAATAGATCAAGTTTTTTTGGAGTATATCAGCTACATTTACTTCACAAGTGACTTCCCGTTCTGGAATTATATCTGATGCTAAATCTAAAACAGCATCTTTAATCTGATTAGTGTAATTAACGTATTCATCAATATCACTAATATATTTGCTAATCATTGCCGCAGCTACTGTTATTCCTACATTATTACCAACTCTTTCAGTCATAACCTTAATATCTTCACCTGAGGCTCTACATTTATCCTTAAATTTATCGGAATTTATCAACTTTTCAGCTTCAAGAGTTATTTTTTCCGAATCTGAATAAGGGGCGTAACCAACTCCAAAACTCGTATCATTTGCCAGGGGAACTTCTTCAGAGTGATGAGATTCATCGAATAAACCAGTTAGATCAGTAGAACCTGGTCTTATGGCAGTATCAAATTGTATATCCCTATTTAGATCAAGATTTCGGAATATTTTCCCCACGACTTCACGTGAAGTTTCAAGACATATAGTTGCAATGGGAATATATTCCATTTTATTCTCTCCAGGAGCGCATTCCGTTAATAATTGATTAATAGCCCTTCCAACTATTAAAAAGTATTGTGGTTGGATAATTAATCCCCCACCAAACTCTGGTTTAGCAACCCCTCCTACAAGTGCAGCCTTATCAACATTATGATGATAAACACGATCAAATTTTTTTAAATAATAGGCACAAAGCGCCCTAGAACACGCATCAGCAACAGCATCGCATACACTATCTGGATGACCGATTCCTTTTCTTTCAACAAGTTCGGGAAAATTAGAACTTTCAACAGCGAATTTAAGATCTAATTGTTCAATTTTTAACATGTTTTATGCCATCTTCTTAATTTAATAAAAAGTTCACTAGTCTATATTTTTAAATTAACTATTTGTTAAAACCATTATCAAAAGAAAAATACTTTAAACATAGTTTATATTAGTTAAAAATAAATAATTTTTATAAATATTTTATCATTATAATATGCTTAATATGCATAAAAAAATATCATAAGAAAATGAAGGATTTCCCACATTTAACTGAAATTAGATATTTAAGGAAAAAGTTGGGAATAACACAAAATAAATTGGGAGAAAAGTTAAATATTCCACAATCAACAATTTCTAGGATTGAGAATGGAAGTATAGATCCACCCTATTCTAAAATTAAATTAATATATGAATATTTAGAAGGGGAACGTAAAGCACGTAAAAAAATGAAAAAACAAGCTGAAGATATCATGATAAGAAATATCATATCTATTAAACCTACTTCTTCAATAAGAGATGCTGCAGATCTCATGAATATACATGGTATATCACAGCTTCCCATCTTAGAAAAACAACAAAATTTAGGAAGTTTAACCTCAAAAAAAATTCAAAAAGTGATAACCGATAATCCTAAAATTATAAATGGAGATGTTTCTCTTATAAAAGAATTACCCTTTCCAGAGGTAAATAAAGATTGGGGTATTAAAGATATTTCTAATTTACTTGAAAATTATCCTGCAGTTTTAGTAAAAGACGAAAATTATAATTTTGTGGGGATAATTACAGATGCCGATCTTCTTAAGCTTACAAATAATTATTAAATAGATACTTGATCATTTTTTTAATGATTGAATAACAGAAATAAATTAAAAAAGTTTCAAAATATTATAATCTTAAAAGAAATTATTTTTTTTTATATAAATAAAGTACTAGTAATCGATGATAAGTACAGTCATAGAGAAGATTGATGATTTACTGAAGAAGGCGAACTTTGAAACCTTAAATATAGGAAATTTTGCTAGCAAAAAGACAAAATTTTGTTTTGATTTATTAGTAAAAAAGAATGATCAAGTTTTTAGCCTTAAAGTCTTTCCTAATATAGATAATTTAAATCCTGACCTCATCCGAGATATTAAACAATTATCATTTATATTAAAATCAAAACCATTATTGATTGGCATCAAGAATCGATACCAAAACTTAGAGGATAATACAATATATGTAAGAGAAGGTTTGCCTTTTATAACATTAAATACTTTTGAGAAAATTCTAAATAAAAATATATACCCCTATATTTTAGCAAGAAGAGGTGGCGGTGTAGTCTTTTTAGACGGTATATTGATGAAAACAATAAGAGAAAAACAATTAATAACAAGAAAGGAATTATCTGAAAAACTAGGCGTTACTAAGAGGACAATAAGTGCTTATGAAAACGAAAGTATGCGACCCTCAGATCAAATTGCCATAAAAATATTAAATATACTAGATAATAATGAAATTTTCAAAAAGATTAATATCTTTAAATGGAAAATTAATTCTCATCAAAGAGATATTGAAAATCAAGAAGAAAAAGAGTTAAGTGATTTTGAATCACGTGTAAATTCAATAATAGACGATATAGGATTGTCCGCATATTGGTATAAGAAAGGCTCAATACCCTTTAAATTATCATTGTTTTCTTCGATTGAAAAAACTGAAGAGGGCTTTTATCCTCTGTTTTCAGCTATCTCTGAGGAGCAGAAAAATATAAATCAAATGAATTTTCGATGTTTAAAGATGTTTAATGAGTTATTCCATAAAACAGCTCTATTTATTGTCAATAACCATGTAAAAATTCCAGCCTTAATAAAAAAAGATGATATACATATTGTTAAAATAAAGAATTTAGAAAAAATTGATGATGAGGAAGAATTCATTGAACTCATACAAGAATCTTGATGAAAAGTTGGAAGTAATTTGTGGTATAGACGAGGCTGGCAGAAAATAATTCAGATCGAATTATATGTTAAAAGGCTCTGTCTTAGGTCCTATGGTTATTTGTGGCGTCTGTTTTACTAATCATAAATTAGAATTTTTATCTGAAATTGGGGTTAAAGATTCAAAAAAATTATCAACCAAAAGGAGGAGTCAATTATCTAAACTTATCAAAAACAATTGTTATTCCTATAAAATTATCATAGTAGATCCTGAAGAGATAGATCAGAGAAAGGAAAAGAATATTACGATGAATCGACTTGAAGAATTAAAAATGGCTGAAATTATTAATATTTTAAAACCAGACATCATATATGTTGATGCTGCTGATGTAAATGAAGAAAGATTTGGTCGGTCAATCAAAAAATTACTAAATTACAAACCTAAAAGAATAATTTCGAAACATAAAGCTGATGATATTTATCCAATAGTTTCAGCTGGATCTATAATTGCAAAAAATAAAAGAGACACCTCAATAGACGAATTAAAAAAAAAGTATGGAGAATTTGGATCGGGATATCCCTCTGATGTAACAACTATAGAATTTCTTCGAGTATGGGTAAAAAAACATAAAAAAGCACCACAAATTGCAAGGAAATCATGGGATACAACTAAAAATATATTAAATGAAGAGGTGGCAAATAGAAAAATAACTGAATTCTTTTAAGTGAATGTTTTTTCTGCAATCAATATAATATGATTAGCGGCAAATTTATGTATATTTACACTTTCTATGAGATTATAATCTGCTTTTTTGAGAGTAGATTGTTCTTTAGCATAAACAAGTTCAGATTTTTGAATACTATCTATAGATTGGGATTTTATAGCAAGAATTAATATTCCACCATCTTTTAAATAATAATTACAATTACGAATTGCTATCTCGGTTTGATTAGGTTGAGCAACATCTTGGTAAATTAAATCAACTTTAGTAAAAATTGATTTTGCATAACTTTCAGGATTTCTAGCATCTCCTAATATTGGAATAATATTCTTTCTATTTGATGTGTTCTGAATTAATTGTCTGATGCTTCTTTCAGAAAATTCAACACCATATATAATTCCTGTGGGTATGATATCTGAAAGGTGGGAGATTGTTGTCCCTGATGATGCACCCAAATACAAACAATTAAAATCAATAGATAAGAAATTTCTAGTAGGGTTTTCTAAGATTAGAGCTGCTAGTTTACTCCTAAATGGATCCCATTCTCTATATTCCTCTCCTTTATATTCTATTAATTTCTCACCATAAACCTTAAAACCTTGATCTAGGTTTTTAGTATACAGTGTTAATTTTTCTCGAGGGCCGGATATAAAAACATTAGAAAATTTTGGATGATTTCTAATCTCAGTTTTTGTCATTTTTCTATTTATTTACCTCACTTTCTTTTTTTTGATCTTTTTTTCTTATTTTTCACTTTATCTACCTTTTTGGGAGGATTTGGATATTTTTCTTCAACTTCCTTTATTTTTTCTTCAATTTCTCGTGACAATCTATCCCCAATAAATTCTCCTGAAAAAAAATCAACTTTAGCAGAAAGTCCTAACTTACCTGCGACAATTCGGGCTATTTTTCCCCTGTGATAAGGTTTAGCTGATCTAATTTGATTCCATTGAAATATTAATCCATGCTTAGGTCTTTTTTCACCAGTTCTCAAAAAACGATATAATGCTTTTTCAGCACCTAATAATTGGATTCTTGAAGCTGGCATGTAAGCTAACTTTTTTAATCCACCAGCTTTTGAAATTAGTTTAGCTCCTATTAAAGAACCGACAATAGCTCTAAGATTAGGTGCTGTTTTTTCCATCAAATCCTCTAAATAACTCTCTAATTCCTCAATATAAGAATTTAAGGATAGTATCTGATTTGCATAAGCCTTGACAATCTCAAGATCAATTTCAGCACCCATCGAATTAATTGCTTGGCTATGTAAATTCTGAATTCTTTTTTCTTTAAAATCAAAGTTTTGTTTAAGATTATCGATAGTATAATTATCTCTATGCCCTAAACTTGAGATTAATTTTGTGATTAGAATATTATCATCAATAACTTTATCAGTTAATTCTGGGAAATGTAATCCATACCATTCTCTAAGTCGTGCTATGAATAAACTAAGAGATTTCTTAATAATGTCTAATGTTTCATTAGTTTGAATAATAATTATGTCTTTTTGCCCCCCAACTTCACTTACCTTCTTTTTAATTAACTCTTCATTAATTTTCTTATATCTACTCAAGAGTTCGTCTTTTGATACACTTATTCCAACTTTTTTAAGCTGTTCAATTAGATTTAATCTATAATTTTTAAATTCCAATGAAGTTAAATTTAATTTAGTAGATACTTCTAACTTCTGAGAAGTTAATCTTTCCATTTTCTTATTATCAAAAATAAATATATTAAAACCAGAATTTTTCAAATCTGAAATAAATTCTTTAAATTCATTTAAAATTTGTTCTGTATCTAAAGTTGTATAAAATTCTATAACTCTTTCATTATCTCTATTAAAATCAATAAAATTTATAGTATTTCCTATCTCATCAAGAGCAAATACACCGACCAAAGTATCAATGATGTAGCACTTCATTTTTTTGAACTGTTCTAAATTATTATAACTCTATTAAAAATGATTTATAAGATCATAATCATTATTTTCTTTTAAAAAATGCTAGAAATTAATCTTTCAGGGTTAAAATTAAAATCCCCAATTATATTAGCATCTGGTATCTTAGGAGTTTCTTACTCTTCGATGAAAAGGGTTATCGATGCTGGAGCCGGTGCTGTAACTACAAAATCTATTGGACCAAAACCACGAAAAGGATACAAAAATCCATCAATAATTGAAATTTATTCTGGCTCTTTCTTGAACGCAGTAGGTCTAGGCAATCCTGGTATTGATAATTTTATACCAGAAATAAAAGAAGTGAAAAAAAATAACATTCCTCTAATCGTAAGTGTTTTTGGAGATACAAATGAGACATATCTTGATGTGGCAATTAAAGCTGAAAAAGCCGGTGCTGATGCAATTGAAATAAATATCTCATGTCCACATGCCGAAGTATCTTCTATAGGCATTGATAAAGAATTAACTTATGAAATCATTAAATTTCTAAAAAAAAAATTATTAATCCCACTTTTTGTAAAATTGAATCCCAATGTAACAAATATAGTAGAAATCGCCTTAGCAGCTGAGAAAGGTGGCGCTGATGGACTGGTTGCTATAAATACTTTATCAGCAATGATAATAGATGTAAATACTAAAAGACCCATTTTATCTCATGGAAGTGGTGGGCTTTCTGGAAAAGCTATTCATCCTATAGCTATAAAGAAAGTATATGATCTATATAAAGTTTTAAAAATCCCAATTATAGGATGTGGAGGAATAGATTCATGGCAAGACGTAATAGAATTCTTTTTAGCTGGGGCTTCAGCAGTGCAAATCGGTACAGCATTATATAAAACAACCGAAATTATAACTGAAATAAATCATGGAATAACTCAATATCTAAAAGAAAATAAATTTAAATCTATTAATGAATTAAAAGGATTTTCTCATCAGTTTACAACTCAGGAGGTACCCGATTTTGACTGAAAATACAATTAAAACAGTGAAAATAAAGAATATTATTGATGAATGTAAAGATATTAAAACGCTTGTTTTTAACATGAAATCAAGTAAAAATAAAAATTCCATTATTCCTAAACCAGGCCAATTTGTTTTGGTATGGGTACCCGGCATAGATGAAGTTCCAATGTCCCTCTCTGGATGCGATAATGATGGAAATTGGTCAATTACAATAAAAAACGTTGGAGAATGTACAAATGCTATGTATAACTTAAAGATTGGAGATTTTATTGGAGTAAGGGGGCCTGTAGGTAATCATTTTAAAATTCCAACGGATAGTTCTAAAAATATTTTCTTAGTTGGTGGAGGGATAGGTATGGCTCCTCTAAAATTCTTATCAAAAGAACTTTCAGAAAATAAAATAAAACACTATGTAATTGAAGGTGCTAAGATAGATAATGAATTAATTTATATTGACTATTTTAAAAAAATTAAAACTGAAGTATATTATTGTACTGACAACGGAAGTTATGGAACAGAGGGATTAATTCCTGATGTCTTTAAAGAGATAATTGGAAAATTTAATAAAAAAGACCAGTCTAATAGTATTGTCTATTCTTGTGGTCCAGAAATTATGTTGTTTGAATTATTTCAGTTATGTCAAGAATATCACCTTGAGTTCTATGCAAGTCTAGAAAGGATAATGAGGTGTGGGTGCGGATTATGCGGATTATGCGTTCTAGATCCATTAGGTTTACTGGTTTGTAAAGATGGACCAATTTTTAATTCGGAAACTCTCAAAAAAATTCAAGATTTTGGGAAGTATAAAAGAGATTTTACTGGTAAGAAGATATTATTAGAGTAATTTTTAAGTCTTTATTGTCTGTCGAAGCCCTAATATAGCTTCGCTTGTTTTATTACCAATCTTAACAACACCTAGCATTTTAAGCAAGATATCAAAGAATAAATAAGGCTTCACAGGATTTTCATCCTTTTTTAGAATCTCAGCTAATTTAGAATGAGACTCAAGGCTTAATGCCTTAACCTTCTTGTATTGGTCCTCAGATATAAACTGATAGTGTATCAAGTTCTTCTCGAGTGCTTCCATAAGTACATTAATTATCTCTATCATTGGTATTTCTCCCATAGCTACAGATGTCAAGAGATGACTCTCTGTCGCTTCTAAATAATTATTTATATAGTCTGAAATCATCTTGAGTTTTTTATAATATTATGCAACACTGGAGATCACCCCAACTCATTATTAAATGCACTTTTAAAATTTCACAAAAAAATTCAAAATTTTGGTAATTTTTAAAGAACCTTTTCGGGGTAAAATAGTTATAATTGAGTAAAGAGAAATTTGGCAAATATAAAAGAGATTTTGCAAGAAAGAAAATTACTTTATAATTATTATTCAAAACCTTTTTTCTCTTTTTTAATCTCTCGATTTAGAATTATATGGTTAAACAGTTCAGGTTTTTCAAAGAGATTTATTAAATCCACTGTTGGAAGCGTCATATTCAAAAATAAATAAGACTTCTCTGAACCATCATCATCTGCTAATATATCTCTTAATTTTGAATCAAATTTTAGTAATAGAGACTGAACTTTTTGATTTTGCTTTTCATTTAAAAATTGAAAATTTATAGGTAAATTTTCAATATATTTTCCATATTGCTTTATGAGTGCCGGAAAACCACCAAAAATATGATTATTAAAATCTTCTAGCATATTATTTAATCTTTTTGATAAGAGATTAACTGTTTTGAAATTATATAGTTTTTTTAGATAAAACTCTGAAAATATCTTCCATTTTATTCTTGATTTCAATTGAGAAAAATTAAAATCTCTTTTTTCTATATGATAGCTCAAATCTTTACTTAATGTATAATATTTTCGCTTAATCGTACCTGTTTGCGGTTCTATCTCTTTAACATGAGATTCAATTAGACCTAGCTTAATTAAATTTCGAGTATGACGAGAAATAGTGGCTTTACTTTTAACAACTCTTTTCGAGATCTCTACCAAACTTAATTCTTTAAATATTTGTAAATTCATCAAAATTCTTAAATTAAGATCATTTTCCAAAGCTTCAGAAATAGAGATTAAGTTTTTTTTCCGTATTATAATTCGGCAAATTGATTCAAATAATTTAATTACATTTTGACTATCTAGCGCAGAAAATTCAAGATAACCTACCATTTTACGAGTAACCACTACCTTGGAAGCTTCAGTTTGCGAGACTTCTCTATTTTCTCGAAGATCGAATTTATTTCCAACCAAAATAATAGGGATGTTTCGATTTCTTTTTGATTTTCTAAATGCTGAAACATAATTATCAAGATTTTCAAAACTGGATTTATTTGTGATATCATAGAATATAATCCCTCCATCAGCGCCCACATAATAATTTTGCTGAATTTGTTTAAAACGTTCTTCGTCAATTATATTCCATAATTGTAGAATAACGTCCTTACCATCAATATCTCTAACTTTTACATTAAAAAAATCTACTCCGATAATATCTTTTTGTTTTTTAGTTGTAACTTTCTCTGAAGATTTTAATACTGTGTCCATTAAAGTAGATTTTCCAACACCTTTTTCCCCTAATAGGCATATTTTTATTCTTTTTGGCTTTACTCTTTCCATTGAAATTTCCAGATTTTTTAATTCTATTCCCTCAGCTCTAAAAAACTCAATTACTTTTTCCATTACTTTTTCAACATCTGAGGTTTGCTGAAGTCCTGTTATAACCATTTTTCCAGTGGAAAATAACACAACCGTTGCTTTCGGTTTTTCTATCTGCATGATCAATCCAGGAAACTTCTCGGGATTATATAATAGTTCGGAATATTTACTTGCCAATTGACTGAAATTAACTTTTTCTTCAATTGTAGTTGTAACTGTAGCGATAATGTTTTTCAAACCTCCCGACAATTTGTATATATCACCTTAAAGTTAAATTTTTTCATACTATAATCTATATGTAACATTCCATATTTAAATATTTATGAAACAATTTCAAAAAAATATTTTTTCGAAACTTTAAATTTAAATCTAATATTTAGAATCTACAATTCTTAATGATTTGAACAAAATACAAGAGAACAAAAAAATTTCTTACAAAAATTTTTTAAAAAGTATGATATCAAAACTCATATGACACTTAATAGACTAATTTCAGAAACTTTAGGATATTTTGAGATAACTACCTACAAGTTAGCATAATATTTTCTTATAGATAGAGATGTTAACGAAATCTTCAAATATTTAGATAAACCTGAGGGATAAAGCACATTTAGAGATCCTTCTATTCGGGAGTTTTTTATTGATATCCTTAATTCAGAATTTGGGTCAGATTTGCATCAAAAATATCAAGTATGGCATAAACAAGGTTTAATTATAAAAATAAAAAGAATTGTAGGAAAATTTGGGATTAACAATTATACATCTTTAAAGAATTTATTGCAAATGAAAGGTTTAGATTAGAGTTTAGAATATTTTGAAAAGCTTGATAAATTTGATAATAGATGTTAAGGAGATAAATTTTTTGACTTGTACTTTTTCTGATATAGAAACCATCTTTTAGTGTATCTTATTTTTTCTTCCTTTATTTTGAAATAGAAATCATATTGCTTGAGATTTGTATTAAAAGATAAATCGAAAAGTATAATTTTCATGAAGATTTAAATCTTTCTATCAAATTAATTAATTTAAGAATGGAACAATCAGATAATATAAACTCAAGTATAGTAAAGAAAATAGCAAGAGAAATAATTGAGTATCTTTTAGAAAATCCTAAAACTTCTCGCAGAAAAATAACAAACCTTAAAGGACAAATTGGAAAAAAGTATAATTATAATCGAGTTATAAAAAATGCCAGTATTATACACCATGCAACAAATGAAGAAAAAGAGATTATCAATAAATTTTTGAAGAGAAGAACAACAAGAACAATTTCAGGAGTTTCAGTAATAGCAATTATGACTAAACCTCTTCCTTGTCCCGGAACATGTATATACTGTCCTGGAGTAAACTCCCAACCAGGGGAAAAAGTTGCCCAATCATATACAGGAAGAGAACCAGCGGCGATGAGATCAATCCATAACAATTATGATCCTTATAAGCAAGTTCAATCTCGAATAAAAGATTTAGAAGCCATTGGGCATAAAGTGGACATGGTATACGCTTAATTGTTTGCCACCATAAAAGATTGAACTTATTATAATGGGTGGGACTTTCTTATCAACTGATCCAGATTATCAAACACATTTCGTTAAAGGGGCATTAGAGGGAATAATAAAACAAAAAACAGGCAGTTTGGAAGAAGCTAAGCTATTAGCAGAAAAATCTAAAAGAAGGGTTATAGGTATTACCGTTGAGACAAGACCAGATTATTGTAAAGAGACACATGTAGATAATATGTTAAATTTTGGAACAACGCGAGTCGAAATTGGTATTCAAACAGTCTATAATGAAATCTATGATCTAGTGAAAAGAGGGCATACAACTGCTGATAGCATTGAATCGATAAGGATTGCTAAAGATGCAGGATTAAAAATCAATGCACATGTAATGCCAAATTTACCCGGTTCAACTATTCAAAAAGATTTAAAATTATTTGATAGCTTATTTTCTAATCCAGATTATCGACCTGATATGTTAAAAATTTATCCTACTCTCGTGATAGATGGTACTGAATTGCATAATTGGTGGAAAAATGGAAATTACTTACCATACTCGGATGAAGACTTAATTGAATTAATTGCAATGGCTAAAAAAAACCTTCCATCCTATGTGAGAATTCAAAGAATAATGAGAGATATACCTGCGACATTAATCAAAGCAGGTTGTAAAAATAGCAATTTAAGACAGTTAGTCCAAGAGAGACTAAAAAGTTGGGATGAAACTTGCAAATGTATTAGATGTAGAGAATATGGGATTAGTAAGAAAGAGGAACTTATTGATGAGAAATCCTTTGATAAAATAAAACTATATCGTTTTGATTATGATGCTTCTCAGGGAAAAGAAATATTCTTATCCTATGAGAATAAAATCGAAAATTATTTAATTGGATATTTACGCTTAAGAAAGCCTTCTGAATTTGCCCACAGACCTGAAATAAATGATGGAAAAACATTAATCGTAAGGGAAATCAAGGTAGTTGGAGAAATGGTTCCAAAAGACTTGAAACCCAAGCGACTTATTCAAATACAACATAGAGGATATGGAAAATTATTAATGGAAAATGCTGAAAAAACCTCATTTGAAGAATTTGGAGCAAAAAAACTAGTAGTAATAAGTGGTATTGGAGCAAGAGATTGGTTCTATGAAATGGGATATAAAATAGATGGTGTATATGTCTCTAAAACTCTAAATCATTGAGATTTACTCATATTTAAAAGAATTAATCTTAATTATAGCTTTTTATATAGCATATTATGTATATTTTTGACAAATATTTTAAATAATGATTTAAAATATTATCAAATAGACCTTAATCAAAAAGGAAAATAACCCAACAGACAATAACTATCTCCTCTGCTTTGAAGGAACAATTCTGAAATTGTTTAAAATAATTAAATTAAATATTGGTAAACTAAACTAAACACAGAAATTACTTTTTAGAATAACCTTTTTATCATATCCTAAAACTTTTTTGAAAATAATTATAAGATTTATTACTTGACTAGTGATTGTATTTGATTATCAGTTAAAAAGTAATTTTCGATTAAAAATGGAAGAATTTAATTATGAAAAATTGGGTCTTAAATGCGGCTTAGAGATTCACCAACAGTTTGACACTGAGAAAAAATTATTCTGTAGATGTCCTGCTAAACTTCAAGGGACTCGAATTCCAGATTTTACAATATATCGAAGAATGCGTCCTGTTTTGGGGGAGCTGGGTGTTTATGATAAGGCGATGCTTACTGAATACAAGAAAGGAATGGCAATTACCTATGAAGGCTATAATGATGTAGTTTGTACTTATGAATTGGATGATACACCACCTTTTTCCTGTAGTAATGAAGCCAAACAAATAGCCCTACAAATTGCGATGCTCCTTAATGCTAATATTATCGAAGAAATGCATGTCTGTAGAAAAAATTACTTAGATGGAAGCGTTCCATGTGGCTTCCAACGCACGATGATACTTGGGACAGATGGTTTCATTATATTAGAAAATGATAAAAAAATCCGAATAGATATATTGAGTTTAGAGGAAGAAGCTGCACGAAAAATTAAAACCGAAAACAAAATAAATTATTTTCGATTAGATCGCTTAGGAATTCCATTAGTGGAAGTTACAACTAAACCTGATATTACCGATCCTTATGAATGTCGTGAATGCGCAGAAAGAATTGGATTATTATTATGGTCAACAAAAGTAAAAAAAGTTATTGGGTCAATTAGACAAGATATCAATGTAAGCATTGAAGCAGGAACGCGAATCGAGATAAAGGGTGTGCAAAAATTAAGCTGGATTCCCGTTTTAATCAATCATGAAATTTCACGACAAATAAAACTCATTGAAATAAAAGAAGAACTTGAGAACAAGAAATTGAACGAAAATAATGTTCAAGAGAACTTTATAGACTTATCTGGAGTTTTAGCAAAAACTAATTCTAAATTTATATCTAAGGGTATTAAATCTGGAAAGAAATTATTTGGAATTAATTTTAGTGGATTTAAGGGTATTTTTGGAAAAGAATTAATGAAAGATTATAGATTTGGAACGGAAGTTAGTAGTAAAGTAAAAGTTCTATCTGGATTAAAAGGAATAATTCACTCTGATGAAAACTTAAATAATTACGATCTTTCAAATGAAGATATCAAGAAAATCAGAGAAAAACTTGAATCTAAAGAAGACGATTGTTTTGTTTTAGTTTTAGGTTCTAAGAAAGAAGTGGATAAAGTGATGAATGTTATTATTAATCGTGTGAAGTTTACATTTAAAGGAGTTCCTCCTGAAACAAGAAGGGCCCTTGAATCTGGAAATACAGAATTCTTAAGAGAACTTCACGGGGGTGCAAGATTATATCCTGATACGGATACAGAAGCTATATTTAATTCAGAAGAAGAAATTAACGAAATAAGGAAAGATTTACCAGAATATCCTTGGGTAACTATAAAACAATATTCTAAAAAATACAAAACAGAAGATAGATTGATAAAAGATCTTATTTTTACAGGAAAACTCCAGTTATTCGATGATTTAATTGAAATTTATCCTGATAATCCCTCTTTAGTTTTTACAACTTTATTAGAAACCACAACTGCCCTTAGAAGGGAAGGGAAAGTTATAGAAAACATAACTGACAATGATTTTCTTGAAATTTTTGCTCTACTAAAAAAAAAGCAAATTAGTAAAGAAGCAATTGAGCAAGTCATGAGCCTTAAAGCAGAATTTCCAGAACTCTCAATTAATCAGATCAGGAAAAAATTAAAAATTGAGACTATTTCTTTAGAAAATTTAAAAAATATAATAGTTGAGATTGTAGATAAAAACACTAAAATGATAAAAGAAAAAGAAATGAGAGCGAAAGGACCCTTAATGGGAGAAGTAATGAAAAAAGTCAGAGGAAAAATAGATGGGGCTATTGTTTCTAAAGAACTAGAAAGCACTATTAAAGAAAAATTAAAGGAGTTGAAATAATTGACCAAAAGTTTAAGGGGTTATAAGTTAGAAGGAAAAAAAATTCTAGAAGAGAATAATATAGAAATTTGGGATATAGTTCAAATTAAAACCACAAAAACAAATTATGAAGGAATTATTTTGCCTAGAAGTGAGTATTCCGCACCTAATTTTATTAACCTTAAGTTAAGCAATAATTACAATATTGGTATAAAAGTATCTGAAATTAAAGAAATAATAAAAATTGGAAAAAGAGAAGTTTCCTATAAAATTCCTGAGAAAGAATTTCCAAAAAATAAAAAACTTCCTAATGTCATACTATTAGGTACAGGTGGAACAGTTGCTTCAAGATTAGATTATACTACTGGAGCAGTAATACCTTCTTTTACTCCAGGAGAATTATTTAGCGCAGTTCCCGAATTAGCAGAAATTTGTAATCTTGAATGCGAAATGGTTTTTGAAATACTATCAGAAAACATGAAGCATGAATACTGGCAAAAGTTAGCTAAGAAAATTGAAGAAGCAGCAAACTCAGGGATTGATGGGGTAATGATAGGGCATGGAACTGATACGATGTCTTTTACCAGTGCTGCTTTATCCTTCATGTTAAGGGATCTAAGTATCCCTGTAGTATTGGTTGGAAGTCAAAGAAGCTCTGATAGACCCTCATCTGATGCTGCTTTAAATTTAATTAATGCTGCAGTCGTGGCAAGTTCTAATATCGCTGAAGTGGTTGTATCAATGCTTGGATCCACTTCTCATGAATATGGTTTAATCCATCGAGGAACTCTAGTAAGAAAAATGCATTCTTCTGTTAGAGATACTTTTAGAACTATAAATAGTATTCCTCTCGGAATGGTAAGAGATAGAAATATCAAAATGTTTACTCAGGATTATAGAAAACGATCAAAATCAGTTACTAAAGCAATGATAAGCTTTGAGAAAAAAATTGCTCTAATCTATTCATATCCTGAAATTGATAGTGAATTGGTTGAATTTTATATTGATAAAGGGTATAAGGGAATTGTTTTTGCTGGAACCGGATTAGGACATTTACCTACCACTCTTTATAACCCAATTGAAAGAGCTATCCAAGAAGGTATGACTCTTCTTATGACTACACAAACATTACATGGATTTGTGGGAATGAATGTATATTCAACTGGTAGAGAATTACAAAATTTAGGCGTGATTCCAGGAAAAAATTTATTGCCTGAAGTAGCCCTTGTCAAACTTGGTTGGGTATTAGGACAAACAAATAATCCTGAAGAAATTAAATCTCTTTTACTAGAAAATATTGCAGGTGAATTTCTAGAAAGAGAAATACCAATTGCATTCAATTATAATATTGATAATTTGTTAAAAAATAATAAGCTCTAATTCAATAATTTTTTTGCACTTTATTAAAGAATTAAGAAATTTATCCCAATTCTAAATCCTATCGAAAATAAAAAAAAATTTAAGTTTAATATAATTTTAATAAGTATCTAAAAATTTATGTGAGATAAATGGGAAAACGGATTCTTGCTCAACGGAAAGGTAGAGGGTCATTACCTTTTCGATCACCCTCACATCGTCACATAGGGCAAATTAAATATCGTCCATTCAAAAAAGATGAAAAGTTATTAAAATTTAAGGTAATAGATCTCCTCCATTCACCAGGAAGAGGGGCTCCAGTAGCTCAAATTCAATATGATGATGGTGAAAAACGACTTTGGCTTCCCCCAGAAGGAATTTTTGAAGGTGAAGAATTTATCCAATCTAAAACTGGATATGGTCAACAAGTAAAAGTCGGAAATATTTTACCATTAAAAAAAATGCCTTTAGGGACTATAGTATTTAATGTTGAAGCAACTCCACAGGATGGAGGCAAATTTGCTCGAGCATCTGGCGTATCTGCCATTGTTAGGAATAAATCGGGCAATAAAGTAGAACTTTTATTCCGTTCTAAAAAAACTAAGTGGATAAATGAAACTTGCTTAGCTACTGTTGGTGTAGTAGCTGGAGGGGGCAGAACGGATAAACCTTTCCTTAAAGCAGGAAATAAATTCCATTATAAAAAATCTAAAGCAAAAAAGTGGCCTGTGAATAGAGGAGTTGCCATGAATGCTGTATCTCATCCATATGGAGGAGGAGCAAAGCAATCTCCTCATAAATCTACCACAACCAATAGAAATCGGCCACCAGGGAGGAAAGTTGGGCAAATAGCAGCAAGAAGAACTGGGCATCAGAACTAAAAATTGCCTATTATAAATTTTCTTATTCTCAATAAATAAAAGGCATTATCTTAAAGACAGTAAACAAAAAAAATCATAATTTTGCTTCAAAAGTAAGTTTTAAATAGGAAATTTTTCATTTATTGCAGAAACCAAGAATAATTTTTTCAATTAGATAAAAATCTATTAATTTAAAAAAAAGGTTTAGTTTAATCAAAAAAATAAAATAATCTGTAATATCTTTAGAAACATTCCATAATTTAAGGTATAGGTGGTTCTCCACGCAACATATTAAATATTTTGAATGTATATATTTATAATCCACAAAAAAATTGAATTTTTATCGAATTCTAGATTTTTAATGGGTTTAATTAATAATTCGAAATAGAATTTAAGAGATTTGTCTCCCCCACCTTTTACCTTGTTTAAAAAAAAAAGGAAAAGAAAAAAAACCTAATTGGTTTGAAATTTAAACGTGAGATTTTGCAAAAATTCCTTATACCTTGAGCGTAAGGTCACCTCTGTAACTCCTATCACTCGTGATATATCTTTTTGACTTACTTTTTGGTTTTTTAGCTTCGATACTAAATATATAGCACCTGCACACAACCCTTTTGGATCTTTGCCACAAATAGATGTATTTTGAATGAAATTCTTTAATATTTTAATAGCTTCCTTTTCTATATTTATATTCAACTCTAAATCAGCACAATATCGAGGAATTAGGGAAACAGGATCTATATGTTGAGATTTTAAATTTAATTCTCTTACCAAGATTTTATAGCACTTCTTTACAATGTTATCATTAATAGAAGCTTCATTTAAAATCTCCTGAAGTGTTATTGGAACCCTTTCTTGTTTACACACATAATATGCACAAGCTGCTATCATACCATTTATAGATCTACCTCTTAATAGGTTCTTTTTAAATACTTCCTTATATAATCGAACAGCCGATTTCTTAACACGTTCAGGAAAATTTAAATTGCCTCCAATTCGTTTTAACTCCGTAATTGCTATAAGCATATTTCGCTTTTCCCACGATAAATGCGTATTCCACTTTGCTGCTCTCCTTAAATCAGGATTCTTAATTTTTGTTCGATCAATAATCGTACTTAATCCAATATCAGGCATTAAAATAGAAATAGGACATCCAGTCCTCTCTTTCTTATCTTTTTCTTGCTTTGAATACGCTCTTATTCCACTATGAGAAATATCTACTTGTTTTTCGTTTAAAACCAAGCCACATTGCTTACAAACTGTTTCTCCTCTCTGTTCAATAGAGAGAGTGCCTCCCCCGCATTCTGGACAAAAACTTGTATGAGGTGTTATTTCTACAACCATTAACCCTTACCTTATCCCAAATCTTATATTATAATTCTTGATTTACATACAAGAATTCCATATTTTTGCTTAATTTTTTACACACAAATTTATCTTTTTTTTGAACCATCAGATATTTGTGTGAAAAAAGTCTCTTCGTTATAACAAAATAGGTGACTCAGATATATAAATGTTGCTTTTTGTATAAAAAAACATCTAGATAAAATCAATTTGTTATCCGTTTTTTTTGAAATACAATTTTTTGTTATAAGTTTTATTGTAAAAATTTATTGAAGACTCATTATTGAAATCATATAATATAGACATTATATAAATTGTTGTAAAAATTCTTAATTGTATCTTACTTTTGTCGAAATTAAAATACTATTCAGTTTAAAATAAAAATCACTCTACAAAAAGGTCTAAAATTAGGGACAAATAATTTTTTACTAAATTTTATATTCCCCTCATAATAATTTTGTGTACAAAAAGTATTTTCATAATGTTATAAACGACTTTTTTGAACTAAAATATTTTTCTTATGGTCATCCCTCAAAATTTGTATAATAAAAAAACGTTAAATAGTAATACTTATATTATTTTTTTACAAAAAATTTAGATCTAAAATTAGTGGTCAAAAAATACCTACTCCAAAAAAATCTGTGGAAAAATCAAAGGATAGCGAAGAAGACTCAGATGATAAAGAACTAATCAAAATTGATAATAGTTCCATTGAAAAATCTGAAGAAATGAAAAAATATGAAAAAGAAACCGGAAGATATTCAGTATGGCGAGGCGTAGTGACAGAAGGTTATAAAAAATGGCAAAAAGGAGAGAAAATATACCATCGAGACAAAGAACGAATCTCTTTATATGTTTCTGAAGATACTAAAACTAAATGGCTAAATTTTACTAAAAATAATGGTTCTTTGACGATTTCTAAATTAATAAGGCAATCAGTGGAAGCCTTCATCCAAAGTAAATCAATGGAAAATAATTACACTCTGAAGGAATTAAATAAACAGACGATTTCTAATATTTCTCATACTTTAAAAGAACCATTAACTTCAATAAAAGGATATTCACAATTACTTCTTGAAAATTACAAAGAAAAATTGAATGATCACATATTAGACACCGTAAAAAATATTTTCGAACAAAGTGTTCTTCTTGAGACAAAAATAATCAATATCCTAGATAATATTAAGGTAGAGTCTGAATATGATGTGTTATTGGTTGAGGATGATCTAGCAACAATTCGCTTAATCACGAGTTACTTTGACAGTAAAGGCTATAAATGTAAGGGTATTGTTAGCGGATCTAAAGGTTTAGAAGAATTAGGCCATGCTATTCCTAAATTAATATTATTAGATATAATTTTGCCTGATTTAAGTGGTTATGATATTTGTAAAACTATAAAATCAGATAAAGAATGGTCGAATATTCCTGTGTACTTCTTAACTGCTATAGCAGGTTCTGAAGTTGAAAAAAACCTTGAAGAAACAAAAGCTAATGGGTATATTCTAAAACCTTTTAATTTTTCTGATTTTGAAGTTATTTTTGATATTTTAAAAAGTGAGAAGAATTAATAAAAAACTTATTCTTTTAATAGTATTATCATCATCTTTTCATTACCTCTAAAAAGCTCTTTTTGCATTGAATTGGAAATAATTACGATATCACATTAACTTTATAATAAAAAAGATTTATTAATTGATAAAAAATTATCAATAATTGTAAACAAATAATTATTTTTATAAAAAAAAATAGAAATACAATTAATAGTGTTCAATTTTATACAAGAGTATACAAAAATAGTATTAGATTTAATTTGAAAGAATTTTGAATAGTCTAAATAAAGCAAAAGAGAGATGTAGAAGAAATTCCGGACGAAGAGAAAAAAGACAAGAATAAAACTGAAAAAGTTATAGAAAATAATGATGATAGACCGAGTATGACAGATGAGGAAATAGCTAATTTAGATTTGGAAAGTAAAAAAGCAAAAAACTTAATGAAAGAATACGAGGAACAGACTGACAAATATGCTATATGGCGTGGTACCATTACTGAAGGATTTAAAAAATGGTTAAAGGGTGAAAAAATTTATGACCGAGATAAAGAGCGTATATCTCTCTATGTATCAGACGAAACCAAATCTGAATGGCAAAAATTTAAAGAAACCCATGATTATTCTACAATCTCTGCATTGATTAGAGACAGTGTTGATTATTACATAGAACAAAAATCTAATATATTGGGAGGAGGTTTAAGTAGAATTGATGAAAAAACCATCTCAACTATTTCTCATGCGCTAAAAGAACCACTAACAACTATTAAAGGCTTTAGCCAACTTCTTTTAGAAAATTATAAGGACGACTTAGATGAGGAAGTACTATCCACAATAAAAAACATCTTTGACCAAAGTTTACTTCTTGAAAGTAAAATTATCAATATTTTGGACAACATTAAAGTGGAAGAAACTGAATCTCAATACGATATTCTCCTCATTGAAGATGACCTTGCGACCATTAAATTGCTTACAAGCTATTTCGAGAGTAAAGGTTATAAGTGTAAAGGTGTAGTTAGTGGCACAAAAGGAATAGAAGAATTACGTGGTGGATTACCAAAATTAATCTTACTGGATATCATTCTTCCAGATATTTCTGGTTATGAGATCTGCAAATTGATAAAAGATCATAAATCATATAAATCCATACCTGTGTATTTATTGACTGCTATTCCTAGTTCCGAAGTTGAAAAGAAAATGGTCGAAATTAAAGCAGATGGGTTTATCTTAAAACCATTTGACTTTTCAGATTTCGAAATTGTATTTCAATATTTAAACTAATTTTATAAGGAATATGTGGTTTGAGAATAAACCACAACATTATCTATTTTTATCTTCTTTAGTGTATCAATATAAAATTGCTTAAAAATTCAATCAAATTTTTTAGTGCTAAACAAATATATTAGAAAAAAAAATATATTATGTTTCGTGGAGATAGAGGACCTATACCATAAGTCATATAATGTCTCTTGAGACATTAGCATCCTATTTTATTTTTTTTAAAATAAACTGGAATAAACATTAATAATTCAATAAGAAATTACTCAAACATCAACAGAATAAAAGTAAAAAATATTTTTCAATTAGAGAACCTATTTTATTCGGAGATTATTTCAAAAACCATTTTTTCTATGATTGGCTTTTTAGTATACCGTTTGTCGTAATACCAGCCTACGAGATGCGCTTTTTGATCTTTCTCTTCTACAGGGGGCACAACAATTATCATCACACCGTTGGACAAATATTTCAATATTCTCTTGTCAATAGCGTGAAGTTTCTCTTGACCTGTTGGATGAGAGTGCCATTGCCATACAATGTCGACTCCTAGCTCCTGTTTAAACTTTCGCATATTATAGATTTTCGATTTTTTATATCTCATCCAACTCCGCGGCTTTACATGAACTTTCGTTTTTCTTAAATCTGGATTCATTATAAATTGTGTACATATGCCGAAATTCTCCTTACGATCAGCAAAAAGCCATCCATGAATTATATTAGGATATTCTTCTGCAGCTTTTTGTGTGATTTCCTTAAATAAACTCTCAGGAATCAAGTAACGGAAATCTTTTACCCCACTCATATTATTATAGGACAATGTAGTATAAAATTTATATTTTACCTATTTTAGTAAGAAAATCATATAGGAAATTATATTAAAATCAATAAAGTAAGAGAATAATATGTTTCTGTAGACGTCTGAATCTATTAATCTGTTATTATTATCTTCTTCTTTCCATATTGATATCGGGAATGATAAAATGGTGGGCCAGGAGAGGTTTCCAAGAAAAGATGAGATATTTTTTCCTATTGAACTCCCGACCTTCTCGGTGTAAGCGAGACGTCATAACCACTAGACCACTGGCCCATAGCTAAACGCAATCGGTGGGATTTGAACCCACGAATCCGTTGGACACCGGTTTAGCAGACCGGCGCTCTACCAGGCTAAGCGACGATTGCATGTTTGACAAATTTTTGATATTGTACAATTTCAATATAACATTTCAAAATTTTAATATTTTATTATAAAATCTAGCTTTCAAAAGATATAATTTATTCCCTATGAACAAATTTAGAATAAAAAAAAATTTATTATATTTAATATAATCTAAATTAATAGCTAAGAATCTTAAAATCAAATATATTGTGCAGACGTAGCCTAGTTGGTAAGACGCCGGCCTTGAGTGCTATAATGAAGATCATAACATTGAGAGCCGGTGCGCATAAGCGCTCGGGGGTTCGAGTCCCTCCGTCTGCGCTAAGTATATATTGACAATTTTATAAATTTATATGAAAGGGCTATTGGCGCAGGCAGGTAGCGCAACCGGCTCTTAAGCGACTATTACAAAATTCGTAGCGGATACCGGCAGGTCGGGGGTTCAAATCCCTCATAGCCCGATTTTCCTTGAATGTTGGTTTCTTTTAGAGTTTTTTTAAAAATTCATTATTTACTCCATCCTCATACCTAATCTTCGTATTTTTCCAGGACGTATAGCGCTTAATTTACAATTCTCCAGTTCATTGCCAATATGAGAAATGATTCCAGGAGCATCAGATCCCTCTTTTAATAAAACAAAATTTTCTAAAAAACCAAAACGTTTAAAAGTAATAATATCTCGGAAATGTCCTTTTTTATTGATTACTTTTTTGAACTGTCCTTTAGTTTCTCCGCTTAAAAACACACCCTCGATATTTTCTTCCACAATTTTTTGAAAGAAGTTTATAGTATGTGGTGCTAATTCTCCTAATAATTTATTTTTTACAATATCTATCTCAGTAATTTTAACCAATACTGGAAAATGATCAATGAAATCATATGCTTCAATGATTTCTTTTAGAGATCTTTCTCTTCCACCACACAATTGGGAGCGTAAAGTGTGTAGATTTATAAGCACATCAGCACGTGGATTAAGAATAGCACAATCGACGAATAGACCAAATCCAACTTTTCCCACATCTACAAGTGATCCTTTGAATTCCTTCCCCACTTTAATATCTTTGAATTCATGGATAGATCCTATCTCTTTTTTTAATAGGTTAAAAATAAAACGCTCTTCCGGACCACTAATGCTCACTTCAAATCTTTTGTCAAACTTTCTTAATTTTTTAATATTAATTGAAGTATCTGAAAAGCCCTTAACATGTTCTTTCAAGTATTTAAGATATCTTAAATAAATATCTTCTTTCCTTCCTTTATTCGATATATTATAAATCTTATCAAACAATATTAGCTTTTCTACCATCAGAAGATCAAGATGAGCTAAAAACAATTAAAATGTAATTATCATAATCCCTATAATGTAAAAAATTTTTCTCAATTTTAATCAAAATCAATTTAAAGTGTAAAAAGATTTAAATTACAAAATTTTTATCTTTCAATAAACCTAAAAGCAGTTTTTTTATGTAAGGTGATAAATTATAGAAGAACAAAGATTTGATAGTCTTGTCGATTCACTTAAAAGACAAGAAGGGGTTGAGGAAGTTTTTCTTTTAAATAAAGAAGGAGATATTATTTTTAAATCTGGTGAATTTCCTTTATCAAATGAAGAAGCTAAAGCCATATTAAGTGCATGGAAAACAAAAGAATCATCTCTTATGTTTCAGAATTATCGATTTGCTATTTTAAAAAATGATGAAATCCAATTAGCAGCTAAAAATATTACTGGCGGAAAGGGAAATATCGTTGGGTCTATTACGAAAAATGGAAATTATCTTATTGCTCATACTAGCGATGAAGGTATGATTTTATTAGAATGGTCGATTTTTATCAATAAAGTAGCATGGTCTTAGTTAAGTTTAGATTAAAATCAATTTGTATAAATAAAATGGTTCCATTTAAAATTTTATGATAATTTAACTAATCTAACTAAATATGAAAGGTCTCCGAGCATTTCACTTTTTCCAAGAATGCTGGAATAAAAACCGTATTTAGCAGCAAATTTATTAAAAAAGTGGGTATTAAAGAAAAGTAATTTAAAAGGAATTCCAAAATGACCCTCATACTTAGGGGTAAATATAACATGCCAATATTTTAATGTTCGAATATGGCTTATGATTAATAATACTTGACCGTCATGGTTAAGTAACTTTTTGAATTTCTTCAATATTTTTTTTAAGTTAAATAAGGAACCTGAAAGCGCAATATCGTTTCCAAAGAGAGTAATTGTGTCGAATGTCTTATTGAACTTATATTTTAAAAAATCACCTGAAATACAATTATCAAGACCTTTTTTTCGCGCTATATTGTTAATTTTAGATGAGAGTTCTATTCCTGTTGTTGGTCCTTTATTCATCAAATAGGGAATATAATACCCCGTGCATGATCCTATATCCAGAATATTTCCATATGATAAATTGATGATTTTTTTCTCTAATCGATCGAGTTTATCCCAGCTTCTAAAATAAATTCCTAAATCATATATTATTTTTATTCCATTATATTTCTTCTGTAAACAATGTTTATAAAATACAAATGAACTTTTTAAGTTATATGAATAATAATCTTCTATTGCATCTGCAAACATTTTCATTGAACGGTAAGTAGGTCGTGAAGTGAAGAATGGAAGCACTCTAAATAAGTTCTCAAAATAGGACTTATATCTCGAAAGCACCCAAAATAATCGGAATAGGTAATGAGAGAGAATAGACAATTTGATTGATTTTTATCTTATTTTGTTAAACAATATGTTATTCTATAAAAATTCAACTAATTTTTGGTGTTATATAAATACATAAATAAAAAAATAATAATATGTGGAAGGGAGATACTGGTCCAAAGCCATAAAGTATTTAATGTCTCTCGGGACATTATAAGGTATTTTTTATTTTTTGATATCTATTTTTTTAAATTTAAATATTTATTCTATTCAAAATTTGATGACTCTTATTAACACATCATTTGAAAACTCGGTGGAAAACATCAATAAAATCTCAATTTTGAGAAGATTCTTAGCAAAATGATATCTTATACTTGATTTTTTTTATTTTTTTAATTTATTTAAACAAAATATTTATTTCAGTATTTATTACTACAAGATAATTAAGTATATCAAAAAAACTAAAAAATAATATAAATAAAAGAATTAGTTGAAAATTTAAAGTTAAGGAGGCTATCAAAAATGTTCCAACAAGCTGGAAGGGGCTACGATATGGCAATAACCCAATTTAGTCCTGAGGGACGGTTATTTCAAGTTGAATATGCTATTGAAGCCGTCCGAAGAGGTACAACGGCAATTGTATGTAAGAATAAGAACTCCGTTGTTTTTGCAGTAGAAAAAAAAGCATCTGAACTTCAAGAACAAACTATTGGTTCAGAGAAAATATTTAAAATTGATGATCATATCGGAGTCGCAATAGCCGGCCTTACTGCTGATGCTCGGGTTTTGATTGATAGAGCCCGTGTTCAAGCACAAGTTAACTTATTAAATTATGATGAAAAAATTTCAGTAAAGGATAGTACCTTAAATATATGCGAATATAAACAGGTATTTACCCAGAATGCAGGGGTAAGGCCGTTTGGTGTAAGCTTCTTAATTGCTGGAATTGATGCTAATGGTAAGCCTTCTTTATATCTTACAGATCCCAGTGGAGCTATGTGGGGTTATCTTGCCTTCGCAATTGGCTCCAATGCAACTGAAGCAAGGGCGTACCTTGAAGAACATTATAGTGAGGATATGAGTGATGAAGATTTGAAATTATTACCATTAAAAGTGTTAAAAGAGTTGATGGGTGACAACTTAAATAAAGATACATGTGATGTTGCTTTTATATTGAAAGAAGATAGAACTTTTAAGCTTTTAAGTTTAGAAGAGAAAGAAGAATTGTTAGGTAAAATATAATCACCCTAAACTAATATAAATTATAAACTATCAAGGTTTCAGCCCTTTATATTTATCAATTAACGCAAAGACAAAAAATTAGGAAGGATAGAAGTCAAGGGAATCCAATTCATAAAATAAAGAAGTGATATTATGAGTGACAGACCGACTGACAGAGCCAGAATTGATTTAGGTGATTTTATAATAGGACGGATTGAAAAATCAGGAAGAATTTTCGAGATGTTAATGGATCCAGAGAAAGCTTGGGATGCAAAAAAGTTAATTCGAGATGAGATCAACAAACGTTTGAAAAATGGTAAGGAAAAATCAAGACTTTCGATTGATGAAATTATTCATAATAATAAGATAGATCTTGAGCTAATTTTTGAAAGCTTTATGGTATTTGAAGATTTAAGGAGAGGTAAAAAGGCGACTGATGGTGACATGGAAGCTATATTTGAAACTACTGACGGTGTGAGAATTGCTGCATATATTTTACTTGAAGGAGATATACAATGGACAAAAGCACAAAGAGAAGAAGAGAAAAATAAGAAATTAAAACAAATTATAACAATTATTAGTAAAAATGCCATAAATCCTCAGAATAAAAAACCTCATCCGTACCAGAGAATAGAAAAAGCAATTGAGGAAGCAAATGTTAAAATTGATTTAATGAAAAGTGCAGAAGAACAAGTTGATGATATAGTTAAAAATATACGAGCGATTATTCCTATTCGAATGGAGCAAGTAGAAATGGCAGTTAAAATTCCTTCAGTGTTTACAGCAAAGGGTTATAATATTGTTGCTCAATATTCACAAATTAAGAAAGAAGAGTGGCAATCTGATGGTTCATGGGTTTCAGTTGTAAGTTTACCAGCAGGACTGCAACTAGAATTAATTGATAAATTGAATAAATTGACTCACGGCAGGGTTCAAACAAAACTGTTAAAATCCTAGGCTAATAGTTTTTTAATTAAATTCTCATTTATATTGTTTTTTAGCTAATAGGAGAAAAAAATAGTTTTAAAAAAAGAAGTGAATATCTAAAATGGAAGAAGAAGACGAAAATGAGACTGAGGAGTTCGAAGATTTTGAAGAAGAAGAATCCACAAGAGATCTAGTTATTCCTGGAGAGGTTATAACTGGTGATGTAAAAAATTTCTTACCTGGAAGGGGTACGATATACAATAAAGATAAAACTAAAATAGTATCACTTAATATTGGATTAAAACAAATCACAAAAAACTATATAAATGTGATTCCTTTAAGAGGGTTTTATACTCCGAAACCGGGAGATAAGGTGATAGCATTAATCGTAGACAAGAATCCCGTAAAGTATAAATGTGATATAAATGCTAAAGATTTTGGGACATTAAAACCAAAAAACACAATTAAGAGAGGAAAGATAAAAGGATTTAGAGGATCTAGTTATTCCCAAGAACAAGCAACTATTGAGAAATTTGATATCGGGGATATTCTTGTTGTAAAAATTCTTTCAGCTGATCGTTTAAATAAACCTGAATTAACTACGGTAGGAAAATATCTTGGAAAAAAAATTGGTGGAATTGTAATTTCTATAGATCCTCCAAAAATACCAAGAGTAATCGGGCGAAATGGTTCTATGATAAAAATGCTAAAAAACTTAACCAACTGTAATATCTTTGTTACTCAAAATGGAAGAATTTGGTTAAAAGGTGATGATATTGCTCATGAACGATTACTTATAGAATCAATTAAAAAGATAGCTTCTGAGGCACATACCGTAGGTTTAACTGATCGGATGCATGAATTCATTACCAATGAAAAAAAGAATAGAGGTATAGCATAAATGCCATTAATCATTAAAGATGAGTATCCAGAAAAATTATTTCGTGAAGATGGAAAACGCTTAGATGGTCGTGATATACATGAGTTAAGGCCTATAAAAATGGAAGTGGGAGTTATAAAAAATGCGGATGGGTCAGCTTTTCTAGAATGGGGTAATAATAAGATTTTTGCAGCTGTTTATGGACCAAGGGAGGTTCACCCTCATCATTTAGCTAAGCCTGATCGCGGTGTTTTAAGAGTGTTTTATAGGATGGCTACATTTTCTGTTTTCGATAGAAAAAGACCTGCTCCTGGACGTCGGGAAAAAGAAATATCAATGATAGTGGCAGATTGCCTTGAACCTGTTTTATTTCTTGAGTTATATCCTGGTACGAGTTTTGAGGTTTTTATTGAAGTAATGGATGCTGATGGCGGAACTAGATGTGCTAGCACGACAGTTGCAGCTTTAGCATTAGCTGATGCTGGAGTTCCAATGAAAAGTTTAGTATCTGCAGTAGCTGTAGGAAAGATTGATGGAAAAATAGTAGTTGATCTTTCTGGAATTGAAGATAAAGCGGGAGAAGCAGATTTACCATGTGCTATAACTTGGTATAACGAAGAAATTTCACTGCTCCAGTTTGATGGCGATATGGATTTAGAGGAGATGAATGAATTTATGGAATTAGCTACAGAATCATTAAAACAAATACATCAAATGCAATTGAATGCTTTAAAAAGTAAATATATTAATTTAAAAGAAGATGTAAGTAAAGAAACAGAGGAATAATCTAAGGAAGGTGATAAATAAAAATGATGGATGTTAAAAGGATAATCTCCAAGATTGAAAAAGACTATATAACCTCTAATTTGAAAAAAGGAGAAAGAATAGATGGAAGAGATATTTGGGAACATCGTGAATTTAATATAAAAAGTGATATCATTTCATCTGCAGAAGGTTCTGCAGATGTTTCATTAGGAGATACTAGGATTATTACAGGATTGAAATATGAGATCGGTGAACCATTCCCAGATCTACCAAATGAGGGTGTTTGTACCATCATGGCTGAATTACTTCCTGTAGCTTCTCCTTTATTTGAAAGAGGTCCTCCAGATGAACAATCAATTGAATTAGCAAGAGTGGTAGATCGTGGAATTCGTCATGCAGACTGTGTTCAAACTAAAAAGCTTTGTATAAAAGAAAATGAAGCAGTATATATATTGTTTGTTGATATGTATGTAATTAATTATGACGGAAACTTAATTGATGCCGGAGGTGTGAGTGCTTTAACAACTTTAATTTCTGCTCATATTCCTGAAGGTAAAATTGGAGGAGATGGACTTGAATGGACAGGAAAGTATATAACAGGAGAAACAATAGTTAAAGAATTACCATTAGTATTAACTTATGGTAAAATAGATGATATTATATTTTTGGACCCTAACTTAGCTGAAGAATTAGTTAGTGATGGTAAGATATCAATATCTGTCACAAAAGATAAAATTACATCTATTCAAAAAAGTGGGGCTGCTACATTTTCAATAGAAGAAATCAAAATGCTTGGAAAACAATCAATTGATATAGGTAAGAAATTAAGAAATAATCTAGATTTTTTCCAATATTTAAGTAAAACAGAATAAATTTTATTGAATTGTTTTTTTAACTTTTTTTATTTTGATTTTATAAATCCAGTAAAAATCATAATTTAGTAGAAATATTAGTCTTTAATTCTTCTAAGAGATTCCAAATACTCCAGAATCATCTTTATTTCCGTCCAATTCAATATGTCCTATTGATTAAAACAAAGTTGATCGATTTCCTTCCTTAATTGTAAAAGGAACAGGAATGACTAGTTCTACTTTAGCTATTAATGAATGATTATCACCTATATCATCAATTATAGATAATTCTGAGCTTATTAGAAGAACACCATCTTTTCTAAATTTTTGATCAACAATAGTAATATTCCTTAAAGGAATTTAAAAATTCTCTTATTTGGCTCTTAAATCAGTTAAAAGAAAAACTCATATTGTTTTCTAATTTAGAAAAATTTATAGTTTATAATAGGTTTTTATAAAACATTAATAAATTCATTACTTTTTTTGATTAAAATGGGTAAAACTAAGAAAGTAGGAGTTACTGGCACATATGGTGCACGTTATGGAAGTACATTACGTAAGAGAACTCGATTAATTTTAGAAAAAATGAAGGGAAAAATTAAATGTCCTAATTGTGAAACTAATGGATCTGTTCATCGGGTATCAAGTGGTATTTGGTATTGTAGAAAATGTAACGCACGATTTACTGGTGGTGCTTACTTTAAAGAAACTGCTCGTGGAGCAGAATCTTTTAGAGTTGCAAAACGTAAACAAAGAGAATCAGACATTAATGAATAATAATGAATCAAAAAATCTTATTTTTTATAAAATCAACAATAGAACTAATATTTAATAATCCCTCAAATAGAGATATATCATATAACTCATTCATCCCAGAAATTAAGAAATTACAAACCAAACGTTCAAATCTTTTAATCGAAAAAAAAAATAATAATTCTATATTTTTTAAGATCGAAAGTAAAGATATTACGGCATTTAGAGCTTCTATAAATGAAATTATTAATTTTGGGAAAATAATTGAAAATACATTGCAAATAACAAAAAAAACATAGGAAAAAGATTTATTATTTAATACATAAAATAAAATATAGAAAAGTAAAGGAAGGTAATCATGACAATAAATCTAGACGATTTAGACGAGGAGCAGAAAAAGAAAATATTAAATCTCCAAAATCTTCAGCAAACATATGAATTTATAACGACTCAAAAATTACAATTGGAATCTACACTTAGAGAAACAGAATTAGCTATAGATGAGTTAGAAAAAATAAATCCAGACAATACAGTTTATAAGAGTATTGGAGGAATACTTGTTAAAAGTGAAAAGAACAAATTATTGGATGAAAAAAAGAGTTTAAAAGTGACGTTAGAAATGCGATTAAAAACTTTAGACCAAAAGAAAACGAGAGTAGAAAATCAAATTACTACATTGCGAAATTCGATACAAGCTGATTTACAAAATAAGAATCTATAATCAGGTTTATGTTAAAAACTAAAATTAAAAATTTATTATCTTTTTTAAAGAATAAAAGAATTTTAATTACAACCCATGATCTAGTAGATATTGATGGATTTGTTTCTTGTTTTGCTTTAAAATTTTTCCTAACTCAGTATAATAAAAATATAAATACTTCAGTTTATCTTCCAGAACTACTAAAATCAACTAAAAATTTCAAAAAAAAATTTTGTGAAAAATTCCCTAAATTTACTTTTAAAAATGAAGTTCCTTTAAGTTTTTCTAATTTCGATATCTGTCTTATATTAGACACAAATAATGTTAATCATGTAAAATTTAAAAACGATTTAAATAGTATCCCGCTTGAAATTCCCTATATTTTTATAGACCATCATTATCCAAACCTAAAACTTGATACTCAAAATTTAGAATCATTTAATTTAATATTTGATAATTTTACTTCCACAGTAGAAATTATACTGACACTATTTAAATCTTATCAGCAAGACCTAACTCTCCCTTATAAATTTTTAATTATTGCAGCAATTTTAACTGATTCTGGATTTTTTAAATATGGAGCCAATGAAACTATTAATAATGTAAGTGAACTCTTAGATGAAGATATAGATATTCGAGAAATTCAGATATTACTTAAAGAAGATATCGACATTTCAGAAAAAATTGCTAAAATAAAAGGCTTACAACGTGTAAAATTAATACGTGAAAGTAACTATTTAATTGGAATTAGTAATGTTAGTAGTTTTGGAGCAAGTGTGGCATCTATGTTAATAACTTGCGGAGTTGATATAAGTTTAGTCTACTCAAAGAATAATACAGGATTTAGGATTAATGCTAGAGCTAAAAAAGTAGTCTGTTTGCAAACTGGAATTCATTTAGGACAAATCTTAAGAGAGATATCTGATAACTGCGAGGGTGGTGGACACGATGGAGCAGCTCACATATCTTGTAATGCTGAATTCGATATAATCCTTGAAAAAATTATTAAAAAAATAAGGGAATTTTTATCACCTAAGTTTTAAATAATTAAAGATTATAATAAAGCAGTAGCGTATTACTAGAAATAATTAAACATGGATTTAATAAAATTCGAAAACTTTTTTTTCCGGTATAAAGGAAATGAAGATTATGCTTTAAATAATATTAATTTAAAAATAGAAGATAATAAATTTATACTACTTTGCGGAGAAACAGGATCAGGCAAAACAACATTAATTAGATGCATGAATGGTTTGATCCCACAATTTTATTCTGGTTTTTATAAAGGCAAAGTTAAAATTAATGGTAAAGACACATCTAAAACTTCAATAGCAAATATATCAACAGATGTTGGTATTGTATTTCAGAATCCGGAAAATCAATTAATTGCCATGAATGTAGAACATGAAATAGCATTTGGATTAGAAAATTTAGGAATACAACCTAATGAAATTTCTCGAAGAATAAAAGAAAGTGCATCTTTAACCGAAATTGAAAATATTATGGATAAAGCACCCTTCGAATTGAGCGGAGGTGAACAACAACGTGTTGCGATAGCATCAATCTTAGTATTAGAACCTAAATTACTAATATTGGATGAACCTACAGCTTTATTAGACCCTTATATGGCAAAAAAAATTATTAATTTATTAACTGAAATAAAGTTAGAAAAAAAGATAACAATTTTAATTAGTGAACATCGATTAGATTTAATTCTCCCTTTTACAGATCATATGATTTTAATGAAAGGAGGCCATGTAATTGAGTATAATATTCGTGATAAAGTTCTCAACGGAATAAATTTTAAAAGTCTTAATTTGAATAAACCTATCATTTATAGCATATTTAACAAATTAAAAATAGATGGCATATTCATGGGGAAAATACCTGCCTCTATTCCAGATGCAATAAACTCTTTAAAACAAATAACATCGGGTGAATAAAGTGTTAGAAAGCTTACCCTTAATTATTATTAAAGATTTATCCTATGCTTATCCTGATGGTACTAAAGCTTTAAAAAAAATTAATATAAATATTAGAAGAGGGGAATCATTAGCAATAATGGGAAAAAATGGAGCGGGTAAGACTACTCTCATTCGTACCTTGAATGGATTAATAAGACCAAAACGAGGAAATATCTATATTGATAATAAGAATATTAATTCAAGTAGTATTGCAACACTATCTAAAAATGTAGGCATTATTTTTCAAAATCCTTACCATCAACTTTTTGCAAATTCAGTAGAAGAAGAAATTAGATTTTCTTTGAAAAGCCTAAACCTCAGTAAAGATGAAATCGAAGCAAAAGTAAATGAGGTTTTAAAAAACTTTGATCTTGAGAAATATCGAGAAAGATCGCCCCTAAATTTATCAGGAGGAGAATCAAAAAAATTGGCAATAGCATCAATAATATGCCGAGATCCGAGTATCTTAATATTTGATGAACCAACTCTTGGTCAAGATGCTAAAGAAATTGAGTTTTTTATTAATTTAATCAATAATGAAAGGAAAGAAGGAAAAACAATAATAATTATAACTCATAATATTGAGTTTGCTTTTAAATATATACCAAGAACAATATTAATGGCCGAAGGGGAAATTATCGCTGATGGACACACGAAAAAATTACTAAGTAGTGAATTTCTTGTTGAGAAAGCGTCATTAATTTTACCCCAAATACATCAATTTTATAGAGCTTTACAACAAATAATTACTCAAGATATGAAAAATGAGATTTCAGAGAATGAAATTATTGATTATTTAAAGAAATTTATAAAAGAGAAATCTATAACAATTTAGGGTGACTAAAAACAATTGTCCTTAGAATTCCTTAATGCATTTAAATTTATGAAAAAACAGTCTTTTCTTCATAAAGTTGATCCCAGAACTAAATTAATATTAGCAATTATATATACTATCAGTGCATTGTTATTCAATAAAATTATTCCATTACTTTTTATCTTATTGAGTTTAATTCCTATAGTATTAATTGGAAAATTGTTTAAGGAATGGATTAAAAGCATACGTGGTTTATCATTTTTAATTCTTTTTATAATTATTTTAAATACTCTGTTTTTATCCTTATCTTTCGCAGTAGCAATGGCAATACGCATATGTATTATGGTTTCTGCCTTTTCAATATTTTTCCTAACTGTAGATCCTAATGATTTAGCACTTTCTTTGATTTCAATGAAAATTCGTTATGAGTTTGCTTTTGCTTTTTCATTAGCTTTTCGATTTGTACCTACAATAGCATTAGAAGCCCAAAATATTATTGATGCCCAGCAAAGTAGAGGCTATGAGATGCAAAAAAAAGGTATAATTAAGCAAATTAAAAACCTTTTTCCTTTATTAATTCCGCTAATAATCTGTTCGATTAAAAGAGCTTTTAATGTAGCAGAAGCACTCGAATCCAGAGCATTTGGTAGCGAAAAACAACGTTCCTATTATTATTCTATTAATTATTCACTTAGAGATTGGTTATTTACAATATACTTGTTATTATTTTTAATATTTTTAATTTTATTCAAAGTGTATTTCGCCAATTTACCTGAATTTTTAAATTGGAGACTACCAGTGTGATAACAAAGAGATTTAACATCAAAGAAATCAATTTAAGCTATTTTGTAGGAATTAATCAAATTAATTTCAATTTGAGTCAATTCTTAACATTTTTTAGAATAGATAATGAAGAAGATGCCTTATACCATCTATTTGAACTAACACAATCACTCCAAAATACTTATAAAGGTTCAATAATCCAATTTGTTAAAAATGAGTATCTTTTAAATGAGAATCATCTTTTCACAGCCTGTTATTATATGCAAAAGGCTTTCTATTATAATACTAATATTTCAAATAAAAAAAATATTGAAATTTTATTATATTTATCAGCAAATCGTCAAATTATTAAAGGAATTGAGACTTTTGGGATAAATATTAAGGATTTGAGAAAGGGAGATTTATTATTTTGTATTATTTCACAATCTAATAATATTGAAAAAATAAATTCTGAAATAATAAGTCTACTTAAAGTAAAAGAAATTGACCTTGCGGTAAACTCATTGTCTCATGAAAAGCTAATTGCAATCAAAGAATTTTATGATATTTCTGATAAACAATTTTTTTCTATTCTAAACTCTTATGGAATTAAATTAGGTGAAAAAAAAAACACAAATATTGATTTAGGTTCAACAGCTTTAGCTTTATACGACTTAATATGTGAAAAGATGGCTCTTTTGAATATAGAAAAAATAAAAATTAGATAAGCATAAGTATTTTAATTATTTACCTTAAAAATTCCATCCTTTTCAATAAAAGAGATACCACTAAAATTTCCTAATATTTCTATTCTAATAATTTTATCAGGATTTTCAAGCACTACTTTATTACTTAATTTCCCAGCTATTTGCTCAATAAGATGATTTCTTTCTATTTTCTCGTGTTTCCTCCGTTTTAATACTATCTTATATGTTTCTTCATCTTTAATGAAATCTTTATAATTTTCCTGTATTAGCTTAACTATAAATTTAGTATTACTTTCGCATACAAAATCAATAGGCACTACTTTAAGAATAAATTGGAAAAAATTAGGATCATTTTCTTTTATTTTTTTTATTTTTCTTATAATATTTTTAGCATTAAAATTAGTTAATGCTGCTATTAAACCTGAATGAGTTAATCTTGATATTATTGGATAATTATCCCCGCATATTAATAAAATAAACCACAATTCTGATTTTGCGTTTGTTTCATTATATCGAGAAGTTGAGATTAGTAGATTAAAATTCTTCATTTATGCCCTCTTTTTCACTTTGATAAAAAATCGATAATCTCTTCTTCTGAAATCTTTCCAATTCGTAAAAACTTAATTGCATCAGAAGTGCAATCAACGATCGTAGTTGGAAGTCTTGATTTTGATTTTCCACTATCAATAATTAAATCTATGGGACTTAATATCTTTTTTGTTACTTCTTCTCCACTTATAGATGGTGGTTCTCCGGCATAATTAGCTGAAGTACCTATAATCCCTCCAAAATGTCCTTTTGTTTTTAAAAGTTTTAATATATGCAAAATTATTTCATTTTCAGGAACTCGTAGGCCTATCGTGTTTTGAAAGGCAGTTACTTCTGGAGGAATAATACATGGGTCTTTTTTTTTTAGTATTAAGGTTAATTGCCCTGGCCAATAATGATTCGCCAGTTTTTTCGCTGTATTATTGAATTCAGCAATTTTTATAGCTTCATCGAAGTCTGAAACCAAAAGTAATAATGCCTTTGATCTCTCACGAAATTTAATATTATAGATTCTGTTTATTAAATCTAAATTTTGAGGATCCCCTCCTATTCCATACACACTGTCAGTGGGGAAACTAATTACTTTTCCTTGAATTATAAAATCAACAGCAATTTGTAAATAAGTTTTAATATCTTTTAATTGTTTTCCTGCCAGTTTAACTAAAAATCCCATGAATAAAAATTTTTTTTTTTGCTTATTATAAAATAAGATTTTTTTTCGTTATTTTTTCATTTAAAAATTAAATGTATTTATTAGAAAAATAATACAAATTTTTATACTTACTCGTGTTTATAATGTTGTTTTATCAATTTTTATATCTTCGTAACTATTTTATTGGGAACTTAATACCTTTTTATAAGCAAAATTTTATCCAACTAAATTTCAAATTTTTAAGAGATAATATTTTTTTTAATTATTCTATATTTAATTCTCCTTTTTCTCTTTCTCTTTAGGAATATTTATGAAAACAAGTTAATTTTGAACTGGAAATATTAACCATAAAAAGTACAGTATGAATGGATTTGTAAACTATTTTGGATATTGTTCTTGACAACTTAAATCAGCTTCAAGGCGTTTCCATGTATGATCCAGATATTCTTGAAGTTCAATTAAATCTTTTTCTGAAATATTTGCAAATCTTTTCTGTTTTGAAAGATAATCTATTAGTGGAGTTCTTTTAGAAGGGTTTTTTAATGATTTACTCGCTTTTGACAATGTCATTATTCCATTTTCTACTTCATATAAAATCCATGATCCTGTTTTCACAGCTAATCGAGCTATTTCTATTGTATCTTCAGAATTAAATCCCCATCCTGTACAACAAGGAGCCATAATATGGATATATCTACAACCTTTAATCGATTTAGCTTTTTTGAATTTATCAAATAAATCAAGTGGCTCACTAATAGAACAAGTTGCTACATAAGGCATATCGTGAGCGACCATAATTGCAGGGAGATTCTTCTTAAAGCGATCTTTCCCCTTAGTGGTTGTACTTGTCCATGCTCCATGTGGTGTACTTGAAGATCTTTGAATTCCTGTATTCATATATGCTTCATTGTCATAACACACATAAATTTGATCAGAATTTCTTTCTGCTGCTCCACTTAAACCTTGAATTCCAATATCAGCAGTACCACCATCTCCTGCGAATGTAATTGTCGTCATCTCATCCCAACCTTTACCAGGAAATCTATATGCTTTTGCTTTAAAAGCAGCAGACATACCGGTTGCGGCAGCCGCACCCGCTGCAAAAGCCATATTTGTAAATGGAAAATTTGGTGCTGTCTTAGGCCATAATCCTACTACGACATTTAAGCAAGAAGCTGGAGTTATAAGAGCAGTATTAGGTCCCAGCGCCTTCATTGCCCATCGGAGAGCTATTTCCAAACCGCATCCTGCACAACAAGAATTCCCTGGAAGAAAATATTCTTCCTGGTAAGATTCTATAGCTTCTTTTAATTTTACCATTTCTTTATTCAACCTCCAATAAACCATCCCAGAGAGTTCCATGAATCACATCTTTTGGAAGTTCTCCAGTTTCAGCATATTTTACCAAATTTATAATTTGATTTTTTTGTTGTTCAAGTGAAACTTCCCTACCCCCTAAACCATTAATAATCGGTAATACAGTTGCTGTTCCCTTGGTTTCGTGCAATACTCCTTTAACTTCACAACTTACAGGACCTCCAGTCTGACTACCAAATGCAGTTGCCCTATCAATTACTCCAAGAAGCTTTACTTTTTTTGCAACTTCAATAATATCTTCTGTTGGAAAGGGTCTGAAATGTCTTAATTTTACCATTCCAACTTTATATCCTTCTTCTCTTAAATCATCTATTGCTTGTTCCATTTGTAAAGCTAAATCTCCATAAATAATTACCCCTACATCCGCATCATCCATTTCATGTTGTTGAATTAATCCATTACCATAACTCCTCCCAAAAGTTTTCTCAAATTCTTTAGCAACCTTTTTAATTTTTTCTTTTGCTCGTATCAATGCGTCATGAATTTTTAATCTAAATTCATAATAAAAACTTGAAGGCATGATAAGATTACCAAACATCATTGGTCTCTTTGGATCCATCCAGATATGTGGCCAACCTTCCTCACTTGGTAATGGTGGCAAAAATTTATCTACAAGATCTTGATCTTCGAGAATCACTGGTTTTGAGGTATGGGAAAGAATAAAGCCTCCATAAGATACAAACTTAGGTAGAAGAATATTAGGATCTTCACATAGTTTATATGACATTAAAATTTCGTCATATATTTCTTGATGTTCTGCGCAAAAACAATTCATCCATCCAGTATCACGTTGACTTATCACATCAGTGAAATCAGCCCAAATATTCCAGGGAGGGGCAGGACCTCGAGATGCTATAGCAACTATTATTGGTAATCTTGCTCCTGCAGCCCAGTGAATCATTTCATGAGCATAAAAAATACCTTGACCTGAGGTAGCAGTAAAAGTTCGAGTTCCTGCTTTACTAGCACCAACTACAGCAGCAAAAACGCTATGTTCAGATTCCATTTTTATATATTCTGTGCCAGGCATTTCTCCATTATCCACAAATTCAGAAAGTTTTTCAACTACTGTAGTTTGTGGAGTTATTGGATATGCACTAATGACCTGAACTCGTGCTGATTTTGCAGCATATGCAGCTGCTACATTTCCTTTTATTATGATAGTTTCTCTCTTTTGTATAAAATTTTCCTGAATTTCAACCATCTTTTATATCACTCTCTCTAACCATTTCTATATTATTTGTTGGACATTCCTTAGCACATATACCACAACCTTTACAATATAATAAATCAATCTCAAATTCTCCATTTTCTTTCCTTTGGATTACACCTTCTGGACAATACATCCAACATATACCACATTTATTACATCCTTCTTTAATAATTGGTCTAAAAGTTCTCCAATCACCTGTTTCACCAATATTTCCATCAATAGGTAATGAAATTGGAATAGGCGGTAATTCTTTCCAATTCTTGTATTCTTGAACTTTAGGACGTTCTTTAACAGATTTATTAATTTTTTTCCATTTTTCTGATTCAGACATAACTACATCTCTCTTACAGATTCATAAGCGTCTCTTGCTACGCTCATATTTTTTTCTAATCTATTTTCTCCAAATTCTTTTTTAATGACTTTTTCCATTGTTTTAAGGTTATAATACCCTGTTATCTTACCAAAGGCTCCTAACATCGGAATATTCAAAATTGGCCCACTTGCATGCATAAAATCATGTTTAATACAAATACCAGTAGCATCTACATTAAAGATCTTCAAATTATTCGGGAAATCACTTGAATCAATTGGATCTGCACTATTAATTAATAAATTTACACCCTCCTTTATTGTAGCCTTTATCTGGGGTATTTCTAATAAAGACTTATCAAATATAAATATATAATCTGGATCAATTACACTATCATATGTTTTAATAGCCTTACTCTTAGAAATTTTCGTAAAAGCCTGTATTGGAGCACCTCTTCGTTCAGCTCCTATTATAGGGATAGCTATTGTGTCTTGGAATCCCTCTTCAAATGCCATTTCCGCCAATAATTGGCTTGCTGTAATACAGGTTTGACCCCCCCTACAATGCATAGCTATTTCTACAATCTTTTGGTTGTCTGACAATTTATTCAACTATCTATACTTAATTTGTATTGAATGCAATATGTCCAATAAAGGCACAATGAATAAAAGTTCTATTGATTTTACTTATTTAACTGCAATATGAAACAGTAATATAGAATTTATATTAATAATTGTTATAATAATTAATTTATTTTCAAGGAAATATTATTTCAGACCAATTTTAAGAAATAATACAATAATTCTATATTTATTTTGTTTAAAAAAAATAGGAAATATTTATATGTCTAATGATAACAGAATTAGTGAAGTAATTTATTCTTATAAATGTCCTTCATGTAAAGATGGAACCATAGATATTATAAAGAGTATTTATAAACTTCCAGATGGGGATAAAATGCTTATATTAAAATTTGAATGTAACGCTTGTAATTTTCATAAAAATGATATTATCCCTCTAACAACAAACATGAAACCAGGGATTATGACTTTACAAATAACAAATGAAGATGATCTTAAATCTAAAGTCTATCGTTCACCAATGGGTAAATTAGAAATTCCAGAATTAGAATTAACAGTCCAACCTGGTCCGAGAGCAGATTTTTATTATACAAATGTAGAAGGTATATTACTCCGATTTGAAAATGCGCTTTTAATTTATAGAAATAATCTTGAAGAAAATGATCCAGAAAAGAGTGAAATTGACGATCTAATTCGTAATTTAAAGCTAGCTATTGATGGTAAATTTAAATTTAGTTTAAAAATAACAGACACCCAAGGAGGAAGTTATATCATTCCCTGGGAAGAGTCAAAATATAGATTTGAGAAAATTAAGGAAACGAAAATAGATTAAATATAAAATATAAAATAATTATGATTCTTAATTATAAAATAACTTGTTATTACTTCATGAGATTTAAAGTGTAAATTAATATGGTAAATCGAATAAAAAAAGTTGGAATTTTAACAGGAGGGGGAGATTGTCCAGGTTTGAATTCAGTTATATATGGGATAATGCTTAAAGCTTATGATGCAGAGATTGATTGTGTTGGAATATTAAAAGGTTGGAAAGGATTTATAGAAAATCAAACAATTCCACTTGATATAGCACAACATGATGACTTACATACAGTCGGTGGAACTATCCTATATACTAGTAGGACTAACCCATTTAAGGGAGTAAGTTCAAAGGAAGAAAAGGCAAAAGAATTAACCAAGCAATATGAAAAATTAGGAATTGAAGCCCTAATAGTTATTGGAGGGGATGATACTCTAGGAGTCGCAGATTCTATGTATAAATTTACTAAAGCTAATGTAGTTGGTGTCCCAAAAACTATAGATAATGACCTGGCAGGAACGCATTATACATTTGGTTTTTGGAGTGCTGTTCAATTAGCCTCAGATACACTTGATAATTTAACAACTACAGCACATTCTCATCAAAGAGTGTTTATAGTAGAGATTATGGGAAGAGATGCTGGTTTTCTAACAATGTATAGTGGAATTTCAGCTGGTGCTGATATAGTTTTAATTCCTGAAACTCCTTTTGATTTAGACAGAGATGTAATAGAGATTTTGAAAAAAAGAGTTAAAGCGGGTTATAAGTATCATATAATTGCTACATCAGAAGGCGCTTATCCAAGCTTTGAGTCTTTAAATCGAGATTTTAAGACAATATCGAAAGATACAATTGATAAATTACCTAAAGATGTATTTGGGAATCCATTATTAGCTAAATTAGGAATATCTCAAATAATTGTTGAGGAATTAAATTTAAGAGATGACTTAAAAGAAGAATTTAAAAAAAATGATATCGATTTCGAATGTCGTAGTGTAGTTCTTGGACATACCATGCGTGCTGGACATCCCAACTCTTTCGATAGAATACTTGGTTTAAGATTTGGCTTAGCAGCGATGAAACTAGTATTGGAAGGTAAATTTGGGAATATGGTATCTTTACAAGGAAATAAAATTAAAACAGTTCCACTATCAGAAGGAGTTAAAAAGAAATATTTAACTCCAGAGAATGATAAAATGGAATTAAGAGATCTTTTAGTAAAAATCCGCTATTTATCTAAACAAAAATAAAACATAATAATTAATTACATAGAATGTTGAGGTTAGTTATTTTCCTTAAACTTTCTGTTATATTATCATTAATACATATATAAAATAATTATTTAAACCATGAATGAGATTAGAGGAACTCTTTATGCCGTGATAAAAGGAAAGGGTACAAGATCGGAAGGACCCGAATATTTCATTACACCATTGGATGATTACAAAAGCAGATGGACAGAAGTCCTTGTAAGAAAAAAGACCCATATGTGGGAAAAAGATCCTGTATTGCATAATTTTTTAAATCAAAAAGTGTTGATAATTGGAGATATTATTGAGACAAAGCATACTATTACTATTGATTATTTCAAAGTGAAGGCTTTAAAATAAATCTTTTATAAGTTATTCTTAATTGATAAGAAGAGAATACATGGGATTTAAATCTCTTAATTAAGAAATATTATTACAAATCATTTTGTTAGGTATAAGAATAATGCAATCAAAAAAAAAATCAGTTCTATTACTATTCATTCTGGGAATAACTTTTTGTTCAGAATTTGTAACGTTTGCTAACGCCTGTACAAAAGATGATATTGAAAGTAATTATGCTGAATGGAGATTTTCTAATAATCAACCTTATTTATATGTGGAAGCAGATAATTATTATACCCTTGGATTTTTAGAAGGTAAAAACCTGGCTTTTCATATCGCTTGGATGAAACTTATGATAATACTCCAAGCTCAGGAAATAGGACTTTCATATGATCTAGCGTTGTATTATACAATGGATTATCTCCCATATATACCTGAAGAATATCTATATGAAATGCATGGAATAGCTGATGCTATAGATGTTGTAAATATTCCATTTATGGGTGAAATTTACGAAATTTCAATTGATTTTATTGATGTCCTAGTCCAAAATTGTTTTTGGGATATTTACTACGGAAAAATTATCCCAACACTTTCAGGTTATCCACAATCATCATTAATTGCGGGAGGTTGTACTGCAATAGGATCTCATACTAATAAGAAAACAATTTTTGGACAAACAATTGACCTTACTCTCTTAATGATGCCTACGGTATCGTGGGTTTATACGAAGATGAATAACAAAAAAGTTTTCTCATTTAGAATGGGTAGTATGTTGGCTATGGGTGGAATAAATAAATGGGGACTTTCTATTTCTGTAAATTTAATTGAAGTCTTTAATTATGGATGTTCAGGTGTCCCTCTCTCAATTATATACAGAAATGCATTAGAAAACACTAAATTTGTTAAACAAGCAAAAGACATTATTATTTCTAATAACTTTACATTAGGATGGAATTATATTATAAGAAATAGAAGAACTATGTTAGCAATAGAAGCAATTCCTAATTCATATTCGTTGGAGAGAATTAAAAGAGGAAGCTATACTTTTGATGCAAACATCTACGAAAATGAGTCATTCAGAACGTTTATGATTTATCCTTTGAAATATTTAGAACGATATTATAGAGTTTCTGAATTATGTCTTAATTATTGTCAAGATGGAAATATAGATATTGAGGAATTATTCAAAATTTACACAGATACACAAATTTCAAGAAGTTTTACAACAGGAGACCCAATGGAAGTAGGAACCGTCGGTTCATTTTTTATTGATAGTAAAAGCAATATTTATTTTTGTTTAGGAAATTTATTAGATTCAAACTTAGGAATAATATCTTCGTTCAAATAATAAATATTAGCCAAAAAATCCTTTATACCTTTTTTTTATTTTATATATCAATTATTCTTTATCCGTAATGTTTTTCTATTTTTGCCTCACTATCGATAGCTTCATTTTGAATATCTTGTCCTTACCATTTCTTCCTTTAAAATTCCTTATAATGTTCATATTGGGTTATTAAATCCCTTATTTCCCTTGGGTTAGTCTAATTTTCACTTATCCTAATGTCTTCTATTAAAATTTAAAATGGATTGGATTTATTAGTAAATATTCGCTAGTTATCAAATCAAAATCGAAATATATTGCATAAAACGTGATTTCCTACCAAAAATTTACCGAAATTAAAGATTAATTTTAAAAGCTATAAAATAGTGTATATTGAGCTGGAAATAAGATTATATAAACAAAGCGAAAAAAAGGTAAGAGAAAATTTTGGATCATTTGCCCTCGGATTCAAATATGAATCATAAGAATATTTTATGATGAAAGAAAAAAATTAAGTAATTAAATCCTTCTGCCTAAGATCAGGTGCTTTAAGAAGAATTAATCCTGTTAAAAGCATTATACAAGCGGCTACCGCGAAAGGTGGCCATCCTACCACTTCTATAAGAGATCCTCCCCTCATAGTAGTAAACATAGTAAGATCTACGACAAATCCCATTAACAATGGTCCAATTACGAAACCTATGTCTCCAATCGTCCTATACACTCCCATATAAATCTCAAGCTTATCTTTAGGAGCAATATCTGTAACGTAAGCTGCAATTGGACCCGATAATCCAATTATAGCTCCATAAATAAACATAACTAATGAAATATAAATAAAATTTGTTGTAAAAGCAAGCCATAGAGTTATTGGAGCAGAAATAATAAGAGATAGTAGTAATGGTGTACGGCGTCCTATTTTATCTGAAACTAAACCTATAAGTACCATTGTAATAGCGGTTGCAATACCCGCTAAAGTTAGTAGTATGCCAATATGGAATTCATTTAAACCAAGATCATTTTCGGAAAAAAGAGGTACAAGTGTACTTCTCACTCCCGTTCGTATAAAGAACAATGAAAAAATTGATGGAAGTACTGGTATAAATTTTGGATCTTTTAAACTATACCATGCTTGTTGATAAAGTTCCTGTATCTTGATATTTCCATCATCATTCGAATTATTTACATTAGGTAAAATGAGAGTTGGGATAATCCCACTAGCAGATATAATAGCGTAGACAAAAAATGGGACATTAATACCATAAGAATTCGCTATAAAACCACCAAAACTCGGTCCAAAAATTGCTCCTAATAATAAAAATCCGGAATAAATACTCATTAAAAATCCTCGTCTCTCTGGGCTAGCTACCAATGCAATAAATATAGTAGCAGTTGTTACATAAATTGCAGAACCAAATCCTTCAATAAACCGAGCAATTAGTAAGATCCAATAATTTTGGGCTAGTCCTGCCATGATTGAGGAAAAGGATACAAGTATCAATCCAAAAAGCATTAAGCTCTTTTTTTTATATCTTTGAGCCAAAAATCCTGCAGGTAAATCAATAAACATACGAGCTATCCCAAATGCCGCCACAACAAGTCCAACTAGTGTGTAATTCACATTAAAAGACTCGGCATAATAAGGTAATATTGGAGCGATAATACTCAATCCTAATAATACAAGAAACGTGACAACCGAAAGATTTAAAGTGGTTATAATATCTCTATTCATTAGGACTCTCTTTATGGTGAATATGTTCTAAATAAAATTTTAATAAAAAAATTTTTTCTTTAATTTCATTATGACAATTTAACCATAATGTTTTTCTTCTTCATGGTTAGCATCAATACCATCTCTTTCTACATCACGACCAAGCCATTTATCACTTACAATTTCCTTATAATACTCATGTTGGATTATTAAATTCATTATTTCCGTTGTTCCCGTCCAAATTTCACCTATTCTGGCATCGCGGAGTAATCTTTCTATTGGATAAACTGTTGTATAACCAATACCTCCCAAAACTTGCATCGAATTATTTATTATTTTCCAACACGATTTCGTTGAAAACCTCTTTGATTCAGATACTAATCGCCTTTGAAGCGCAGCTGGAGCTCCTGCATCGATACTTCTAGCAGTATTATAAACAATAGCTCTTACTGCGTCTAAAAGTGTGATACTATCAGTTATTAAAAAGCTAACTCCTTGAAAATTTCTGATCGGTTGTCCAAATGCTTTTCTTTTTGTACTATATTTTGTCGCTATTCGTAAACAAGCACGAGCAAGCCCTATAAAACCTGATGCAGTAGTTAATCGCTCAGGAACCATCATTTGATAAAAGATTTTTCCACCAGCACCTTCCTCAAGAACTACATTTTCTTTTGGAACTTTAACATCAACAAATCTAATTCTCCCGGCCCCACCACCTCTAGTACCAAGTAAATTATATAAATATTCTGTATTAACACCTTCTGTTCTATCGACTATAAATAAGCTTAAAGCTTTATGAGGATCTGCTTTAGGATCTAAATTAGTCTTAGCATAAACTAAGAAGAAATCAGCACCTTCCGCACCAACAACAAATCGTTTTTCTCCATTTAAAATATAATAATTTCCATCTTTAGTTGCTGTACACGTTGCTCCAAAGAAATCTGATCCTCCTCTTGGTTCTGTTAAAGCTTCAGCCGTAAATTTCTTTCCTTCACACATAGGTTTAAGGTATTTCTGCTTTTGGTTTTCTGTGCCAAACATGTTTAGAGCTTCTCCACAAATACTTGGTAATGAAAACAAGCATGCAAGGGAGCTCCCTAATACTCCTATTTCTTCTTGAGCAATGATTTCACTTTCCCAATTCAAACCTCTACCGCCATATTCTTTGGGGAATCTAATCCCAATTAGATTTTGTTTCGCTAAAGCTTTCAACCAATCTGAGGGATACTGAATCTCATCTTTATCCATTTTCTTCAACAAAGAAGGTGGAACTGAATTTTTTACAAACTCGCGAACTTCTTCTCTAAAAGTTTGATTTTCCTGGGTTAACAAATAATCATACATTTTCAAAATTCACTTTTTAGTTTATTAAAGGATTAATTCATCATAAATTTAATAAAAATACTAATTTGTTTTAATTTTATTATTCTTTCTTTTTTTATAGTTCAAAGGTTCCTATGAAGTTCAACTTTTTAAACTATAAATATTCAAATTTACTTATTTTACCCACCATATAGTAGATTTTATTGTTAATATTTTGGAAAATGTTTTAAAAATAACATTCTATGTTTTACGATCTTGAATTATTAAACAGATGACTTAACTATGTTCAGTAAAATTAAAAAGGTATATAATGAATATCCTACGACATTTAAGGTGCTAACTCTTGCTACTTTCATTGATATGTTAGGAAGCTTCTTATTATATCCTTTTTATGCATTGTATATAACTGAACGTTTTGGTGTAGGAATGATTGAAGTAGGATACCTATTTTCAATCTTCTCTATGGGAAATATATGTGGTGGTATAATTGGAGGAGCCTTAGCTGATAAATATGGGCGTCGTGCAATGGTATTAATTGGTTTAATTGTAAGCGGGATAGGAAGTATCTTAATGGGATTAGCTAATAATTTAAATACTTTTTATCTACTTGCAGCATTTCTAGGTTTGATAGGCAATTTTGGAGGTCCTGCACGACAAGCAATGGTGGCGGATTTACTTCCAAAAGAAAAACAAACCGAAGGATTTGGAATCCTACGAGTAGCTTTTAATCTCTCAGCCGTGATTGGTCCTCTTTTAGGTGGATTTATAGCAACCAGATCCTATTTTTTATTATTTATTTCAGATGCAGTAAGCAGTATTATTACAGCTATTATTGTGTTCATTGTTATTCCAGAGACCAAGCCTCAAACTCAGGATGACACCTCAAAAGAAACGGTCATGAAAACCCTAATAGGATATAAAGAAGTAATAAAGGACTGGAAATTTATGATATTTATTATAGTGTCAGCTATAACGGTTTTAGTGTATATGCAAATGAATAGTACACTTTCAGTATTCTTAAGAGATGTTCATGGGTTCCCCGTACAAGGATTTGCCCTATTGCTAAGTATGAATGCGCTAATAGTAGTGATTTTTCAATTCTGGATAACTAGGAAGATTTCAAAATATAGTCCGATGAAAATGATGGCTTTTGGAACGATTTTTCTTATGATTGGTTTTGGGATGTATGGTTTTATTTCTGAGCCATATCTGTTTTTTGTTGCTATGGGCATTATCACAGTAGGTGAATGTATTGTATTCCCTCTTGGTCAAAGTGTCGCAGCAACATTTGCTTCAGAAGATAAACGCGGAAGGTATATGGCTATGTATGCTTTTCAGTGGATGATTCCAAATCTGTTTGGAGTTTTAGTTGCAGGAATAGTTATGGAGTATATTGGACCAAACTGGGTATGGTATTTCGCTGGATTTCTATCTCTGATTTCAATTATTGGGTTTTGGTTACTTTTTTGGATTACTAAAGATCGGTTTTCGAAAGAAAAAGAACCTTTCAAAGAAGAATTGGTCGAAATGGCTATTCCTTCTATCGAATAAGAACTTTTACTTTTTTTTCTCATCGTTAATTAATACATAATTTTAGAATAAAACAATTCATCCATGATCGTGAAACGCATCTTTCACGAAGAATTTCTTAAAAATTAAAGTTACTAAAATTACTTTATTAGGAAAAATTAAAAATAGGTTCAAATGTATTTCAACATTCATAACTATAAATATCATTAACATTTTAGACTCATTAAAGTAATTTTATAGTAATATTAAATTATAATTAACTCTCAATTAAAGCATCTAATCATGTTCACAAAAATTAAACGAACATATAGGGAATTTCCTAATACATTTAAAGTATTGACATTAGCTACTTTTATTGATCGTTTGGGAGGTTTTTTATTATTTCCTTTTTTCTCGTTATATATTACTATTCATTTTGGCGTCGGGATGACCGAAGTTGGAATATTATTTTCAATATTCTCGGCGGGAAATATAATTGGAGGGATTGTCGGAGGAGCATTTGCGGATAAATTTGGTCGTCGAACAATTGCCCTGATAGGTTTAGTAATAAGTGGTATGGGAAGTGTAATAATGGGATTAGTTAATGATCTTATTCTCTTCTACATTATCGCTGCATTTTTAGGTACATTTGGTAATTTTGGAGGTCCAGCAAGACAAGCTATGGTAGCAGACTTACTTCCCCCTGAAAAACGAGCAGAAGGATTTGGAATACTACGAGTGGCTGTTAATCTTTCAGCAACGATTGGACCTTTACTTGGTGGTTTTTTAGTAGAACAATCCTACATGTTGGTATTTATTGCAGATGCTATCAGTAGTATAATTACAGCTATTATAGTATTTATTACTATTCCTGAGACTAAGCCTCAAAAGCAGGATAATGAACCAGAAGAAACAATGATGAAATCTATAATTGGATATAAAGATGTATTAAAGGATTGGGTATACGTATTATTCCTCTCAGTTTCAGCGCTAACAGTATTAGTATACATGCAAATGAATACAACATTATCAGTATTCTTATGGACATTCCATGGGTTTCCAGCACAGGGTTATGCTCTATTGTTGAGTATGAATGCAGCAATGGTGGTGTGCTTTCAATTCTGGATAAGTAGAAGGATTTCAAAGTATAATCCTTTAAAAATGATAACTCTTGGAACATTCTTTTATATGATTGGTTTTGGGATGTATGGCTTTATCTCTGAACCATACTTATTCTTCGTTGCTATGGTAATTATCACCATAGGTGAAATGATTGCCATGCCTACTGGACAGACTACAGCAGCACGTTTTGCACCAGAAGATAAACGAGGGCGGTATATGGCTGCTTATGGTTTCCATTGGGCAATTCCAAATTTATTTGGAGTTTATCTCGCTGGATTAGTATTAGATAATATAGGTCCTAATTGGGTATGGTATTTTGCTGGAATTTTGTGTTTTATTGCTATGATTGGATTTTGGCTACTTCATGGAGTTACTCAAACTCGGTTTTTAAAAATAAAAGAGTCCAATCTTGAAGAATTACGTGAGATCAAGCAAGAAATTCCAACTAAATAGAACTTTTTTTCTTTTTTAATTAATAATACTTTGTTTCTAGGATTCAATTTCAAATTTAACTTTAAGATATTCGTATTTTGAATTTAGTAAATTTAAAACTTTATCTGTAAATTTCCTTAGATTCTTGGCATGTAGTTTCTTTTCATCTTTCTGCTCAACTAAAAATTCATGTATCATATTTCTTGTTTCATTAGGACCATTTTTTTTCAAATATTTCATCCAATGAATTGACATTTTACATATTTTTTCTAAACTCTCATCAGGATACTCATTTATATCAAGGATTCTCTCATGATATTTACTTATAGCATTACTAACTTTTTCTAAATGATCAGCAATACCTAATGAATATCTACACAGACTAATTAGGTTTGAAGTAATTCTAGTGCTCCTAGTATTAGTCGCTGCATCAAAAGAAACCCAAGCATCATTCCATTCTTCCACATTTTTACCTGATAAACCATCATTATGCAAGGCTACATTAATTATATCACTTAGATCTACATCGTGACCTCTTTTTATTTTTTTATTAAAAATCTCTCCTAGCTTTGTTCCCTCTAAGTAACTACCAGCTCCAAAATCGAGTAATTGATTCAAATTATTTGCCGCACAAAGTGCTTCATGTCTTACTTCACCAGTATCGGGATTAGTCCATTCCACTTTCTTCTCCCATTCCCCCGTTTCTTTATTCTTAATCCACCCCAGTTTTCTTAATACATGGTCTAATAAATGAATTTGAAAAGTCCAAAAATCGATATCATCAGTGAATCTCTTTCTTCTCCAATCTCTAGTCGTATATTTTGCTAAATATAATTTCAGAGTTCCACGAACTAACCCAAATTTTCCATCCTTTAGTGTTTCACAAGCATCATTATAATACACATTACTAGGTTCTTTCGAAATATCAACTATTCTATTAATTATTTTCCTTGCCTCTCCTGCAACAATATCACACGGAATTTTGCCATCGGAAGGATATGCTCTTGATCCTCCCTCCAAAAATTTTTTAAACAATTCTAAGTCGTTTTCAGGGATATTATACCAGGGATTATTAAACAAGTTCTTACTGAATACATAATGCGTAAAACCGAATTCATCCACTTCAGTCTTATCATGTATAGGATAAACATTTCTTAATTTGTCTCCTTTATTGACGGCATCAGCTTTAGTATCCCAAATTGTATTCATACCAAATATAATATTTAATGCTGACTTTAAATATTTTCAATTATACATAATAAGAGATTTTTTATTAATTGACTCTATAGGTATTATATGACTGATTTTTTTACTATATTCGCATTAACTGATACTTGGGATAATCTTAAAACAGGTGAATTAACTAAAATACGAGTTATGTCAATGAAGAGTATTTTTAAAACGTATCCTGTTATAGAACCCATCTTTTTTGACGACCTTAGTTCAAATGTAAATAAAAATCATCATTACTCTTGGATTCAGAGCATAAAAAGAATAGTGGGTCCCTCTAATAATGATTATGATATTCAAAATTGGAACTTCTTATGGGCTTTTGATGTTCAAAATCGAATGTTTCAGTTTTTATTTCAAAAAGAAAAAGAGCAAGGAATATTGGTTGGTATTGCCCCACCAGAATTAGCTAAATTATTTTCGGAGCATGGTAAAGAAGCAATACTAAGAACACTCACTTTGTTAAATAATCCATCAAAAATAAAATTTTTAATGATACTTACTCCTAAAGGGAAATCTATAGCCCAAGAACAACAGCTTTTCCAATTAAGCAAAGACCAATATGATAGAATTAAATTTATTGAGATGTTAAAAACGCAACCTAATATTTCAGGAAATTGGTTTCCCAATTATGAACCTAGGTGTCCAATTTGTAATGAATTATTAATGGACCTATCAGGGTTAGATTTTAGAGTTGGCTTTGGGCAATTAGTATGTCCGCGTTGTGGCTATAAAAAGAATAAATAATCTTTAATTATGAACGATGAACTTTATTAAGACTTATAACCTTAATTTTAATATCGAATTCAATTATTAAGAGATTAAATAGAAATGTTTGTTGCTGCTTTAGATTTAGGAACTACTGGTTGTAGGACATTTATTTTTGATTTAACTGGTACAATAATTGCCAGTGATTACCAAGAGTGGCAAAGCTTTTATCCTTCACCGTCATATGTCGAGCAGGATGCAAATATATGGTGGAATTCACTTAAAATAACAATAGAAAGAGCAATTAAAAAGAGTGGAATTGATAAGACAGAGATTGTGAGCCTTTCTGTTACTAATCAGCGAGAGACTATTGTACCTGTAGATCATCAAGGAAATCCACTGTATAATGCGCTCGTCTGGCAAGATCGTCGAACTACGGAGCAAGTCGACTTTATTAAGAAACAAGTAGGTGTGGATAAAATATACAACACAACAGGCTTAACAATTGACCCATATTTTTCGGCACCTAAAATTCTTTGGTTCAAAGATAAAAAGCCAGACATCTACCAGAAGACTCATAAATTTTTGTTAGTATCAGATTATATTCTTTATAAACTAACGGGAAAATTTGTGAGTGATCATAGTAATTTGAGTAGAACGATGTTATTTGATATTAATAAATTAGCATATTCTGAGGAAATTGCATCTGAATTGGAAATTGATTTGGATAAAATGCCAGGTATTCTAGAAAGCGGAGTTGATATAGGTGAAATAGTAACTGAGGAAACTCTATTCGATAAAAAGACATTAGTTATAACTGGAGCAGGAGATCAGCAATCTGCAGCCTTAGGTGTGGGAGTTGTGTCTCCTGGAGAATTAAAGTGCACTACGGGAACTGGCAGTTTTATTTTAGCATATCTGTCCCAACCGAAATTTGATCCAGAATTACGAGTCTTATGCAGTTGTCATGCAGTTCCAGGGACTTGGGTACAAGAGGCTAGCATTTTTACAACAGGAGCTGTACTTAGGTGGTTTCGAGATCAATTAGGATATGCAGAATGCATTGCTGCTCAAGAGGGTCAAGATCCTTATGATTTAATCTCCGCTGAAGCAGAAAAATCGCCTATTGGAGCAAATGGATTGCTCCTTATACCCCATTTTGTTGGTGCTGGAGCACCTCATTGGAATCCCCATGCAAAAGGTACTATTTTTGGTTTAGCGTTAGGTCATGAGCGTAAGGATCTATATAGGGCTGTATTTGAGGGAGTAGCCTATGAAATAAGAAAAAATTTTGAAGTTTTTAAAGAATTGGGAATTGAACCAAAAGAATTAATGCTAACTGGTGGAGGGTCTCGCTCTGATTTTTGGAATCAGATTTATGCTGATGTATTAGGAATTACATGTGTTCGAAATGTCGTAGAAGAATCAACTTCATTAGGAGCTGCAATTTTAGCGGCATCAGGAGCAGGAATTTTTTCAGATATCGGAAAAGCTGCTAAAAGTTTATGCAAAATCGAAAAAAAATGGCTTCCTAACAGTGATCGTCACAAAATATATGAGAAATTCTATAAATTCTCTTATGAAATGTATAATTGTTTGAACAATAAAAGTTTATATAAGAAATTTGATGATATGATCTTACATACAAAATCTGAATAATATTAGAATTTTCCTCATAATACGCAATTTTATATATTTTAAATGTTATTTTTTCCATAATTAAAATTACTTGGTATTATAGGGAGGAAAATTCCTTTTATAATACTGAAAACAACAGAGAAGAACACAGAAATAGTACAAATCAACATAATACAATAAAAATATTAAATGTGAAAAAAATGGAAAATAATTCTTCAATTATAGATAGAGAGTATAGTAAAATTCAAAAACTAATAGCATCAATCTTTTACATTTTGATTGTCATTGCTAGTATAGTAAGCTTAGGAGGAATTGTATGGACATTTGCAGACCTTTTTATTGGGCGTACTGGTAAATTAGAACAATTTTTGAATCTTAGTTTAGGATATCAAATAGCCATTATAGCAGGGCTTTTAGCCGGTTTATTTTTCTTGTTGATTTTCTTCTTTGGATTATTTAAGAAATCCACACGATCTTTAATTAAGTTTATATATAAAAAACGAGAACTTGAGGAAAAGTATAAAAATCGTACTGATGTAAAAATTGCTGCAGGAGGTTTACTAATCAGTTTAATTGCAATTATTATAGGAGTCATATTTGCAATTGTACAAGATGTTGTTACTGTTTCTTCAGGTGGGTCCTCGTCTTTGGCAGAAATATTTGGAAGTACAGGACCTTGGGTATTATTTGTCGGCATTTCTCTTTTCATTGTAGTCTTAACTTCGTTGTTCTTTATATATTTCTGGAAGAATGGATATTATTTACTCTTGAGGCTAATAGGAGCGATAGAGAAAATTGATCAAGAGGAACAGAAAAAAACATATTAATTAGCAACTTTAACAATATCTTCGAATTTTTTGATTAAATTAGAAATTTTGTGCTCTTATTCTTTTTTTATGTAAATCTATCGTTTAATAAATTCAAATTAGATATTTAATCAATTTTTTTTACTGATTTAATTTTATGGCAACTAAAGTAGGAACTATATTTAATTACTTACAATTACCTGATGTATCACATTTTCCTTTTGTTATTAATAGAAGAAAAGAAGGAACGTTCGTGCAAAAAGGTTTATTTGTTTACACAAACTCTATTGAAGGATATTTGATTGGAATTATTGAAAAAATACTACTACTAAATGAATATTTTACTGATGCTTTGACAATAAAAGCCTATAATAAAAGTAATCCTAATATTTTAAAAGGACTTTTTCCAAGCGATGATTTTGAATTTGCTATAGCTATTGTAAAATGCTTGGGCGTTATAATATTCAAGGATAAAAATAAAATTGAACTTGAAAAAATTAAAAGAATGACCTATCCCGCTAGTCCTGGGAGAGAGGTATATGTTGTTGATGAAGATGTTTTAAATAAATTTATTGGGTTTGACACGGAATTTGGATTAAATTTAGGGACAGTTAAGGTGATTAATGCAGAAGCTAAAATTAATATGAATCGTTTGCTAAACAAACATTTTGCAATACTTTCAATTTCAGGAGGTGGAAAAAGTTATCTCACTTCAATTCTTATTGAGGAATTGCTTACAAGAAAAGAAGAATGTGGAACACCCGCTATAATATTATTTGATGTTCATGGAGAATATTCTTATCTGCAGAATATACCGACATTAAAGAATAAAGTTAAGATATATGATGTCTCATATTTGCAGATAGCTGTGCCAAAAATCTCTCCTTATTCATATAAAAAATATCAAGATCTAATCTCAAATGTTCAAGTAAGGGAATTGACAAAATATATCAAAAGATTAAAAAAGGAGAAAAAGAATCATTATACTTTAAATGATATTATTGAGTCAATTGAAAATGAACCTGACGGAAATAAAAATACAAAACAAGCCTTAATAGGCTGGATATCAGAGTTGGAGCGCTTAACTTTATTTGGGTGTCAAGAAAATCCTGAATTAGATAAGATTATAACTAACCAAGAGATAACCATCTTCAATCTCCAAAAAGAAATTAGTATTAGAAAAAAACAAATTATTTTAGATTATATAAGTAATCGTTTATTTAACCTACGGAGATTAAATAAAATTCCACCATTTTTGTTAATTATCGAAGAGGCACACCAATTCTGTCCTGAAACAGCTCAATCTAAGGCTATTTCTAAACCAATTATTGAAATGGTAGCAAGAGAAGGAAGAAAATTCATGGCTTGTTTATGCTTAATAAGTCAAAGACCAAAAAGATTAAGCACAACAGCTCTATCCCAGTGTAATTCTAAGATGATTTTAAACATAAAAAATCCATATGATTTGAAACATCTTATGGATAGTTCTGAATCTATAACGAAAGAATATGCTAGTATGATATCTAGTTTGGGTGTTGGAGAAATGTTATTGATGGGAGCTGTGGTAAATTATCCTGTATTTATAGATATAAGAGAAAGGAAATTTCGATCAAATACCGAAGAACTTTCTTTGGCCCAAGTCTGTATTGATTGGCAGAAAAAGACTTTAAGTTAGATCAGTTATCACATCATTTCTGATGGATTGGTTATTTTTTTTTAGAACAACCATATTCTTATTTTTTGAGACTCGAAAAACGTTAATAATATTCATACTCTCTAATTTCATAAATATCTCTTCTAAAATCAAGGAGTTAACAAAAGGAAATTCCTTTTTTAATAGTTCTTCAAGTCTTTTATCCAGAATTTCTCCCTTATTTTTAATAAGTATATCGATTATTGAATTAACTATGGGTTTTTTATTCCAGCGATGGGATTCTATATTTCTTCACCAAATATGACAATTAAGGATTAGAGAATGATTAACTAAACTATAAAATTTTTAATTTCTAAATAATCTTTTGGATTTCATACAAACAACCTATCTTCCTTTGATTCTTCTATTCTCCTAATTTTAAGTTTTTCACCAAATTTTTCATACCAATTAATTATTTCTGTGCTTAAAGTAGGATACACTAGTTCTCTAGCTTCTTTAAAGTGATCCAATGATACTTTTCTAGCTCTAATATTCTCTCGTAATGCAATCATAGCAGCTTCACGACATAGCGTTTCAATATCTGCTCCAGAAAAGCCCTCTATTAACTCCTTCAACGATTCTAATTTTAGATTATTAGCTAAAGGCATATTTTTTGTAAATATTTTTAATATCTCTAATCTTCCTTTTTCATCGGGAGATGGAACTAATAATATTCTATCAATCCTCCCGGGTCGTATTAAAGCTGGATCCAAAATATCGGGACGATTTGTTGCAGCAATTACTACAATATCCTTGTTTATTTCTAATCCATCCAACTCTGTTAAGAATTGAGAAAGTACTTTTTCAGATACTCCAGAATCTGTAGTATGACGACCTCTGCTTGGAGCTATTGAATCAAATTCATCAAAAAAGATGATACAAGGAGCTGCCATTTTGGCTTTACGAAATACTTCTCTTATTGCCTTTTCACTTTCTCCTACCCACTTTGATAGAAGTTCTGGTCCTTTTATTGAAATAAAATTAGCTTTACTTTCAGTTGCTACTGCTCTTGCTAATAAAGTTTTACCGCATCCTGGAGGTCCATAAAGCAAAATTCCTTTGGGAGGGCTTATTCCCATTCGACTAAATATTGTTGGATGAGATAATGGCCATTCTACCGCTTCGATCAATTTCTGTTTTAATTCATCTAATCCCCCTACTTGATCCCATTTCACATTTGGTACTTCTACAAACACTTCTCTTATTCCAGAAGGTAAAACTTCTTTTAATGCTTCGTTAAAATCGTTTTTATTCACTTCAATTTGCTCAAGTAATTCTGGATCAATAATTTCTGACTCTAAATCTATTTTAGGCAAATATCTTCGTAATGCAGACATTGCAGCTTCTCGGCATACAGCAGAAATATCAGCTCCTACAAATCCATGAGTTATTTGTGCGTATTCCTTTAAGGATATTTTTTTATCAAGTGGCATATTTCGAGTATGTATCTGAAAAATTTCTAATCTTCCTTTCTCATTTGGAACCTTTATCTCAATTTCACGATCAAACCTTCCAGGCCTTCTTAAAGCGGGATCTAAACTGTTTGGTCGATTGGTAGCACCAATAACAATAACTTTTCCTCTCCCATGTAACCCATCCATTAATGCTAACAATTGAGCTACAACTCTACGTTCGACTTCTCCTGTAACAGTTTCTCTCTTTGGTGCAATTGCATCTATTTCATCTATGAAAATAATTGATGGGCTTTTTTCATCTGCCTCCACAAAAAGCTTACGTAATTTTTTTTCGGATTCTCCATAAAATTTACTCATAACTTCTGGCCCATTAATCGAAATAAAATGAGCTTCACTTTCATTTGCTACAGCTCTTGCCAATAATGTTTTTCCACAACCAGGAGGCCCTCTTAATAGAACACCTTTTGGAGGATCAATACCTAAACGTTTAAATAAAGATGGATGACGTAATGGTAATTCGACCATCTCCCTCACTCTTTGAATTTCTCTATCTAATCCTCCAACATCTTCATAAGTTATATAATCTGCTCCTGTTTCGATATCCTCAGTAACCTTATCACTAATATTAAGCACAGTCTCTTGTTTTATAATACAAACTCCATTAGGTCTCACATTAATAACTTTGAAAGTAATTTCTCTACTGATACCTATAGAAATAAAAATATAATCATCAACAGTAATAGGATAATTATTTAGTTTTCTTTTAACAAAACTTTCAAATCTTGGATTATTTCGTATTTTTACACTTGATGGTGCGAGAACAACATTCTGAGCTACTTCTGCTTTAACTTTACGAATTTCAAGGGTATCATCAATCCGCGTTCCAGTATTTTTTTGCAATCTGGAATCTACACGTACTATCCCTAAACCGTTATCTTGAGGATAACTTGGCCAAGCGATTCCAGCACTTTGTTTCTTACCGATAACTTCAATAACGTCACCAGTTTGAATATTTAACTTTTCCATAGTATTTGGATCAATTCGAATAATATTTCGCCCAATATCTCTTTTCTTCGCTTTTTGAACACGTAGGGTTACATTAGAGATATTAGTGTCGCCTTGATCATCAAAATCTTTATCTTTATTGTCCTTCACTGACATATTAATTCTGTAATTTGCAAATTATCATTATTTAATATTTAAAAAAATTAATTTTGTAAAAATTTTTGCTTTTTTTCTTTAATACTAGTTCAATTTCTTTTGAAATAATTATCCAATGAAACTTGAACTTTACTATCTTTTAATTTCCTCAATCTTTCTAAAGCATTTTCTACCCTCTGCTTTGAGAAATTGTGTTGTTCTATTAATAATTCTTCTATTTTTTCTAAGTCAATTCCTTTAGATTTTGTTATATGATAATCCTTACTAATATCAGGATGTAGAAAGATATTTTTAATACTTTCAACTATCTCCAAATCTAAAGAAATCACCTTCCCTCCAACTTTAACCTCACTCTTCATAATATTTTCTATAGAGCCATGTTTCTTTATTAGATCTAAAGCTATTTTTTGACCAATACCTTTAACACCAGAGAAGAAATCTGTACCTATTAACACTCCCATCTCTATTAATTGTTCTCGAGTGATATCAAGGTTTTTCAGAAATTTGGCTAACGAGACATATTCAATATCTAAAGTAACAGTAGTTTCTTTTACTTTTTTACTCCTGCTAATGGCAAAATTACGAACTAAACGTTTACCACCAAATAATAAAGTATCATAATCTTGAGAAGCACATGCCCAAGCATCCCCTCGATCAACCATGTAAGCTGCCTGAGCTTCTCCTTCAGAGCTTGCTTGTACTATTGGAATTCCCATATGTTTTATCAATTTCTTACTCTCTTCAATCATTCCAGCATCTAATTTTGAAGTAAATTGGGCAAATTTTTTAGCTTGGGCAAAATCTTCAGCATCTTGAGCTTCAATCATTTTTTTAGTAGCATCTTCTTTAATTTTTTTCCGTTCTCTTATTGTTTCTAGTTTTAATTCTGAAGGTTCACCATCAAATACATAAATAGGTTTAATGTGATGCTCCAAGAAGTTTATATTCCTATAGAACAAACCAGATAGGTGAGAAGTTATATTTCCTTGATAATCCTTCAATGGAGTACCATCTCTTTGGCGAATTATTGCTAAAAATTGATAAATCGTATTAAATGCATCAATTGCTATATTTTTTTTAAAAAGATTTTCAAATGTGATGGTTCTTTTAACTTCCTTTACTAGTTCTCCGATTTTTACACCCATTTTCTCTTACATATCCTTTTTTTGCTTTAGCCATTATATTATATCATACAACTTATATAACTTCCACTATTACATGATTTTATTTTTTGGACGTCTTTTTAGTTTAAGACCACAATTTTCACAAACTTTTTTAAAATCTTCAGCTTTGTAAATGGTTCTACAATTCGGACAAAAAACTTCCCATATTATCTTTTTCTCAATACCTTCTTTATATAATGATGAAAAGGGTATTTCAAATCCAGAACATACATTCTCAATTGAATAATCATTAGTATAAAGCTTAACTTGTTGAGGATAATTCTCAATTAACTCCAATGTTAAGGCTATTAGTTCTTTATCAACTTTAGATAATGCATTTAAATCACCTGTTATTTTGGATTTTTTATTTACATCTTGCACAAATTTAAGATCAGGAGTTTTTATACGTAATTTTTTACTTTCAATTGCAGCATAAATCCTATTTAAGATACTTCTATTTTTTTCCATGTATTTACTAGCTTCTACTTCTTCAATTACACTTGGAGTAGTATATATTATGTTTTTGAATATATTAAAATCAATTCCCGTAAGGAATATGTTTGTATCAAAAACAGCTATTAAATATTCATCTTTCATATTATCATTCTTCAGGTGAATCATCAAGAGGTACTCTCAAGGTTCCTATAATTTTCTTCCTCAAACGAGAATAATAACTTCTATTAAATCGAATGAATTTTGTTTGAGAGTTTGATTTACGGATTTTAATTTTAGTATTAGGAGGAATTTTTTTAAAAGTCCTTTGACCATCTATGACAATTTTAGCATTTAAACGTGGTCTTAAAAGCTGGATCTCTATTTCAGAGTCTATTGGGACTATTATTGGTTTTAATCCGGATCTAGCAAAACTATTTAAAGGAGTTATTTGCATTATATCTAAATTTGGATTGACTATTGCTCCTCCGGCACTTAAATTATAGGCTGTGGAGCCAGTAGAAGTAGAAATTATGATCCCATCTAAATAGGATCGATTTAAAAAGGTACCGTTAATTATAATTGAGACTTGCAAAACCTTAGAGCTTTTAGAGGATACAATTAATACTTCATTCAATGCATTACTAAGTTTTACTTCTTCAGAGTTTTTTAGGATATAAGCTGTAATTTTCGAGCATATTTCACACTCATATTCACCATTTAAAGCGGCTTTTAAATCTCTAAATATAGTTCTTTCATTAGATTCGTCTAAAAAACCTATCGAACCAACATTAACTCCCAAAATAGGCGGTGGGTCTTTTTGAGATAAGCCACTTGCAACTCTTAATATTGATCCATCACCACCTATTATAACAATAAATTTAATATTCTCCGTGGTCATTTCTGCTAAATCCATAGCATTATGGGGGAATATTTTAGGAGCGATTCTCGTTTCTAAATAAACTACTTCCCCTTTTTGAATTAAAAATTCAAATATTCTCTTTGCTACTTTAATTGCTCTTTCAGAATCTAATCTGCAAGCTATAGCAATAGGTTTTTTTTCCATGGTTTTATGCCATTCTTTAATAAGATCCTAACTAATTAAATATTAGTTATAACAAAAATAAATAATTGTTTAAAAAATAAATTTAATGACTTATGAAACCGTAATATAATTTATATGTGCCTAATTTGTAAAAACTCTATTAATAAGTGTTTTACCAGCTAATTGCCAATATTCTACTTGAGTAGCTGAAATTTTATCAGGATTTGTTTGAAGATCTTTTAATTTCCTCATTAGTGTCTCATCAGCGGGCCAATCAACATCAATTGATTCATAAGATTCTAGATCCATTATATTGATCGAAGCATCTTCTATAAAATTAATTTGAGCATTTCCTTTGATAATTTCAGGTATTTCTACCATCGAACCACTAGGAAATGTTAATGATCTTTTATTATTATCAAACATACCAACACAAACAACTCTTACTTTCGCATGACCATGTTTTCCACTCTTAGAACGCTCAGTACTTTTAATAATGCAGGGTTCTTCATCAACCATAATATATTGCCCTGATTTCAACTTTTGTATCTCTGTTCTTCTTATAGACACCTATTTTTCCACCTTAGTTTATCAATTTTTATCCAAATATTTTTAATTTTGACATTTCTTTTAATTTATTATATAATATATTTATTTAAAAAAAAATTTTAGTTTTTGAGTATAATCTCAAATATTTTAACTACATCTTAAGCTGGAATTTAATGGTTTTATCACAACTTGGTAGATCTTTGGATAATGCAATTCGAAAAATTAGACGCCTTCCAATTGTAGATAAGGATGCAATAAATGTACTTATTCAGGATTTACAACGAAGTTTACTTAGTTCGGATGTGAAAGTGGAATTAGTTTTCCAGATGACAGAAAATATTAGAAAGGATGCCACAAATACAAAACTTCAAAAAGCAAGAAGGAAAGATTTTGTAATAAAATTAGTACATGATGAATTAATCAAACTTTTAGGAGGGAAGCCAGCTCCTATACGTATTAAACCAGGTAAGAAGAACGTAATTCTACTTGTAGGCATTCAAGGTTCAGGTAAGACAACTACAGTTGCGAAATTAGCTAAATTTTATAGAAGTAAAGGATTTAATGTTGCTACTCTAACTACTGATACTTGGCGTCCTGGAGCTTATGAACAGCTTGTTCAATTATCAGAGCAAGTGGGAATAAAGTGTTATGGTAATCCTAATGAAAAAAATGCTATTAAAATAGCTATTCAAGAAACAAAAAGAGCAATAAACGATGGAAATGACCTAATTATCGCAGATACTGCAGGTAGACATAAAGAAGAAAAAGAATTAATGAAAGAAATGTCAATTCTTGAAGAAAAATTAAAACCTAATGAAATCATTTTAGTAATAGATGGCACTTTAGGTCAACAAGCATTTAAACAAGCAGAAGCTTTTGCTCAGACTACTAATTTAGGTTCAATCATCGTCACTAAATTAGATGGAACTGCAAAAGGTGGTGGTGCCTTATCGGCTTGCGCAGCAGCAAATGTGGGTATCCGTTTTATAGGGACAGGAGAAAAAATAGAAAATTTCGAAGAATTTGAATCCTCTAAATTTGTAGGCACTTTACTTGGTATACCTGATATAGAAAGTTTAGTTCAAAAAGTACAAGAAGCAGAACTCGTTCCAGATGATGAAACTGTCAGAAGGATGATAATGGGGAAATTTACTCTCGAAGATTTATATGTACAACTTAAGAACATAAAGAAAGTTGGTAAATTCGAACAGATTTTATCTATGATGGGGGGTGGTAATATCCCTGATGTTTTAAAGGAAGATGCTGAGAGAAATCTAGAAAAATGGCGAATAGTGCTAGACTCGATGACACATGATGAGAAGATCAACCCCAAAATCATTAAAAAAACACGAAAAAGAAGAATTGCTATTGGAAGTGGGACAGAATATGCAGTAATTAATCGGATGCTTGAACAATATTCACAAATGAAAAAATTTATGCGAAGATTCCTTCAAATGCAGAAAAAAGGGAAAATAGTCCCAGGATTGCCGGGATTCCCTGGGGGAAAAGCGGCAGCAAACTTTATGAAAAAATTGGGGAAATTTTAGAATAATAATTAGAAACTATTATTTGATTAAATTGGTTAATTTTCTCCTTCTAATAAAAAAGATTACCTACTTTAGTAAAAAGGAAATTGATAAAGGAACTATTCCTATTTTAATTTACGAATTATGTTCATGTATTAGAGAAGCCTTCTGTTTATCTTATTCTATCAGAAAAGATAATAATCTATATTTATATTTTGAAAGAGAACATATTATAATTAAATTTAAAGGAAAGGAATTAAGATATTTAGGTCCTGATGAAAGATCTCAAGCATTACTTTTAGGTAAGGCCTTAAATAAAGCTAAACAGATCAACTCTCCAGAATATGAAAGATGGGAAAAGTCAACTCCTGGAATATATATAAAAAAATATTCTGATGATATCATGTTTATGAATTCTTTTTTTTCCAATAATATGGGAACGTATTATCTTCTTTTAGATAATTTTAAAAAAAACAATAAAAAACTAGATATCATTTCTTTAGATAAGGACTTCTTCGCCATTTTGGATAATGATTTTTATATAATTTCGACTTATAATTTTTTAAATGAAAATACAGAATTTTTAGAATTATTCACAACCTTAAAAAATATAAGGAGATTATCCATTCCAAAAGTGAAAAGAATAGAAAACATAATTCTGTATTTAAATTTTCATAAGGACCAACAAACAAATCTAAAATATTAAAACATAGCTATGATTTTAAAAAATGCGAGAGTTTATTCTAAGGGTTTAATTCATATTGGAGCTATTCTCATCAATGATGGTATTATAAATCAAATCAAATTTATGCCTAACGCACAAGAATTTAAAGAGTTAGTTAAAAAAAACCAAGATGGTAAAGAGATTGATTGTCTAAATAAATTAGTCTTACCAGGTATAATTGATATTCATTCTCATTTGAGAGATATGGACCAAAAAGAAAAAGAAACATTTTTAACTGGAACATTGGCAGCAGCAAATTCAGGAATAACAACAGTATTCAATATGCCAAACACCAAACCACCTGCTATTACTGAAGAACAAGTAAAATTATGGATTATAAAAGCAAAAAAAAATATTTATATAGATGTTGGATTTATAGCAGGAGTCCCTAAAGACATAGATGAAGCTGAAATCGAAAAAATTATTAATTTAGGTGTTATAGGATTTAAGATTTATCCCCTTAGTCCTTTAAATGACATTGATTGGAATGATAATGCTAATATTCAAAAAATCCTCTTAATTTCTTCTAAATACCAAATCCCTATATTTATTCATGCTGCATTTCCTCTCTCTATTACTGAAAGAGAGCATATTCTTGAAAAATTCAAAACTCAAAAACAACCAATATTAGAATTACATGAGCAATTAAATCCAGTTCATACTGAGGAAAATTATATTACGTTTATAATTCAAAACTATGAGAACATCATTAATATAAAGAAATTAAATACAAAAAAATATCCAATTGTTCATTTTTGTCATGTAAGTTGTATAGAAAGTTATTTAAATATCCAGAGAGCATTAAATTCAAATGAAAACTTAAGGATAACTTTTGAAGTCACCCCCCATCATCTACTATTGTCAAATAACCTTAATTTAACAAATGATAATTATGGAAAAGTATTACCTCCCTTAAGAACAGAAGAACATCCTAAATTTTTATTTAATGAGTTGAAAGAAGGGAAAATACAATTGATTGGCACTGACCACTCACCGCATACATTAGAAGAAAAATCAGTAGAATATCTTAAAGCACCATCAGGTTTCCCCGGTTTTGAGACATATCCCTTATTATTACTCGATAAAGTATTTAATTTCGAACTTCCATTAGAGAATTTTGTTAAAGCCTCATCTGAGAATCCTGCCAAAATTTTTAATTTAAAAAACAAGGGATTTATCAAAAAAGGTTACGATGCAGATTTATTAATTGTTGATAAAATATCGGAATATAAAATAAAATCTAACAAATTTAATACGAGAGCAAAATTCTCTCCATTTGAAAATTTTAAAACGATAGTTCAGATTTGGAAAGTATTTTTAAAGGGAATTGAAATTAATTCTGATAATATTAACCCAAATGGACGAATAATATATAGAAAATTATAAAGTATATATGCTAAGACTAAATAATTATATATAACAAAACTGTAAGATAAGAATTATATTATGATTGAAAGTGATGAATTTAGTTTAGAAGACGGTCAATTATTAATTGATTTTGCTCGAAAAAATATTGAATTCTTTCTTGAAAACAATAGAAAAATTCCGATACCTGAAGAAATAAAACAAAAATTTCAAGGTAAATATGGTGCATTTGTCACTTTAAATAAAAATAATGTTACTGGCAATCCTCTAAGAGGTTGTATTGGATATATTGAACCTATATATTCTTTGTATGAAGTTATACATAGAGTATCCATAAGCTCAGCAATAGAAGATCCTCGATTCCCCTCTGTATCACTAGAAGAAATGGATAATATTGTAATTGAATTATCGATATTAACACCACCAAAATTAATTGAAGTGGAAAATACCAATGAGTATCTTAATAAAATTGTAATTGGGAGAGATGGACTTATAGCTGAGAGAGGAATGAGAAGAGGTTTACTTCTTCCCCAAGTACCTGTTGATCATGACAGAAAATGGGATGTAGAAACATTTCTTTCACATACATGCTCAAAAGCTTGGTTACCGCCAGACGCTTGGAGAAAAAAAGACACTCGAATTTATTCTTTTCAAGCAATATTATTTGAAGAGAAGACACCAAGAGGAGAAGTAGTTAGGAAATATTTATGAAAATAGCATAATCTTATTCTTAAGAAAAGGAAGTTAATAATCTTTAAAAAAATATTTTATCATTTAATTTAGATAAATAGAGTAAAGAGAAGATAAGGAAGAGCTATTAAATGGAGAATTCTGATAATAAAATCCTAACAATTGATATATCTTCCAACAATATAAAAGTAGGATTGGTTACAGAAAATTTAGAATTAGAAAACTCTTCATTTCATCCTTATGAAATAATTAATGAAGATATCGATGGATTTGCAAAATCATTTGATATGACTAGTATATGGAAAAAAATTAATAGCGGTATTAAAGAAGTATTAAAAAGGGGAAAATTAGAAAGATTACTTGGAATATCTTCATGTGGACAAAGGATGGCTGCCATTTTCTTAGATAAAGCAGGTCATGAAATCTATGGAGGTCCTAATACAGATATTAGAGGTATTGATTCTGCCTATCTTATAGAAGATCACTTCTCTGAAGAGGAACTTTTTAAAATTACAGGGCATAATCCTTCTGTTATGTTTATATTAGCTCGTTTATTATGGTTTCAAGAAGAGAGGGAAGATAAATTTAAACAAATTAGTAAAATTTTGATGCTTGATGATTGGATTGGATATAAACTTACAGGAAAATGTTATTCTGATTATACATCTGTCGGTGAATCTCAGCTATTTGATGTAAATAAAAAAATATGGAGTTCAGAAATTATCAATGCATTTAATTTTAATAATGATTTATTTCCTGAAATTGTGAACCCTGGAACTGTTATAGGAAATTTAAAGTCAGAACTAATTAAGGAATATGGTTTAAAACAAACTGAAATTCCCGTCGTTAAAGGTTGTGGGGATACTCAAGCAAATTTAATAGGTATGGGTGTAATTGAAAATGGAAATATAGGGATAACTTTAGGCACAACAGCACCAGTTCATTTAGTTGTAAATAAACCTATATTTGACACTGAGTTAAACTTTTGGACAGAATGCCACATCATAGATGATAAATGGCTAATTGAGGCAAATACGGGAAGTGCAGGTAGAGTTTATGATTGGTTTAAAGATGCATTTCTACATAGCAACTTAGTAAATGGTAATGACTTAATGGATACTTACTTACATAATAGTAAACCTGGAGCGGGTTCAACATATGCTTTCTTAGGACCTGAATTTATGACTTTTAAAGATATGACTTCAATTAAGAGGGGAATTTTTGTTTTTCAGCCCCCCAGTATGATTGGTGAAGATTTACCAAAAATACAAAATTTTGCTAGGAGCTGTATTGAAAATATTTGTTTTGGAGTATTAGAAAACGTTCAAGCTTTATATAACTTTACCGATTCAACTGTGAAAATATTTACATCGGGGGGTTTAACTAAATCAAAGGAGATTTGTACTATTTTAACAAATATTTTGAATAAAGAATTATATGTCCCCGTCATTAAAGAATCAGCATTTATAGGATGTGCTATGAATGTATTAGTAGGTTTGAAATTATATTCTAATTATAAAACTATTGTAAATGAGTTAATAAATTTTGAAAAACATTTGGCTAATTCTTCTATTGCGGAGGATTACAACAAGATTTATACGGAGTGGAAAAATTTGAAAAAGAAATTAGATTATTTATAACTAGTTATTTCATTTCTTTATAAAAGGTTTTATATCTTTACCTTTTTTCCAATACCATTCAAATAGGTTGATTGCCCAATTAATAAAAGTTTCAATATCATCATATAAACATTCACTGTAGTCAATTTTTCCTTCTCTTTTCAAAAATATAATGGCTCCTTTATCAGAAACTAAAAGAGAGAAATCAATGTGAGTCAAAACTTTAATATTCTCTGCTATATTTAACTTTCGATAAAAAGCATGGCGATCTTCTAATTTCTCATAGCCTTTTGATTTTAAAACAGTTTCATCTATTATTGCCCGGATATTAATTGAAATATTATTTATCTTCTTTTCTACTATAGGTAGAATTGAATCTTGAAATTGATCTGAAATCGCTAATATAAACTTTTCTGAATCTTTAATCAATTGTGCCCATAATTCTATATTTTGCATAGTACCTTTGTTAATTTTAAGAGTTTTTAAATCCCCTAGCTGCAGAGTTACATAGAATGGGAGTTCATAAACATTATGACTATTAAAATAATTTTTAAACTTTAAAAATATTTTAAGGAGATCTAATATCTGCAGGAAAATTCTACCTATATTAGTAATATCATATTTATTATAGATATCTTTTTCAACTAAATCTTCCTTTATAAGTCTCTTTAAATGACGGGAAACTTCAGATCCTCGAATACCCAACTCTTTTTCTATTTGATTATGACGTTTACTTTCATTAAATAGAGATTTAAATATCTTAAATCTCTCTTCATTTGATAATTCAAAAAATAATTCATTTATTTTCAAAAGTATTCAATACTATATTTTTAATTAAAAAATTTTGCTTAAAATCTTTAATATTATATTTGTTTAACTTAATTAAAACTTATTTTCAATATTCAAAATATTATTAGTACAAAACACCTGCTTTTAAAATCAATAGAGGGATGCTTTATTAGATTTTCTTCATATATGATATTTAAAAATAATAATTTAAAATTGGTTCACGAATGATAAAGATAATGTGAAAATTATGTCACAAATTTTAACAATAAATAATTGCTTAGAAGAAATTAAAAAACGTTATAACAACAACGAAAAAATAAGAAGAAAATTAGCTAATTATGAAGAACCCATCCAAGTATCATTTATGGATACCAACAGAAAAATCCTTATCCTTATCAATAAAGATCAAGGGATTGAAATAAAAGATAAGACAGGAGATGATACTGCAAAAGTTAAAATTGAATTTACGGGTGAAGAAGTAATGATTAATTTATTTAATAAAAAGTTAGGTGCAGTTAAAGCTTATTCTGATGGTAAAGTCAAAATAATTGAGGGTAATATACGAACCTTAATGAAGCTTCGAAGTTTAATGTTCTAAGCATATTCTTCATTAAATTATAACATTTAAGTATTAATTTTAAATCTACATCATTAATATTGTAAATAATAATAGAGAACTAATAAATTAAAAAGGAAATATGCTAATGAAATCTCTAATAACAGCAAATATTACAGAAAAATGTTTGAATGAATTAAAAAAATTAATGGAAATTACCTACGAACCCTGGAGAGAAACGGGAATTATATATTTTGATATAAAAGAACTTATTGAAAAATTAAAAAACTATGATATTTTTATTACCGAAATAGATGATATTAAAAAACCAGAAATTTTTAATCAAACAAAACTAAAGCTAGTCGTATCCTGTAGAGGAGATCCATTCAATATTGATTTAAAAACGGCTACTAAAAATAATATACCAGTATTAAATACGCCATTAAGAAATGTTGAAGCTGTTGCTGAAGCTGCGGTAGGATTCATACTTTCTTTAGCTAGAAATTTCTCGATAATTGATAGAGTGCTCCATTCGAAAAATTTTCAAGTTATAGATTTTGAAGATTGGGTTAAATACTTTAATCAATTTGAAGGAGTAGAATTAAAAGGAAAAACTATAGGAATAATTGGTTTCGGGCAGATTGGACGCAGAGTTGCTGACAGATTAAAACCTTTTGGAGTTAATTTTCTTATTTATGATCCTTATATTCCAGATGAAAGTACTGAAGATTATGGTGAGAAAGTAGATATAGATTACTTAATGAAAGATTCTGATTTTATAACAATACACGCAAAAGCTACTGATGATAATGATAATCTTATTAACAAAAAACGTTTAGATTTGATGAAAAAAAAAGCGTATATAGTAAACACAGCTAAAGGAAGCCTTATTGATTATGATGCATTATATCAAGCTTTAAAACAAAAAAAAATTGCGGGAGCAGCTCTTGATGTTTTCCCAATGGAACCTATTGACGAAGATAATGAATTTTTAGAATTGGATAATGTTATTGTGACCCCTCATATAGGTGGAAATACCATAGAAATCATAGAACGTCAATCTAGAATGTTATTAGAAGATATAAAATTGTGGTTAAATGATGAAATACCAAGAAATATTTTAAATCCCGAAGTAATTAAAGCTAAAAGGAAAATAGATATCATATCTGATATGAGTATTAATCAGAAGAGAGCAGAAATTGTTACACTTTGTAAAAAATTACTAAATGAAGGACATGTAATTGGATCTGCTGGAAATGTTAGCTTTAGAATGAAATATAACAATAAAGAGATAGTATTAATCACCCCAAGCAATGTAAAATATGAAGAGATGAAACCTGATGATATCCTTATTATAAATATGGAGGGTAAAGTATTAGAGGGTGAAAAGAATCCTTCTGTAGAAAAAAAAATGCATCTAAGATTATACAAAGAAAGAGAAGATGTAAATGCCATAATTCATGCTCATAGCATGTTTTCAACAGTACTTAGTGCGCTAAATCTTTCAGTACCTCCAATAATGGAAGAATTAGTACCTTATATAGGAGGAGAAGTTTTGTGTGCTGCTTATGGAGAAGCCGGAAGTGAAGAATTAGCGGAAAGTGTTATCACAGCTTTAGAGGAGCGGAACGCCGTATTGCTTGCTAACCATGGCAACCTGTGCTGTGGAAGCCACCTTGAAGGAGCATATACAGTTTTACAATATCTTGAAAGAGGAGCTAAAACTTATTATCTAGCAAAATTAGTAAAAGATCCAAATCTCCTACCTGAAGATACGATTGATTATGAAATGGAGATTTTTGATATTTTCAAGGAATCTAAAAAAATTTAATCATAACAATTAAAAACGATTATTTTTTGAAGTTAATGCTTGTAATGCAATTTGCGTAGAAATCTTAGCCTCCTCCTTTGTAACCATTCCTATTGTAACAGCACAAATATTATGTTCTGCAATGTAATCAAAAGCTTCAGCGGGCTCCAGATTCCCAGCAGCTAAAGTTTTCATACCAATAAAATAATAATTACTTGTATTATCAACAATTTGTTCTAGACCCCTTAAATCCCCCATAAAAGCACCAGACGCATTAAAAGGAATCAGGAACACCTTTACATTCAACTTTTTATCAATAACATAATTTATTGTAGAAATTGGTTCATGGGTAGCAATACCAGGAATTATTCCTTGAGAAACAATATCATCCAGTAGATTTGACAATTCTCTTCCTTTCTTGTCAGCTATCATCCCATGCACGAATATTATTTTTGCCTCAGCTTTAATTAAAGCTTCAATACCAGAGTTTTTTTCAGGGTATGTAGATCCTGTAATAATATAATCATTATGAATTTCACTCATTATACAACAAGCTTCCATAATTTTTCCTAATGGAATTGCTTCTACACCTCTTGCTCCATATTGGTAACCTGTTTCCAAAATCTCTATTATTGCATCTGGATTATTTAAAAATTTTCTTCGCCAATCAAATGCATTGAATCCAAATTGACCTGCTCCTATAAAAGGCGAAGTACCACTAGAAATTAAAGGTAATTTCACATTTTCTATATAAAAAAAAATTTCAAACCACTATTACATCAATCTTTCGAATTAATTTAAATTATATACGTGATTATTTAATAAGAAAATTATAAAATTTTAAGTCCATTAAAAATCATATTATTCTATAAGAATATCCAGAATCTAAACAATTAGTAGACCTAAGAAATTAGAAGTCACGGTTTTTTATATAAGGAGGACATAAGAATGACATCTGTTAATGGAGTTATCTGTAACACACTATCCTTCTATAATAAAGATTATGAAATTGATAAAGAATTAAATTCATTATTAATCCGTCACATCCTTACAAATGATATTAATTCACTTCTTCTTTTTGGAAATCTAGGAGAAAGGCAGCTATTTTCTGATAAAATTGAAGAAATAATTAAACTTATTGAGTTATCAATTGAAATTACTAAAAAAAAAACTCCAATTATTACTGGAATATATGGTAATGATGTAGAAGATATTATAAATCAGATAGAGATATTAGCAAAAAAATTTCCTGTTCTTAATTTTATGATTACACCTCCAACCACTAAAAAATTAGATACTCAAGAAATTAAATCCTATTTTGAAAATATTTTAAGTTCAATTAATCCAAAAAGTCCGATATATATCCATAATAATCCAAGTATATACATTGGAAATGATATTACACCAAATTTAATTACCAAATTATTAAAATTTTCCAATCTAAGAGGATTGAACGATTCTTTTAATAATATCAAGAATTGTAAATCTTTTATTCAAATATTAAATGAAAATTTTTCAGTTTGGTGTGGAATGGAGGAAAATTCTCAAGTATTTTTCCAATTAATTCCAATAGAACAAAGAAAATATAGTGGAATTGTTTCTAAAATAAGTAATTTGGTTAATATGTTTTCTAAATTATTAAAATATGCCCTAGAGGATAATATCTTAGAACTTCTTCAACTACAAGAGCAAATTAATGATATTAGAAATAAAATTTATTTCAAGCAAATTGAAGACTCTGAATGTTTAAGTCTAAAATATGCATTTTTATATCTATATAAAGACTTGATATCAAATTCTAAGGAATATATTAGTACTATTACAAATAGAGCACAAGAAGATTTTGATTCTATAGTTAAAGAAAGAATCGAAGCTACTGTGAATTATTTAGTTAATCAAAAACATATATATCACCTTTACTCATTAGGTAAAAAAGATATATATCAATTCCATGATATTATTCAAACATTTTCTAATATTGATATTCTAGTCAAGCAAGGAAAAGTAAAAAAAATAAAAGGACCTTATAAAGCTGATATAAATACACTTTATAAAGTTGTTTTTGAAAATAGTAAATTAGTTTTCAGATTTAGAACAAATGGATATCCTCAAATAGAAAATATAATCAAAGAGAAACTCTTATTTCCTTTTTTAGATAAGACTCTTACTCCTGAAGAGCATGATCTAGGAGAAAAGGTAAAGCAAATAATTAGTAAAAAAACAGGATCTTACATATTCAAGAAAGAAAAACCTACAATTATTCCAGTAAGTAACTTAATTTTCTACGATGAAACGAAACAAATAATCCCTTATATTTTCTCAGTGCAAGATTATATTAGAGGAAAACCTCTATTTCAACTTGTAAATCAGTATTTAAATGAGGGAAAAAACTTAAATACCAGCAGATTTCTAAATTTATTTGCCAATTTAGGAGAACATTTAGGACATTTACATAACATAAAATTTGACTCTTATTATAGTAATATAAGGGATATTGGGGGCAAGAGAAAAGCCATCTCTTCTGATTTTTTTACTAATGAATTAGAAAATAAAATTCAAGAAGCAAAAAAAAATGGAATAGATGTTAGTGATCAAATTTGGGCATTCTTCAATAATAATAGGACATTAATTGAAGAGGATCACGAGTATGTTTTACTATATAATGATTTTCAAAGTCAAAATATTATAGTCAAAGAAGAATTAGGTGCCATTCAAACTAACGGGTTTGTAGGTTTTGATAAATGGTGTATAGGACACAGAGCTCAAGATTTTGTTAAAATAGAATATTGGATTTTAAAACACTTGAATATTCCCTCATTTTTTAATGCTTTTTATGATGCTTATTCAAAATATCATAAAGTTAATAATGATTTTAGAAAAAAAATCGAATTATATAAATTGTTATGGCTTTTAAATGAATATAATTTTGAATCAGATTTATTAAGAAAGTCAAAGCAAACACCAGGTATCAATATAAGTACTTCTTCATTGGAAAATTATTTATTTGAAATAAAAGACATAATTAGGCAATAGAAACAGAAGCAAAACTTAGAAGATTTGTTTGACGAGATTTTATATTCAATTCCAGATTTGACAATTTAATCCCAACTAACCTTATCTTTTTTTTATTATTTGAGAATTCTTTATATAACTTTAAAATTTCATCCATTACAATATTTTTGTCCTGGGTATGATAGGAAAGTGTTTTTGAACGAGTATATGTCAAATAGCCTTTGAATCTAATTTTCAATGTTATAGTTTTGTAAGTTATATTATTTTTTACAACCGATTTATGTATCTTATTATTAATATCTTCCAATTTTGATAATACCTCTTGAAAATCATCTGTGTCTGCAAAAAATGTTCGTTCTGCACTAATGGACTTCCTTCCATCATCAAATTCCCGTACCTTCCTATTATCAAAACCATTCACAACTTTCCAAATCCATTCTCCATTTTTACCAAATAGATCTCTAAATTTTTGAAGAGAAAATTTGAGTATATCCCCTATCTTCCTAATATTCTTCTTATAAAGATATTTTTTAGATTTTTTGCCTATACCCGGGATTTTTGTAATCTCTAAATCTTTTAATTTATCTTTAAAATTATTTGGTGTAAAAATGGTTATTCCTTTTGGTTTATTACAATCAGATGCAATTTTTGCTAAAGATTTTGTTGGTGCACATCCTATTGAAATTGTAATCCCTAAGTTTTTATGGATATTATTTTGTATATTTTCAGCAATATTTTTGACTTCTTTAAAATTTGAGCAGATTTCTGTAAATTCCAAATATGCTTCATCAATTCCCGCCTGTTGGAAAGTATCTGAATATTTATTTAATATTTGCATAACCTGTTTAGACACTTTTCTATATTTTTCACCATTAGGCCTTAAATAAATCCCTTGAGAGCATCTTTGATATGCATGAGAAATGGGCATTCCTGAATGAATACCAAATACTCTTGCCTCATATGAACAAGTTGATACAACACCTCGCCCATTACCTTCTTTTGGGTCGGCTCCAATGATAACAGGCTTTCCTCTATATTTTGGATTATCTCTTACTTCGACTGCAGCAAAAAAACAATCCAAATCACAATGAATTATCAATCTTGTCATTGTTGAGAAAAATTTTTACTAAAGAGAGATATAATTTATGCTAGTTATGATATATATTATCTTAATTTAAAAAATGGGACTGAAAAAAATTTTCAAATAGATATGAATTGATTGTTCTTTTCTTAAAAAAAATACTTACAATATTTAAAATATACTCTTAATTATTTATACTATGTCAACGAATAAAGAAGAACAACTTCGGTTAGAAGTAGTTGAAGCAGCAAAATCTATTTTTGCAAAAGGTTTAGTAGAAGCTGGAGAAGGTAATGTCAGTATAAGAAATGGTAAAAAAGAGGAGCTTTTCATCACTCCGTCATTTAACCAATATACTACATTAAAGGAAGATGAAATCGTCCATATGGGTTTTGATGGTACTCCTTTAAGTAGTGGTAAATTACCTTCAACAGAAGTAAAAATGCATATTGCTATTTACAAATCAAGACCAAAAGTACAAGCAATAATTCATACTCATTCAACTTATGCAACAATGCTATCAATTGTCCAAAAAAGTATTCCGCTAATAATGGAGGAAATGTATATTTTTATAGGAGGCTCTGTTGATGTATCTAGGTTTGGAAAGGCTCACACAGAAGAAATAGGTGAGGTAGCCCTTAATGCTTTAGGAATTAAAAATGCTGCCTTATTAGAAAACCATGGAGTAATAGTATGCGGAAAATCTATAGATCATGCAGTAAAATTCGCAGAACTTGTGGAAAAATTAGCAAAAATTTACTGGGGTGCTTTACAGATAGGAGAACCAAAACAAATTCCAGAAATACATCTTACAAGATTTGAAAAACTGCATAACAGCTTATTTGCTAATTATCCTCGAAGTATGCGAAAGAAAAATATTTAATATAAAAAATTCTGTATAAGTAAAAACATGTGAAAAGTTTGGAAATAGGAATTAGTTCTCTTGGACATCTTATAGATCTCGGAATTTCAGGTAATTTTACAAGCTTAAATGACTTATTAATCAAAGCTACAGATGAGAGTCTTAAATTTGCAGAAAATAATAATATTAATATAGTTGAAATAGTAATCGAACCTCCATTAATATTAAAAAGTAATAATTTGCAGCAGTTTATTGATTTGATAAGGTCTTATTCATTAAAAATACAAGTTCATGGGCCTTTTATTAGTGTAAACTTATGTTCTAATAATAAACTCATTTCAGAAGCATCCATTAAATCTTATGTCGAAACCGCTAAAATATGTAATAAATTAGGTGCAAAAATTTTAACAATTCATCCAGGATTTGGAGACTTCTTAGTTAAACCTTTAAGGGAATTTAATAAAACCAATTTAGTAAATGCAGTTAATATTTTATTAGATTATACTAACACAATGGAAATAGATCTCTGTATTGAGAATATGCCCCGTAGGAATTATATGTTATTAGATGAAAATGAAATAGAAAGTTTCTTTAATACAATAAATCGCTCGGAATTATATTTCACTTATGATTCTAGTCATTTTTACACAACAGATGGAGATGTTAAACTATTATGGGAAAAAATGTATAAAAAAATACGAAATATTCATATAGTAGATAATTTTAGTAAAGAAACAGATACTCATCCCCCTTTAGGAACCGGAAAAGTCGATTTCAATGAAATATTTAGTTTAATACATCAATACAGCTATAATGATGCATTGATTATCGAATTATCCTCATCTAAACACTTAATTCAAAGTATTGATTTTGTCAAAAATTTTATTTAAAAATAAAAATAAAAAGCATTATTATAATTAGAGTGAAAATAAATATTCAATTAAAAAAACTAATAGAGGAGTTATTATGCCAATAATCTCATTACAATTAACCGATGATCTACTAGAAAGATTTGAAAAAGTTCGAAATTTTAGTGGTTTTTCTTCTAAAAGTGAAGCTTTAAGAGATTCAATTGTAAGTTTTATTGAAAAACATGAAGAATTCGAGAATTTAGAGGGATATAAAATAATGACTATTAGTTTAGTCTATCCATTTAAAGACATAATAATAGATCAAATTTCAAATATATATTCTCAATTTCACCAGATTATTAAAACCATAACAGATTGGCGAATTGCAGAAAAAAAGATCGAAATTATTCTTTTAGTGGGTGAAATAGAAGTAATTAAGGACGTTTATAAAAAACTAGCTGAGATTAAGGATGTAATATGTTCAATTCGAGAAATTATCATTGACTAAATAAATTCTAATCAAACCTAAGTGAAAAATCTACAAATTCAGTAGGATTCTGGGTTAATAAACCTAAACTAATAATGTCTGGTTCTGCGATTAAATAGTCAACTATGTTATCTTCTGATATTCCTCCTGATACCTCAATAATTACTTTATCTCTCAAATTATGCTCTTTTATCAAATTAATAGCATCTGCCACCTTATCAGGACTAAAATTATCTAGCATAATTATATCTGCTCCATTCTTAGCTGCAATTAACACATCACTCACTTTTTCTACTTCAATTTCGATTTTCTTTACAAAACTCACTTTTTTATCTATATTTTTTAGAAGAAATTCCACATCTCCATTATAATACTTCAAATGAGTATCTTTCAATAATATTTCATCAAGTGAAAATCTATGAGTATCAGCTTTAGCAAGTTCCACTGCTTTTTTTTCAAAAATACGGATACCTGGTGTTGTTTTACGAGTACAAGCGACTTTTACGTTTTTTCCTGAGTTTTTTATTATTTTAACGAACTTTTTTGCTGTTGACGTTATTTTACTCATATGTGTAATTAAATTAAGCGCCACCCTTTCACCAAGTAAAATCTCTCTTGCATTTCCATTTAATTCTGCTATGATATCTCCTTCTTTTAATGCTTCACCGTCATTTTTTATTAAGTTCACTGAAATCCCTAATATTTCGAATAAAAGTTTCAATTCTTCAAGTCCAGAAACATAACCATTACTTTTTGCAAAAATTTTAGCTGATACTTCTACATTAGGAGGAATACATCCAGAACTAACATCAGCAAAATTACAATCTTCTTCTAAAAACTCACGTAATTTTTTCTCAATAATAATTTTATTATAACTCATTTTTCGCACAAATATCTATAGTATAATTATTATAGGTTAAAAATTAAATAAAATTATGGTAAGCATTGATAAACTATTCATTGATAATTATGAAATTAAGCTTGAAGCGGAATATTTTCAATCAACATCTCATACTACTAAGCCAACTGTTTTAATATGTCACCCTCATCCACAATATGGTGGCACTATGTATAATAATATAGTATCTGCGGTATTTAACAAATTAATCAACAACAATATCTCTTGTTTAAGATTTAATTTTAGAGGAGTTGGCGAATCTTCAGGAAATCATTCAAATGGTAAAGGAGAATTAAGTGATGTTAAGAGTTGTATAGATTTTTTGATTAATAATAAAAAATGTGAGAAAATCATTATTTGTGGTTATTCATATGGTGCTGCAGTAGGGTGTGCAACAGTAAATTATTCAGATAAGATAATTGGTTTCATCTCCATATCTTTTCCATGGGCCTTTATGGGAGCAAAATATAAAAAATTATCTCAAACTTCAAAAAGAAAACTATTCATTCAAGGAAATCATGATACTGTAGCTAATTATGAAAATTTCTATGAAAACTTTAATTTCTACTTAAATCCAAAAGAAAGTAAGATTATCGAGGGTGCAGATCATTTTTATTGGGGTTATGAAGAACAAGTTGCCAATATAATTATCGAATTCTATCATTCATTTGATTAAGAGATTTTAAGTAAGATTTTTCCAAATTGTTTTGCTGCGGATAAATATTTTTCAGCTTCCATTGCCTTTTCTAATGGAAAAATTTTATCTATAATTGGACTTATTTTTTGCTGAAAAATCAATTCCATGACCTCCCTAAATTCACCCTGATTACTCATAGTGGATCCTTTTATTTCTAAATGCTTCCAAAAAATATTGTTTATCTGTATCTTAGATAATGGACCTGTTGTTGCACCACACGTAATTAAGCGACCACCTGGTCTTAATAACCTGAGACTGGTCTGAAAAGTTGCCTGACCAACATTGTCTATCACAACATCTATTCCATGCCTTTTTGTTAACTCATCATACACATATTTAGTATAATCTCCCATTTCATTGTAATTTATAATATAATCTGCCCCTAATCTTTTTGCTTTTTCGACTTTTACTTCAGTGCTGGTTGTTGCTATAACAATCGCTCCAAAAAACTTTGCTATTTGGGCAGCTGCAGATGAAACTCCTCCACTTATTCCGTGAATAAAAACAAACTCGCCTGGTTGGACATTTGCTTGGGTTTTTAGCATCCTATAAGCTGTTAAAAAGGTGAGTGGGGCAGCAGCTGCCTTTTCAAACTTATAATTTTCAGGAATTTTCAAAACATTTATTTCTGGAATTTTAAAATATTCTGCAAAAGTACCCCATTCATGTTCACTTTTAATTGAAAAATATTTACAAAATACTTGTTGCCCTGTTAAACACATACTGCATTTACCACAACTTAAACCGGGATTTATAGTTACTTTATCACCTTTAGAGACTGTTGTTACAGCTGATCCTACTTCTTTTACAATACCACTCCCATCAGCACCTAATATATGAGGCATATTAAGCTTTAAACCAGGCCATCCTCTAACAAGAAAAATATCTACATGATTCAATGCAGAATATTTTGCATTAATTAGCACCTCATTTGGTCCTATTTTAGGCGCATCAAGTTCTCCTATCTGGATTTGATCTAAATCCCCATGTTTATTAAAAAAAGCAGCTTTCATTTTCCTATTTAATACAAATTTAAGACCAATTTATGAATTTAATGGTTATATTTTAAAACGAGTAGTCTTGATGACAGAAAATAATAAAGAATATTTAAATGTTAAATAAAAAATGAGAGACTATTATTCTTAAAGAGAGGAAAGCTTCTCTAGATCAGTTTTACTATTTTCCTCAGCCCAATCTAGAAGTTGATCCACATATTTCTCAATTTCTTCAGATTCAGGTAACTTTGTTAAAACTGCTAAAAGGAATTGGGTAGTAGGATTAATAATTATATTTCTCATTATTATATAGTCTTCTTTATACTTAATCTTCATACTCTTAACTTCTGATAAACCTATTTCTTCTGCGGCTTTGTATGCTGCATCGCTTAGTAAAGAACCCATAGCTGCTATTGCACGCTCATCAATATTTTCTTCTTTTTGGAAAGCTAATACCAAACCTGCTGATGTTGCAAAAAGCGATGCGCGAAAATTTCCATTATCATTAAGTTCTTTCAGTACTAATCCGAGTCTACTAACCAAATTAACGCACACTCTTATATGATTAATTTACAAATATCTTAAACGAAAATTCAATATAATTTTATATTAATATTCTTAAATTTAGATTCTTTAGCATAAAATTTCCTTGTATTAATAATATGAGTTAAATAATATTTAAAATTATTTGAAGTAGAATAATCAAAATATCTCATTTTTTCACTCCTATAATATCAAATAATTTTTCATAATAAAAATTTAAAATATCAAAAATTCTCTAAAGCTTTAGATTTATAATAAATGTTGATAATATATTATTCTCATCAATATTCAAAGTCATCACGCTTGGTCTTGCTATAGGTGTTCTAAATCCCGGTTTTTTTAATGGTGTTTTTGGTTTTGTTGGTGAACCTGGATTTAAAAGAAGGACATTATATTCTGTTCCCTTTATAAGTGGTCTATGGGTATGTCCGTGAATTAATATGTTTAAATTATGTTTCTTTGCAAATTCTTCAACATTCTCAGGCAACTTATGGATCACTCCTATATTATAAAGCCCTACTGTGAATTCAATGAAATCTTCTAAACCTTTAATATCATCTAAATTTCCTTTTACACATCGAGTCGGAGCTATTTTCTTTAATTCATTGAGAAATTGTTGAGAACAAACATCACCAGCATGAATTATCTCATCAACGTCTTTAAAAGCAATTTTCAACTTTGTGATAAATTCATTTATTTTATTGTCATCATCATTAAAATGGGTGTCTGCAATAATTCCGATTTTCATTTAAATTACACACCGCTATATAGCAACTAACATACTCATTAAAAAAATTAGACAGCTCATTATAATATCAATAAAGTAACGGAAATATTTGTCTCCTTTAGTTCTCTCGCTAGCTTCATCCTTTTTAAAATATGTTTTAAAAGTTTGAAATCCTGTATTAACTCCATCTTTTATCTGGGGAAATTGCCATATTAAGAATCCAATACCAATGGCAAATAACGGACAATAAAGATAAAGTGCAACAAGAACAAAATCATTTCCCTGTAAAAAACTCCAGATTGTATGAGCAGAAACTATATTATTTAATGTATGGGCAATTATAGCAGGAAAAATCCACTTTTTTCTTACCACCAATAACGAGAGAACTATTCCAATTATAATCGCTTGTAAAAACCAAATGAGCGGATACCATAAAGGGTACGCTCTACTAACAGGATCAAGAAAATATGCGAAATGCTGTAACCCCCAAAAAATTGATGAAATCATCACTGCTGACATTGTAAAAAAATATTCACTTCCTCTTTTAGCTATAAGACCCCTAGCAATTGATTCTTCAGCTATAGCTACTGAAAACTGTATAATAATCACAGAAATTAAAAATATAAAATAATCATTAGATGATAGATAAATATCAGTCTTTTTTAGACTAAAAGCCAATGCTTGATATTCAATCATTTTAGGGATGAATAGATATCCTAAAAAATCGAGAGGAAGAAAAACTAAAAAGAATATTAATAACCCGTATAAAATTTGGTATTTATAATTTTTTTTCGTCATTTTATATAATCGTAAATGCCCCATCCAAGGCGAGATGTCTTCTTCAATAATTATTTGTTGAGACTCAAATATTAAATTTGATAAATATAAAATGAGGGGAATACCAAAGAAGATGAAGACCGCTCTGAAACCATAAATAAAAATACCATACAAAAAAGATTCTTCGTTTATAAATAACGGAATTACAAATAGAGGGATTAATAAAAGCAAGAATATAAATATAAACATAAGCGAAACCTCACGTATAAAAAACCTCAATCTATCTACTGCAATTTTTTTCTTTCCCGAATATACTCTAGATACCATAAATGTTCACTTAAATTTGAATAACAAATTATAAAATTGAAAAATTATAAACTTTGTTATTTAAAAATTTGCAATAGCTTCTTTTAATTCATTAAAATTGGGAATACCATTTCTAGCTCCCAACTTTTGAATACATTTTCCTGCAACATAGTTACCAATTCTTATACTATAAATAAGATTATTAAAATCATACTTTAAGCTTTTTAAAAACCCATAAATAAATCCCGCGGAAAAAGCATCTCCAGCACCTGTTGTATCAATTACATCCTCAACTGTAGGTGCTGGAATTAATTTAGAATTAAATGGAGTAAATAATGATGCCCCTCTCGCTCCTTTTGTTATTACAATAGCCTTAATTCCTAAATTGGTAAGGTTTTTAATTTGCATTTCAATTTCTTTAGAATTAAATTGATTTTTTTTAATTTTCATAAGGGTTATAAATTCTCTTTGAGATAATATTAGAATATCGACATTTTCTAACAATTTTATGATATTTTCAAAACCTTGCTCAATTATTAACATGCCAGGATTTAAAATAACTGGAATTTTATATTGTCTACCAATTTTTGCGGCTTTTATAAATGGTGCAAGATTTTTCAGACTACTTAAGAAAATAACTTTAGTCTGTATCAATTCTTTTTCTATAATATCCTTTTTTGATAAGTAATTAGCTGCTCCACTATATGCATAAATTCTCCGATCTCCTTCTCTATTTAAAATTATATACGCACAACCTGTCATTCTATCTTTAGAATATTTTATTAACTCAGTAGATACTCGAGATTCCTTAAAATCTTGGATGATCTTACTTCCAAATGAGTCTTCCAAACCCATTTTGCCTAAGAAAGCCGTCGACGAACCTAATTTGGCGCAAGCACATGCTGTATTAGCAGCAGCTCCTCCTGAAAATAAAGTTAGATTTGATACAAAAACCTCATCATCTTCTACAGGATGTCGCTCAACTTGAGCAACAATATCAACTAAAGCTGCTCCTATACAAATAACATCAAAATGTTCTGTCATCTTCTATTTTGCTATGTATATTTGAAAGAACCAAATTCAGAATTTATTTCAACAAAATTTTTATTCTTAAATGGTGATTTTTCGCAATGACCTATAACTTTTGACTCTATATTGAACTTTTTAGCTATTCTTTGAATATCTTTGGCAATTGTTTCTTCACAAAATAATTCCATTCTATGCCCCATATTAAATACACTATACATTTCTTTCCACTGAGTTTCGGAAGAATTTTGTATAACTTCAAAAATTTTTGGAAGAGAAAATAAATTATTTTTGACATATACTATGCCTTTACCATAATTTAAGTCCTTAATTTGCCCACCTCCTGTATTATGTACTATTCCATGGATTTCTTTTTTATGCTTTTCTAAAATTGTGGTTATAATCGGACTATATGTTCTCGTTGGTGATAATAATGCTTTTCCTACGGATAAATTGATACCTTTTATCTTATCTGTTAACTTATATTTACCAAAAAATACATATTTTTCATCAAGATTTCGATCATAACATTCGGGATATTTCTTAAAATATTCATGAGAGAGAATGCCATGTCTTGCTAATGTTAATCCATTGCTTCCAATTCCACTATTAAATTCCTCCTCATATGATGCTTTACCAAAACTCGCCAATCCAATAATCACATCATTGCTTTTAATATTTTTTGCATCAATCACATCTATCCTTTTCATACTTGTGAATACAGAAGCATCTACTATAACAGTTTTGACCACATCTCCAATATCTGCAGTTTCACCGCCACACATAATGACGTTTAAACCTAGTTCACCCAATTTCTTACTATACGCATAATATTCATCTATAATTGTTGCTATAACTTCGCCAGAAATAAATTTACTATTCCTTCCAAGATTATTAGATAAAAACATATTCCCTGTTGCCCCCACACATAATATGTCATCAATATTCATAATCATAGCATCTCGAACAATTCCTCTAAAAATGTCTATATCCCCAGTTTCTCTATAATACATATAAGCTAAACTTGATTTTGTTCCAGCTCCATCTGAATGAAAGATGGAACAATAATCTCTCCTCCCACTTACATCTTCTACAATCTTACAAAATGATTCAGGAAAAAGTCCTCTATCAAGTTTTTCAATTGCCTTATGAACATCCTCTTTTTTAGATGAGACTCCTAATCGAGAATATATATTATCGTTTTCGTTCATCATTTCAACTAAAATTTATATTTCACTTTTAAATTATTAATTAAATTTTCAGCTTGCTCAACTGCTTTTCCAATATAGTTATATGGATTGAACAATTCGTCTAATTCTTCTTTTGAAAAAGAGCTTTTAATTTTTTCATTCTCAAATAAAATATCTTTCATAAATCTATTTTCATTTCTTGCTTTTATAGCAGCTTGTCTTAAGAGTTCATGTCCCTCTTGCCTTCCTATTCCTTTATTTACTAATTCAATCATTGCTTTTTCAGTTAAGCATGCACCTTTAGTAAGATTAAGATTCTCCTCGATTTTATTTTCATTGAACTCAATTCCCTTAAGATTTTGAGTTAATTGTTTAATCATATAATCCAACAATATGAAACTTTCAGCAAATATTACTCTTTCCGATGCTGAATTTGTTATATCCCTTTCATCTTCTAACACAATGTTATCTAAAGCAGGAATGACATTAGACTTCAAAACTCTTGCCAAACTACAAATTCGTTCTGATTTATGTGGATTTCTTTTGTGAGGCATGGTTGAACTCCCCACTTGATCTTTTTTGAAAGGTTCAAACATTTCTGCTATTTCATTTCTTTGTAAAATTCTGTTTTCTCTTGCGATTTTTGCTAAAGACTGTCCAATTAACGCGGTTAAAAAAATTACTTCAGCATGTCTATCTCTTTGAACTATTTGATTTGCAATCAGTACAGGATTTAAGTTAAGAGTCTCCATTACTTTTTCTTGTATTTGAATTCCTTTATTATCAAAGCTCGCCATCGTTCCAACTGCTCCTGACATTTTACCAAATGATATACGGGTTAATACTTCAGCAATTCTATCAAGATGCCTATCTATTTCATATGCCCACACGCCAAATCTCATACCATATGTAGTAGGAACGGCATGTTGTCCATGTGTTCTCCCAATACAGACTTTTCTCTTTTTTTTTTCAGTAATCTTTATTAATTCACCTAATAAGTCCTTTAATGAATCTTTAATATAAAATAAGGCTTCTCTTAACTGTAAAGCTGTAGCTGTATCTTCAATATCGTAGCTAGTAGCCCCAAGATGAACATATTTCCCAGCATCGCCCTCACATTGTTCTGACAAAGCTTTAACCATCGCCATTAAATCATGATGAATTTCAAGATCAATTTGTTTTACTCTTTCTAATTTTACATAATCAGTATTAGCTTTTCTAGAGATCTCCTTAGCAAGTTTTTCAGGGAAATTTCCTAAATCTGCGTGCACTCGAGCTAATGCAGCTTCCACTTTTAACCAATTTTCTAGTTTCTTTTCCTCAGTGAATAAATTTGCTATATCAGTTCGATAACGTGTTTCTATAGGGTGAACAAATTTATGCTCCATATTATCTCACATCTTCTTTTAATTAATACGTACCATAATGATTCATCAAAACATATATCTTATTTTATTAGAGAAAAAATAATTTCAATACAGTTTAAACATCTCTTATCATTTCATTTAATCACTTAATAAAAAAATTAGAAAATTTTTTGACCGCTATGAAATATATCATTAAGTTAATTTTTTAATTGTTGTATGAGTATTGGGCAAAATTACTTCTTTTTTAGATGCTCCCATTGCGGTGAATGGTATTATACAAATCGAAAAATTAAGGTAAAGAAATGCTGGAAATGCAATCATTCTTTCTTATTTAAAAATGCCTCTAAATTCTCTAAGGTTTGCTCTATGAATGGTGCTATCACAGTTATTAAACAACTTAAGAATAAAATTTAATTTATTATTTTGAATTTGAGGAGCAATTTAGACATTAGTTTAAAAAACAAAAGTATTTAGCTTTTCTTCCACAATTCTTTAATGGTAAATTATTAAGCAATATACTATTCCTTTATAAATAAACATTAAATTGAAAAAAAAATTAAAATGGAGATAACTGATAATCTAACAGAGATAGATGAAAAATTAATTGAAGATTTAGATAATATAGCTAAAGATAAAATTGATTATTGGGATATTAGAGCGGGTGTAATTCGAGGAATCACCTTAGATTTCACAGATCAAAGAAGTAAAGAAATTTCCTCTTATGAAATAACTGAATGTGGGTTAAGAGCTTTTTATAATGGAGGTTGGGGGTTTTATGTTTTAAAAGATCTAAATAATAAGACTATAACTGATGGATTTATTAAAGTTATAAAACTAGCCAGGTTATCAGAATCTCTTTGTAAAAATAAATTTAAAATCAAGTTTCAAAATCCCTTAATTCATAATTTTAAAATCGATTGTAAGAAGAAATTAGAAGATGTTGACATTAAAGATAAAATTAAACTTGTAAAAGATCACGAAAAAACTGCTGCTGAATATTCATCCAAAGTAAAAAATACCCATACTATCTATTTCGATGGTCATACTCTAAATAAGTTTATTAATTCTTATGGAAGTAATATATCACAAGATTTATCCTTTATTAGGATATTTTGTTCTGTTTATGCCCAAGAGAAGGGAATTCTTCAAAGGTCCATAAATTCGGCAGGAGGAATTGGAGGTTTTGAAATAACTCAGACAGACAAAGCTGAAAATTTGAGTCTAAACACTGCCCAAGAAGCTATTGATTTACTAAAGGCACAATCGCCAATTGGAGGTAAATTTACCATTATAACCGATCCCAAATTAACAGGAACCATAATGCATGAAGCATTTGGTCATGCATGTGAAGCAGATCTAGTCTTAAACGATGAGAGTATATTAAAAGATAAACTTGGTGAAAAAATTGCTTCTGAAGAGGTTACATTTATCGATAATCCTACTATGGGCCAAGGGAAAAAATTCAATTTACCTTATGAATTATTTGGAAGCTATTATATAGACGATGAAGGAATTCCATCCCAAAAAACTATAATTATCAAAAATGGGGAATTACAAAATTTTCTCCATAATTTAGAAACATCTTCCAGAATGAACGTAATGCCGAATGGACATGGAAGAGCTTCTTCAAATTCATCTAGACCCCAAGTTAGAATGGGTTTTACATTTTTAGAGCCAAAAGATTGGAATGTTGAGGAGATAATTGAAGATACTAAAAATGGGATTCTTTGTGAAGATTTTCAATATGGTTACACAGACCCATCAACAGGAAATTTTCAATTCAAATGTAAATTTTCGTATAAGATTAAAAATGGTGAAAAGCAAGAACTGATGAGAGATGTCTCACTCGCAGGAATGATTCTTGAGGCTCTTAATAACATTTCAGCAATAGGTAATAAACGATCTTTTAATTACTCTGATGGTATGTGTGGAAAAGGAGGCCAAAGTGTAAGAGTATGCGATGGTGGACCATATATACGTATAGAAGATGTTACAGTTGGGGGTTTAAACTAAATGGAACAGATGTCAGACCCATATCAACTAGCAAAGTATGGTTTGGAATTAATTAGTAAAAATATCTCAGAGATTAAATGCGCAGAGATGTATTTTGAGAAAAATAGATATGTTAATATTGAAATTGAAGAGAATTCAATAAAAAATAGTGAAATTGGAGAAGATTATGGCTTCTCAGTTAGAGTTATCAATAAAATAGGTTCATTGGGATTTGCTTTTACTAATAAAATTGAGAAAAAAGCAGTAGAGAAGATTGTAGATTTTTCAATCAAGATGATGAGAGCTGGGACAGAAGATCCTGATTTTCAGAATTTACCTCATTCTGTAAAAAAATATCCAGTTATTAAGAACTTATTTGATAAAAACATAAAGAATTTACAAATAGAAGATTCAATGAATTATATTAAAGATATAATAGATGTTTGTGAAGAGGATGAGTTTGCAATATCCCAAACAGGCAGTTTTATAGCAAATTATTCAAAAACTTACATTTTTAATTCTAATGGTTTAGAGGTATCAGGAAAGGATACAAGCTGCTCAATTTCTTCACATATTATTGTTAAAGATAAAATAAGTAAAGAAACTTCATTTGGGTATGAATGGCAATCAGAAAGAACTCTTGAAAACATAAATCCTGCTGAAACAGCAAAAAAGGCTTTAAGAGATGCGAAAAAAAATCTGAATCGCAAAAAAATAAGCAGTGTTAAAGTTCCTTTAGTTTTAACGCCTAAAGGCACAATAAATTTGATATTAAGACCAATAGCTTCAGCTTTAAATGCAGAAACTTTTCAACATAAACGAAGTTTTCTCTTTGACAAAAGAAATGAAATAATTGGTTCACGACATTTAAATATTGAAGATAATGGATTAATTGATGGAGCAATTGGGTCTTCCATCTTTGATGCTGAAGGAGTCCCATGTAAAAATAAAAAAATCTTCATTGAAGGGAAATTACTAAAAACAGGATTATTACATAATAGTTATACTGCTGGAAAAGAATCTGTTGAAAGTACGGGTAATGCATCTCGAAATTCCTATAGTTCTATTCCCTCTATTGGAATATCAAATTTCATAATGAAAAGTGGTGATACAAGTATTAAGGAAATAATCGGAGATTTAAAAGAAGCAATTATTTTGGATTATACAGGAGACTCACCTAATATAACTACTGGTGATTTTTCTGGTTTGATACTTCATGGAAATATAGTTAAAAATGGAGAAATCAAGAATCCTTTAAATGAAACTATGTTAGGTATAAATCTAATCGATTTATTTCAAAAAATAGATGCTGTTTCTAAAGAATTAAAAATTTATGGTTCATTTCAAGCTCCTTATGTTAAAATAAAAGAAGTGCCTATAATAGGTGGAGCAAACTGAAGAAGTAGTAATATAAAGAAAAGAGATTCACAGAAAGCAAATAAGATATCAAATGAATTAAGAAGTAATATTTAACCTAAGATATACGTTATTATAGAAATTTATTTGACTTGCCTTAATAATTTGCCATAATTCAGCAATTATTAACTGATTTGTACCTATTTCTGAAAAGGAGATGTTTAGTTGTTCAGAAATCCAGTTTTCCTTATTTTTTAATGTAAAATTGCCGACTATAAAAACTAATGTACCATTTGACTCTATAGATCTAGATAATATAGTATTATTGTCACCTTTTTTAATTCTAATTTGAAATGAAAAGTCTTTATTCAAGTGGTTACCAACAGAGATATAAAAAAAAACAGTCTCATTAATAGATGCTTTAGTTGGATAGTCTTCTGCTCGTCTGTTTTCATTTAATATCCCTAACGTAACATATCCAGGTTCAGGATGAAAAGCATAGTAAACTATAAATCCTGAAACAATTATTATTCCCAGAATTAAAGAAATCTTAAGTAATAAATCAAAATGCTTATTACTTATACTTTTTTTGGTTTTTTCTTTATCTTTCGTTATTTTCTCCATTATCCTTGAACCATGCGATTGTTTTTTTTAATCCTTCCTCTAGTGGTGTTTTTGGCTCCCAATTTAATAGTTCTTTTGCCTTATTTATAACTGGGCATCGACGCACTGGATCATCAACAGGTAAAGCTTTAAATACTATTTTTGAATTTGAATTTGTTAATTCTTTTATAATTTCAGCTAATTGCAATATGGTATATTCCTTATTATTCCCTAAATTAATTACCTCGCCAATTGCTTTGTCATTATAGACCATTTTTAATATCCCCTCAATCTCATCAACCACATAAATAAAAGATCTTGTTTGTGATCCATCTCCAAATATAGTAATATCCTCATCATTTATAGCTTGATAAATAAAATTAGGAATCACCCTGCCAAATTCAGACCCATGTCGTATTCTAGGTCCAGAAGTATTAAAAATCCTTACTATTTTTGTTCTTAAAAGGTGTTGAAGTTCGTAGGCTTTAATGAATGCTTCTCCAGCCCTTTTAGATTCATCATAACAACTTCTTGGACCAACTGGATTAACATGTCCAAAATAAGTTTCTGGAGTGGGAATTGCTTCTTTTGGCGGATTTCCATAGACTTCTGATGTACTTGTATAGAAAAAGATAGCGTTATGGAATTTTGCAATCCCTAAAGAATTCAATGTTCCTAATGTATTACTTCTAAGAATCGAAATTGGTTCTTTTGTAAACTCAAACGGAGAAGCTCTACTTGCCATGTGCATAACGATATCTATTTTTTTAATATCACCAATACATATTCCAAGGGGATGATAAGAAAAACCAAAGTATATAGGGTATGAAATATCATGATTAATAAAGTGAAAATTGTCTTTTTCCATAAGATGTAAGATATTTTCAGGTTGTCCCGAAGTTAAATTATCTAAACATATACAGTATGCTTTTTGCTTAACTAAAACATCACAAATCCAAGAACCAAGAAAACCTGCACCTCCCGTAACTAAAATTGTTTTCCCATCAAAAGAAATATTATCCTGTTTTAATCGGGATTCAATCTCTTCAATATCTTTATGTATATCGTAGAACATTTTCAAAACTCATAGTTGTGTGTCAGTATATATCTTCTTATTTACTTTTTTAAATAAAGTTTTCTTTAAGATTGACTCTTTTTTAGAAATTTCAAACAGAAGAATTAATCAAATTATTATGTGATAGGGAAAAAAAATATAGTTTTGACTAGCCTATTAAAATTGTTAATCAGTTTTTTGATCCACAGTACTGACAAAATTTTAATTCCAATGGATATAATTTTCCACAATTTGGGCATTTTTTTAATGAATTCTTAAGAATTTCTCTTCCCAACATTTCAAAAGCTTTTTCAACATTTTCACCGGTTTTTGCGGATGTTCCAATTATCTCTCCTTGAAATTTAAATTTTTTAAATATTTCTAAAGCTTCTTTTCTTTGTATTTTTCTCTTTAAATCAATCTTAGCTTCAATCAAGATCTTTGTTTTAGGAGCATTTGGAACAGATGAGATAACGTTTATCCAATCATAAAGATCATTTAAAGATTCTCTATTAGACACATCGTATAACATTAAAGCACCAGAAGCACCAGCTACATACGATGGGAATAAAAGTCTGAATTTTTTCTCACCAGCAAAATCCCAAATATTTAGAAGCATTTCTGTATTATCAACCATTACTTTTTTCGTTTCAAAATCAACGCCTATAGTTGATAATGTAGAAATTTCAAATTTACCTGTTGCATAGCGACGAATTAAACTTGTTTTACCTACATTTTTAGCCCCAGCAACAACAACTTTAAATTTTATCATAACACTGTTTTAAAATTATATAAGAAAATTATATCTCAATAAATTCAATAATATTATTAATTATTGAAATGGTTAAAAATCTTTTTTATTGATTGGGTTTATATTCATATCTACTAATTTTATAAATCTCTTGAGCTATTTTTTTGCCAATTTTCTCAATTTTAATTAAATCTGGAATATCAGCTAAAAATAATTTTTGTAAAGTTTTAAATTCATTCAATAAATTTTTAGCTCGAAGATTATTCACACTCGGAATTCCAGCGACAATATATTCCAAAAGGCGGGAAGTTTCAATAGGTGCTTTATCAAACCGAATGGAAATCTTTTTTTTAGATTCTGACTGTTCTTTTTTAGCAAGTTGATATAAAAAAAGAGCAGTTTCTTCAGAATTCTTTGTTTTATATACATTTATGCCCAAATTTAGAATAATTGTAGTAATTGCTCCATATAATGCATTTTCGTTAATTGTAGATTCATTAAAGGGATCACCTTCTAAAATTAAAATAGATCTTTCAAAATGATCATTAAGGGCCAATAACTCATTGAATAATCTCCCATCTTTTATTGAATCGTTAAAATCTTGAGCTGTCTTTCTCTCTATAGCTACTCTTTTTGAAATCACATAATCTCCAACAGTTAATTGCTCTAATGTTAAATTAACGCCCATTAATGAAAGAGTTCTAACTACCGACGATGCTGTCTCTCGATTATCACATATTATTTTGTACTTATGAGCATCATCAATTTTTAGATTTAACATTATGTCACGTTCTTTTTCAACAAAATCCAAAATGTTTGATTGTCCTGATTTATCTGATGGTTCCAATTGCTTTAATTTTCCTAAACTATCTCTCATATTTCTTTCTTTAACCTTTTCTGCCCAGTAATATCCCTCATCCCTTGTATCTTCTGCCATTAAGACATACACTTTTCCCTCTCTTTTACGACCAGTACGACCTCGGCGTTGAATTGCTCGTATTGCACTTGGAACTACATCATAAAAAACAACTAAATCACATTCTGCGATATCCAATCCTTCCTCAGCAACACTTGTTCCTATAAGGGTATTATATCTCCCTTTTTTAAATTCTTCTAGGAGCTTAATTTGCTCCTTCTGAGTTAAACCTTTATCAGAACCTTTTTTTGCTTGCCCTACAAATTTATGAGCTTTTATTACCTCATCATCCTCAAAAAATCTTACAATATTCTTCACTGAATCTCTAAAATGACAGAAAACTAAAATTTTTGAGTTAAGGTTTTCTTTAAGTTGAGTTTTTAGAATTTTTTTTAATTTCTCAAGTTTTGGATGAATTATTCCATTTAATTGGAATTGATATGTGAGTTCTATGACACGTTTGATATCTTTATCTATAAATAATTCTTTTAAAGATTTATTAGCCAAATTTTTTTTTACTTTTTCTTCATTTTTCACAATATAATCCTTTAGGGCATTAATTCCCTGAGTTTCAAGAAGTTCAAGCATATGTGAGATTCGGATAGCATTAGCTTGTAGTTTCTTAGCGTAAAACATCTCAAACTTCTCATTGTCATCCCTTAGGTATGAAATCTTTCTATTAATGACTGTATTAAGCTGTAAAAGATCTTTCCTTGTTACTTTGTTAATATCATAAGAATTAAGTAATTCCTTCTCTTTTAACCATTTATAAATAGTTTTTAGTTTTTCTTCTAAAATTTTTTTAATTTCAATAAATTCTATAGGTAGCTTAACCTTTATCCAGTGATTGTCTACATTTTGGATATAAGGTTTAACATCAACATCATTTTCAGTTCTTATTTCTACATGGTTAATAAATAGATTTTCTTTTATTTCATTAATTTTTTCCTGAGTAGAACCTGGACTTGCTGTTAAACCTAATATTTGAGGTGCTTTTGCACTTTCAATATATTTTTTGGCAATAAAACAATAAGCATAATCACCAACAGCTCTATGGCACTCATCAAAAATGATTAAAGAGGTGTCTTTTATGGAATAATTTTCAGATATAATATCATTTTGTAATACTTGGGGTGTCATAAAAGCCACTCGGAGCTTTTTCCATAATAATTTTCGTTTCACTGGAGATATAGTGCCTGTTACTGATACTAATTCATCCGGATTAATCTTAGTTAAACTTAAGAAAGAGTTATAATGTTGCTCTACTAAAGGTTTTGTTGGGGCTAAAAAAATGATTTTAGAATCCGGTATATCAGTTATTCTTTGAACTGTTACCATTAAAGCAATAATAGTTTTCCCTAAACCTGTAGGGATAACAACTAAACAATTTTTATCAAGGCAATTTATAAAAATATTTTCTTGATATTTTCGTCGCGAGATTATATTATTCTTTACTAATGGATGTGTAATAAAATCATTTTCTAATGAGACTTAAATCACCAACATCTCTCATTCTATTTCGGTTCATTATAAAATAATTTGAGAAATCTATTTAAAGCAACAGACTTTATTGGATCTTTAAAAAATTCTTAGATTCTTAAATTAATTTACTAATAATTTAATAAAGAATTTTTATTAATTTTCCAAAGTAAAATTTATTTCATATTAGTCATTAATGTTAATATCAGTAAGCGCGAGTGGTTTAGTGGCTATAACGACACGCTCACACCGTGTATTTCTGTGTAAAATGATTCACAGATAACGAGGGTCGGGGGTTCGAATCCCCCCTTGCGCATTTTCAATTCTGTTAAAAATGTAAGAATAGAAAATTTCAAAATACCTAAGCTTGAGAATTTAGAATTCCAAAAATTTATTTTAGTTTGGTATGTTCCCTCCTCACGTATGTACCTCATAGCCTTTAAAAATCGAAAAAGTTATATGATATTTTACATTTTATCCACTAATTACTTATTTTATGGTTAAGTCAACCATGTCTAGTTTTTTAGAATCTCGAGAATTGCGTAAACTCTATAAAAAAGTAAGAGAATTCGTTAAGATTGGACCCATATTTTTAACTAGATATGAAAAAGCGAGGATTGTAGGAGCTAGGGCTTTACAAATATCATTTGGGGCACCTATTCTAGTGGAGAAACCAGTGGATATGATAGATCCAATTAAAATTGCTCAATTAGAATTAAAATCAAAAATCTTACCTTTAACTATTAGAAGGGAAAATCCTAGTGGAGAATACCAGGATATTCCTATAAATAAGTTAATATTAAAAAAAGATTAATCAAAAGAAATTATATCTCATAACTATTTAAAGTGAAAAAGAAAAATATATTCATAATATTACTGAATGCGATACTTTCCTCGTTCAGTTAAAAAATAAACTGGTTTTTCACCCACCATTTGTGATTCTAGATATCCTTTTGAGATTAAACCTTCAATAATATCTTCTAATTCTGCTTTTTTAAAACCAGGGATTCCTAAGGGTATTCTTGACTGGTTGGCTATAATTGCAATTCTTTCTAAAAATAATCTTTTGTCCATGAAAGATTCAAGGATCGTAAGCTCATCATTAGAGAGTCTTTCAAATTGATCATGTTCTATAAATCGTTCCTTTAAAGTCTGTGCAAGATCTCTTGTCTCTGGACTTAATTCTTGTTTTTTCACTTCTACATGTTTAAGTTGCACTAGATCTTTTGCAACTGGTTGTTTTCGTACTTCTTCTTTTTCCTCATCTTCTTTGTCTACCAACTGATCATTTTTATTTTTCATAATATTACCATAAGGCATATAATTATAAAAATTTATATTTAAATAATGAGGAAGGTTTTAACCCTTAGAACAGGGGAAGAAATAATCATAAGACATTTAAAAAAATCAGATGTAGAGGGGATTTGGAACAATTTTAATGAAGTAATAGATGAGGGTTTATATCTACCAGTTCTATTTCCTGTTAGAACTCAAATTGAAAAGGATTCATGGTTTCATAATATTAAAAAAAATAATGAAATTTGCATTATAGCGGAAAATTCTAACTTAAAACCTCCGTTTAATATAGTTGGACAATGTGAAATTTCAAATTCCGAGTGGGATGCTGCTAATCATGTAGGTGTCTTAGGTATTATTGTAAAAAAAAAATATCGAGATTTTGGCATTGGTCGAGAATTAATTTCCTTAGCAATTAAAGAATCTAAAAAATTAAATAACAAGGAAAAAATCATATTAAGTTGTCTTTCAACTAATGAGAGAGCAATATATCTATATAAAAAGTTAGGCTTTAAAATCGTTGGGACACGAGTAAACCAATTTTATATGAACTCTACCTTTTTTGATGAAATTCTAATGGAACTCTGGATTGATGACTTTTTGAATCAAAAAATAGAGTTATGATATTCCAGATACTTAAGGGAATCTAAACCTCTTTTTATATTGATCCCAACTCTCCATATCTAAAGGATTTTCATTCAGAAATAGAAAATTCAAATTGGTTAAATTTTTTATACTTTCATTTCTAAATTTTGATAAATTATTTCTCCCAATATGAAAAATGATTAAATTTTTTAAACCATCAAAACCTTCCAGTTCTTTTATATTATTACCATCTAAATAGAGTTCTTGTAATTCAGCCAAATGATCTAATCCTTCTATTTTTTTAATCTCATTATTAGAGAGGTCTAATTTCTTTAAATTTATTAAATTGTCAAGAAATTCAATTTTTTTTATGCTATTATTTGAAAGATATAATCCCTTTAATTTATCAGCGCTCATTAATACTTCAATTTGAGAAATTCTATTATCATTAAGATATAACCATAATAAATTATTTAATTTACTAAGCCCCATAATCTTTTCTATATGGTTAAATGAAAGATTTAGCCTTTTTAACTTCGCTAAATGCTCTAAATTTCTTATATCTTTTATCATATTATGACTTAGGTTTAAATCTTCAAGAGAGACTAAAGAATTCAAATTATCAATTTCTTTAATTAAATTATTATTTAAAGATAGTTTTTTTAACTCTTTTAAAGATTCTAAGTTTACTATTATCTTAATTTTGTTATTTGATAAATCTAAAACTTCTAAATCGTTTAGATTATTTAGATTTTCTATCTTTTCTATTTTATTATAAGACAAATCTAAAGTTTTTAAGTTGTTTAAAAGATGTAAATTGTGACAACTTCTTATATTATTTCTTTGCAATATAAGATGTTCTAAATGCCATAGATATACTAATCCCTTAATTTCTAGTAAATTCTTAATATTCGAACTCTCACAATTTAATGATATTATCTTTCCTTTCCTTATGGTAACAAGAAATCCACATTTGTTTTTATAATAATCACTTAATACTAAATTAATACACACCTCAATAAAATTGTCAGGAATAGTATTATTACAATTAAATCTAAAGATCTCTTCAGGAAACTGGTTAATCTTATCCTTAAACTTATTTTTTATAAAATCCTTCAGGTATTCGATTAAAATATTTCGAGTTTTATAATTATCAATTGACTTTAAAGAATATATTGCATAAATTTTCTGTTCAACATTAATTATTTTTTTTAATGTATATTCTAAGAGAGTTATAAGCTTTTTCTTATCTGAATACTTATCCCTTAAAATATTTCCTGCAATCATTTTAATATGGAGATCTTCATCGGAGAGGAATAGCTGTTCTAAAAATTTAAAATTTTTACAATTATCAATTATACCAAAAAGTTTTATTGACTTTTTTCTTATCTTAGGATCATTTGAGCTATTAATAAGCTCTTTTAAAAGAGCTAAACTCTCTTTTAATCCAATTTGTTCTAAATTTTCTTTTATATAATCGGGATTAGAAAGCATTTGAGAAGAATGAAAGTTAAATCAAACTAAATTGAGAAATATTTAATATTAAATCCATTAAAATTAAACTGTATACTAATATAACAGCCTAATAATAAAAAATAATTCAATTTAATTAAATATCTCCAACAACTTTATTCCTTCAGTTTTAGTTCTTAGATTTACCTTTTTTTATAACAATCTTTTGCAAATTCTAAATTTTTGATAACAATTTGTTATAAAACCTTTATTAAATGGAATTAAATTATATCTATTATAGACTTATTTGCAAATCTGAAATAACTATAAATTTTAATTTCGTTTATACATCGCTTCTTTAAACAATATATTTTCTTTAAGGTTTAAAAAAATTTATAAATACATAATTTATTAGATTATTAAATTTTGTATTTTACACATTAATTGTTCTTTAAAAATACAATTTTTTGATAAAACATAAAAATTAAAATTACCACATGTAATATAAAATATACATCTAAAAATAAAATCCAAATAAATCAAAATTAAAAATATAGGCTGATAATAAAATATGGCAGAAGAAGAAAGCTTTCTGAATGCAAAAGCATTAGTCGTAGACAATGGTACTGGTATTTCAAAAAATGGTTTTGCCGGAGAAGATCAACCTCGTTCAGTCTTTCCTACTCTTATTGGTTATCCTAAATATGAATCTATTATGACAGATGTTGAACATTATACGCGGGAATATTATATTGGGGAAGAAGCTATGCAGCTTAAAGGTGTTCTAAAACTCATGTTCCCAGTTGAGCACGGTATTATAGAAGATTGGACTGCCATGGAGAAAATCTGGCACTATACATTCTACACGGATCTAAGAATCGATCCAAGTGAACATCCTGTACTTTTAACAGAAGCACCATTAAATCCGCGTCCCAACCGTGAAAAAATGGCCGAAATTATGTTTGAAACTTTTAACACTCCTGCACTTTATGTTGCAATGCAGGCAGTTTTATCTCTCTATGCTTCTGGTCGTACTACCGGATGTGTTATAGATATTGGTGATGGAGTATCCCACGTTGTGCCAATCTTCGAAGGATTCGCCTTAAGTCATGCTATCCAGAGAATTGATCTTGCGGGTAGAGACATAACAACTTATTTACAACGATTACTCAGACAAAAAGGATATTCTTTTACAACATCAGCTGAAAAGCAAATTGTGAGAGATATAAAGGAAAAACTTTGCTATGTTGCTATTGATCCAGAGAAAGAGATGATGTTGAGTAAGAAAGTTGCTGGAATGGAAAAAAGTTACATGCTACCTGATGGAGAGACCATAAATGTCGGTGTAGAAAGATTTTTAGCGCCTGAATGCTTTTTCAATCCATCAGTAATCGGTAAAGAGCTTGAACCACTAGACGATGTAATTGTTGGTTCTATTTCCGAGTGTGATGTAGATCTCCGCAGAGATCTTTATAGCAACATCGTTCTATCAGGCGGAAGCACTATGTTTCCTGGTATAAAAGAACGACTTACTAAAGAGATAAAAGAGCAAATTCCTGAGAGTGTTGACGTGAAAATTATTGCCCCTCCTGAACGTATGTATTCTGTCTGGATTGGTGGTTCTATTTTAAGTTCACTTAAAACCTTTCATAGGATGTGGGTCACGAGAAGAGAGTATAAAGAGATGGGCCCTCAAGTAATTCACCGCTGCTTTTAGTTCAGCAAATAATATTAAAGTTTTTTTATTTACCCCTTTTTTTTATTGATTATTTTTTTATTGCGTTTATTAAGTAGTAAATGTAAGAAAATTGTGGTTTCTGTTTTGAGAGGTTATCACAATCATCTATTAATATTAAAAAGAAAAATCAGCACTCATTTTTTATTTAAATATCTACACCCTACATTTTTGTTAACTAGTAATAGGATTTTTATCGGAACATAAAATGGAACTTAGTAGTATCGATGACATTAATTCAAGACTGTAAAAATGTTGTTGATATGGATCAACATCCTATCTAAGAACACGATCGACCAAGATCACAGCAATAACTTCAAAATTTATTAAAAACCATGCAGATTTTAGAGAATATTCTCTATAAGATTAAAAACAATAGTATAAGATTATTACGGGAAGAATATATTACTCAATTAGCATTAGTATGTCAGTTAATGACTCAATTATTTAAGAGTATGGGTTAATGATTGAATTCTAAATTTTCTAATATAAAGTAGAAATAAAACTGTTTCTCTATCGGTAATAAATATTTTAACAACACTAAGAATCATGGATAAACAAGTACCACATCCAATTTGACAAACTGGTTTTTATTTTGTTTAATTTAAGGATATAAGAAATCATCATTCTTTCATAATCTTTTGAATCTATTATTTTTTCTTCTAATATGCTACAAAGACTTATATCTTCCAATTTAACGGAGTTTAAATTATGTAAAATTTGTAGAGATTGTTTAGTATCTTTCATCTCCCATTTTTCCATTATTCTGTTTCCATACCATAATTCAATCAGATTTTTCAAAGAAAGAATGTCTGATTTTAAGTGATTCACTTCAGAAAGCAGTAGATTTTCATATCCTTTAATAACAAAAGGAAAATCTGGAAAGTCATATTGATCCAATATATTTAATATCTCTCTTGTGATATCCTGAACCGTTTTTCCCAATGAGAAAATAGAACACATCATATTATTCTCCTACTTAAAATTATTTAATCTAAATTCATGCTAATATCTTTAAAGAGACGATATATGACCATTAAGATCTCATCAAACTCTTTTTCTTTCATATTAGAGCCATAATGCTTTAATTTATTCAAAATTTCTTCTAATTTTTCTAATGCATATTCAAGATGATCTAAATCATCCTTGGTTTTAGCTTTCTTAAAATTTGATTTTAAAAATATAATTTCACTCATTAGTATATCAACTAATTTTAATTTCCTCGATTGAATAAACTCATTATAATGCAGAACTATTGTTTCACTCATTTGTATAGCCTTCAAAATTATTCTTTCCTAAATAGAATTAAAAAAATGTTAAATTAATTCTTTTAAGAGTCCAATAATTGAGAATAATTTCAATAGTAGAGATATACACAAAATAAAATTTTAAGATTCTAGAGTAAAGATATCTGGAGTCCATATTTTTAAAAATTGGCCTATAAAAGTAATTAATAATTGCATATTCATTTTTTATTCATATAAGTATAGAGTAAAATGTAATTATATAAAATGAAAGATGAAAAAATAGAAATGAAACGAGAGGTATGGGACTATCTTCGCAGTTACAGAAATGCACATTTTCAGGAAAAATATCTAGAAAAAGAAAGAATAAAAGGTACTATTGAAATTAAAAGACAAAATCATCAATTTGAAGTTAATAATTAAGCAAAAAAGCATCTAAATCGATAAAATAAAAATTATATATCACTCATTTATATTATAGAATTTTTTCATTTTATATAGTAAATACTGTTATACATGATTGGATATTTGTTTTCATAGAAAAAGTTAAAAATTTTTGAATTCAGCGTGATTTTAATTTCCAAATCATTGTAGACAGAAAAAAGGAGGTAAAAATGAATGCCCGAAAGTGGGACTATTTTATATGATTTAAATAAGGTATTTATTCCGTGTAGAACTGTTTTGGAAATGGAGGCACTAACCTCTTTATTTTTAGAGTATTATAACTATGATGAAATTAAAGAGTTACCCCCAAGTCAGCCAACAAGTCAAAAACTTATAGAAAAGTTTCGGGTTATCGAATGTGAACCCCTCGAACGTATTATTGAATATTTTATGGATGTTTTGGTAAATAAGTTAAAACCTGTCGTTATGTATGAAAGAGATCATCATGATAGATTTAGAAGGGGTAATGTTGAAGCATATACCAAGACAAGATTATGTTTATTTTTTGCACTTCATCGATTAAAGCTAAAGTTTTTAATCATAAAGAATTTTATGGATAATTTCAAGAAAAAAAATTATAAATTGGATCTCACAAAAAACCAAAAAGATCTAGGGATTCATACTTTTCTTTCTGCTTTTTATAAGGATTATCATAGCAAAAATAAAATGAATCTCAAATTAATGTTATCTTCAAAAAGAATGTCAGAAAGAGTTAGTAAATTGATGGATACTTCAAACACTATTACTAATGAAGATATCGTCAATGCTTTAACATTTAAGAAATTTTTAGATGATAAAAATAGAATTAAGTTTATTATGAAGGAAATTAAAGCTTCTTTATTTGTGTGTAGAATAATGTTCGCAAAAATGGATGTGTATAATCCGTTTACTATAGGAAAAGAAATGATGATTGATGCGGAAGAAATGATGATTAACCAAGATTTCATTCCTGAATTAATACCAGCAATATCAAACTGCTATGCCGAGGAAAATATGACTCAACTTGAAGATTGTTTTAGAGCATATGAATTTATGATGAATAGAGTATTAGAAGGGATTAATTACGCGATAGAAATTGCTTCAGGAGGTCAAATTCATCTCGAATTGGACGAAACAATATATAACACGGGAAACATCTTTGATATTTAAGATTTAGTCGTTATTTCTAATTTTTTCACTTTTATTCTTAGCCGACTATGCACTTGGGATGTCAGCAGATTTAGTATTCCAAAATTTACATAGTAGAATTTCTACCGAACATAGGAGAAGATTTTTGGGGTAGGTGATTCTTTTGCTTTTCTAGGGAGGGCAATTTGTCCGATGATGAGAGGAATGATCTGGCATTTTATCAGTCCTCAATTTCCATTTATAATATCAATCTTCGTAGAACTGTCGTTAATTCCATTATATTTAGTAACAGTAAACTTTTTAATGTTGCATTTAGCTGAGACTTACAATATAGAAAAAGAAAATAAGGATAATAATTAAACAAACTATCGATTTTTATATTTGCAAGTTTTTATTTTGGAGCGTTTTTTCTGCCCTTTCAATTTTCCTTTTGCTAAAAACCTTTACTTTTTCTAACATTTCTGATTTTTTGGCTGATGTGTTAGATTCAGTTGGTTCTTGAATATAACTTTTATTTAAGGCGTTTTTATAGATTTTTTCTCCTATTTTGGTACGAATTATTGTTGTTGTGAGTTTTTCTTCGGATCCAAGCCCCCCAAAAGAAATATCCGCATATATATTTGAAAAATCGGGGCATGCGAAACAAGCAGGACGACCTATTTCTTTTAAATCTCTAAAATCAATATGTAATGTATCTCCATTTTTGAAATATAAGATAAGATCTTCTCGAATGTTCATACTTTCTACATTTTCAAAGGTAAAGTTGAACTTATTCTCCAATTTTTTCCTGTCTTCATCATTAAATGAAAAGTTAAGATAACAGAATAGTCCTAATGTATATTTTACAATATGAGCCGGTAGAATTCTTAACTCTTGCATCTTTCTTATTGAGTTTATTTGACAAGGGGTTCCAACCACAGCTATGTTTAATAAGTCTGGGCCCATAATTTTTTTTAAAGTAATATTTGTAGGAATAAAAGTACTATACTTTTCTAATCCAACTACTTGGCTCGAAAAATCATAATGAGAACCCGCGGCTTCTATTAATTCTTCATTGGTTGTCGCAAAAAAAGGAATTCGATTAAAAGGACCCTTTCTCTTACACACAATTGCTCCGTCTATTAATTTATTGTCTAATAGATAACTTAAGATAGCAGTAACAACACCACCATCTGTCGCTTTGGTTCTAATTTCTTCAGAAGTAGCCTTGCAAGAAGTAATTTTAATTTGATTCCCAATAGGAGGTTCATATTTGAATTTTTTATTTAATTGATCATTTAAAATGTGGGTTTGAGGACATACAAAATAACATATACCGCATTTAAGACATCTTTCCTCGTTAACATACTTAGGAGGTCCCGATTCTGACATTTCAATAGCTTTTATGTCTCCTGCTGAACAAAAACTGACACATCCCCCACATTCTCCACATAGTCCAGGCTCATGAACTTCTTTAATTAAATCCTCAAAACTTTTTGAGATTTCACTTTTAGCCAATACTTTTCACCTATTTTTTTATTTTATTAACAAAAACATTTTTAATTTAATATTCATCTGGTAATTCCTTAAGTTCGGCAAGAGAAAAAACGGGACCATCAACGCAAACAAATTTATTTCCGATATTACATCTTCCACATTTACCAATTCCACACTTCATTCGCATCTCTAAAGAGTTTAAAATTTGGTCATCTTTCCAGTTTAGTTCTTCTAAAACATCAATAGTAGTTTTAATCATTATTGGTGGTCCACAGACAACTGCGATGCCATTATCGGCACTTGGTGCTACTTCTTTGACAATTGGTGCAACAAATCCTACTTTTTCTGTCCATCCCTCCGCTTCACGATCTATAGTTAATACCACTTTAATATCATCTCGTTTTTTCCATTCTTCCAACACATCTTTATACAATACCTCGCCTGGATCACGGTTTCCGTAGATTACAGTTATATCACCATAATCCTTTCTATGTTTCTCATCAAGTAAATATAATACCAAGGAACGTAAGGTAGAAAATGCAAAACCCCCACCAATTACAACAATATTCTTACCCTTCATCTCTTCAACAGGCCAACCATTCCCACAGGGACCTCTAATTCCAACAATATCACCAATTTCACCATTGTGAAACGCGGTGGTAACCGTTCCCATCTTTTTTATGGTAAACTTTATAGTACCTTCCTCTGTAGGAGATGAAGCAATTCCTATAGGACATTCTCCTTTTCCTATTAGACTAATTTCGGCAAATTGTCCTGGTACATATTTAAATTGCTTATATTCTTCTTCTTTTTTAAACTCTAACTCGATAGTTTTAATATCATTAACTTTGTTTTCTGATACTATCGATTTAATTGTAGTAAGATATGGTATATAAGGATTAGGCAACTACTTTCTCATCCTCCTCTTTTTCAATCTTTTCTATTTTATGCAATATTTCACGAATATCATTATTAGCAGGGCATACAAAAACGCATCTCCCACATCCAACACAGCCTAGTAAATCGTAATTTGTTGGATAATAACTAAACTTATGCATTATTCTATTACGACAACGTTGAATTTTAGTATTTCGTGGGTTGTGACCACTCGTTTCGAGAGTATAAAGACACGATTGGCAAGTATCCCAAATTCGAATTCTTCTGCCTCGATTATTATACTGGTCTGTCTCGTCGATCACATCGAAACATGTACATGTTGGGCACATATAGGCGCACGATCCGCATCCTATACAGGCTTCACTGATTTCTTCCCAAACAGGATGATCGAAACAAGTTTCTAAATTCTTTACAACTGTATCAGCATCAATTTTTGTAACTATTGATTCCTCCGCTTTTTTAGCTAATTCTTTCGCTTTCTTCACATCTTTTTCTGTAGCACCCGTAAGCCACGATAATTGCTTTAAAAGATCTTTCCCTTTATCGCTAATACCCTCAACTAAGTAAGATTCACCTAAATCTGTCAAAAAAACATCCATATTCTCCTTTTTGAAAGGATTTCCACCTACAGATGTACAAAAGCATGTAGTTCTTGGAGTATTACACCCGATACCTATGAGTGTTGTATTCTCTTTCTTCTTTAAATATATCTCATCCTTCCAGTCTCCATGAAATGAAAAGAAATTAGCGAACAATTCAAAACTGTAAGCGTCGCATGGTCGAATTCCAAATATCAAGTATTTTTGATCTAGATCTTGTCTATCAGTGATTTCAACATTTTTCTCATCTAAAGAATATTCAAAAAGCACCTCTTCTTGAGGAAATAATATTGATTTCGGTGGAATTTTTGAATTCAGGTAATCTAAAACAATATCTTCAGGATTTTCGATCTTCTCGAAGACTAGATTACCCTTTTTATTAATCGGAGCATAAAAGTTATATTCATTTGCTAATTCGTTGTATAATTTTCCAACTTGGTCTTTTTTTAATATTTTTTGTTCCATATTTTAATTCACCCTTTTAATCTTCCTCTAACATAAATTCTTGTGCATCCTCCATTTTGAAATCCATCATTGGAGGTAAAGTTTCAGCATTAAGACCTGATGTATAATTAAATCTTTCTTTAACGATCTTTTCCAATTTTCTATTGATAAAATACAGGTCTATACCGACTGGACATACCGATGAACATGCTCCACATCCTATACATCTTCCTGCTAAATGCATCGAGCGTATTAAATGGAATACAAGTATGTCATTAAATTCTGTAGTTTTGTTGAACCATATAGGTGCATTTTGATCAACAAAACATAGATTGCAATAACACGCAGGACAGGCTTGGCGACAACTATAGCATAAAGTGCACACTCCTAAAGTATCTTTAATATATGCCCATTTCTCCTCAGATGTTTTCGATTCAAACTCATCAATATCTGTAAATTCATCATATACAGATTCTAATTCGTGACATTCACCTACACATAGATCTTCTGGCGCAGAAGGTGATTTTATTTTACAAACTTTACATAGCTCATTAATATATTGATCATAGGGGAATTTTTTCTCCCAATCTTTTCCTTTTACAATGATATCACTCCCTAATATTGAAACATCAAGAATCTCTTTTTCCCCAATTTCCATATCTATTTTACTTCTGTTAATATTACCATTACAATTAAACCCAATCATCTTAATGTTATCTAGATTTACTTGCTTCTCAACCGCTAAAAGATTTATTGCTCTGGCAACACAACCTTTAGCAACAATTCCAATTCTCAAAGAATTTCCTTCTGTATCACAAAGTTGGGGCATTAGAGGGGCTAAATATCTAGCTAAATTAATATAGCATAAATTATTCCAGACTAACTTGTCTATATCTTCTGCTTTCCTAATGATTATTGGTGTAGAGCTTAAAGGAAGTGTACCCTTTGAATATCCAATGATCACATCTACTTGTTTCTCATTGAATAACTTTTTAGCCAATTCTCTTATTGAATTTTCAATTTCTCTGTTTTCTGTTTCAATACTCATATTCATTACCACTCTCTTTGAAATTTTTTATTTGGTCCTAATTCTTTTACTATATTTGTAGCCTTCTTCACCAAGGTAGCAAATCGCTCTCCTTCGGCAGCAGAAGCCCACATAAAATTAACTCTCCCGGGTTCAATTCCAAAGAATTTCAGAAGCTCTTTCAATATTGCAAAACGTCTTCGAGCCACTAAATTTCCACTAATATAATGGCAATCACCAGGATGACATCCCGATACAAGAACACCATCCCATCCATCTGTCAGACTTTTTATAATAAAATAGGGATTAACTCTTCCAGAACAGGGAACTCTGACAATTCTTATATTCGGTGGATATTGGATTCTACTTACTCCAGCTAAATCTGCTCCAGCATAAGAACACCAATTACATAAAAAAGCGATGATTTTTGGTTCCCATTTCTCACTTATCTCTTTTTCTTTTGAAACTGTTTCCGTCATTTTTTCTAAACCTCATTATCGTTATAATCTTGCAGTGATCATCGAATAAATCTGTTCTGCTGTAAAACCTAAAATATCGATGGCACTACATCGACAATTCCCACTACAAGCTCCACAACCTTTACAAAGTGCTTGATTAATTGACGCTACTAAACCGAACCTTCGATCTTCAATTAATTCTATAGCATTATATGCACAATTTTCTATACACATCCCACATCCGATACAGCGAGACATATCAATAACTGCCGTTTTTCCCTCAGCTTCAATTTCATCTTTTGAGAGAATTGTACATGCTCTTGAAACTGCTGCATTAGCTTGTGAAATTGAATCTTCAATTGTTTTTGGACAGTGTGCTAAGCCAGCAACAAATACTCCTTCAGTTGCAAAATCAACCGGACGAAGTTTAACGTGGGCTTCTAGATAAAAATTATCATCATTTAAAGGAACTTTTAACATTTTAGCAAGCTCTTCATTTTCCTCGTGAGATGCAACTATTCCTGCACTTAATACTAATAAATCCGTGGGGATTGATAAAACTCCTGCTTTTGGAGTTTTAACTTTTACATTTAATGATGAATCCTTCGTAATAATTTCAGGCGGATTCAGTTCATCATATCGAAGGAAAATTACTCCTTGTTCTCTTGCTTTTCTATAATACTTTTCTTTAAATCCATATGTTCGGATATCTCTAAATAAAACCGTAACTTCTGTTGATGGATTTAGTTTTTTAACTAATAATGCGTTTTTTATAGCTTCTGCACAACACATTTTGCTACAATATGGATGTTCATCGTTTCTTGAACCAACGCATTGAATCATGACAACTGATTTTTTATTTTTAATAACACTATCAGTATTTAATAGGTCTTCGAACTCTGATTGCAAAATAACATTTTTATTATGGCCATAAAGAAATTCTTTTGGTTTATATTCATGTGCTCCTGTAGCTAAAATAACAACTCCATGGTCAAATTCTGCAATTTCTTTTTTTGGTCCATGAATAACTGTAGTTTTGAAGTTTCCAATATATCCATCTAAAGTTTCAATTTCAGCATTTGTATATACATGAATAAATTTATTAGACTCGACTTTTTCAATTAAATCTTTTAAATAAGCTTGAACATCTCCTCCTTCAAGAGTATGAAAAATTTTTCGCGCTAAACCTCCTAATTCTCCTGCTTTTTCAACTAGGTGAGTCTCAATTTGTTGGCTGGCAAAATTAAGAGCAGCTACCATACCACTTATTCCTCCCCCTATTACCATTGCTTTCTTTGTCACTCCCAGTTTTATTCTATCTATAGGGGCTATTCGTCGAGCTTTATTAACCGCCATTCTTACAAGATCTTTTGCTTTTTGAGTAGCTTCCTCAGGTTGGTTCATGTGCACCCATGAACATTGATCACGGATATTTGCCATTTGAAATAAGTACCGATTTAAGCCCGCTTCTCTAATGGTTTCTTGGAATAATGGTTCATGAGTTCGAGGAGTACATGAGGCAACAATAACTCTATTAAGATGGTATTCTTCAATTTTTTCTTTTATTATCCCTTGAGTATCGGCAGAACAAGTGTAAAGATTACGATCTGACATGACAACATTTGGGAGAGTACTCGCATATTTAGTAACCTCAGGAACATCTACATATCCACCAATATTTATACCACAGTGACAAATAAATACTCCAATACGCGGAGGTTGTCCTGCCACAAAAATCTCTGGAGGTAATGTTTTTTCTGTTATTAATGTACCTCTCTTTTCAAATAGAAGTTGATCAACACAACCGGCAGCCGCACTCGCTTGAGTAACAGTTTCAGGAATATCTTTAGGTTGAGAAAATGCACCACAAGCAAAAATTCCAGGTCTTGAGGTTTGTACAGGGTTGAAAATTTCTGTTTTTGCGAAACCAAATTCATTTAATTCAATATTAAATTTTTCAGCCAGGTATTTCGCATCATCAGGAGGATTTAATCCGACACTTAACACCACCATATTATAAATTTCTTCAATTACCTTCCCATCTTCAGTTTCATAACAAAGTTTTAAATCTTTTGTCTCAGGAATCTCTGTTATTGAAGATACTCTACTTCTAATATATCGGATACCATACTCTTCTTGAGCCCTAATGATATATTTATCAAAATCTTTTCCGTATGCTCTTATATCCATGCTAAAAATTGTAGGTTTTACTTCATGCTGATGCTCGTGAGCAATTACTGCCTCTTTCGCTGTATACATACAACATACTGAAGAACAATATGGTTGACCTTTTCCCGAATAATCTCGGGATCCTATACATTGAAGGAAAGCTACTTTTTCTGGAATATCTCCATCAGAAGGTCTAAGAACTCTTCCAGCAAATGGTCCTGAAGCTGACAAGATACGTTCAAACTCAATACTGGTCACTACGTTTTTAAACTCCCCATAACCATATTTGTTTGCTGCTTGAGGAACAAATTCATCAAAACCTGGAGCAAGAATAACTGCTCCTACATTAATATCTACTTCTTCATCTTCTCGGTCATACTCTACCGCTTTTGCTTTACATACACCAGCACATACTCCGCATCCTATACAATATTCTTTATTGATAGCATATACGAGTGGAACAGCTTGTGGATACTTTACAGAAGTAGCATGATATCTAGATAATCCCTCATTGAATACATCAATTGCCTCTACTGGGCAGTTTTGACCACACACACCGCAACCAGTACATTTATCTGGATTAATATATAAAGAATTTTTTTTTACTTTAACTGTGAAATTTCCTGCTTCTCCTTCGACATCTAAAATCTCACAATTAATACTCAAATCAATATTTTGATGTCGACCTGTCTCTACGAGCTTAGGGCTTACTATACACATAGCGCAATCATTTGTGGGAAAAGTTTTATCCAATTGGGCCATCACGCCACCAATACTTGTTGAAGATTCAATTAAGTAAACTCTAAACCCTGAATCACCCAGATCGAGTGCTGCTTGTGAGCCTCCTATTCCTGCGCCTACAACCATGACTGCTCCTATTTTATCCATATTTTATCCTCTTTATATTTTATGAAACATTGGTGTTAATCCAACAAGTTGTCCGAAATCTACTTGACCTCGACTTTTTAAAATTACCATATGTTCTAAAACAGCGCTTGGATCTATATTTAATTCAATTGCTAAATCTTTTACGGACTTAGAATCATTTTCTAAAGAAATTAATATTCTATGTCTATTATACTCTTCTTCAATTGCCGAATCGAAAACTTCATTAAATTTTTCAATTGGAACTTTCTCACCATAAACATTTTCTTGTTCTGTAATTTTTCTTTCTCTTCCTACAAGTGCTCTCATTCGATCACCTGCCGCAGCTTCCTCTATAGCCCTCAATTTCTCGAGGATTTCTTTATCTGGATTATCACCACCTACAGGAGATGGTCCTAATGTCTTAATATGACTTGTAAATTCCTTTATAACAGCAGCATATCGAGCACCTTCAGATGCTGATACCCAATCTAACCGAACCCTACTATCGAAATCGATTAGCTTAAGAAATCGTTTAACCATGTCAAATTTCTTCTCAGCTTCATAATTCCCTTCAAGATAGTGACAATCTCCCAGATGGCATCCTAGCACAATGACTCCATCAGCTCCAACTCTGAGAGCTTCAAAGATAAATTTTGGGTCAACTCTGCCACTACACATTACTCGTATTACTCTGATATTAGGAGGATACTGCATTCTGCTTACTCCAGCCAAATCAGCCCCCGCATATGAGCACCAATTACATAAAAAACCCAAAATTTTCGGTTCAAAACTCATAATTCTTATCTGCCTCCAAATGCATATATTTCAGATAAAATCTGCTCATCTGTAAAATGTCTAATAATAATCGCATGATTCGTGCAAGTCGCACCGCATACTCCACACCCTTTACAAAGTACCTGAGTTATTTCAATTTCATCGTCTTCATTCTTACTTATAGCTTTATATGGACAAATAGTTACACATACTTCACAACCAGTACATAAACTCTTGTTATATTCAGGTAAATATGATGTGGCGCCCTCTACTTCTATAGTATCATGAGATATAATAGTACTTGCCCTTGCGGCAGCAGCATAACCTTGAGCTATGGATTCTGTAATATCTACAGGCCATTTTGCTGCACCACATACAAACACTCCATCCGTAGCAAAGTCCATAGGACGTAATTTTACATGAGCTTCTAAAAAGAATTTATTTTCTTCTAAAGGAACTTTTAGCAATTGAGCAAGATCTTTATTATCATCATTCGCAACTAAAGGAGTTGATAATACAAGGAGATCATAAGGTATAATCATCTCCTCTCCAATATATTCATTAAATACTTTTATATTCTTATCCTCTACTAAAGGTTCTTTTTCAAGTTTATAATCAATAAAAATAACTCCTGCCTCTCTCGCTCTTCTATAATATTCTTCATAATATGTCCCAGGGGTATACAAATCTCTAAATAATATTGTTACATTAGTTTCAGGATTTTCTTCCTTAATAAGTAATGCGTTTTTCAAGGCACTCATACAACATACATTTGAACAGTATACTCGTTCATCATTGCGAGCACCTACACATTGGATCATTACAACATCTTTTGCTTTTACTTCATTATTTTTTAACTTATTTTCTAATTCATGTTGAGTAATTCTTATTTTCCCATCATAACCAAATTTTCCAGTTGGTGTAAAGAGAGAAGCACCAACAGCTACAATAATTACTCCTATAGTTAAATCAATATTTTTACTTTTTTGTTCTATTTCTATCTCATAATTGCCAACAAAGCCTTCTATATTTTTCACTTTTGCTGAAGTATAAACAGTTAAATTTGGGTTACTTCTAACTCTTTTCTTTAGACTTTCTAAAAGTTCAGAGGCATCTTGACCTGTTGGGAATAATTTATTTAAAATATTTAATTTGCCGCCTAACTGATTTTCTTTTTCAACTAAATGTGTTTCGAATCCTTGATTTGCTAAACTCAAGGCAGCATTCATTCCAGCTACACCCCCACCAATCACAAGAGCAGTTGGAGTAGCATCCACGACAATATTTTCAAGTGCTTCAAGTTTAGCAGCTTTTGCTACGCCCATCCTTACTAAGTCTTTAGCTTTTTCAAATGCTTCTTTTGGCTGTTTTTGATGTACCCATGTATCCTGATCTCTTATATTTACGAATTGAAAGAGATATCTGTTAACCCCTTCTTCAGATATACAATCTCGGAATAATGGTTCGTGAGTTCTTGGTGTACAGGATGCAACAACTACACGATTTAAATTATGTTCTTTAATACCATTTTTAATCTGTGCTAAACCTGTTTCTGAGCATGTATAGAGATTATCCTCTGTAAAAACTACATTAGGTAAGGTACTAGCATATTCAGCCAATTTTTTAACATCTATTAAACCTCCTATATTGCTCCCACAAGAGCATACAAACACCCCAATTCTAATTTCTTTTTCAGACACTTTCTCTTCATCCTCCTCTAATAACTTCTGCAGCTCTTGCTGCTGCTCCACTAGCTTCAGCAACAGAACGTGGTATATCCATTGGTTCACGAGCACACCCACATGTAAAAATACCTTCTGCACTCGTCTCTACTGGTAAAAATGGGTTTGTCTTTACAAAATTATATTCATTTAATTCAATCCCTAATACCTCTGCTAACTTCTCAATTCCTTTTGATGGGATTATACATGTTGCTAATACGGCTAAATCCACCTTTAATTGTTTTATTTCAGATGTATCATAATCTTCATAAGTAATAATAGGGTTTTCCTCATCATCAATATCAATATGAGATATCTTACTTTTGATATATTCAATATTATATTCATTTGCTCCTCTACGTAGGAAGGATTGAAAACCTTTACCTCCTGCTCTCATATCAATATAAAAAACGTATGATTCTAATTCATTATTATGTTCATAAGCAATCATGGCCGCTTTCGTGGTATACATGCAACAAATAGAAGAACAATACTTTTTATCTCGATCTGAACGTGATCCTATACATTGTAGAAACGCAAGTTTCATAGGATCTTTCCCATCAGATAACCTTTTTAAGTGTCCTTCTAAAGGTCCAGAAGCACAAATTAATCGTTCGAATTCTAATGCTGAGACTACATTTTTAAATTTTCCATAGCCATAATTTGTAAGTGGAGTGACATCTTCTAATAATCCATATCCTGGAGCTACAACTATGCACCCTACGTTATCAATCTTTAAGATTTCATCTTTTTGTGAAAAATCTATTGCCTCAGCACCACAAGTCTTAGCACATAATCCACAAATGCCATAATTTAAGTATACACATGAATCTTTATCAATAATATGCACAGGAGGAACTGCAGAAGGAAAGGGAATATATGCAGCAGCCATACTTTTTAAATTTGCATCAAAATAATTAGGAACACCACGCACTGGACAAATTGTAGCACAATCTCCACAATTTGTACATACATCTTCCTTTACATATCGTGCTCGTTTAAGAATTTCTACTGAAAAATTTCCACTTGTACCCTCTACATTTTGTACTTCAGAGAGAGTATACAATGTAATATTTGGATGCCGATAACACTCAGAAAGCTTAGGTGCTAAAATACAAATTGAGCAGTCTAATGTAGGAAAAGTCTTATCCAATTGTGCCATTTTTCCCCCAATTACTGGTTGTTTTTCGACTAAATGAACTTTTATACCCATATCTCCTAAATCTAAAGCAGCCTGAATACCAGCAATACCTGCCCCTATAATTAAAGCACTTTTAGAGTTTTTTTCCATTCATCTCACCTATTACTTATTTCTTCACCTTTCGTGAAGTCATTCTTTTTAACCAATTAATTTTTTTAGGTCTCCATTCTGAAATCTGATCAGCTGGAATAATATACCTTTCAATATATCCAGTTGCTAATAAAGAATCAATTAAACTACGCCCCTTTTCAGTACGAGTAAGAATCATTGAGTAACCTGTGGGAGCACCAGACGCTCCAATACTAAGATCTGTAAATCTGCCTACAAATTCATCACATTCATGGCAGTGGTTTCTCACAGCTTCATCTAGATCTTTTATATTTACTTCAGCAACTTGGTCTGCCTTCGAAGTAACGAAAAAATTCTTTTTAATATTGGTTTTTTTAATATCGGAAGGATCTATTTCTGTTTTTGACTTCAAAATTTCTATTAGTTTATCATACTCAAAATTTTCAAAACAAAAAAGACCTATAACTATACTTATAACGTGTGCGGGTTTAATATTTAAAAGTTTCATCTTGCTTATTGCTCTACATTGGCAAGGTGTTCCAATAAAAGCAATACGTAATTGATCAGGATCATAAATTCTCATCTTCTGAGAAATTATTTCTTCTGCAATTTGCGTCAAATCTTTTAATGGCAAAATATTAGAGGATATTGAATATCTCGTACCTGCTGACTTTACCAAATCATCCTTCGTATATATAATGGTCGGTACTGGTTTAAAATTCTCATCATATTCAGATACAATTGCGGCGTCTATATTATTAGTATCAAACAAATAGCTCAAAATTGTCGATACTATACCACCATCTTGTCCAACTTCTTTAATTTTTGCATTTGTCGTCCTAGCAGCAAAAATATCAATAATATTCCCTAGTTCATCTTTGACGAGATGAGTTTCTTTTAACCTATCTAGTAGCGGTTCTGTTTGGGGACAAATATAATAACAATATCCACATTCTTTACAATTCTCTACAGTTTTTTCAGATTTAAATTTAGGAGTATACCCATCCATCTCAATAACATTAAAGGCCTGATTCTCACAATAAGCTATGCAAGCACCGCAAGCACAGCATCTATTTACTGCAATTACATCATCTTCAAGATCTTTGAATGTTTTTACTTCTGCCAATCCCATCTTTTCCACTATATTTCTTAATTAAATTAAAAATTTCAATTTAACTATTATTTAAAATTAAAATCCATCTAAAAGTTTTGTAGGTCGTACTCGATGAAAATTAAACCCTAACTCTTCAGGTTTAAACCCAAAAGCCAAAGCTACTAATTCTGAGAGATAGAAGATCGGAAAATCATAACCAATTTCCTTTCCTTTACTTAATTCTCGTTGATTAAAATCGAATTGTTGAAAACATGCGGGACATACTAAAGTAACGCAATTTGCGCCAGATTTTTGAATTGCTTTGAATTTATTATCAATCATTTGAAGAGACAGCTCTTTATCTGATTTATCAAGTGGATTTCCACAACATTCCATCTTCATTTCATAATCTATTGAATCTGCTCCTATTGTTCGAATAATTTCATCAATAGTGACTGGATTAAAAGGATCATCCCAATTAATTACTTCAGAAGGTCTTAAATAATGACAGCCATAATGTACAGCTACTTTAAATCCACTTAAAGGATGTACTACATTCTCTCTAACTTTATCAAGATTTTCATAAAGTACCTGAGCGAAGTGAACTACTTTTGTCCTTCCATCATACTTCTTCCCTATTTTTTTCAAAGTTTCATTGACTTCCTTTTTTACTTCAGGATCTTTATTAATAGCATAATTTACACCCTTTAACGTTTCAACGCAACCTGAACAAAAAGATATAATTCCTCCATTATTATTTGATAAACTTAAATTTCTCGCTCCTAATGCTAACCATGTATTATGATCTATAAGCTCTATTCCCGTTGGATCAGGACAGCAACTAAATCCATCAACATCTCTTAAATTAATACCAAGTGTTTCAAATACTTTCCTTGATGAGGCTTCTAAAAACGGTAATCTAGCTGGAATAACGCAACCTAAGAATAAATCATAAGACATATTTTAAGTACCCTCCGTGGGAATATGATTTGCAAAATTTGTTTCTTTCATAATCTTCCCGATTTCATCAATAGAAGCTGTTTTGATTATAGGAAGTCCTAATTTTTCTCTCCGACTTAAGATCGCCTTAGAATATGGAATAGCAACTCCATTCTCTAAAACAGCTTTACCCTGTGCAATAAATGCTTCAGGAACATTGCCTGTCTCAAAACATCGATTTTTAATTAGTGTAAAAATTTCCGTTAGTTCAACCTTTTGAGGACATAACTCAACGCATGTTTGACAAGTTGAACAAAGCCAACTATTCGGATCTTGTTTTGCTACTAATTTATCTTCTAAGCCCAAGATAGCCTCTTCTATGATTTTTCTCGGATTATAACGCCCTTGAGTGATTAGAGCAACAGGACAACCACCTGAGCACGTTGAACATTGATAACAATAACTTAAAGAGGCATTATGTTTTAATACCTCATTCCGAAATTCAAAATTTATGACACTCATGTCATCATGCTTTTTTATTTTCTGTTGATTGGGATAATAATATAAATATTATAAATTTTTTAGAAAATTTCCATAACTAAATTGTTTAAATGTGTTTTATGTTATCAAAATCACACTAGATAAGTTCAATTAGAACAATAAAACTTATCTTCTCGGATATTTCTTTTAATGTTGATAAATCTTCTCTCTTACTTTTTAGAATATGACAAATTTATTAGATTTCATGATCAAAAGCGATCAAAATATGTTAAAAATGTTTGTTCCTTTACGTCGCGATTTTGATGATCAATAAGAATAAGATATTTGATCGTTATTCTTAAAATCAATTTACATTTTCCAAAAATATCAATAGATCTCGGATCGATATGATCAAAATCGTAATGATCATGCCAAAAATTAAATCACATGATCTAATTTTTGCTAAATTTATCTTTTCAAAACAATAAATGTCTGAGAATGATCAAATTTAAATATGAATGCGTTATATTATAATATTGTGGAAATAAATACTTATTAAAAAAAAAAAAAATTACAAAAAAATACATAAAAAATAAGATAAGTGATAGAAAAATGTGTAATAATTGTAATTGTGAAGCATATGATCGATGTTCAATAGTAGGATTTATGCCTGTAGGATTCTGTTGCACCAAATGTGTTCTTTATGATGAGGAACAAACATGTTTACATGCATCTTTGAAAGGAAAAGTCTCTAAAATAGAACCTATCAGTACTAAAATTGAGGATGGGGTTTTAAAAGTAGTTGTGAAGAAAGATAACAAGGAGATTCCTCTAGTTATTGACCTTGATAGGCAATTTAGCTCTGAATAAAATTTGTCTTTTAATCATTTTTCAAAATTACTATATAAAAAATGTTACAGATTCTTGATATTTCCTTGAATAAAAGTTGAGTAAGTGTGTGAGGTGAGTGCCCTACGGAATTGATCAGGGCACTGTTACAAATGTCAACTTAATATCAATTGCTGATAATCTTAATATAAAAAAGTTACTTAAGCAAATCCTAACATTTATACATTCGCTAAATTATAGTAATATGTAATAAATTTTGGATGAAAAAAAGTTTGAAAATGGCTGGATGAGTAGCTTATGGAAGTTGAATCAAACTAATTCCTTTAATTGACGCTCTAAATCTTTTAGGTTAATATATAAATATGAGTTAAAACTAAGATTATCTAGATTTGATCAAACTGAAGTAAATTCAATATTTCTTTAAAAAACTTTAAGCTAAAGGAGTCTATTATGGCAGATGTGATGATCTGGGATCCTTATGAAAGGTTTATATGGGGAATTGGGATAACATTAACCCTAATGTGCGGGATCTACTTTATACTTAAGGGAAGAAAGAAAGAAGTTTTCAATGAAAAGATGATAATGTTTGGATTAGCTAGTTTACCTCTTGGTTTCGCTTCTAGTTTGATTATTACCAGCATTCAAGTTATTCAAGTTCGAGGAATCTTTAACTATGCTAACTTTACATTTTACGGCGATTATAACAATTATTCATCAGTCTATGTTGTTCTTGAGATAATACGTAATGCCATATTAGGAATAGGGGGTTTGTTTTTTGTTTTATCTTTTGAGTTGATTGTAAGACGTACGAAATATATTCTGACAATTATGTTTTCTATTTTTATAGCACTGTTATTTTTTTTACCCTTAATTACTATGGAACCCCTGTCGACAGCGAGAAGCATCTTTAATTTTCTTATAATACCCGGATTAGTAATTATAGTCCCATACGTGTTATATCTTTATACAAAATGGTCTCGCCCTGAGTTTAAAGCAGTTTCTTCATTCTTTTTATTCGGTTTTTTATCTTTCATTTTTTCATTAATCCTAGCACTAAGAGCTCATAAATCACTGAATTGGTATTCTCTCTTTTTGAGTCCAATTCTATTAATACTAGGTTGTATCATCATTGTTATACCAATGATTATTAAACCCGAATTGATTACACGAGCCTTATTTTACTGGGTATTTTTTGCATTTTTAGCTATTCCTTTAATTGTATTTATATTAATTGTTGACATAACTATTTTTATTGAAAGGCGCCCTGAAGCTTTTAGTTTCCTTTATATCATAGAAATTTTGGTTTTAGTCATATATGTTTATACTCTATTTTATCTTATAATACGAAATACACGGTCAGAATTAGCCTCAAAGAAAGAAGAAAAAGAAAAAAAAGTAGATACTGACGTTTTAGGGATATTTACCAGACGTCAAAAAATCACTGAAGAGGAGGTTACTGTTTCCAAGGAAAAGAAAATTTGCCTAGTATGCAAAGGAAAATTAGAACGAAAGATATATATTTGCCCTGAGTGTGATACTTTTTATTGTAATAAATGCGCTGACACATTATCAAATTTAGAAAATATCTGTTGGGTGTGTAATCATCCGTTCGATGAGTCCAAACCAGTCCGATCATTGAAACAGGAAGAAGAAATTGAAGAAATTTCACCCTCTGACCAATCTCAGAAAAAAAATAAGAAAGAATCTTTTAAAGAGAATTTTTCAAACTAATATTGTTGTTCAGAACTATATAAAGGTCAGCCCCCTGAAATATCCTTGAAAATAAGGAAAACCAATGTGTGAGGTGAGTATTCAACGGATAACATCAGGGAACCGTTATCAAAATAAACGAGATGACAAATTGACTGATTTGAAAGAATTATTAAGAAAAACTAATCAATAAAGAAAAATTTATTTATGCATTCGCTAAATACTCATTCAGCACGATGTTTAAATCCACTTCGGAACTGTTGATCTTCTTGACCAACTGCCTTAACCCATATTCATTCAATAATAACTCGATGAGATTCTTATACAACGCTTCGATATTCTCCTTCCCCGCCTCACGATAAAATTCATCCTCGTTCATGCCTAAATCCATAATCTCATACAATCCCTTTAAGGCAGTCTTTATGTTCTCAAAATTGCTCACTGCCTTTTCGGTTGATCTGTTTACATAATTTGAGTTAGTCATTTTTCTTACTCACCTCAAGTACTATATATGAATTTTCGTATATAAACTTGATCAATCTCAATAATTATTACTATGCATAATGGACAACCATATAATGGGATCAGTCGCCATACTGCCATTTCACTTATTTGTTATTTACTGAAATAGTCATCAGATGAAAAACACATAGGATATATATTAAAATACAATAATTATGATAACGGATTTCGCCATTATTCGCGAAAATTGATCATTTAACTAGAGTTTCGATCAATACTGATTCAAATTTTAGATTAATTTTCAAGAAAAGGAAATGTCATGAAAGAAGAGTAGGATCTCTCTTCTCAAGTTTTTATTCATATATTATAATAAAAAATAATTTAAAAGTAGATTGTTGAAGGAAAAATAGAGAAATCTAAAAAAAAAAATTTAAAAATTAAACTTAAAGACTTTTCCCGATTACTTTTAGTGCGTCTCTCATTGCGAAAGCTGTCTCGGTTTTCATGGCAAAACCTTCGATTTTCCAAAATGGAGCAATTAATTTAGAAATCTCAATCATAGCCTCGTCAGCGTTACCTTTTTCGACCATAATAACATTGTATCCTTTAATGCCTCGATCTTCGTCAGGAACCGCAAAGGTTTGCCATTTCTTTATGAAGGATGGCAGTTTGCCTTGAACCTCTTTAAATACGTCGAACCATTCATTTGTTTTATTATATGGGGTCCATTGGGTAACTATAAATATCATTTTTTGTATTACCCTCTATTATTTTTAGGAATAATTTTAAAATTGAAATTTATGCAATTGATATAACTTACACTATATTATATAAATCTTTACAAATAAGGATGAAAAAAAATATCAAGATTATTAAATAATCTCAAGATTGTTATCTTCTTTTTGCTCTTCTTTTCATAATATTAGATAATTCTAATAAACTCTACCGATAGATTTAAATATAGAATCTGATCCTTTGAAGCGTGTGAATTATGAAGACCCAAAAAAAAATTTATGCTATTTTATTTTCTTTTATATTATTTCTACATGCATCAATTTCTACTCCTTATGTGTCAGCTCCTAATCCTGCACCTCTCCCAGACCAAATTATTGGAGAAATTTTTCCAAATTGTACATTACCCCTTCAGCTTTCTCACACTAGTACTCTTATTACAATTAACACAACTAAGTCCTTGAGAAAAGCGAGTATTTCTTTTAATGCAAACTATACAATATCTAATCACGGAAATACTAATACTGTAACTGTAATACTCCCTTTCTCACTAGCCCTCAATATCACTGAATTTACAGTACAAATACTTACTAATCAAACTCAAATTCCTTACGATTTATTTGATATACCAACTTGGAAAACAAATTTTGCTAAAGTAGACATATATTTCTTACCACGATCAGTTAATATTTATCCACTTACATTTATTAAAAGCAATATTACATTTCTAAGAAATAGCACTCTAATTATAAGATATCAATTCAAAAGTTTATTGGAGAATCCTTTAGATTCTAGAGATTTTTTCTTTTTAATGTATTATTTAGGAACTTCGCAAAAATGGATAGGTAATACCACAGGAAGAGTAGAACTTCAAGTGTACGGAAAACAACCAATATTTTCTACAGCTTACTATAAAGTCGATCAAATTCCTAATGTTTCAGGCCCTTATGTTATAGAATTTAATGGAGGAAAAACCTTTGCATATGAATGGGATAATATAAATATTTTCAGGATGAGTGTTGGAATGAGATTTTATAGAGAATTAACAACATTAGAAAAATTCATTGATATCATGGCCTTAGATAATAGCTACACATGGGTAATTTTTATTATAATAGCCGTGTTCATCGTAGGAATAGTTTTTATAATAAAATATCAAAAAAAAAGAAAAAATATATAATCATTTCAAGATTTTTCTTGAAAAAGAAGAACTAATTATGAATCGGACGTCCTTTCTTATGAATAGCTTTACCTACTGTTGCTTCACATGCCTCTAATACCATTTCTGATATTGTGGGATGGCTATGGATGGTGTCTGCGACATCATGAATTGTTAAGCCATTTTGCATTGCTAATGCGATCTCAGATATTAATTCGGGTGCTTCAGCGCCAATACAAGAGGCGCCAATAATTTTATGGGTTTCCTTTTCGCATAATACCATCAAAAATCCTAATTCTTCACCCATACATTTAGCTTTACCTAGGGATTGATAAGGAAATTGACCCATTAAGACGTCCATACCCATATCTTTAGCAACTTTCCTTCTATAGCCTACAGAACCTATATTGGGTGATGTAAAAATTGTTGCCGGGACTACAGTGTAATCAGGTTTCATTTCAATAACAGGGAAACCTCCAATACTAGCTAAAGCATTTACAACTGCGATATCCCCTTCATAACTGGCAACATGAGCAAGCATAAGTCCTCCTGTCACGTCTCCAATTGCATAAATTCCTTTCACCGAAGTCTCTAATGTATCTCTATTAACTTTTATAGCGCCACGATCAGTTTCTATTCCAATATTTTCTAATCCAAGGTTTTTAGATATTTTTGCGCGTCCAATAGAGACCAGACATAAATCAGCTTCGTAGATAGATTTTTCGACAGAATCAGTTTGATCTCGCGGAACAGACGCATCACATGTTGTAGCTATTACTCCAGAACCGGTATTTTCTACGGATAATACATTTTTGGAAGTGTGTAGTTCAATTCCTAATTCTTCAAATTTTTTCATTAAAACCTTTACAATCATAGGTTCTTCTGTAGCAATTGCAGAAGGAAGGTATTCAAGCATAGTTATCTTGCTACCAAATCTTGTGAAAATATTAGCAAATTCACAGCCAATAACTCCAGCACCAATAATTAAAAGTCTCTCTGGTACAGTTTTAAAATCGGGATGTAAAATATCATCACTTGTTAGAATACGTTCATGATCAATATTAAATGAAGGAATTAGAGCAGGTGAGGAGCCTGTCGCGATAATTACTCTTTTTGCTTTAATTAGGGAAATATCATCTCCTTCAATTGAAATCTCAAACCCTTTATTAATATCGCCTTCAATAATTTTACCATGACCCTTATATAAATCATTCTTCCAAGCTCTCTCTAACTGTTCAATTCCACCAACGAGTTCCTCTACAACTTCGTTTTTTCTTTCAACCGCTTTTCTAAAATCTAAATTATAATTAGAGATTTCTAATCCAAATTTATTAGCATCTTTTAGTTTTTCAATCAAATGAGCTGATGCATACAATGCTTTTGTCGGAATACAACCCCAGTTAAGACAGGTCCCTCCTAATTTATCTTTTTCTATTAAAGCAACTTTTGCTCCGTATTGTGCAGCTCTTATAGCTGCATGGTATCCTCCAGGACCTGCTCCTATTATGGCTAAATCATATTGATTTTCGGTCATATAATCATCTAAAATAATTTGATATTTTTTTTACAGTTAAGTTTAGAATTAAATCATTGCACAATAATTTTAATAATAAATAAATCTAAGTTAGAAAAATTAATCAAAATATTAAATTGTTTTCAAAATTAGTCATCTATATTTTTGAAATCTTACATCATATGATCATATTATAATTATATTATTATAATAAATTCTTTAGATAAATTAAAATAAGCCTTATCTTTAGTCTTCTTATAAATGGTTCTAACTATTCATTATAAAAATTAAATAAAGGGAAAGTTTGATAGAATAGTCATATTTTTATGGAAAAAATTAATTTAATAAACAAATTTTCACAATTTATACCTAGTTTAGATAAAATTACATAGTTATTATAATAGTAGGTTAAAATTGCCTAAAAAAGTAGATGTAATTGACGAAAAGATATTAGAGGAATTAAAAAATAATAGCCGAATCTCATTTAATGATATTAGTAAAAAAATTAATAAAACTGAAGCTACAGTAAGAAGACGTGTCAAAAAACTTATTGAAGAGGGAATTATCAAACATTTTACAATTGAATATGAAAATAATATAACACCAAATATTAGTGCTACCATAAAAATCGAGCCTGATTTTAAAAATATTAAACGGATTTTGAAAGAATTAAAAGAAATTGATGAGATATCTAATATTTGGCGTTTATCTGGAGATTGTGGATTAATTTTAAAAGTTGATATTCCATCAATTGAAAATTTTAACCCATTGATCGAAAAGAAAATTTCTCAAATCCAAGGAATAAAGATTATTGAAACTTGCTTTATAACTGATATAATAAAATGAATTTCAAGAATTTTTATCTTTACACAAATTTATAATTTAATTAGAAATTAGGCGTTAAAATTGACAGAACAAAAGAGAGCTTTTAAATTGTGTATATTTGGAGATGGTGGAGTAGGGAAAACTACATTAATTAGACGGTTTGTCACTAGAGTATTTGAAAAAGATATAAAAATGACGATTGGTGCCGATTTTAGTGTAAAAAATTTAGAAATAGATGGTCAAAGAGTTACTCTTCGGATATGGGATTTTGCAGGAGAAAAACGCTTTAGAGTGCTGTTACCAAGCTTTGCAAAGGGAGCAGACGGAGGAATCTTTATGTATGATATAACAAGATATTCTAGTCTTAATAACATGAAAGATTGGCTCTCTATTTTTGAATACTTTGTTTCCGATGAACAAATAAAAATACCAATAATTATGATAGGAGGAAAAGCGGACTTACAGGATAAAAGATCTGTTGAAGCAGAAGAAGCCCAAGAACTGTCAAACAATTACAATTTACAGGGATTTTATGAATGTTCTTCTAAAACTGGTGAAAATGTAGAAATACTTTTTGAAAACATAACGAGAAAAATGCTAGAAGATACTGTCTAATTTTAGATTATCTATTTATTAGTTTTTAACTTAACTTCTGATAATAGTAAATTATATTTTTTATATTGTTTATTAAAAGATAAATTAATTTAAAACAGTATAAGAGGGTTTTTTCATGGAAAAAGATAACCGCTTTAGAGTTGATGAAGGTAAAGTTTTGATGCTTGGAAATGAGGCTCTTGTAAGAGGTTGCTTAGAAGCAGGTGTATCTTATGTATCTCAGTATCCTGGTACCCCTACTAGCGATATTGGAGAATATTTTCATCAAATATTAAGAACCAATCCAGAAATAAAAGAATATTTAACTCATCAATGGGCTGTAAATGAAGCAGTTGCAACTTCTTCCTGTGCGGGAGCCGCATGGACAGGATGTAGAAGTTTTAACCCTATGAAACATGTTGGATTAAATGTAGCTAGTGATGCTTTAAGCGTAATTGCGTTAAATGGTCCGAATCCAGGCGGGATGGTTGTCTCTGTTGGTGCTGATCCTGGATCACTTGGTTCTCATCAGGAACAAAATGAACGGTTTTATGCATGGATGCTCCACCTTTCCACTATTGAGCCCCATTCACCTCAAGAATGTAAGGATTGGATTAAATTAGCATTTGATCTTTCAGAAAAATATGATTTAGTTATGAATATCAGAACCACAACTAGAAGTGCTCATTCTAGAGGGTACGTTGAATTAAATCCATTGGTAAAAGGCAAAAACAAGGGGGAATTTATTAGAAATATTCCTAAATTCAATTCATTACCACCACATGCGATTAATAACCATATTAGATTATATGAACGCATTGAAAAATTGCGAGAGACAATTCCACGCTTAGGACTAAACAAAATAATTCCTGGAGAAAACAATGTAGGTATAATAACAAGCGGAATGCCTTTTGGATATACGTTAGAAGCATTGAATCAATTAGAGTTAAATAATATCTCAGTTTTAAAGCTTGGAATGGTGTATCCATTAAATTACGAGCAAATTATCAATTATATTCAAAATCTTGAAAAAGTAATTGTTATCGAAGAATTAGAACCATTTTTAGAAACCAAAATATCCGAAATCGCACATAATTATAAAATAAATGTTGATATCCTTGGACAAAAGTACTTCCCTAAATATAACGAATATTCTACGGGATTAGTAGCAGAACGTTTAGCTAAGATATTTAATAAACAACCTAATATACAATTGATAAAAAGTATTGAATATTTCAATTCATATAAAGATATTATCCCTAGTAGGTTTCCAACATTTTGTGCTGGGTGTCCTGAACGCGCCACTCTTTATTCAATATTAAAGGCAACTAATCATTTAGAAAACACTATAATTTGTGGAGATATTGGATGCTACGTAATGTCCTTTTTCCCACCTCAACAATGTTCAGATTTAGTAATTTGCATGTCGGGAGGATTAAGTGCAGCAATTGGGATGTCAACAAAAACAAATCAAAAAGTAGTTGCTATGATTGGGGATTCTACATTCTTTCATACCGGTATGTCTCCATTAACAGAAGCAGTTGGATATAACTCAAACATCTTACTTATTATTTTTGAAAACTCTTGGACAGCAATGACTGGTCATCAAAATGACGTCCTTAGATACTTAATTAATCAAGGATTTTCAATTGAAAGTTTATGTAAAGCAATAGGCGTTCCATGGATACGAGTAGAAGATTCATATAAACCAAAAAAATTGATAAAAAGTATTGAGGAAGCTTTACATAATGATGGTTTAAAAGTAATAATCATAAAACGTGAATGTGGGCTACAAGCACATAGATGGAGAATGGATCAAATACGCAGAATTAAGGAACAAGACAAGAAAGTGCAAGAAATAGAATACCTAATTCATGGATGTCAAATGTGTTATGATTGTGCACGAATTTTAAGTTGCCCAGCAATAAGAAGAACTGAAGTTGATGGAATTGAGTCTATGCAAATTGATCAAGATCGTTGTATAAAATGTGGAGTATGTTATGAGATTTGCCCAAACGGAGCAATTCACAAAACTATCTATAACTCATTAGACACAGAGGTGCCTTTCCGTGAAGTTTAAAGAAACAGATATAGTAAATATTGTAATTGCTGGTACTGCAGGACAGGGTGTAATAACCTTAAAGAGATTAATTGAATTTGCTTCACAGAAGGCTGGTGTTGAAAGAAGTTTTGGATCTGAAGATCATGGCCTTGCACAGCGAGAGGGAGCTATCATGAGCCATACACGTTATCAAAAAAAAATCCTTAAAGATGAAAGAAAAAATCTACAATGTCCTCTTGTATGTAATGGAGATGCAGATCTCTATATTTGTTTTGAACCAGTAGAAGCGTTACGTAGAGGAATATTTGCTTCGACTAAGACCTCATTTGTTTTAAACTCAAGAACTATTCCAGGAATTATGATTACTGCAAATTTAGAAGCATATCCCTCCTTAGATAATATAAAAGAGATACTTAGTAAGTATTCTAATAATGTATATTTTATAAATGCTACAGAATTGGCTTTGAGAGAATTTAATTCGAATCTATATATGAATCTCATCATGCTTGGTTTCGCCATCCCAACTGGTAAATTGCCTTTTATTGAAATTGAACATTACGAAGAAGTAATAAAAGAATGGCTTAGAGATCCTGATAAAAATATAAAAGCTCTTCACTTAGGATTAAAAGAGGGTGGAAAAAAAATAAAATCGCAAAAAAATTCTTAATCAAATAGGGTTAATACAATAACATTCTATTGAATTCTAACAAAAGAAAATACAATTATATCTCTTTTTATAATTTGATTGGTAAATTTTATTCTAAATATTAAATATTAAAAAGGAGTTCAAAACCCAAAAAAATTAGAACTAAAATTGGGTAGTAAAAGATTAAGTTCTTCTAATAACTTTAACTAAACCTTTTTTTCTTAGCTTATCCATCATTGTTTCAATTTCCTCTATACTTTTCTGAGCAATCTCAGCTACTTGCTCAAGGGAATTCATACCATCGCAAATCTTTAAGACCATAAATTCTTCTTTTGTAAGCATTCCTAATTGAACCGCCATTGGTGAAATCTCTTTGACAACTATTGGAATCCTTACTTCACCTCCTGCTTGAACAGTTTCTGCAACAATTTCTTCAGTGCTAAGAGATTCTCCAAAGAATGTTTTTACACCCGTAACATCAAAATTATCATTAATATAGACATACACAGTATGTTCTTGACCAGAAAGGTCTTCTGTGTCATCAGGATTAGGATAAGGGTTTGAATGTCTATATTCCTTTGTATATATACCCATCTTCAATCCATCAATGATTTCTTTCTTGTCAATTCTCAAAGCCACCATATCTTCGCAGATATCACACCAAGCCCATGCTTCAATCAAAGAAAAATATTTTTTTACTTTATTCTCTGGCATTGAATTCTTACCTTCCTTATATTTAGAGAAATTCTTTAAAAATATTCAAATGATGTATATACTAATAATATTGTTAATTAATTTAAAATTTAATTTACTCTTTTTCCTATAATAATTAAATTAAATTTATACAGTTAATCATATAAAAGTTTTTCAATCAGTTCTAATTATCAAAACCAAAAATAATTAAAATTATAATTTATTTTAAAATCCAAGTCTTATTAAAGTAATAATTGATTTATCTATGAGTTACAAGAAAAACATTTGTTTCGGTTGTGGAAGACCTATTGCTCCTTATGAAGCAGCAGTTCATTTTCCTTGTCCTCAATGCGGAGATGTTACTATTTGGAGATGTGAACGTTGTAGACAATCAGGAAATTCGTATAAATGCTTAAAATGCGAATTTATAGGGCCTTAAAATAAGAAATAGAAAAATCTAACTAGAATGAATTGGACTTTATTTTATAATACTAAAAAAAGAATATTATAATTTTAAGTCAAGTTTTATTAAAAAATTGAAAAGGAAATTAAAATGGGAGAATATATTGCTTTAATTGATGTAATTCCAGATGAAACTGACATAGATTTTGAAAATCTTGTTGAAAAGTTAAAAAAAGCGATAGCTGATAAATGTATTATTGAACGTTATGAAATTATACCTGTTGCTTTTGGATTAAAAAAAGCAAGAGTTAGAGTTAGATATCCTGAAGAATGGGGTGGTACTGATAGACTTGAAGAACTATTCGGACAAGTCGGCGGGATACAAGCCATTGAAGCTATCGCTTTTTCAAAAGCGTAAGATGGAATAAAAAGTTTTGCTATGATTATTATTATTTCTAACCAGTTCTTTTAAATAATTTGTCTAACTCTTTAAAAGAAAAAAATCTTAAAGTAGGTCTGCCATGGGCACAATGATACGAATCTTTACAATCAGCTAAATCCAATAATAAGTTTCTTATATCTTTTAATGTTAGATCATCTCCACCTCTAATGCTTTTGTGACACGCTAAATAATTAATAATTTCCTCCTTCACCCCTGAAAAAGTTTTATCTTTACCAATCAAGGTAATATCGCTAATAATTTCTTTTATAATATTAACTTCTGGAACTTTATGCATAATAACAGGAATCCCTCTTAAAAGAAAGGTATTTCCACCAAAATACTCAAATAAAAATCCCAGTTTCTTTATTTCACCTAGATTATCTGTTAAAAAGATTTTTTCACTTGGGGCAACCTCGAATTTTAAAGGTGAAATTAATTTTTGTATATTTTTTTTAGTACCTTCATATAATTCTAGAAGTTGTTCTTTTTTAATTCTTTCTGCGGCAGCATGTTGATCTAAAATAAATAAACCCTCTTCATCATTTTCATTAATGCCCTCCAAAACAACATAAGTTTTGTTGCTTAGTTGACCTGTGTAAGAAATTAGACGTACTTTAGGAAAGTCTTTAGAAATTATATATTTTTCCCTTAAATATGATTCTGATAAAATTTTACTTCCCTTTTTCTCTTTAAGGACTTGGTCAATTAAGCTCAACTGAACACTCTCTTCAATTTTTTGATTTTTTTGTGTTAAAATTTCATTTGTTTCTAACAAATCTTCTTTTAACTCTAAATCTTTTCTAGATGATTGTTCTTTTTTATCTTTGAGGGGTAGAAATTCTCCCAATTCAGTAGATATATATTTAGCTTCTTTTGTTATAAATTTATCTTCAATAAAATCTCGAATTATTCTGTAGACTTTATTAAACAATTCTTCCTCTTTTTCAAATCTGACATGAAGTTTTTTAGGATGAATATTAAAATCTACTGTGGAGGGATCAAGGTCAATAAATATTACATAAAACGGATATCTACTTACCATCATTGTTCCTTCATATGCTTCTTTTACTGATCTATACAATATGTCACTGACAATATAACGACGATTTAAAAACAAACTTGAATATATTCTACTCTTTTTTGCTATTTGAGGATGTCCTAATAACCCATATAATCTAAATGGGGAATCTTCGCTATAGTAATTTATATGCTCCATTAAGTTAGCAGTCTGCTTTCCATATATATGAAATATTGTTGTCTTAAGATCATTATTAGCTGGACAATTCAAAATATCTAAATCATTGTGTCGATAAATAAAGTGAAGTTCTGGAAATGCTAAAGAATATCGTTGAACTATATCGGTTATATGTCCCAATTCTGTCGAATCTTTTTTAAGAAATTTCTGTCTCGCAGGAATATTATAAAAAAGATTTTTTACTATAATATTAGTCCCAATAGGGCAAGAAACTTCATTTTTAGAGATTATATTACCTCCTTCAATAACTAAATGTACACCTGTTTCATTTCCTTTGATTCGTGAAGTAATTTTAACTTGGCTCACTGCACATATACTAGCAAGTGCTTCTCCTCTAAAACCTAAAGTAGATAAATCTGCTAAATCTTCAATACTCCTTATTTTACTGCTTGTATGCCTTTCAAAGGCAATTTCTATATCTTCAGGTGAGATTCCTAATCCATTGTCAATCACTTGAATTAATGATTTTCCCGCTTTCTTAACAATTATTCTTATTTCTGTAGCTTCTGCATCTACACTATTTTCTATAAGTTCTTTTACAACATTAGCTGGGCGTTCAACAACTTCTCCAGCAGCTATTTTTTCTGCATCTAAGATTTTTACAATTTTTCTTGATTTCAAAGTATTATCAAATAATTTTTAATCTTTTTCAATGAAATGATAATTATCTTTAGTTAATATATTTCACATTATTTTCAAATTTAAAATACTACTCTATTATGATTTAAATAAATTAACATATATAAGTAAGGCTTTTAAATCTCATTTAATATATATTAACTATTTATGCTAGAACAAAAACAAGAGAATCAGAAAGAATATCCAATTCACACATATTTCATCTATATATTCATAACAATTACTATTTTCCTTATTACTTTAAGGATATTGTTATATTTTTTTGAAATCCTACCTTGGATAAAACAAACAAAGGATATCGATTTTAAAATCCTTTTAGAAGGCATGAAAAATGGGCTAGTTAATTTCTATGAGCATCCTAAAGGTGTTAAATGGCCTCCATATTATCTCTATTTTTGGTATTTTTTATTTTTTCCAATATATATTATTCCTCTAAATGAATTAATAGGTGTTTATGTATGGGATACGTTAAGATTGATACTAGCAATCTGGGTTCTTAAGGAATCTCCAAAAATGTTTAAAAATAAAAAGGATTTACTTATTTTTTACATATTTGGCACAGTAGGATATAGTATTGATGCCTATTATAATAATGTCAACTTTTTAATTGTGTTCTTCTTATTTTATTCATATGTTTATTTAGAAAATGATAAAAAATGGTTTGCTGGTATTCTCTTTACATTAGCTACATTTAAAATAACTGCAATTTTATATCTTCCTGTCTTACTTGTGATTAAAAAAATAAAATGGAAAGATCTCATCTATTATTTGGTTCCTTTTATTATAATGTGTATTCCTTATATGATATTCCCTAATTATTTCTTTCAAATGTTCAATAACTGGCTTTATAGTGATGAGGAAATCCATGGCATTTTAATTTTAGACTCAATTATGTGGAAAGCTTTACAGCCTTCACATTTAATGTTCATCGGTTTGCTATTAATAATACTTTTAGAAAATATCAAAAATGAAAACAGGAAAAAGTTATCTAGAATTTTCTTGGTTTCTATAGTATCACTATATTATATATATCTGACCACAATAGTCTTTATAATTCCTGTTATCATTGATTAGTTGAACTTTTCTATTTTTTTTTTGAGTTCTGTTAATTTTCCTTTTAATTTTTCCAAGGTATCAGATTTAATATCAATTTCTTTGATAAAATGAAGTAAATCTAACATTTCTTTTTTACTGATTAGAGGTTCAAATAGGCTAGTTTGAACATATTGTTTCCTTTTTTGAGTTTTTATTTCGGAAAATTTTGATTTTTTAATTTCTAGTTCTTTTATTACATTTTTTTTATGCTCTAATTCACTTTTACTTTTACTTAAATCTGCTTTACACTCGTTTAAGGATTCTTTTATCATCTTTAGGTCCTCATTTAATTTATCAAGTTCAACCTTTTTTTCATTGATAATTTTATTATAGTATTTATCTGAGAAAGCTATTTCCCCGTTTTCTCTAACTGCAGTGATAAAAGGATCTTTATCTTCTATTTGTTCAAGTATTTCAAAAGCTCTTATTATTACATCATCGGGGATTCCTGCTAACTTCGCAACATGAATTCCATAGGATTTATCTGTACCTCCCGGTTTCAATGTTCTTACAAAATTTATACTACCATCATCATTTTCAATAATATCTAAGTGATAATTTTTTACTCTCGGCAATGAAATTTCTGTTAATTGATGATAATGGGTACTAAATAAAGTTTTAATTTGCGATTCATGTAGCTTTTCAAGAGTAGCCATTGCTATACTCTGACCATCACTCGTACTCGTTCCCCGTCCTAATTCATCAATTATGACAAGACTTTTCTCTGTTGCAAAGTTTAATATTTTTGCAGTTTCAGTCATTTCTATCATAAATGTACTCAATTTTCTCGCAAGATCATCTGAAGCTCCAATTCGAGTAAAAATTTGATCAATCACGCCTATTGTGGCAGATTTAGCAGGAACAAAACATCCCATTTGCGCAATAATACATATTAAAGCCACTTGCCTTAGATATGTACTTTTACCTGCCATGTTTGGACCTGTAATTATTAATATTTGATCATTATCATTATCCATATAGCAGTTATTAGGAATGAACTGTTCATCCAAATTTATCTGTTCAATTACGGGATGCCTTCCATCTTTAATTATGATTTTGTCTTCATTATTAATAATAGGTCGACAGTAGTTATATTGTTCCGCAATTTCGGCAAAACATGAGAGAACATCAATAATAGCAATATTTTTAGCAGTTTCAAGTATATTTTCAGTTTCTTTCTCAACATTTTCACGAATAGTATTAAAAATCTCATATTCTAAATCATTTATTTTCTCTTCTGCATTAACTATTTTTTCTTCAAGTTCTTTTAAACGATTCGTGGTGTATCTTTTGGCATTTTTAAGAGTAGCTCTTTCATTGTATTCTTCAGGAAGAGTTTTTAAATTCTTTAGAGTTTTAAGAGTTATTTCAATATAATACCCAAGAATATTATTATAACCAACTTTTAATCCTGAAGATAAATTCCATCTTTTCTTCTGTTCTTCTTCATATGCTAAAATATATTTTTTTCCATTGCGAATTATTTCCCTAAGCTCATCTACTTCATTATTAAAACCATCTTTAATTAAATTTCCTTCCATGATGGTGGTAGGTGGATTATCTTTAATTGAAATATTAATTAGATCCCTTACTTCATTAAAAGATTGAATTTTTTCGATGAATTGTGAAATTTCTGGAATATCTGCCTTTTCTAATATATCTTTGATAATGGGAACTTTTTGTAAAGAATTTTTGACATTTATTAAGTCTCTAGCATTACTACGACCAATATAATTAATCCTATTTATAAATCTTTCAAGATCGCCAATAACTCCTAATTCTTCCCTTAGATCAGATCTTAAAAATATATCATCCTTAAATTTTTGGACAATATTTAATCTTTGATTGATTTCCTCAATTTTTGTTAGAGGTTGGAGGATAAATTTCTTCAATAAACGAGCTCCCATTGGAGTGCTCGTATGGTTAAAAATAGAATAAAGTGTAGCATCTTTTCCTCTGTCCCATAAAGAATTAATTAATTCTAAATTTCTTTGTGTAATATAATCCAAGTGTAGTATGTTTTTTTCTTGTATAAGAATTATTTTAAAAATATTTGGAACTACATCTCTTTGGGTATCTTTTAAAAATGCTAATAATCCTCCTACGGCTTGAACTGCTAGTTTTTTATCGTCTAAACCAAAACTTTTCAAATTTGAAATTTTGAAATGACGAGAAATTAATGCGTGAGCCTCCTCATATAAAAAATAATGTTCTTCGTAGGGTTTAAGAATTGCTTTTGTTAAATCTGTTAATATTATAAAAAGTCTCTCATCTTCTTTCAGTTCAGGAGGAATAATAATTTCTACAGGGTCATATTGAGAAAATAGGCTAAGTAATTTTTCTTGGGGATCCTTTTCTTTATAAGAAAATTCAGTTGTGACAAATTCTCCTGTTGATATATCTGTGAAAGCAACTCCAAATCCACTTCTCTCTTTTACCATTGATGCAATATAATTATTCTCATTCGATTTTAATAAATTTGGTTCTATTAATGTACCTGGTGAAAGTATTCTTGTAACTCCTCGTTTAACAATTCTTCCCTTCACAGTAGAGGGATCCTCTAACTGATCTACTATTACTAAAGTTTTACCAAGATTCATAAGATTATTGAAATAATTATGTCCCGAATGGTGAGGAATCCCTGCTAAAGGAACATCTCCTCTTTTAGTTAAAGTTATTCCTAATAATTTTGAAATTCTTTTCGCATCATCATAAAAGAATTCATAAAAATCTCCCATTCTGTAAGCAATAAGATGTTCTGGAGGATACCTTTTACGAATAGAATACCAGTGCTTTAACATAGGAGTTAAATCTTTGAATTTAATATCTTTATATGACATATCCTTAAATTTTTATAAAATGAATCTTGATTTAGAATTAAATAGTATAAGTGTATTAGTATTTTATTGAAAATATTTCTATTTATTATAAATTTAATAATTCTATATAGTATTATAAATACAAGGAGTTATATGTAAAATCTTAATCCATGATTTCGATAAATTCAATATTTAAGGATAAAATTTCTAAATTCCGAGTTAATTTAATAAAAGAGCCATGAATTTAGGTTTTTATCACTAAGAATTTTATACTCATTTATTTTAAATGTTTTTCAAACCATACATACATATCTTGGAATACTTGAACTCGTCCTTTCTCATTCCATAATTCGTGCAGGAAACCTGCATATTCTTTATAGTCTTTATCTTTGCTACTAATGCTCTCAAAAAAATCTCTGGTTTTTCCTTTATCAACTATTTTATCCTTACCCGCTTGCATTATTAGTACCGGACAAATTAATTGTGATGCATTTTCAACAGTCCATTTTGAATATGTATCAATCTCAGAAACTGATTTGGCTGAAATTATATCAATTTTATTTTTATCAATTATATGTTGTTTTAATATTTTTAAATCACTTGTTAATTGATTCTGATCGATTATATTATTTAGAATTTTATTAGGTGATAATTTTCCTAGTGTTTTAGATATTGACTTTATTACTTTTTTACCCATTGATAATTTCATAAACATTCCTAATAATGGAGAAGATACTAACACACCATCTAAAGTAGGGTGATTTATAGCATAAATTAAACTTATTAAACCTCCAAAAGAATGTCCCATTAGAAATTTTTTTTTATCTTTTGCAATTTCTCTGATTACATCCATAAAGAGAATTAAATCCTTTTGGATATGATCCATACTATCGATATGCCCCACTATATCACCCGCATTTCTATAATGTCCTCTTAAATCAAAGGAATAAACAGCATATCCCTTTTCTGTAAAATACTCAGCAGGAATTTTCATTCTATCAGAATGAGTACCCCATCCATGGATAGCTATGATATAAGCTTTTAATTCTCCAGATTCAGGTAACCACCATTGATAAAATAATTTCTTCAATTCTCTTCCTTCAAAATATCCCGTTTCATTTTTCATTTTTAGTATCACTCAAATTAAAAAATCTAAACTTTTCAGATTAATTATTATTAATAAAATCATTTCTTTTTTATTATTATTGCTTGAAGAGATTTTGGAGCTTAAACTTAAAAAAATTTTATATTAATCGATATACTTCATATTAAATAATATTTGTCCAAATTTCATAGGTTTTTTAGATGGATGAAACAGAAAATATTGAAATTATTATCCACGGTCGAGGAGGACAAGGTGCTGTAACAGCTTGTGAAATTATTGCTGAAGCAGCCTATTTAAGTGGTAATTTTGTTGATGTACATGCATATCCCTCATTTGGAGCAGAGAGAAGAGGTGCTCCCGTTCAAGCTTACGCCAGGCTCTCTAGAACTGATACAATATGGGATAGAGCTCAAATAGAAAAACCAAATGTCCTAATCATATTTGATGAGTCAGTCTTAAACCAGGAGATTGTATCTTCACTTAAGAAAAATGGCATTTTTATTATCAACTCTGAAAAAGATCCTGAATTTTTTATTAATAAATATAATTTAAGTGATGAGATCAAAATTGTTGTAGCAGATATAAGTACTTTGGCAATAGAGAAGAATTTAACGATTGATGGAAATCCAGTAATTAATACACCTATTCTAGGCTTACTTTCAAAAGCACTTCCAGATTTATATTTAGAAAATTTAAAAATGGTTTTATATAAACGTATGGGTGAAAAATTAGGAAAACTTAATTATGATTTGATTGAGCAAGGATATAATTTAGCTAAAATATTATGATATCCCTTAAATATAATCTGATTAATTAACTGGTAATTTTACAATAAAGGTACTACCCTTATTTCTGCCTTCCGATTCTGCTCTTATATTACCTCCATGTAAATCTACTATTTCTTTTGATATAAATAATCCAAGTCCTGATCCTTGAATATCTATATATTCTAAACCATCTCCATATCGTTCTATTTTTCCAAATCTAGTGAAAAGGATTTCCATCTCTTCTTTTGTTAACCCTACTCCTGTATCGCTTACTGAGATAATAGCCCAATTATCACTTTTTTCCAGTTTAACATCAATATTGCCTTTTGGAGGTGTATTTTTTATGGCATTTGATAATAAATTCAATAATACTTGCTCGATTCTAATTTTATCAATGTTTAAAAATAATGTGTCTGGAAGAGCTAAACTGAGAGTAATAATCCTTTCTTTTGTAAAGTGCATCATCTCCTTAGAAGATTCTCTAAGTACTTCAGATAAATCACAATATTGTGTTTTTAACTTGAATTTCTCATATTCTATTCTGGATATGTCAATAAGGTTGTCAACTAGATATTTTAATCTCTCTCCTCCTTTCTCAATTAATTTGATTAATTCAAATTGTTCATTTTCTATTTTTTTTTTATAAAGGCTTGAAAAAAGTTCTGCGCCTCCGCAAACAGTTGCCAGAGGAGTTTTTAATTCATGCGCTACTCTAGATATTAGATTTTTTCTAATATGATCAAGCTCCTTCAATTTTGTAATTTCTTCATTAAAAAGGTATTCTGCTTCCTTTCGTCTTGTAATATCGGTAAATAGAGCTTGAACATAATATTCATCTTCTAACTTAACTAAAGAAGCCTGTAGATTTACCCAAATTAGACTTTGATCTTTTTTATACATAAGTAGATCAATACGATGAACTCTCTCTCCTTTTATAAACTTTTGGAAAAGTTCCATTATAGTTGGTAAATAATCTGGATGTATTACTGAGATTTTATGAAATTTCTTACCTTCTAAATCTTCTTTCGAATAGCCAAACATTAATTCTGTTGTTGGATTGCACTCTATAATTCTTCCTTTAGAATTTATCAAAACAACAGAAAATGGAGTATTCTCAAAAAAGAAGCGGTATTTTTTTTCAGATTCTAAAAGCTTTCTCTCTGCTTCCACTTTATCAGTAATATCAATAATTGTAATAAAATCTGCAGGCCTTCCTTGATAATTTATAGTTTTTGAAAAAGTCTCTCCATGAACTATTTCTCCCGTTTTTTTAAAACCTCTAAATTGGTAACATGTAATGGCATCACTTTCCCCTCTTTGTTTTTTCATTGATTGTTCAGCAACCATTTTTCTATCTTCAGGATGAATAGTGTTAAGAAATTCTCCTGGTCCCCAATCTTTCAACTCTTCAACTGATCGCCCTGCAATACTGGCAAATCTTTCATTGACATATTTAAATTTCCCATCTTGTAAGATAGCTATTCCTAATAATGATTGTTCAGCAATATTTCTAAATTTTTCTTCAGATTCTTTTAGTTTTTGCTCAGTTAATTTTTTATTTGTAATATCATTAATGTATGCAAAAGAACCCATAAAATCTCCATTTTCTCCTAAAATTGGAGCTGCTTTTATACTTGTGTATATTACAGATCCGTCTTTTTTTATGAAATCAAGGTCATAAGTGTCTTTCAAACCTTTTACCCTACGTTTTCGATAAGTTTTGGTCAATTTGAGCATTGTCTCATCTAAAAATAAATCTAAATTTTTACCCATCATCTCATCTTTAGAATATCCAAGCATTTCGCATATTTTTGGATTAACGAAGATAGTATCATTATTTTCATCTACTGCCCAAACACCTTCCTGAGCATTTTCCACTAGGTTCCTATAATTTTCTTCTGCTTTCTTTTTTTCTGTGATATCCTCTGTTTGAACTATAACCAGATTAGGTCTAACATAACCATAATTTACTAAAAGGTATTTATATTCATTAGATAATTGAAATTTATATTTCATCTCTCTCGTTATATTAATTTTTTGGTTAAAGCATTGATGTAAATCTTCTAAAATATCTGGTCTATCCTTATACATTTCAGTTGCTCTATGACCTAACAAGCTTACAACATTCCCTTGAGTTATTTTTTCAGCAGCATTATTAAAATTGATAAAAACAAAATCATTCTCAAATTTTTGCCATGTATAAGTAGCGATTGGGCCTTCTTTATAAAGTGCTCTAAATAATTCCTCAGATTCTTTTAATTTTTGTTCTGCTTTTATGCGATCTGTAATATTTTTACCTATGCCTAAGACTGCATATATTTCACCATTTCTTTTCAATGGAATAGCATAAGTGTCTATATATAAATAATTACCATTTTTTGTCTTTAATTTAAATTCTCTACGTTTGGATTGTTTACCCGACTTTAATATTTCTTTCAAAGCACTGAAAGCTTTCTCTAGCTCATCACCTTCAACCAAGTCTACAAATCTGAGTTCTGGTATATCTTCTCTTTCATAACCTAACGAAATCAAGGCAATATCATTCGCATCCAGAAAATTACCTTTTAAATCATTCACATAAATTAAATCTAATGACTGTTCAAATAAAATATCAAATTTTTCTCTTATCACTTGTCTATTATATTCCACTATTATAACCTCAAAGCTTTATTCTTAATTCAAATACCCAATCATTTCTAAAAAAAACATGGAAATTTCCACTATATATTTGTTCCTTCTAACCTCACATTTCATTCTTTGATTTATTTTTAAAAAATCTAAGAATGACATGAAAAAAATTCATTTCAATAATTTCTTTCAAAATGGTAATTTTACTATAAATGTGCTTCCTTTGTTTCTTCCCTCAGATTCAGCCCAAATTTTACCCTCATGTAAATCTATAATTTCCTTTGATATATATAATCCCAAACCAGAACCTTGGATATCTATATATTCTAGTCCCTCTCCATATCTTTCAATTTTTCCAAACCGAGTAAAAATTATATCCATTTCATCACTTGTAAAACCTATTCCTGAATCGATTACATAAAATACAGCCCAATTATCCAATTTTTTTAAAATTATTTTTATAGTTCCATTGGGGGGAGTATTTTTTATGGCATTTGATAATAGGTTTAGAACTACCTGTTCCATTCTTATTTTATCTAGTTTTACATGCATCTCATTGGGTAGATCAAGCTTTAGAATCAAACATCGCTTTCGAACTAGATACATCAGCTCATTAACACATTCTTTAATAATCTTACTTAAATCATATCGCTCTTTTTCTAATTTAAACTTTCTATATTCAATTCGAGTTATATCAAGTAAATTATCAACGAGATATTTTAACCTTGTGCCACCTTTTTCAATCATTTCAATTAGTTCTTTTGCTTCCGTATTAAATTGGGCTTTAAACATATCTAGAAGAAGCTCAGATGCTCCACAAACTGAAACAAGAGGAGTTTTTAATTCATGGGAAACTCTGGAAATGAGATCTTTTCTTATTTGATCTAATTCTTTTAATTTTTGAATCTCCTCTGCAATGAGAAGATCTGCCCGTTTTTGTTCTGAAATGTCGTTTAAAATTGTTTGAATTAAGACAGTATCACCTAATTTAACTAAAGATGATTGATATCTCATCCAAATTAAACTACCATCCTTCCTATATAATTCAATATCTAGTGGAGGTAACATTTCACCTTTTAAAACCTTATTAAAGCGTTTTAGCATTGTAGGGATATATTTTGGATGAAGTGTTGTTAGATCTTTAAATTCCCTACCGATCAATTCATCACTACTATAACCCAGCATTTTTTCAACAGTAGGATTACAATAAATTAACTTACCTTGCTGGTCAATTAATACAATCGAAAATGGAACGGATTCAATCAAATTTCGATACCGTTCCTCAGATTCTTTTAACTTTTGTTCTAACTCAAATTTTTCTGTAATATCTGAAATTAATCCCTGAATAATGACTGAATTTTCCTTATTTGCTTCCAATATATGAGAATTTATTTGAAACACTAACTTTTTACCATTTCTATTTATTGCATGAACCAGATAATTCTTTACAAAACCTTTTTCTTTTATCTCATTTAAATAAACTTTTCTTTCTTCAGGATTTTGCCAAAAATCATTTACATCTCTATTTGTTAAATTCTCAGATATATCAAAACCTAATAATTCACAAAATGCGGGATTATAATTTAATAACTCCCCCTCCCAGTTTACTTGATAAAATCCCATATCTAAATTATTTATGATATTTCTATACTTTTCTTCCGATTTTCTTATCATTTTTTCTGCTAACACACGGGTAGTAATATCGCGAACTATCCCTTGGATAACTTGCTTCCCCCCAATATCAAACAAACTAGAAGAGACTTCGGCTAAAAATACTTTACCATTTTTCTTTTTAAAACTGATTTCAAATCTTATAACTCCTGATTTAGAAATCTCATTAAATGCTTTTTTAGAGTTTTCAATTTCTGATTCAGGATGAAGTTGTGATATTTTTAATGACAGAATCTCTGATTTAGTATAACCAAATTGATCTAATGCTTTTTGATTTACATCTATGATATTTCCTTCAAGATCATGAATAAAAATAGCATTATTTGAATGATGAAAAAGATTACTATATTTTTCCTCGGACTTTCTTAACTCTTGAGTTCTTAAATCAACTAATTGTGCTATTTCTTCTTTAAATTGTTTTTCTTGTTCCTTTCTTTTAGTAATATCACGAAATAAGCCATAAAAACCAATTTTATTTCCCTTAGAATCATATTTTAAATATACAGAAGTTTCACCAATTATTTTATCTCCCTTATGATTTATGAATTGATATTGAAAATCTGTTAAGGGCTTTCCAGTCTGAAAAACACGCTTAAATCCTTCAAAAATCTTTTTTCTATTTTCTTCATCTGTAAGATATTTGTAATTTAATCCTAATAACTCTTCTTTGGAATATCCAGTAAGCTTACATAATGAATCATTAAAGTAAGTAAAATTACCTTTTAAATCAACTTCAAAATAACATTCTTTTATTGTATCTATTATTTGTATAAATTTATTTTCAGAAAACTCCACTTTTTTTCCTTTAGCCAACTATTTTGTTTAAAAATCTCTTACTCTATAAAAGTACTTATCCTAATGAAGAACTCAATTTTTTTTTTAACACAATAATGAAATATAAACTATTTAACTTTTATTTACAAAGAGTTATACTCTATTCCATTATAAATTTTTAAAAAATTCATAGTCAATTTTCTTAAACCTCTTAATTTAATAAAATTCTCGCTAATATCTTTATTTTTTTAATGGTAAGAAATAAAAACTTATCTGCGTTTGATTTTACACAAGAACCTTAATTAATACTAATTTTGATATTTTAATGACAGACTCAAAAAAATATTATCAAAAAATTTTAGGTTCAGTTCAAAAACCAGTGATCGGTGAAGCTGGCAAAACTGGAACCTGGAGTTCTAAAAAACCTAAGATAGATTTAAATAAATGTATTCCTGTTAAGTCTGGAAAACCAAGTTGTTTCAATTGTTGGTTATATTGTCCTGAAGCCGTAATTACTAGATCTATTCCACCTAATATAGATTATAAATATTGTAAGGGTTGTGGTATATGCATGGAGGAATGTCCTGTGAAAGCAATCTCAATGGAAGAGGTGAAGTTTGAATGAGTATTACAGAAAATAAAAAGGCGTTGGTTAATGAAAATGTTAAAATTTTAACAGGAAATCATGCTGCTGCACATGCTTTTAGACAAGCAAAAGTCGGTGTTGTTTCTGCTTATCCAATAACACCACAAAGTCCTGTAGTTGAAAAAATTGCTGAATTTATCGCAAAAGGTAAATTAAATGCCAGATTTGTAATGGTTGAATCAGAACATTCTGCTCTTGCTGTATGCTGTGCTGCTTCTGCAACAGGATCTAGAGTCGGCACAGCAACCTCTGCTCATGGATTAGAATTAATGTATGAAATGTTACCATGGGCAGCGGGAAATAGATTACCATTAGTTATAAATCTAGCCACAAGATCTCTTGGAGCTCCTTGGTCGGTTTGGACAGACCATTCAGATTTTATAACAATTAGAGATGTGGGTTGGATACAATTCATGTGCGAAAATAATCAAGAAATTTATGATACAAACATTCAAGCTTTTAGAATTGCTGAGGATCAGCGTGTTTCTTTACCTGCAGTTGTAGCATATGACGGATATATACTATCTCATACAGTTATGCCTGTAAAATTAGAAAATCAAAAAAATATAGATGAATTTTTACCACCACTTAACCATCATATTAATTTATCAGATCTTTCAACAGTTAAAGGAATTGATCCTGTTACAACACCAAATATTATCAAACGTGAAGAGGGAACTGCTCCAGGATACTATGAATATAGATATGCTTTGCAAAAATCATTAGAAAATTCAATCAATATAATTAAAGAAGTTCATGATGAATTTGCACAAAAATTTCATAGATCTTATGGGAATGGAGTTTATAAGGCATTTGATACAGAAGATGCTGATACAATAATTTTTGGTATGGGATCTGTTGCATCTCAATCTAGAATAGCTGTAAAAAAACTTAGAGAAGAAGGATTAAAGGTGGGATTAGTAAGCTTGAAACTTTTTAGACCATACCCATCAGAGGAGTTAAGAGAGTTTTTCAAGGATAAGGAAAATATAGTAGTTTTTGACAGAGATATTGGATATGGCTATGAGGGTGTTTTATCTTATGAATTGAAAGCTGCTCTTTATGGATTAAAGAATAATCCAAATGTTAAGGGATTTATTGTTGGATTAGGCGGAAGAGATGTAAAAACTAAACATATAGTTACTGGTGTTCATCGAGCTTTAGAGGATTTTAAAAAAGGAATTTTCACTAACAAGACAGAATTTTTAGGATTAAGATTGGAAGAAATACAAGATTATAATGAAAAAACTTATTTTGAAGAAAGGTGAAAAACAATGGTAAATGTGATGGAAATTCCTGAAAAAGAATATATATATCCAGGCACACGTGCTTGTGCTGGTTGTGGAATGGCACTAATATATAGAATAGCTCTAAAAGCTCTGGGTGCAAACACTATTATAACCGTTCCTGCATCTTGCTTAACTGTTCTTCATGGTATGCAAGGTTTTTGTACCACTAAAGTTTCTGTTTATCATACACCCTTCGCAACTACAGGCGCATCAGCATCTGGAATCTTAGCATCATTAGAGGAGAAAAATTTAGCAGATAAGATAACTGTTGTTGCATTTGCGGGAGATGGTGGGACTGCAGATATAGGCATCCAAGCTCTTAGTGGTGCCGCAGAGAGAGGAACTAACTTCATATATGCTTGCTATGATAACGAAGCTTATATGAATACTGGTGTTCAGAGAAGTAGTTCAACACCACTTGGAGTCCAAACAACTACAACACCTACGGGAAAAGTGGTTCAAAAGAAAAATATGCCTAAAATTTTAGAAGCCCATGGAATTCCTTATGTTGCCACTGCAAATGCTGCTTACCCGCTTGATTTATATGAAAAATTCAAAATAGCAAAGACTATTAAAGGTACTAAATATATCCATATACTTTCTCCTTGTCCACCCGGGTGGGGATATGAGCCAAAAGATACAATCCTCATAGGTAGACTGGCTACTCAAACTGGTTTTTGGCCTCTATATGAGGTTATAAATGGAAATTTCGTTTTATCCAAGTCAAGTAATAGATATTTGGATCAATCAAAAAGAACACCAATTAAAGAGTATCTAAACGCTCAAAAAAGATTTAGATCTGTAGATGATAAAACTGTAATACTCTATGAAGAATATATTAATAAGTTATGGAGTGAAATAAAGCAAAGACTTGAAAATAAATAATATTGAGAGTCTAATACTTATACTATAGATTTATAACTTTTTAACAATTTTTTAATTACTTACATTGTATAGAAAAGAATAAAAAGTAATTTTAGTTAAGATAAATAGAGAATTTATGCTTAAAACATACATCTTCAATGAATCTAAATCTAATTGGACAGAAGAAGATCAACGTCTCCTTCTACATGATGTTTGTGTATTTTTAGACGAAACAAATAAAAAAATTTATCTATGGAATGGTCCTAAAAGTTCAAAGGAAAAATCCAAAAAAGGTCATGAATTAATTGGAGAAATACTTTCTAATTATCCTAATTTGGATCTCCAACTTGTTGTATTAAAAAAAGATATTCCAACTAATATTGAAAAAAAGCTTAAATCTATGTTGAACTATGCAAAAAATGAGAAAATAGAACCACTTTTTTTCAGTCGATTATCAACAATACGTTTTTATTTTATTTTTTTATTAGGTGTAATAATATTTCCAATAGTCTTGTTTACAAATTTGAGCTTATCTTTATTATGGCCAGTTTCTAATGGGAATTACGAAGTAAGTAATACATTATATGAAATGTGGATAAATATTTCTAAGATATTAATCACTATAACGATATTTCTGTTTGTTTTTAATATAATAATAGGTATAATCGAATTAGAAACCCAAGTCATTATTATTTCTACAATTGGTTTAATTATTTCTATTGGGATAATTCTTTATTTAAATTTTGGCATATTTCTTTTCTTATTTCAGGAAGGATCAACTTTAAATAATTACTTGATTTCACGTGAAGATCTCTTTTTCTTTTTATCTCTAAACTTGATAGCAATCCTAATTTTCGAAATTCCAAATATATATAAATTTGTATCTTTTCTGAAAACTTATCGAAAATTTATAATGTAAATTAAATTTTTTAACTGAATGGATTTTGGAAGTAGCAAAACTACTCACGAGCTTGGAAAAGGAAGATTTTAGGATATTAATGGCAATTGAAATAGGTATGAGGAGATCAGAATATGTAACCGTAAAAAATATCAAATTTTATTCAAGATATAAAATGGAAGAGACTTTATTTCGCTTAAATAAAGTTCACAAACTAGATTTGATAATTAGAGATGCCTCAAAATATGAAATTGCTTATACACTTAACTCAAAAGCATATGATTTGCTTGCACTCCACACGTTAGTAGAAAAAAACATTATAAGCCAACTTGGACCTTTAATAGGAAAGGGAAAAGAATCAGATGTATATAGTTGTATGGATGATCATGAAAACATTTTTGCATTAAAAATTTATCGTATGGGCCGAACCAGTTTCAAAGCTATTAAAAACTTGAGAGATCTCATAGGTGAAAGAGGACATCTGTCTTGGTTATATATAAATAGATTAGCAGCTAAAAAAGAATTTGAAGCCTTAGAAAAAATTTATGAACTTAATCTGAATACTCCAAAACCTATAGCCTATAATAGACATATTGTTATTATGTCTTATTTGAGAGGAAAAGAATTAGTTTATTATAAAGACATTAAAAATCCATTGAAAATTTTTAATAATATAATAAAACAAATGAAAGAAATTTATCAAAAGGCAAAAATGATTCATGGAGATTTGGGTGAATTCAATATTATCTTAGACGAGAAGGGGAATATATTAGTCATCGATTGGTTGCAATGGGTACCAACTAATCACCCTAATGCTAAATCTCTTCTAAAAAGAGATATAAAAAATGTATGTAATTATTTTCATAGAAAATTCAAGGTTGAAAGCAATGTAAACAGGATCATAAGAGATTTTTATAAGATGTAAAAAAAATAACTAATCCTGCTATTTCTTCCCAAGGATTATATAATCTTCTAAACTTTCAATATTTATTATTTTAGAATTCTTTATTACAGATTTAAAAAGAGTTTGTAATTTAACTAGATCACATATTTTCTTTAAAACTGATAATTTAAGCTCTGCATCTTTTTTACTTACACGCAACATTTCTTCTATTCCTTTCTCAATGTAAGGTAGGTTTTGAAAAGAAGTTAATGAAAAAACTGAATCTAAGGTTTTGTTTCTAATTGGTAAATTTTCTATGTCACATAATATCAGTATTGGATTTAAATGACCCATTTGAGACATTTTAGATTTAAATGTTAATAACATATTCCAAGAAATATCAATACCTATGTAGATATACTTTGATACCTCATAATTTTTCGTTGAATTGACTAGATATTCATACAGCAATCCAGTACCACAACCCATATCTAAAATTCTTTTTCGATTGAGTTTGAATTCTTTTATAGCAATTTCATATTTCATTTCTTGGATTGTAGCATACCTTTTATCATAAAAATAAGCTGTAGAATTATATTTCCTAATAATTCTCTTCTTTTTATTGATATCCTTAAAAAAATCTCCCACAAAGATTACCAGATAAATTTAATCTTCAAATTTTAATGTGTAATAAAGAAAGGTTTTAATTCAAAAAAATCTATCTTTAAATTATCTTTTTAATAGATATATTTAAGATTTTTTTAATAAAGGGATAAATATGTCAACAAGAAATAATAATCAGCAGAGGTCAAAGAACCCTCTAACAATACTTCAGAATGCTCAAAATTCCATCATTTTACTCAGATTAAAAGATGGAACCGAATATAGAGGTTTATTGAAAGAAATCGATGCTTACATGAATATGATATTAGAATCGGCTACAGAAATATTAGACGGTAACCCTGTAGCGAAATATAACGAGATTTTCATACGTGGTAATAATCTACTCTTCATAAAACCTGATGCATCACAAATCACTTAATCTAAGGTTATAAGCTCTTTTATTCTATATGAATAAAATCCCTTGTATATTAAAACCAACTCTTCTCAAATCACATAAAAAGAGAAGTTTTAATTAGATTATAGGATATTCAAACAGATCTAGTTTATTTTGTTATAAATATAATATTTTTGGAAATATTTCATTGTTTCTTATGATTGCATATGATGCTGGATTTGGTGAATAAGATCCTCTATAATTTGCTGAAGAAAATATTGATAATAATTTTTTATTGAAAAACCAACGATATCCCTCTGGAAAACATTCATGTGCTCTAATAAGATATTCTAGATTGTTAATCCTCATGAAATCATTAAAAACTTCTTCGCCAAAAAAGAAAATCCCCGAACCTCGAAAACTGTTAACAAAACCTTGTAATTCTGATTTAGGATCATTCCACATAATTTGAAAAACACCTTTAGAGATTGATTTATATATTCTTGTCATATCTTTAGTTTTATAACCTTTTAACTTTGTAAGAATTTCAGTATCTTGAGGGATCCCTCCATGTAGACATAAAATGGTCCTATTAATTAACACGCATATAGGGAGTACATCATAAACTGTTAAGATTTCATTGAATTTTATAGAATCTTTGAACTTATGCATAAAATCCTGAAAAAAGCCATAATATTTATTCATTTCGAGAGTCTCATGATTTCCTCTAAGTAGATAAAATTTCTGAGGATTAAGAATTTTTAAAGTTAATACAATCAATAAACATTCTAGCTGTTTAAGTCCTCGATCAACGATATCTCCCAGAAATATAACCAGTTCTGGATTTTGTTCCTCTATTAATTCAATTAATTTCACTAATGTCTCCAAATTTCCATGAATATCTCCAATTACATAAACTTTCTTATCTTCATTATCTAAATTAAATTCTAACATTATATTTTCATTTTCAAATACTTTTTTAGCTTCTGACAGAATTTTGGAAATAACATTAAATTCTAATTTAGAAAACAACTGTGGATTTTTAATCATATCCTTTAAATCTTTATATTCAAACAAAATTTATCTTAGTACAAATTCGATATCATATTTTTTTCTTATTTTTAATATTGTTTCTATAATTTTTATTAGTAAGGAAATTTAAAATAAAAACAAAATTAATAGAAAATTTAATTCCCAATAATAAAATTGCCGGCTCAAGATTTTTTTACTTACATAAAGAAGGTTATCATAGATTTTGAAAATAAAGCAACTAATAATAGGAACATTGGAATAATTTATACACCAAAACCTGTAGTGGATAATATAGTTTTTAATATTTTTAAAATATACTTCAAAGAATATTTCAATTTTCCAGATTGTTCTAATTTAGGTTCTTTTTATTATTATATTAAGCAAAGATCATCTAAAAATGATAAATTTAAAAAGAATTTTATTGAAAAACTAAGAAATATTAAGATATTGGACCCTGCATGTGGTTCTGGAAGATTTATTATATCTACTGCTGAAACACTTTATCAATTTTGGAAAATTATAAAAACTGGATTAAATAACTATGAAACAAAAAGAAAAATAATACAAAATAATATTTATGGCATTGATATTGACAAATCTGCTTATATTATCACAAAATTACGATTGTTTTCTTGGCTTTTTTCTGGAAATGAGAAAAAATATAACTTTCATAATTTCAATCAAAAAGGCTTAAGCCTAGAAAAAGTTAATCTAATAATTAATAAAAATGAAATTAATCTTAACATATATCACTTAGATTTTCTTTTAGACTTTGAATTTAAAAAGTTTGATATAATCCTCGGAAATCCTCCTTATGTTGAAAATAAGAAGATAAAAGATTTTGAGTATAAAAGAAAATTATATGAAAATTTCAAATCTGCATATAAATTATTTGATCTTTCTATTGTATTTATTGAAAAATCCATTGAATTATTGAAAGAAAATGGCTATCTTTCATTTATTTTACCTAATAAATTTTTATCTGCTGATTTCGGAATTAAAATCCGAGAACTTTTAATTAAGAACACTGAAATTAGGGAAATTGTAAATATATCTTCTTTATATATATTTCAAAAAGCAGCAACTTATCCAATAATTCTCTATTTTAAAAAAGGTAAATATGATGATAAAAATGAGATTACAATATCAAAATTTAATGATCTTGATGATCTTCTGACCTATAATAGTTTAAATATAATAAAATTTCCTCAGAAATTAATCACAGGTCTCCCTTCTAATGTTATTCCTGTTTCAGGCAATATCAATTTAATAAAATTTCTGTATAATAAGTACAAATCAATTAAAGATTCATTTAAGGCTTTAAAAATTATCTATCGACCCTTTGGATTTTTAAAATACAGTAAGCATTTTGATAATGTCAGTAAAGAACCCAGATCTGAGAAGGATCTCTTGTTGATAGGGACTGGAAACGTAGAGAAATATTATATTAAATATAATAAAAGAATAAAGATCGCCAAGAAAGATTTCGAAATTTCATATTTTAATTATAAACCTACTTTTGAGCATATATGGCAAGATCTAAATAGTGAAAAAATTATTTTTAGAGAAATTGCTAAAAATTTAACCTGTGTGTATGACCCCGGTATTTTTACCAATATAACTGGCTTATATTTCGTTAAAATTCCTTCAATAAACACTAAGAAGCTTTATTGTTTTCTAACAATATTAAACTCTAAATTATTAGATACAGTATTTAAGACATTGTTTAGTTCACTTCATATGGCTGGAGGCTATTTAAGATTCAATGGGAGTTTTATAAAAAGGCTACCAGCACCGCAAAATTTTCCCTCATCCTTATCAAACTGCGGAAAAATACTTCAAATTTTATCTCAATTACATTATGATCTAAATTCTGAATATACTAATGAAATATCAGAACTAAAATTTTTAAAAGAAAAATATCAGTCGGAAATATTTAGATTTATTAGATTTTTTAAAAAAATAAGTAACGGCTTAGTAAACTTACTATATTTAGATGATTTTTATTTAGAATCTAATCTGAATTTCAATGAAATAAGAGAATTATTATACTCAGAACTAAACCTGAAAAGTATTCAATTTAAATACCTCCTGCCTCGATACAATATAAATAAGTATTTCACATATTCATTAGAAGAGTTAGACTACATTTTAAATGGAGTTAAGAATTTTCTAAACATGATACACGAAAATAAATCTCTTTTGTATCAAATTGACGAGATCAATAATATTAATTTATCATAAGAGATTTATCTCAATTATTTTTAAAAATTTAAGGTTGGATGACTCAGATGAATTTTGACTTTTCTTTCCTTAAATATATTAGAATTAAATTTTAGGAAATATTATATATTAAAAACTTTCAATTGTAAAATTATATGTTCAATATATGTGAAACCCATGGCTAAAAAAAAGAGTGCTCCTGTTGAAGAAGATGATTTAGAAATCCCTTCCGGAAAAGTAGATGAGGATGGAGATGAGGTTTTAGATTTAGATGATTGGAAAGATAACCTAGAAGAAGATGTTGAGTATGATTTAGATAAAATTCAAGATGATATGCTTGTTAATGAAACTGAGGATGAATCATTTGGTTATGAAATTGATGAAGTTGAAGCATTATTAAGAAAAACCAAATGCGCTCCTTGTCCAGGTAGCTCAAGTAAGCGAGATTGTAAAGTTAGAGATGATTTTGGTTGTCCTCCTGATAAAGCTAAAAAATAAAAATAAACTATGTATTATCTCTAAAACAGGTTAAGAATTAAAGAAATAGACTTAAAAGGTTTTATTCTAATTATTTAATCTAAATGTTTTTATATCTGTTCCAATTTTATACATTTGGCATTTATTGACATAGATTTCTTCAGATTATAATCTTATAGGAAAATAAGTTGCTCTCAAATACTAAAAAACGCATAATATTAGCCTTCTTTGATGTTTTATTTAGTTTATTTATTTGGCAAATAAATGTTTCTTTAGGAAATCCATGTTATTCTACAGCTTTTTCTGAATGTTTTATTTTATCAACAACTACATTTTTAATAATTTATACTCCCTTTGAAATTTATTGGTCATTTCGAGATCTCTGGTTTGATCGTTGGATTAACCTCAGCTCTAAGGAGATTGAAGTTTCTGAAGTAAAAATTGATTTAAAGGATGGAACTTTGACAGCAAATATTATTAAAAATCGAAATTCAGCAAAAGTTAAATTAAAAAACTCAATAATAGTAATTTGTCATGGATTCTCTGATACAAAAGAATCACTACAGTATTATTGCTTTCCATTAGCTTACCAAGGATATGTTGTTTTGACGTATGATGCTAGAGGAACAGGAAAGTCTAAAAGATTAGGGAAAAGAAGTGATTTTTTAAATCGAATAGAAGATTTTAAGAAAGTAATTGAGTGGATAAATCTAGAAAAGGAATTCTCTAAATTCAAAATCTTTAGTATTGGTTTTAGTATTGGAGCAATAACTACTTTATGTGGAGGTTTTTTAAACCATAAAATTAAAAAAATTATTGCTATCTCATCAATGTCTTATTACAAACAAAATATTCCAAAATATAATCCTGTAGTAATGTTAAGTTATTTCCTAAAACATGTAAAATTATTCCCAAATAAGGAAGAAAACGAGAAATTATCTCCATACTTAGTAATCAAGAATGCTAAAAAAGACCTTACTGAAGAAGAATGGAAAAAATTATCAAGAAGAGTAATGTTGGTTCATTGTAAAAATGATAAAATTATAAAGTTCAAAAATTTTGAAGAAAATAGAATACTTCTAGAGACTCCTGAAAAAAATCTAATCATCTTGAGAAAAGGAGGGCACTCTCACAAGAAAAATGAAAGCTCATTAGTAGGTGCTACGCTTAGCTTCTTTAATTCATAATTGATAAATCAATGAATACTCAACTTTAATTGTGGAGTTTAAATAGAACCCTTTTAAAATAACTTAAAAAATCCATATTATATAGAGTTTCTGAAATTTAAATATATAAATGTAAAATCTGTGGTAAAGAAATTGAAAAAGTAAGTTTAAAATATGCATTTCAGTTCACATTAAGAGACCTTAACTTTAGAAAATCTATTGGTAAAGAAACTTTTTATTACCACATTAACTGTTTAACTAAATAAAGTTCTAATATATTAAAATTAATAGAATCCATTAATTAAAGAATAAACTTTAGTTCTGGAATATTAGAATTAAAAAAGCTTGATCATTTCGTTTATTGATTCGATAACCAATGTAATACTTGCATTAATTTTTTTAAGTTTCTCATTAAAATAATTTATATCTTTTTTACATTTCTCAATTTCCTTGAAAATGTCAAAAAACTGTTTTTCAGACTCTAATTCCATGGAAAATATACTTTTTCGGTTTGTAGCATCATTCATATTTACTAGACATCCATGGTCTTGAAAGTGATGACTAAATGCTGGAAAACAGGTTTCCCATAATGAATCTTTTAACTTTTTATAAACGTTTTGAGCAAGCTTCATACAATATTCCTTGCTCTTTTTGCTATAACAAAAGTAGAATGATAGTTTATTATAATTTCTAGATATATACTCTTTCAATCGTTCATATACTTTATCTAACTGTTTAACTGATAAATTTATATGAGTATGATTAGAATTAGGGTTACATTTAAAAAATAAAGGTTTCTTATAATAAGCTATATTGTAGAGTTTAATAATGTTATAGACTATAGCTTCCTTAAGCCAATGTGAAAATTTGTATGTAACTGAATCTATTTTTAGATTTTCAATCAAGTCTATCGAAGATCTTTTAAGAAGAGAAGTTTCATGAAAATCAAGTATATATATTGATATATCTTCATTTTTCCAGTATTTTTCCAATAAGCTTTTTATGATTTTTGCATGTTCTGGAATATCTAATTGATTTATATCATTTTTTCCTTTACTATATTCCGGGACAAAAGTTTTCCTCCAAAAACGATTCAGATTTCTACCATTTTCTAAATAATATCCTGATTTATTATCTTTTGAAGGATATAAGAATCCATAGGGATTCATTAATGGAGCAAAAATTAGAATCTGAAAATTTAATATAATATCATTTATAGAAATCTTTGATGTTTCAATCATATTAAGAAATTCCAAAATCCCAAATAATCCATTGTATTCATTATGTTGTGCACCCACAAACACCTTTACAAACTTAACTTTATTTAAATTCGAATTTTTTGAGATAATAATAATTGGAACTTTTCCTTCAGAGATCTCAAATTCTAAATAACTTAAATCATCTAATTTACTAAATTCCTTAAATTTATTTAAGATTTTTTCGTATAATTTGTATCTATTTTGCAGATCTAATAATTCTTTTAAAGTTTCTAAGCTCACCAAAGTTTAATCAACAATTGTATTCCAATCAGAGAAATTTATAATTTTTTCGTAATTTCTTACCATATAAGCAAACAATACACAACCAATACAAAACATGTTTACTAAATCATCATTAATCAAATTTAATACTTTACAATTTTTTTCTGAGAACCCAATTCCTCTCTTAACTTCGATTTGACCATTATACCCAGATAAATTTACTACAAATTCCTGTTTCTTTAAACCATTAATATAATTTCCACGTGCAATTCTAGCTAATCCCCCTATGGGGATTATCATATTATTTCGTTGAGTTAAATATATTCTTAAATCAAAAGTATGTTTTTTATTCTGCCAATCAATCAATGAAAAATTTGCCTTTTCTTGAATAGTATAGGGAAAAGGATTACGGTTTTTCATAAACTTTGCAAAAAATTCTTTCTTGCTCTCTTCAATTATGTTTTTAATACTTGCAGAATCTTCATCTCTAGATACTGGAATTATTCCTGCACCCCCTGAACCTCCACTAGGTTTAATAACAAATGATTTTCTATACTTTTTTAATAAATATTGTAGCTTTTCTAGTAAATCTGCTTCACTAAATGCTTTAGTGAATAGAAGGTATCTAAGGTTATATTTTTCTAAAATATCTTTACAGAAATAACTAGCCAAGTATGTTAAAGATTTATCATCGGTGATTCTATATATGGGATTGACAATAATAGTGTTAATTTGATGGTAATTTTCTTTAATTTGTGTTATGAATTTCTCATCATTAAAACGTCTAGCAATTCCATCCCCTATTAAAACACTTACTTCTTCACCCTTATATTTAACCCAATTATTAGAAAATGAGAGATTATTAGAAAGCTGTTTATAATCAGCAATTAAAAAGACAATATCAGCTTTAAATTCTTTATCATAGTTTCCTGTATTAAAAATTTTAACTGAATAAAATTTTGATTTTAAAGCTTTTCTAAAGTATTCAATCATAATAACTTTTTCGTGAATTAATGCATCATTGACAGGCACCCCAACTAATATAAATACCTTATCAATGTCATGGTTATTTAATCTAATTGCATGATTAATTGCTTCAAGATATCCATTAAATAATAGTTCTTGTTGTTTTTTTGAGATTATGGAAAGTCCCCGATGAGATCCTCCATTTGTTTCTAATAAGAAAAACCTTTTACCATCTGGTTCATCAGAAACCATAAAATCGATACTACCAACATAAAAAGAATCGTTATTGATAAGAAAATTATCATTATCTTTCTTCATTTTCTCTAAAGCTCTCCTTCTCACCAAATCAATAAATGAATTTTCTTGTGAAGCCCTTAATTCCGCAAATGATACTAAATTAAGTCCTAATGAATGTCCTAATTGTACTAGATCTAGATCAGAATCTGATATACTAGTAGACATTAGCTTAAGAAATTTATTTAGCAAATTTTCTTCCATTAAAAATCAATAAAAGACAATATACTTATGTTATATTAATTTTAATTCAATCTTTTTTTATATTTTTTTACTCATTACTAAAAAAAGTCTCTTTCTTTATGTATTAATAAAATAGAAAAATTTGAATTGTTTAATTTTCTCAAGTCTTTAAAGATATGATCATAAATATAAATATCCTTGATGATTCCCTTTTATTGATAATCTCAGGCTCCCAAGTGAAATTTTTTTCACTTGAATTTGTTGTTTATAACTCAAGTTTGAGTAAAGTAATATGTAGTTTTTCTCAATATTTACAGTAAAAAGAAGACCTATTTCTATTAATTCAGAATTCTCTGTAAATAAGCCTATTATAACATAATGATAAGGAAGATTAATGAGTTCATTAATATCAATTTTCTTTTCAATCAAAGTATCATTATCTTTATCATAATCCATTTTTATAAATTCTATATCTTCTAATGGAATTGAAATTTTTCTAAACTCTTCAAATTTTTTGGAAAATTGACTTTGTCTCAAGAATCTTCTCTCTTCTTTATTTTTATCATAAAAATATTTGTTTATCTCCTTTATCAAGTAGATTTTTCTATCTTTTCTTAATTTTGATGCTGTCTTTTCTATTTCTTTTAGTTCTTCAATTGTATCATCATGAAATATGATCAGGATATCTGGATCAACTGTTTTTATGAAAAAATTTTTGTAGAGTATACCTGCTTCAGTTTTGATCCAACCATCTGTATCGATTAAGACGAAATCAGTATGTTTATTTTTTTCAAAATATCTGTCGATTAATTTCTTACAAGAAAGAGAAACAATAAATTTATAATTTCCTTTTGGAAAAGTGTTTCCTATAAAAACTGTTTCTTCAGAATTGACATCTTCACTTGATATAATATAGTCCTTAATTGAACCAATATTTAATGTTGTTGGAAGATAAATTATTTGTTGTCCAAGATCAGAATCAAGATAACCTCCTTTTAGACCCTCTTTTATAAAACTATTAGCTAAATACTTAATAAGAGTTGTTTTTCCGCTACTAATTCCTAATACCATTATTTTTAAATTTGAATCAGGTGCCTCTTTTAACTTTTTGATAATTTCATCTTTAATTTCAGCCCATTCAGGAATAACAGAATTTTCCTCTACTATATTAAGATTTTCTTCAACATTAGTGTAAATTTCTAATTTTGAATTCTGTTGTGCATATAAAGGAAAGATTTGGGCACTTTGAATTATCATTACATTTTTCTCTTCAATATCAAATTCAACTTGACTATCTCTTTTTTTTAAGGGAAGAAAAATCTTACTAAATACGTCTATTTTACCCTCCAAAACAGTTATTCTAGCAGGTCCTTTTACCAATAAAGTATTCCCCTTATCAATATTTTTAATCATAGGTTATTCATCTTAGTTAGAAAATAATTAAAATTATTGTTTAATTACGATTTTTTTTAATATCGTTAATTTCCTCTCTTTTTTTACAATAAAAATAAAGTATAGATATTCAACTATCCTTCTTAGAAAAAGTATATTATTCATAATTTAGATTTTAAAAAGTACAAATGTCTAATCTTGATATTTTAAGTAATTTATTTAATAATAAATAATTTAAGGACAAATTTTTTTTAAATTTTACAAGTTCTAAAACTATTTGATTATGATCTGGGTTATTTAATATTGAATGATCATTATGTTCTAACCAAATTTTCCACTTTTTTTTAGAATTAATGTTATTGTAAATATAATTCATGCTCTCTTTTTTAATGTCAGCATCAAATCGTCCCTGAAATAGTAACATTGTATAATTCATTTTATATAACGATTTTTTCATTGTTTTCATCAATTTTTTTTATTTTTGGTACGATGCTTAAGGGTATCTTATCAAAACAGACCCATTTTTGATTTTTCTCCGTTCTAAATTTTTCAGAATTGGTAGGGTGAAATTTCATGAAAATTTTAAAAAATGGAACCAAATGAATTAAAATTGAACGACAAGTTATAGGTGCACTTATAGTAAAAATTACTTTCTACGAGCCCTATAACAAGGAATGCACATCGTGCTATTTTCATAGAACATAAGCCGGCTATTCATAGTAAGTTCACCACATATATCACACGGTATAGATTCCTCTATTTCTGCTAATCCAGGAGGATTAAATTCTAGTTCGTATACATTAAAAATATCCTTAGGCTTTGATTTTAAAATTTTTTGAACCCGCTCCATTTTAGATAATTTTTTATTTCCAAAATCCTTATTTTTGATAGTTAATTTTACCGCTTTTTTAGTTTCTCTATTATAGAAATAATAATTTAGTTTTCCATAATCTTGGTGTATAAGATTACCTTTCCCATATGTTGTTCCTAATAAAACTTGAAGTGCATCAATACTACAATTATCATTTTCAACGAGTGCCACTATTTCTTCATTAGGAGAATATTTAAACCCATTCTCTAGCAGATATTTTGCCGCTAGGACTCCTATTGCTAAACCTGGACATATATGCCCATGAAATTTGACTGCTTTTTCCATTAAATCTTTAGCTTCCATAGATAATTTTAGTTTTTTTTTGATTAAATTTCAATTATATAATTTATTACATGTTTTAAATATATTTAATATAATAGGAATTAACAAGAGCGTTAACTTCTAAATATGAAATTCTTAGTAGATGCAATGCTAGGAAAACTAGCACGTTTCCTTAGAATTTTTGGTTACGATACTATATATGCTAACGATTTAATTAAAAGTTTTAAAATTGATCCTGTTCCGGATGAAAAATTAATTGAATTTGCTCAAAAAGATGATCGGATTATTATAACTAAGGATTACCCTCTCTATAATTCTTATAGAAGTAGAAGTCTATACCTGAAAGGAGAAGGAGTATATAATTACTTAAATCAACTTAAAAGAAGGTTAGGATTAACCTTTGATTTTAAAATTGAACGAGCAAGATGTTCAAAGTGTAATTCACTTTTAATTAAAATTAAAGACAAAAATTTGGTAAAAAATATTGTTTTAGAAGATACCTTCAAGCATTATAATGAGTTCTTTCAGTGCTCTAATTTAGATTGTAAAAAGGTCTTTTGGAAAGGGACTCATATTGAAGATATCGAAGACAAGTTAGAAAAGAATTTCAGTACCTAAACTCAGTTCTATTTGTTAGTAAAATATTTCTTTTTGATTTCCATGAATCTTTCTTTTGTTTTATTAGCTAAATCAGTATAATTACCTTTCATATACATACTATATGCCTGATTTAGTAATTCAAGACACTTTCGATATTCTATATTCTTAAAATGATTTTCAGAAAGAGTTACCAAATAATCTCCCTTTTTTTTGTAAAACTCTATAAACTGTTCTGATGTATCAATTTTCTTATCCATTATATGTTGTCAATCCAAAATTTGAATTTAAATATATAATATCTTATATTGTTAATTATAATAAATTAACTATAATTATTACATTCTTATATAAGTAATTATTGATGACCCATTCAGATTTGTACAGCTCTTTCACGAAATTTTTCCATATCAACCACAATTCCTTTTAAACGTGATTCATTGGCAGCAAAAGCCATTAAGTGACTTTCGAGTGTCTCCTGTGCACTTGTTAACGGTTGAGTTTTTCTTTTATTAATGAGTGATGTAATGTAGGCATCTACTAGTTCAAAATCTCCTACACCATGCTCACCGGATTCACGTGTCATTTTTTTTTTAAAGACAAGCTTTTCTGTCCCAGTAAAATGATCATAGAGAATAATCCTCTCACCACTTATATGAAATTCACCTATTAATGTTGCCTTTGTTCCATCAATTCTTAAAGTTCGACCTTCTTGTTCACTGAAACCATGCATAGTTAAATTAGCCGTAACTCCGTTTTCAAATTCAATATTAACCACTTGATGATCTACTACATCATTATCGCAATGATATACACATTTTCCATATTGGCTATTTTTCAGAATCTCAAGCTTAGCCTTATCGCTATAATCTTCTTTTTGACCACGATATAAATAATAAATTGGAAAATCTCGATAGTGTCGTAATTCTTTAAGTGGTTTTATTATTTTTGACAAAAATGTGAAGAAATTCACATAGTTCTTTCTTAACTTTCCTAATAACTTTAGAAACGTATTATCACTTTTTTCCAACATTTGGATAATTGGGATAATATCAATATATGTTCTTGGAGCGTAATAGAGGCATTCATCTTTAGCAGCGCATCCATCTAAACAATATTTTGGAGCTCCTTTTGGAGCATTTTCAGGTTTAAAATGCAATAAACTTCCAAAAGAACTAATTTTCTTTGGAAGTGACCCTACTAAATGAAAAAGTAAATCAAGATCATGACAACATTTTGCTAATATCATTGGAGAAGATTTTTCAACATTTGACCATGGTCCTCTGATAAAACTATGAGCATAATGATACCACATTATATTTTCTCTATGAGAAATATTAACTATATCTCCTAATAATCCTCTCCTTATTATTTCATATATAGTTGAAAAAAAACCAGTATATCTTAAAACATGACTTACACCTAAGATTCTTCCTGTTTCTTCTACTTTTTTCACAATTTTTATACAATCTTCTAATCTATGAGCCATAGGTTTTTCCAAAAGCACATGATACCCTTTTTCTAAGGCTAATAAGGTTGGTTTTGTATGCATTTGATCTTGTGTGCAAACAAATGCTACATCTGCAAATCTTTCTTCTTGAAGTAAATCTTCCCAACTTTTATAGCACCGATTTGAAGGAATCTTGTGTTGTTCAGCGAATTTTTGACATCTTGTTTTAATAGGTTCGGCAACAGCAATAAATTTTAATTTTTTTTTATTTTTTAAAGCATACTCTCCATATACTTGAAGCCCTCTTCTCCCAGCCCCAAGCATTACTGCAGTAATTGGTAATTTAATTTTACACACCTAGAGTGATGTTATTCTATAGAAGAAGAATTCATGAGAATCTTAAGATTCCAACACATTAAAATATTTAATTTTTTTTAAAATAGATTGCCATTCGGTTACTCATTATTTGAATTTTCCACTTGATCTCTATATTTGAAAACCTCTTTGGCAATTTCTCCCAAATATGTAACAGGAGTCATTCGTTTTCCACATCTACTACATTTAAAATCAAGCATACCTTCTATCGAAACCATCGACCCATTATCACAGAAAGCACACATCTCAAAAGACCATCGATCAATTAATTTTATTACTTTTTCTATAAATTCTTCTTGAATTGATGTTGTCATGATGAATCACATTACAATATTTTACTAGTATAGTTAATTGTTTTTATTTTTTTTTTGGAATATAAAATGATGTTTAATCATCAATTTAAGTAGATTATGTTGAAATTTAAGATTTTAAGACTTTTGGAATAAAACCTTCTATTAATAGGCAATCTAGCAATACAATTGCAGTCATAGCTTCAACTGCGGGGATAACTCGAGGTATAATGCATGGGTCATGTCTTCCAGAAAATTCAATTTCTACATTCTTTTTCGTTTCAATATTTACAGTTTTTTGAGAGATACCTATTGAAGAAGGTGGTTTTACAACAACTGTAAATTCAATAGGCATTCCCGTTGAAATTCCACCAATTATGCCTCCCGCATCATTTTTCATAGTTTGTATTTTCCCATCTTTAATAATCCAGGGATCATTATGTTCAGATCCTTTCATCTGTGCTGATTTAAATCCTGCTCCAAACTCTATTCCTTTTATAGCTGGTATAGAAAAAATTGCTTTACTTATAATAGATTCAAGACCATTGAAAATTGGACCCCCTTTCCCTTCTGGAAAATTTTTTGTTATACATCTTATAGTCCCTCCAATTGAATCTTTTAGATTTTTAACTTTTACGATTCTATCTTCCATTAACCGTGATTTATTTATATCTAACGATCTAGTTATAGATTTTTCTCTTAAATCGATCAATTCATGATAATCATATGACGTATAGTCCTTATCATCAATTATATCTCCAATACTTTTTGTGTATGCAAATATAGTAATATTGTATTTTTGTAGTATTTGTTTAGCCAAAGCTCCCGCAATTACGAACCCCGCTGTAATTCTGCCAGAAAATCGTCCTGAACCTCGATAATCAGAATTTCCTCCATATTTTATTAATGCGGTATAATCTGCGTGAGAGGGTCGTAGAAAATTTTTAAATTTTTCATATGGTAAGGAATTAAGATCTTCATTTTCTATAATTAAACAAATTGGAGCTCCTGTCGTTTTTTTCTTGAAAATTCCTGACACAACCTTTACTTTATCTTCTTCATTGCGTGAAGTGGTAATGTTAGATTGACCAGGTCTTCTCATATTTAATTCTTTTTGAATTAATGTTAGATTAAAATTAAGACCTGCTGGAATCCCATCTATAATTACACCGACTAACTCACCATGACTCTCTCCAAAAGAAGTTATTTTAAAGATTGTTCCAAATGAGTTATTCACGTAAAATCACATACATTTAAACTTCATAAGATAATAATTTTTCTTCAATATTAATTAATATTATATCTTTTAATTTCTATTTATTATGTAATGGATCTCAAAATTAATCCATTAGCAAATAATCTAAACGGTGAAATCACAGCACCAGGATCTAAAAGTTATTCACATAGAGCCTTTATAGCTGCTAGCCTTGCAGATGGAATTTCTATAATTAAAAATCCTTTAGTTTCTGGCGATGCCGGAGTTACAATAGATATTTTAAGGTCATTAGGAATAAAAATCTTAAAAGTTGATAATAGCTCTTATATAATAGAACGTTCAAAAGGCTCATTTAAGCCCTATAAAAGAGCTCTTGATTGCAAAAACTCTGGAACTTCCATAAGAATTTTTAGTGTTTTAAGTTTATTAGTAAAAGGAGGACTCACTTTAACTGGTGAATTTATAAGGCGAAAAAGACCTCTTCTTCCTCTCCTCAATTCAATTGAATCATTAGGAGCAAAATTTAAATTATCCAATGAAAAACTTCAAATTAAACGTAAAAAAGTCTCATGTAACAAAGTTAAGATTCCTGGAAACATAAGTTCACAATTTATAACAGCTTTATTGATAGTATGTCCTTTATTAAAGTGTGATAATAAAGATTATATTGAAATAGAATTAACAAGTCCATTAGTATCTTCACCATATTTAAAAATTACTTTAGATGTATTGAACTCATTTGGTATACACATTCAAGAAAATTTCAAAGAGGGGAAATTTTATATAACAACCGAGCAAAATTATAGAGCCCAATCTTATGAAATTCCAGGAGATTTTTCTTCTGCCTCGTTTCTCATCGCAGCAACTGTATTATGTAGTAAAGAATCAAAAGTGATTATCAACAATTTAAGTACAAAAAATTTTCAAGGAGATACAAAAATAATTGAAATCCTAAATAAAATGGGTGCTAATATTAAGATTGATGAAAGTCGTCATCAAGTAATTATTGAAGGAAACCTAAATAATTACCCGTTAAAAGGGGTGGAGATTGATTGTCATGATATACCAGATCTTTTTCCTATTTTAGCAGTTTTAGGCGCTTTTGCTGAAGGTAAAACTACACTTTTTAATGCATTACATCTTAGAAGTAAAGAGTGTGATAGAATATCGGTTATAGCTCGTGAATTAGAAAAAATGGGTGTCGAAGTAATAGAAGAAAGTGATAGGCTAACAATACTGCGCTGTAATAACCTAAAAGGTATTAATGTAGATCACGATAACGATCATAGAATTGCTATGGCTTGCAGTATTGCTGCTTTGTATGCTTCTTCCTCATCTCAAATAAAAAATATAGATATTGTAAATGACTCCTATCCTACCTTCTTGAATGATTTAAAGAAATTAGGAGCTCAATTAGAATTAGTTTGAATTGTTAAAAGAAATTATCTAAAACTTTTCTGCCTTCGGGCTCGAGCTTTTTTCCCACCGAATTTCTTTGGCTCAGTTCTTCTTGAATCACCACTTAACAATGAATCATCATACTCTCTGAAAGCTCGTTCTATTGTTTTTGTACCAATAAATTTGTAGATTGATTTTGCAATGGCCATCCGAACAGCATCAGTTTGGCCCATTTTTCCCCCACCCTTAACTCGAACAGTAATATCACATTTTTCAAGTTTTGGATGATTTATTATTTCAATAACTTCTTGTATTCTCATCCGAGCAATCTCAGGTTCATATAAATCTAATGGAATATTATTAATTTTTATTTGTCCTTTTGCGGGATGTCTTAATACAGCTCTTGCTATTGCGGTTTTCCTTTTGCCTGATGCTTGAACTACTTTCATTGACATTTATTTAAACCTCAGCTTCTTCTTTATTCCATCCTAAACGTAAACATAGATTTTCTAAAGTAATATATTTATTATAATATGAAAGACGTTTTCTGTCTGCATTGTCAATTTCAGTGAGTATCAATTCTTGATACCTGTGCTTGAATCGTTCAGGGATATCTGATATATATACATGAATTCTTTTTAAAGCTTCTTTTCCTCTGAGCTTTTTTCTTGGAAGCATTTGTTTTATGACTCTTCGCATAAAAGTGTCTGGTCTTCTTTCATGAAATGGACCTCTACGAGGATTTGTTGCAGTTTTAATATTCAACTTAGCTAGATATTTTTCATGAATATTACTCTTAGTTCCACTTATAATTGCCTCTTTAGCATTAATAATTACTATATATTTTCCCAATAATGCCTTTTTTGCAATTTGACTACAAAACCGACCTAATATCTTATTTGTAGCATCGATCAATTGATATTTTATCACCATTGTTTCAAACTCTCACATTCTTTTTAATAGAAAATTTTAACCCCATTACCTTTAGGATTTTGTTCCAATAATTGTTCTATTGAAATTAATTTACTTCCTGAAGATTCAATTTTTTGTTTAGCAGATTTTGAATATTCTAAACATGCAATTGTAAGAGAATGGTTTAAATTACCTACTCCTAGAACTTTACCTGGGATTACTATAACATCATTTTTATTTGTTTTCTTATCTATACGATATAGATTTACTTTAACTCTATTCCTTCTTGGGCCACTCAACTTTTTTGAGATTGTTCTCCATATTTTTATTTTTGTTTTCCATAAATCTCTTATTAATGCTCTAATGTAAAAGTTACTAGGACCTGTGACTCTATGAGACATTATAGGCTTCCACTCATGATTAAATTCATTAAAATTGATATTCAAAATTCTTGATGTTTTAATAAATTTTGGATAGATTAGGTTTTTATTTCAATTGCTTCAAGTTTTTCAATAAACTCATCAACCTTTTCTAGGAAGATCTCGAAAGTCTTTTTAATAATTGTCTCAAAAGGTAAGACTCCATCACTTTCAATAAAAAAAATATAACTTTTATCCTTATTACCCACTTTTATTGCTTTTTCTGGACAATCTCTTTCACAAGATTCACATAATGTACACTTTTTCCAATAATCCTCCACTAATTTTGGGTTCTTTTGGTTTGAAAAATCATATAATTTTTCTGGACACATTCTAGATACAATACATCTGTCTGGACATTTAGTACATTTAGTATCATCAAATTCTATTTCTGGATAAAATCTATAGAAAACATTAGATACAGCTTGCCATTTTACATGATCCTTTGCAATACCCAAAATTCCATATGCTTCTAATATAAGTTTATCATTTTTATCAATTTTTACTAATGGAATATTAGGATCTACAGGAATTATCTTTGGATCATTGGATTTAAGATCACCTGAATATATTTCTAAAGGCGTATTCATTGTGTTTGTTACTTCACATGTAAGTGAAACTTGGCATAAAGGGCATCCAAATCCTCCACAGGAACAATCACGAGGTAATTTATAAGTGTCTAAGTCAGTTGTGAGGGGAATCAAACCTAAACGGTGTGAAATTATCTCATCATAGAGAGGGCTATCATTTTTTAAAATAATTACTTCATCAATAGCCATCACAGGTATTTCAGATTGAACGATTCTTCTAATAGCATTTATCATTTCGATGGAAATTCCCTCAACAACAAAAGATAATTTATGTTCACTTTTTTCGAGAACTTCAAGATTCATAATTAAGCAAACTAATAAAATTTAAGATTAGAATAACAAGAATAATCTGCCATTTTAGATAAGTTTTATTATTCTAGAAAAAAAGAGTATTATGAATTAATAAAATTTTATATATTCATAAGCTTTATTTTGAGATTGGAAACAATACTTTATCTCTTGAAAATCTTTCTTAAAATCAATCACTTCCTCTCTTACCTTTTTAGGGTCTTTCTTATCAATTAACAATTTTTTAAAAAAATCTGCAATATCTATCATCTCGCTCTTACCCATACCTAACCTCGTCACTTCAGATGTTCCAATTCTCAAACCACCTGGATTTTGATAATGTCTACCTGCTGCGATATCGTACGGTAGAAGATTACGGTTAAGAATTATATTAGCTTCTTCTAACAATTTCTCAATATCTCCGCCTAATCCGATAGTTTTCTCAAAATTAGTAATGTCAACCACAATCTGATGAGATTCAGTAAAACCTTTATGTTCCATCAAAACTTTTAATCCGAGTGTGGATAACGCTTGACCAAGGGCCTTCGCATTTTCAATAACATTTTTATGATATTCTTTCCCAAATTCCAGCATTTCTGCTATAGCAATCGCTAATCCTGCAACGTTATGAAGATGATGATTTGATAATAAAGCTGGAAATGCGCAAGACTTAAACATATCGATTAAATCTTCTCTATTCGATACTAAAGTTCCATGTTGAGGACCTGGAAGTGTTTTATGAGTGCTCATTGTCATAGCATCTGCCCCTTCTCTTAAAGGATCTTGGAAATATCCTGAACCAATTAATCCAGCTACATGTGCTGCATCATAGCCTACATAAGCTCCAACTTCTTTAGCAACATCACTTAGTTCTTTCACAGGATGAGGGAATAAAAATACAGAACCTCCAAATAAAACTAATTCTGGTTCAATGTCTCTAATAATTTTTGCTGAACCATCAATATCAAGATTCATTTCATCATTATCGAATGCTAAATACTCAACATCTATACCTCTTGTCGTTCCTGCGGTACCAAAAATTTCTCTTCCACTTTTCGCAAATCGAGGACCATGTGAAATATGACCACCTCGAACAATTGACATACAACACATTTTTCCATTATTATCTGATGTGAAAGCATTATACATTACTAAGTTCGCGACGACTCCAGATACAGGACGAACATCAGCATAAATACATTTGAAATATTCCTTAGCAAGATCCATACAGATATCTTCAATTTGATCTATATATTTACAACCAGCATAAACACGTTGTCCACTCCAACCCTCTGCATAACGATGTGAAAAATCTGTGGCACAAGCTTCATCTACTGCAGGACTGGTAATATTTTCAGAAGCTATTAAAGGAATCGAACCTTGAAACCAATCATGGTGTTCAAGTAAGAGATTTCGGATTTCAGTTATTTTTTTCTGCAATTTATATCATTCTTTAACTTTTAGATTAAACGTTAATAAAATAATAACTCTTCAATTTTTTTAAATCTTTGTCAGCCTCTAAATTTATTTAATAAAAAACAGTAAGATGTACTGAAACTCTTATTAGATTTACATGATTTAGAGAGTAAGGAAATATTTGAAAAGTGAAACAAAATAAGAGTTAAATCTTATTACATATTAATATTACAGGCTATCAGATAACTAGATTACCATTAAATTTCAAGATAAATAAGAACCTATTTTCTAATAAGTTATTCTTTAGATTTTTCTAAAATTAAACGAGCTTCAAATAAATTTAATTTTTTACCGGCTTTTTGTTTTTCTAAAGCTGTTGCCAATTTATCTTGTTTAATTTTTTCTAATAATTCACTTCTCTTACTTATTTGACTCAACTTCGTAGAAGGTTTTCTACTAGGCCTGTATGGTTTTTTTCCTCTAGAAAGTTTCTTCCTTTGATTCATTAAATTTAAATATTGTTCATGATATCGGTCTGCGGATTTCTTATTTTCAATCAATTCTTCTTCCATTATTATTTTATTTTCTTTAAGTTGATCTACTTTTTGAAAGGTTTCTAACATTTTAGCATGATATTCTTGAGATTTATTTGACCATTTATTTAATTGCTCATAAATTTTATTAAGATTAATTTTAACTATCTCACTTTTTCTTTCAATCCTAAAAAGATCACTGTTCTGTTGCTCTGCAAAATAATCTTGTTTTATTTTTGCTAATTCTTTAATCTTATCTATAAGAGCGTTTTCTTCTGAGATATCTAGATTTTCAATTTCTATTCTTCTTTCTAAATTATCTATTTTCCGTTCAATTTGCTTAATCGAAATAATTTTATTTGGTTTCTTAGTTTTCTTTTCAATTGACTTTCTTTCTTCTATTAAATTTTCTAGTAAGGTTTTGTATTCAATTTTTTTATCTTTTAATTGTTTTACTTTATTATTCCAATAATCTCGTCTCTTTTTATATTTTTCTTTAGCTATTTTTAATAAATTATTAATTTCAGTATCATTTTCTTGTAATTTATTGATATATTCCTTTGTTTTTGCATTTAAGTCATCTCGTTTCTTACGAATATCATCGATTATGAGTTGAAGGTCCCTAAGAGATTTTTGAGAGGTAATAGGTTTGTTTTTACTCATAAATTAATTCATTAAAGAGTATTTAATAAAAAGATTTTTTAAAAAGTGTTTAAGTAAATACATTGAATATTTTTTATATATTTTATGTAAATAAATCAGAAATAAAAGTTAAGCTACTGATTAAAAATTAAAAATTTATCATTTTTAGAATAAATAAAGAATGAATTTAAACATGACACCTGAACTAATAAAGGAAAATGATCTAATTTTTTTAGTACTTGATGATAGGAGGAGATGGTTAGTGCAGTGTCAATCTGGAGGTACATTCCATACACATAAAGGAGTAATTGAATTTGATGATATTATAGGGAAAGAATTTGGGACTGTGATTTTTTCAAAACCATTTGAAAATCAAGGTTATAAATTTTATGTGTTAAAACCATTACCTTCTGATTACATAATCCATATGACTCGTAAAACTCAGATAATTTATCCTGAAGATGCTGGAATGATTTTACTCTACTCAGGTATTGGTCCCGGAAGCATGGTTATTGAAGCTGGATGTGGTTCTGGAGCTCTGACATGTATTCTAGGGAATTATGTTCGTCCAAATGGGCATATATATTCATATGATAACCGTAAAAAATCAATAAAAAGAGCTAAAAAAAATATTGAAAGAGCAAAACTTGAAGAATTTGTGACTATAAAATCAGCAGATATTATTAATGATACATTGAATCAAACTGATGTAGATTCTGTTGTTTTAGATATTGCTCAACCTTGGAATTCCATTAAAAAAGTTAAAAACTACTTAAAGTTAAGTGGAACCCTTTTTTCATTTTCTCCGACCATTGAGCAAGTGAAGAAAACAACATTTAAAATGAGAGAAAATGATTTTATTGAAGTAAGTACATTTGAATTAATAAAAAGAAGAATTCAAGTTAGAAAGAATGCAACTCGACCTGAAGTAAGAATGATCGGTCATACGGGGTATTTAACATTTGGAAGAAAAGTCAAAGATACTGAAAACCCATATAGAGAAAAAAAGCCAAAAGTAAAACAAACAATTAGTATGGAAGGAATGCCTTTAAGGGGGTGAAATACCATAGATATTGACTTTCGAGAATTTTTAAAATTAGATATAAGAGTTGGTTTAGTAAAGAAATGTGAAACAATCCCTAAATCAAATAATTTATATAAAATGATGGTGGACTGCGGAAAAAATAATCTAAGACAAATTGTATCAGGTATATCTCAATATTATCAGCCAGAAGATTTGATTGGTAAAAAAATTGTTGTATTAACTAATTTAAAACCTCGTAAATTCATGGGAATAGAAAGTCAGGGAATGCTATTAGCTGCTGATTATAATAATGAGCCATTTTTATTAAAAATTGATGAAAGAAAACCAATCCCTCCTGGTTGTAGGATAAAATAGTTAAAAACCTTTATATTGCGCCCCTACTTTAAATTCCTTCTTTTTCTTGAATCGTTCAGTTTTAAAAAAATATCTCTTTTTCTCTGGTAAAATTTCTGCATACTTTCTTATTATATCTTCTAAATATTGCTTTGTTTCTTTACTACTGGTGATTTTATTCGGGTCAGATAAATATTCTAGTATTTCTTTATCTTTTGATTCTGGAGATAAACCTAAATTCTTAATTGGTATATGAACAGAGTGTAAGAACCAACCAACTGATTTTTCATCATGAGCTATCACTTTTAGTATATTTGCGTCCTCCTTTTTGATTTTAAAATCAAGGAGTTTCTTTCCTGGTTTGACAATTATCGTAGCATATAAAGGAATCTTATTCTTCGAATCATGTATCTTTTTATAAAAAGATTTTAATTTTTCATTCATAAAACTTCAAAAAGTTAAAAACAAATATGCATTAAAAAGAATAAATTAAAATTCATAAATAAATTTATTATTTAATAGTTAAGCTTAAATTCATTACTCCCATGAGGAAAGTAAGTTGAACTCTCTCGAAACTCTAGAATATTATTTCAAAAAGAAAATTGCTATTTTAGGAGGGATGGAAACTTATAAGGATGAGCTTCAAAAAACTTTAAGCTCAAATTGTTTGCCAATAAAAAATAAGCAAAATATTGGTGTAAATATTAGTAAAATTGAATTTTTATACAAATCAAATAATAAATTTGAATTTATTTTATGGAACATTGATTGTAGACAACAAAGAGCTTATTTACGCACAGTTTTTTACAATGGCGCTGATGGAATCATTATTTTAATATCAGAAACAAAACTCATTCAAATTATACAATATTTAAACGAAATACAATCAAGATTGCCTGAAGTAACCATAATTTTCTGTGTGATTTTAGAAAAAATATCGCAAGACGAAATTATTGAACTTTATTTTAAGAATGAAGAATTTAGAGATTTTTTTGATACTACTCATATTGAAATTAATGAAATTAATGATCCAACAGAGATTTTAAACCAAATATCACATATTTTTATGAAAAAAGCTTATGATAAAGAATCAGAGAATAATTGTCTTATAGACTTCATCTCTCATAATTTTTTATTCCGTAATTCTATAATACACGATCAATGCAATGATTATTATGAGCCAGAGACTACTAGATTTAAAACTCCGAAAAAGGTTGATAGTGAATTATTAATAAAATATATTGAAAAATCTAATTTAGGGATTTATGAACCTATTAATTGGGTCAAAATAAGAAATAAAGCCTTTGGTACTTTTTCATTATATCTTAAAAATGGTAATGTTTATTATTTTCCTAAGGTTTGTGAGACCTGTAATGATAAAAAGTGCATTAAATACAGAAAAGCTCCTTATTTCATTTGTATTGAAGCAAGAGAATCAATTGGTTGGACTAATATCAATGGATTCAGCCAAATCGAACTTCTGATTTTAGCTAAAATTTTTGCTTTAAAAGAAGGAAATGAAAATATTTTACCTAAATCAATTATAAAGCAGATTAATAAACTTAATAAATGTGAAAAAAATAAGAAATTCAAATGACAGTAGTTTTTAAAACATTTGAACTAAGATCTAAAGCTTATTGTGACCTAATTAATATAACTGATAAAGTTCAACACTCTATATCTGAAAGTGGTCTTAATAATGGAATTGTAAATGTTCATGTTGCAGGATCAACAGGAGCAATATCGACTATAGAGTATGAACCTGGATTAGTTCAGCATGACATTAAAGAACTTTTAGAAAAACTAATCCCTTACAATAAAGATTATGCACACCATAAAACTTGGCATGATTACAATGGGGCTGGTCATTTAAGAAGTTTTCTTATTAAAACTTCACAGACTTTCCCATTTAAAGATCAAAAATTAATACATGGAACATGGCAACAGATAATTTTCATCGAATGTGATGAAAAAGGAAGACATAGGACTATTTATTGCACTATTCTAGGGGAGTAAATGAAAAATAAATAAATTTAAAAAAACAATTAATTAATCTTTTTTCTTAGTTTGATTAATGAGATCTTCCAATTCCGTAATTATTATATGATACTTATCGCGAAGCCGAATTTTATCTAATTTTTCTTTTAGGTTTATAACTGATTCATCAAGTTGTTTCAATTGCTCAGCGAAAACAGGAATTTTCTTAAAATTTTTATACGAATTTTCTTTTAAGCCAATTTGATACTCTAAATTTTCTAAAAACTTATTCTCAATTTCAATCAATATCTTCACCTATTTCTTAAAAATTATATCATTGAGTAAAATCACCATAATTGCTTTAAAAAATATAAATATCATATAAATATCATTTAAAAAGCTTTAAAATCAGCATTCTTTAAGTAGATTCTTATAAAAACACGAATTTAGAGATATATGAATAATATTAAGAAAATACCTCAATATTATAACAGACAATATATCAAATTATAAGATTGTCCTTTCGAAACACTCAAAAAATGCATTCAATGGGATTTAAAAGTATTTAAATCTATTATTTTATTAAATTGAAAAATTAGCTATTACAAATGTGAGCCGATTTTTATGGAAAGATTTTTAAAAATTATCGTAAGTGGATTGGACAACGCAGGAAAAACATCAATCTTAACAGCTTTAGATAAGAAATATGATTTTGCGAAGGATATTGTTCAACTCAAACCTACCATAAGGGTAGAATACCATAAGATGAATTTCTTAAGAAATAATTGTGTTTTCTGGGATATGGGAGGGCAAGATCAATATCGAGAGATTTATATGAAAAATCAAGATGTTTATTTCGACTCTACTGACCTACTTATCTACGTTATTGATATTCAAGATCCCGAGAGGTTTGAGAATTCTCTTGAATATTTAGATGCAATTTTAACTTTCTTTTCAGATAGTCAGATGGATGTTCCAATTATCATTGCCCTCCATAAATATGACCCGAATTTGAGGGGTGATGAAGAGATTATAGCAAATACAAGAAAGTTAAAAGAGATAATACTAGATAAATATCCTGAATTTAAAATCTTATTTCAGGAATCCTCTATTTATGATATCGTTTCAATTGTCCAATTGGTCTCATATGGTCTTTCTGTGTTCGATGAAAAATTTTTTGAGCTATCAGAATTGTTCGAAAAATATTTAGAGGAGTTTCAGTCCCAAGCACTTATTGTATTTGATCGCAATGGTATTATTATTTCTGAATACTATAGTGATATTGAACCAGAAATTTACGTTGAACTACTGGAATCAATTAGAGAGCATCTCTTCTTACTTAAAAGGATGGAAGAGGAATCTTATGAATATGATCATAATATTTCGTCTTTTGAAGAAAAACTTTTCTCCTACTTACATAGAAAGAATATAGGCACAGAATCATTTTTTATATCAGTAGTTACTAAAAATAAAGAGGCTTTTTTAGATAAATTTCCAGATTTTATTGAAGATTTAACAGAAATTTTAAACCAATTAATATAAAACTATAATTAGTCAATAAATAATAACTCTTGAGCTTTATCTATAAGTTTTTCTTTTTTCTTTTGATGTTGTTTTATATAATGTAATACCTTTTCTACGCATTGGTCTTTATGCTCTCCACACATTAATTCACCTTTAATACACATTTCGAAGTCTTTTGCTAAGTTCTCATCATTCTCTTCAAAATGATACATAAGCATTTTATATATCATGCATTTTTGAGGTTCTCCACCCAATTCTTTCTGCTCTTTCAAATTTCTTCTTCCGCCTGTAAGTGCTCCTTGAACTTTCTTTTCTATAGATTCAAGTGGTTCATTGAATGTAAAATAACTATTTGGATTTCGTTTAGCCATTTTTTCTGAACCATCAATTCCCGCTAATAAATAATGATAAGTAGCACCTGGTAAGAAAAATTTCTTATAATTTCTGCGTGTTAAATCTCTAGTAAGGCGAATATGGGGATCTTGATCAATTCCTACTGGCACTATAGTTGGTTGAGGGCCTTCCATCACTTGCGGAATCAAAATATCCCCTACTTGAATTAAAGATGAAATATAAAGCCCAAATGTTCGTTCTCCATAAATAGCATTTAGCATGTTCTGGGTAACTAATCTACTTACTTTAAAACAAACATCTTTAACAATCGGTTCTTTTGATTGTCTCCAAATATAAGCCTTTTCTGGAGATGGGTCCAAACCAAAAGCTAATATATCAGCAATATTATCTACAGCAGTTTCTTCTGCATCTTCCCATGGTATACCATTGTCCTCCCATGACTCTATATCAGCAATTCCATAATAAACTTTTCCTCCCATTCTCTGAAATTCGACAATCTCTAATGCTGTAGTTGATGTTCCTAAGTGAAATGCCCCAGAAGGTTTAATCCCACTCATCACCGACCATGGTTGGCCTTTTTCTATAGCTTTGTAAATTAAATTCAGATCACGGTGACCGAAGATGATTCTCCTACGGATAAATCGATTTTTTTTAAACTGCTCCCTAGTTATAGCATCAATTTTTTCAATACCGAATTCTTTTATCAATCTTGAATAATCTTCATCTTCGAGAGCTGAAGCACCCCATGGGTCTATTCTTAATTTGTCACTCATAATAATTTCCATGATAATAGCATTTGATAATAATTAAAATATATCCAGAATAATAAATTTTGATACACATGAAAAAATTGTCTAAAGAGGAAATTAAAATAATATTAAACCAATTAAATTTCTCAAAAATTCAGGGTAATTTAATACCAGTAATAACACAAGATTATAAAACTAACAAGGTTTTAATGCTTGCATTTGCAAGTAAAGAAGCAATTGAGAAATCTTTAGAAACAGGATACGCTCATTATTTCTCAAGATCACGAGAAAAAGTGTGGAAAAAAGGAGAAACTAGCGGACATTTCCAAGAAATTAAAGCAGTATATATTGATTGTGATAATGACTCCCTTCTTTTAAAAGTAAACCAAATTGGAAGTGCTTGTCATAAAGGTTATTATTCATGTTTTTACACCTCATTTATAAACGGTGAATTAAAAATTATTTATGAAAAAATGTTTGATCCAAAGGAAGTATATAAAAATGAAATTTAAACAATTTTCAATTAAAATTAAAAATTTCTAAAATTTTATATAGTGCTTTAGATAAAATATATTGATTTTGATTTGATTAAATAATTATAAATTACATAAGGGTTGAATTTTAGTGAAGAAGGAGAAGGAACTCGATGAAATTGATAAGGATATATTGAGAATCTTACAAGAGGATGCAAGAACTTCATATAGAAAAATTCAAGAAGAATTGGGAATCTCAATAGGAACTATCCATAACAGAATTTCAAAATTAAGAAACACAGGAATAATAGAAGGATTTACATTAAGAATTAATAATGAAAAATTGGGATACAAATTAACATTCCTTATTCGAATTAATTGTGATGGAAAACACACTGAGGAAATATTGAATGATATTAAGAATATACCTGAAGTTTGTTCAATTTTCCATACTACTGGAGAACAGTCAGCAGCATTAATCTGTCGCTTTAAAGAGAGCGAACACGTCCATAATTTCATCAGGGAATTAAATAAGAGGGAATATATAACCCGAACTAATTCCAACATGATTCTTAAAGAATATAAAAATAGCTCTTTCGTGGAGATTTAGGCTATAAGAATCTAATATAAACTTTCATTAAGTCGATTTTTAAAAAACCTTAAAATTGTTATTTATACCCAGAATCAAAATTCTTTGTGCCTGATTTATATATGGGAATCCTAGGCCAAAAAAAAATACATTATCTATTTTTATTTATATTATAATTATTTCATCAACTTCAAGTTCACATCATAAAACCATTTGGTCAATTGGAAATTTCAGAAAACTTTTTTTAATTTTATGACTTAGAGATCTATATATATAAAATTAGATCTAAAATTAAAAGATAAAGTGATAAATATGTCTGGTGTACCAATAATAATTCTTAAGGAAGGTACAGAAGAAGTTCGTGAGAAAGAGGCACGAAAGCAAAATATCTCAGCTATGGTTGCCATTGCTGAGACCGTACGGTCGACTTTAGGACCAAAAGGTATGTCCAAGATGCTAGTTGATTCTTTAGGAGATGTCACTATTACTAATGATGGAGCTGAAATTTTATCCAATTTGGATATTGAGAATATTGCAGCGAATATGATGGTTAATGTAGCCAAATCTATTGATGATGAAATAGGAGATGGAACGACATCTGTAGTTTTATTTTCTGCGGCTCTATTAAATAATGCTTTAGATTTAATAGAGCAGGATATTCATCCAAAACCAATAACACACGGATATAAATTAGCAGCTGATAAATCTCTAGAAATAATAAAAAATATAGCCGAGAAAATTTCTAAGGAAGATGATAAAGTGTTAAAAAACGCAGCAAAAACAGCAATGAATGCTAAAGATATTGCACCATTAAAGGAATTTTTCGCAGAATTAGCATTACAGGCAGTAAAACATATAGCTGATGATGAGGGAGATACATTTTCGAAAATATCTAACGTTAAAATTGTGAAAGCTCCTGGTAAATCGCTAAAAGAGTCAGAATTAATAAATGGTGTCTATATTCAAAAAGACAAAGTTAATGCCATGATGCCTGATTTAGTAAAGAATGCCAAGATAGCTGTTATCCGTAGAAAACTCGATGTGAAAAAAACTGAGTTTGATGCTCAAGTTCGAATTTCAAGCCCATCAGAAATTCAAAAATTCATAGATCAAGAAGAAAAAATACTATTAAATTATTTAGATGTCTTTAAAAATTTAGGAGTCAATATGATAGTGAATAGTAGTGATATTTCCGATAAATTTGGAGCCTTATTAGCCCGAGAAGGAATTGCAGCAATTAAAAGTGTCGGTGAATCCGACTATAAGTCAATTTTAAAAGCTGTAGGAGCCAAACTCGTTGATGATTTAACAACCTTAAGTGAGGATGATTTAGGTTTTGCTGAGAAAGTAATATTTGAAAAAATCGGGGATGACGATTATACTCTTTTTTCTGGTTGTAAAAACCCAAAATCAGTATCTATATTACTTAAAGGTGGTCTTGATAAAATTTTAACTACAGCTGAAGTTTCTTTGCACGATGTATTATCTGTTATAGCAAAAATTATGGATACTAAAACAGTTGTAGCAGGTGGAGGTGCGATTTATCTTGAACTGGCAAAAAGAATTAGAACTTATGCTAATGAAATTGGTGGAAAAGAGCAACTCGCAGTTTCAGCTTTTGCACTGGCTCTTGAGGAAATTCCTAAGACTTTAATAAAGAATGCGGGATTGGAGGAAATTGAAAAACTTACTGAATTAAGAGCTGTTCATAAAACGGATAATGATAAATGGTTTGGTATCGATACTATATCTAATACAGTTGAAGATAATTTTCAAAAAGGGATTGTAGAACCAGCAGAACTTATTAATCATATTATTAAATCTGGTAGTGAACTTGCTAATTTAATTCTAAGAATTGACAGAATTATTAGTGCAAAAGGTTCAAAATTAGGACCAAAATAAACTAATTTTTTCCTATTTTATTTTTATTTTCTACTAAATTTTAGGAGATTCTTGACAATCTGTAAAATTTATTTTCTCTATAATTAGTTAACATTAAAAAATTTGAAAAATTTTCTTATAACACATTCATATTTATTTTAAATTGATTTAACAGATAAAACTTCGAAAATATTTATTATGGAAGTTATCGATAAAAGAAATCTAAAGAAATTATACGATCTAAATAATGAAAATGTATTAAAGATCGTAAAGGAATTTGTTAAATTATGCAAACCTTCCAAAGTTACAGTAATAACAGATTTAAAAGAGGATATCAATTATTGTCGACTTAAAGCTATTGAAATCGGTGAAGAAATAAAATTGACTACAGAAGGACATACTACCCATTTTGATGGATTTTTCACAATGTTTAACCATGACCAAGCAAGAGATAAGGAAAATACAAAAGTCTTAGTACCAAGAGGACATTATAGACCTCCAGCTATAAATACAATTGAGAGAGAAAAGGGACTTGAAGAAATTTTAGAAATTATGGATGGATGTATGGAAGGTCATGAATGCATAGTCAGGTTTTTTTGTTTAGGACCTAAAAATTCTAATTTTTCTATCCTTGCACTTCAACTCACTGATTCTTTTTATGTAGCTCATTCAGAAGACCTGCTGTATCGACCCGGATATGAAGAGTTTAAAAAATTAGAGGGATCTAATGAATTTTTCTATTTTATCCATTCTTCAGGAGAATTAATAGGAGACCCACCAGTTACAAAAAATCTTGATAAAAGAAGAATTTATATTGATTTAGTAGAAAATCGTGTTTTATCTGTAAATAATCAGTATGCAGGAAATAGTCTTGGATTAAAAAAATTAGCATTAAGACTAGCAATTAATAAAGCTAACAATGAAGATTGGCTAACAGAACATTATTTTATCTTAGGAGTACATCCTAAAGGAAAAAATAGAGTTTCATATTTTTGTGGTGCATTTCCAAGTGCATGTGGTAAAACAAGCACAGCTATGTTACCTGGTCAAACCATATTGGGGGACGATATTGCATATCTCCGTGTATGGGAGGACGGTTATGCTCATGCAGTTAATATTGAGAGTGGAATCTTCGGTATCATTAAGGATGTGAACGCAATGGATGACCCTTTAATATTTAAGGCTTTAACAACCCCAAGGGAGACTATTTTTAGCAATATATTGATAACAGAAGGATTTCCTTATTGGATTGGTGATGGAAGAACAACCCCTAAAAAAGGAGTAAATTATTCAGGAATGTGGTATTATGGCAAAAGAGATAAAAATAATCATGAGATTCCCCATGCACACCCTAATGCTCGTTATACTATTCGTTTAGAAGAATTAGACAATGTTGATCCTAATTTACACAATCCAAGTGGCGTGCCAATACTGGGGATATTTTATGGGGGGAGAGATAGTGATACAATGCCTCCTATACTTGAAAGTTTAAGTTGGGAACATGGAATCTTCTTGGGTGCTTCAATTGAATCAGAAACTACTTCTGCCACTCTTGGTGTTGAAGGAGTGAGAAAAGCAAATCCAATGTCTAATTTAGATTTTCTTGTCATAAGTTTGGGGAAATATCTTAAAAATCATTATATATTTGGCACTAGATTAAAATACTGTCCAAAGGTTTTTGCTACTAATTATTTTCTCAAAAATAAAGATGGAGTATATTTAAATGGAATTCTAGATAAGCTATGTTGGGTGATTTGGTCAGAGGGGCGAACTCAGAATGATTTTAAGGCAATTGAAACACCAATTGGCCATATCCCAAAATATTCTGATTTAAATACCTTATTTAAACAATATCTTAATAAAAACTATACTAAGAAAGATTATGTTGAACAATTCTCTATAAGAGTAAATAATATTTTAGAAAAGCTAGACCGAATTGAGGTTATTTATAAAAAAGAAAAAGATGTTCCGAAATTCTTTTGGAATATTCTTAATAATCAGCAGAGAAATTTAAGAAATTTAAAGAATGAGTACGAAATAGAAGAAATCTCACCCTATTTATTAGAAAAATAGAAGATCTTGAAATAGTATTATTAAACTAAATACTTAAGTCCAGATCTTACCTTATACGTTTTGCCGACTCTATCAAGCTCAATAAACCGTTTAATCTCGAGATTATTTAAAAATTTACGAATTTCAACCTTATCTTTATTCAACTCTTCTCCTAAACCCTTAATATCATTTTCATAAGTACGGAGAATTTGAAGTAGTGATGAATATTCTTCATAAATTATGTTCACTAGATATGTAATTGATTCTTTAATATTTAGACCTGTTTCAGTGCTAGTTGGAAATATTTTGGTATCTTCCGGCAAATAATTCTGTGATCGTATTACTTCTGGAGGACGAGCACCCTCAAGATCTTGTTTATTAGCTAAAAAAACCACTGGAATCCCCGAAGGTAATAATTTTCGTATCGAATTTAGTATCATAATTGCACTATCGTCTTTTTCAGGATGAGCTGAATCAAAAATGAAAACTATCCCATCGCTCCCGCTTGTTACAATATTTCTCATCACAGAAAATCTTAAAAGACCTGGTGTACCGAATAAAAATACATCAAAACCATTTAATTTCATGTTTCCTAAATCCATTGCAACAGTATAATACTTTTGATCTTTACCTTTCGCTTCCACATTTAATGCTTTCGGATCTAAGTATCTAATATAACTTGACTTTCCACATTGTAATGGTCCAGAAATGACGATTTTTATAGTAGGTCACCAAAATTTTAATAACTACTTAGATTTTACTTATTTTATTTATATACTAAAATAATACCTTGGTATTAATTATAATTTTTATTATTGTTTTAATAGTATCTTATGGTTTAAATATAAAAATCTTTAATTCGATTTCAATTTTTTGAAGATTTCTTATTTAAAACTTAAAAATTTATGTAAATGGTGTAGAATAGCTTTTAAATCTAAATTTGAGTGTTTTAATTGAAAATTTAATTATATTTTTATTATTTCTTCTAGCTTTGAATACTTCTCAAATATTTTTAGGTAATTATCTTTATTATAAAAATCATTTTAAAATGACATAAATCGTTAATTTCTTTTCAATTTATTATAAGTTTTTGAACTTTTTGTCCCAAATTAATATAAGATTTTTATTAAACTAATCATAACAAAAATATGTGATAGACTACAAAATCTATAATATTTTGAATTTATATTCATTATTGATAACCAAAAAAGTAATTAGTTATCCAAATTAATACTTTCTTCTTACTAATTTATAATTTTTATAAAAGAAAATGTCGTAAATTTTTAAAAACGTGTTTAAAATCAGAAAGGGTAAAAAATCTTTAAATATTAAGATCGATCTTAATTATAATAGTGAAAATAATTATTGTATCCCTTAAAAATATAATAAACACATTATTAAAATTGTTAATATTTATAAAATAAGAAAATTAGAAACTTAAATATATTAAACTTATTAAAAAAAGCATTAATCGATTATGCAGATGGTCAATTTTGAATTTCCAAATGAAATCATTAAGGAAGATTTTTCATTGAATTATTGTTATCAGTGTGGAACTTATTCTAGTTCATGTCCTGTAGCATTTATAACAAGTGGTGAATATAATCCTCGCAAAATTATAGAGAGAGATGATCATGTTTCTATAACTGAAGCGTTTATACAAGGTATTGATGGATTACTTGTATTAGGGTGTCATTTAGGAGATTGTTACTATATAAGCGGTAATTATGAAGCAGAATTAAAAATTAAAATGTTACATAAATTGTAAAGAGGATAAAATTTGGAAAAAGTAGGAGCAGTAATGATTGTAGGCGCTGGGATTGGAGGATCCCAAGCAGCACTCGATCTGGGAGATTCAGGTTTTAAAGTATATTTAATCGAATCATCAACTAGTATTGGTGGTGTTATGGCACAATTAGATAAAACGTTTCCGACTAATGATTGTGCAATGTGTATATTAAGCCCAAAATTAGTAGAAACAGGACGCCATCAAAATATTGATTTGAGTATTAATTGTGAGATTTTAGATGTCGCAGGAGAAGCAGGAAATCTCACAGTTAAAGTGAAAAAAAACTCTTTATTTATAAATCCGGATAAATGCACAGGTTGCGGTGATTGTGGACGAAATTGTCCGGTTGAAGCAATTGATACATTCAATGAAGGTTTGGCGCGATATGCTGCAACATCCGTGAAATATCCACAAGCAGTTCCACTCGTCTATGCAATCAATAAAGATTATTGTATCGGATGCGGTGTTTGTGCTGGTGTATGCAAAGCAAAAGCGGTGGAATATGATCGCGAAGATGAAGAAGTCGATATTAATGTAGGAGCAATCATTCTCGCTCCAGGTTTTGATGAATATATTCCTCAGCAAGCTAATAGATATGGTTATGGTATCTACAAGAATGTAGTAACCAGTATTGAATTTGAGCGTATGTTAAGCGCAAGTGGTCCATATGCTGGGCGAGTTCTTAGACCTTCTGATGGAGATATTCCAAAAAAAGTTGCATTTCTTCAATGTGTAGGCTCCAGAGATAAGAAGCATGGTGCCGAATATTGTTCCTCGGTCTGTTGTATGTATACTGCCAAAGAGGCGGTAATCGCCAAAGAACACATGGAAATCATTGAACCAACTATATTCTCTATGGATATAAGAGCTGTTGGAAAGGATTTCGATAAATATATAGAACGTGCACAAAATGAATACGGTGTGAGATACTTTAGAAGCAGGATATCAAATATCAAGGAACTTGATGACACTAAAGATTTATTGCTTTATTTTGAAAAGGAAGATGGTACAGTAGTTAATGAAGTATTTAATTTAGTTGTTTTAGCAGTGGGTGCATTACCTCATCATAGTACAAAATCTTTAGCAAAGAAACTAAATATAAAATTGAATGGGTATGATTTTTGTAAGACCAAGCCATTTTCCCCGATAGAAACTTCGAGGGAAGGTATATATGTATGTGGTATGTTTTCAGAGCCTAAAGATATCCCAGAGACAGTAGTTGAAGCGAGTGCTGCCGCAGGCGCTGTTAATGTACTATTATCAGATGCTAGAAACACTTTAATAACAAAAAAAAAGTTGCCTAAAGAAATTGATGTAAGTGGAGAACCACCACGAATAGGAGTTTTCATTTGCCATTGCGGGATTAATATTGGGGGAGTTGTTGATGTTCCTGAGGTTGTTGAGTATGCAGATCAATTGCCAGATGTGGTTTATGCAGAGAGAAATTTATACACATGTTCTGCTGATACACAGGGGAATATGAAAGAGAAAATTAAAGAGCATAAATTAAATAGAATAATAGTTGCATCATGTACACCCAGAACTCATGAACCCTTGTTTCAGGCGACTATAAGAGAAGCTGGATTGAATAAATACCTTTTTGATCTAGCTAATATTCGAGACCAATGCTCATGGGTCCATATGCATGAACCTGAAGAAGCTACAGAAAAAGCTAAAGACCTTGTACGAATGGCTGTAGCAAAAGCTCGTCAACTAGTTCCTTTACAAGAGCAAGAAGTGGAAGTTATACATAAAGGATTAGTGATAGGCGGGGGAATTGCAGGAATGACTGCAGCCTTAACTTTAGCAGATCAAGGTTTTGAAGTATTTTTAGTTGAGAAGAGCGAAAAATTAGGCGGTTTTAGTCATAATATTTATCAAACGTTAGAAACTCATGATGTTCAAGAATTTCTTAATAACTTAATAGATAAAGTTTCTAACCATAAGTTAATTAATGTATTTCTCAATGCTAAAATTAATTCAATCGGCGGATATGTATGTAATTTTTTGACAAAAATAAATTATAGTGATGATAAACAAACTAAAGAATTTAAGCATGGTATTATAATAGTTGCTACAGGTGCATCCGAATATCACCCAAAAGACGGGGAGTACTTTTTTAATAAAGATGAGAGAATTATACTGCAATCTGACTTAGAAAAACTTCTTTTTAACAATGAAGATAAAATAAAAAGTTTAAAATCTATAGCTATGATTCAATGTGTTGGTTCAAGAAATGAAGAACATCCTTATTGTAGCAGAATGTGTTGTGCTGAAGCTATTAAAAATGCATTAAAAGCAAAAAAAGTTAATCCAGATCTCAATATCACTATTTTATATAGAGATATTAGAACCTATGGATTTAAAGAAAAATATTATAACTTAGCCAGAGAAAATGGAATTCTATTTATCAGATTCAGTGAAGATAAACCACCGGATGTAAATATTGAGGATGGAAATTTAGTTATAAACTTAAATAAACCGGATATTGGAGATATTAAATTACAAACTGATCTATTAGCATTAAGCGCAGGTATTGAAGCTAATGGAGAATCAAATGAAAGCTTAGCAAAAATGCTAAAAGTTCCAATTAATGAAGATAACTTTTTCCTTGAAGCCCATGTTAAATTAAGACCTTCAGATTTTGCAACTGATGGAATATTTTTATGTGGTACTGCTCGTGGTTCTGCCACGATTGATGAAAGTATCTCACAAGCGATGTCAGCTGCGTCTAGAGCTACAACCATATTAGCCAAAGATATTTTAGTCACGGAGGGCATCATTTCTAAAGTTGATCCAGCATTATGCATTGGATGTAATCGATGTGCTGAAGTATGTAATTATGGTGCTATTGGGGTTAATTATGAAGAGGGTTTATTGGTCTCGGAAGTCAATCCACTCCTCTGTAAGGGTTGTGGAGATTGCGCTGCTGAATGTCCCGCTGAGGCTATAACAATGAGTCATTTTGGGCGTATGCAAATTGAACCAATGATAGCAGAAGCGGCCAAAATTGAAATTTCTGATGGAGAACCTAGAATTATTGCTTTTCTCTGTAATTGGTGTAGTTATGCAGGCGCAGACTTAGCAGGTGTAAGTCGGTACCAATATCCTCCAAATATAAGAACTATTCGAGTCATGTGTTCTGGGGGCATTCCTAAAAGTTTTATATATCAAGCTTTTTTAAATGGCGCTGATGGTGTCTTTATTGGTGGATGCCATCTCGGTGATTGCCACTATATTGCTGGAAATCAGGATACTTTAAGAAGAACTGATGAAATCGAAAAAACACTAGGATCGCTTGGTATTAATCCAGAAAGATTTATGCGAAAATGGATTTCTGCAAGTGAAGGTAAACTTTTCGCCGACACTATAACTGAGTTTACCAAAAAATTAAAAAAGTTAGGTCCCATTGAAAATGATTATAGAAAAAAAGAGGTAGTAATACCGAAATAGTTGTAATATAAAGTTCATAAAATTAGGAGTTGTTAAAATGATAATTACTAAACAAAAAGATATTGAAGAAATTTATGATATGATAAAACCTTATTCGAAAATCTTAGTGGCAGGATGCGATGGTTGCTGTCAACCTCCACGATCTATTAATGAAGCAAAAATTTTGGCACAGATGTTAGAATTGAAAGCAAGAAGTGAAGGAAAAGAACTAAAGTGGAGAGCTATAACCGTTTTAAGGCAATGCGATGATAGAATAGCTGCCACCACAATAAGACCATTTGTTGAAGAATATGACGCAATTGTCTCATTAGCCTGTGGATTAGGAGTGGGCATGTTAAATAGAATATTTCCAAATATTCTAACCTTTCCAGCACAAGACAGTAAATTTGGAGGAGTGGAAAATCAAGGAGAAAATTATTTTGCTGAATACTGCGAAACATGCGGTGAATGTTTATTAGGAGTTACGGGAGGCATTTGTCCTATGGCTGGATGTGCCAAGAATCTAAGCAACGGTCCTTGCGGTGGGCAGGTAGAGGGCAAATGTGAAGTTGGGGGTTATACCCATGATTGTGCCTGGGTGAAAATATGGGAACGATTGAAGAAATTTAATAGACTTGATCTGTTCACAAATTACAGACCTCCACGGAATTATCGATTATGGTCAAGTCCTCGATTTTTACATATCTATGAACCGATATCAAATGAGCAAGAAACAAAAAAGGAGGTAGAAGGATAAATTGACTAACCGACCCGCATTCAGTAATTTAGTAAAAACGATCAGAGAAGGTAAATTCGTGTTTACAGGCGAATTAGAACCTGAAAAAGATTTTGATTTAGCCCATGTGCTTCATTCTGCAGAAGAAATGAAAAAAACTGGAAAAATAATTGCTGCTAATGTCACCGATGGACCACAGGGAGACGCTTATACATGTTCAATGGTACCTTGCTATTTAGTTCAAGAAAAAGTTGGACTAGAGGCTATCTGGCAGATGACAGTTAGAGATAGAAATCGAATTGCGTTATTTGGTGATATTTTGGGCGGAGCTATACTTGGACTTAAAAATTTACTTGCGTTAACTGGGGATCATTCTGCTCTTGGTGATCATAAAAATGCTAGACCTGTATATGATTTAGATTCCACTCAATTAATTGATCTAGTTTCTAAAATGGTTGATGAAGGAACAGATTTAGAGGGAAATGAAATTGCAGGAGGGAAACCCGAATTAAACGTAGGATGTGCTGCAAACCCTAACTCAAATCCAAGAGAACCTGAAATTTTAAAAGTTGGTAGAAAAATAGAAGTTGGTGCAGATTTTATTCAAACTCAAACTTCATTTGATATTGATGATGCTAAAGAGTTTTTAAAAGAACTAGAGAAATATAATACGCCTGTTTTGCTAGGCTTATTTCCTATTAAAAATTATGGAATTGCATGGTACTTTAATGAATATATCCCAGGAGTTTCAGTTCCAAAAGATTTTTTAAATTCCTTAAAAGCTACTAAAAAAATTAAAGATAAAAAAGAAAAATACGCAAAAATTGATGAAATAAATTTAGAATTTTTTGAACCATTCATCAAAGAAATTAAAAAAACTACTAAAGCTGCTGGTATTCACTGCATGGCAGTCCATTATGAGAGATTATTCAATCCACTACTCAAAGATTTCTGATATTATATAAACAAAATTATCAAAATTGAAATAACACAAAATAATTAATTTTTTTTATAAATCAAGAAAAAAATAAGAGGGTTGATTGTGAGAAACCTTGATGAAAAAGATAAAAAGATTCTTGAAATGTTACTTGAAGATTCAAGAAGACCATATCATGAAATTGCTGCTGAGGTTGGATTATCTGAATCAACTGTAAGAAAGCGAGTGATCAAATTGCAGGAGGGGGGAATAATTGAAAAATTTACTATTAAGATATGTCGTGAAGATGAGAGATGTATTTATGCCTTTCTAACGTTAATACCTAAAAATGAATCTGAGGTTAAAGAATTACTAAGAGAAACTGTCGTTCTTCCTCAGTGTGAAGAGGTGTTTAAATTAGCAGGAAGATGCGGTATTTTAATAAAAGTAAATGTCCCTGATACTAATGAATTAGATGCATTATTAGAAATGTTTCGCTCCCGAAGCGATATTGAAAGTGTTGAAAGGGTTTGTGTTGTTTTAAAACCAATTAAAACCTTTTCACAATCTAAAAATCGAATCTTATAAACAATAGTCCTACTATCTTTTTGAAAGGTAAAAGTATATTTTATTAAATATAAAAAAATGAAGTAAAAAATAATCCAAAAAAAGTTATTTCTTCATTGTATTTGTAAAGACCATCTCATCACTGACAACTTGCCAAGTTCTCCAACCATTTTTAACTTTTTCTTTAATTTCTTTTATGAATGCATTATAACCAATTTCACGACATCTTTTTAAATTATTACAAGTATCTTTGCTATATCTCGTGCAAATCAAGCTAGTCATTTTTCCTGGATCTGCCATTGGTACAGGAGCAGAACCCTCATTGGGGCATGGCTTTTCTGCCATAGGATCATAATCTTCACATTCAGCACAGCTCCAGTATCCTTTAGATTTAATACATTTCGCTATACCACAAAATTGAGAAGCAAATCCTCCTTTAAAACATCCGGGACATTTTTCTCTGTCAGTTTTCTCAATATATTGACTCAATATCTCCAAAGTCATTTTTATGTCGTTAGGATTTAACCCAATAGTTATACTGGCATCTATTAAGTTTCCTCCTTCCCAAATACTCTTAAGTTTTTTAGCTGCTTCTAAACTTTCTCCTAAATATGTGTCACATCCTAAACAAATAATGCCACAAGGAGCGAGTATTCCTCTATCTTCCTCTCTCACATCTTTTAATTCTAATTTCATGTATAATCCACCATTTTTAATTTCCTATTGAATAATACAATTAAAACATACTTTTTTTATAAATACATGGTCTCTTTCAAAATTACAGATTTTTTATCTTTAAAAGATTTTTACATAAGATAAAATATTTTTAAAAATACTGAATAATTAAATTCACTTTATATGCTGAGTAAATAGAATGTAATAAAGATGCGAATAGTTGGCAATAATAGATATAGTTAATCCATATTATCCCAAAATTCCAAAGCAATTTTGACGCCCATTTAAAGAAATTACAAACCATAATAGAAATGGGACTAAATAATTAGATAAGAAATGGAAAACATTATTGGTTTAGGAGTGTACTAAAAAACTCACTTTCTAATTAATTAACAGCTGAAAGTAATTTATACTTATAATATTTGCCTAAAATTAAGGTTAAAATGTCTTCAAAACATTCTAAAATTCCATTTCCATTAATTGCAGAGGTATATCTTGAATCCATATTTTTGTATTTGTGATATTCAATTTCTCTTAAAAATTTAGTAGGATTAAATTTGTCCAATAAATCCTGTTTATTAAAAGCGATTAAAATCGGTATATCTTTAATTGATTCTTGAAAATATGTGAAAAGTTCTTTCCATGATGCTAAATTTCGATTATAAACTTCTTTATGAGAATCTAATACAAAAATTATTCCATCAACAGCACGTAATGTGATTGGTCTAGTTATAATATAAAAATCTTGACCCGTTGTAGTATAAATATGAATTTTAAGCCGCCACTCTTCATTTTGAAACGTAACCGTTCCATAATCAAAAAATAATGTCCTATTTACAGTACTTTCGATGCTATAAAGATCCTCTCCCTTTCCTAAATGGGAAAATAAAGCTTTAATTGATGTTGTCTTACCTGAAAAGGCAGGTCCATAATAAACTATCTTGATTGATATCGTTCTATCAACGTGGTCTATTATCATGTCAAACTCATTTTTATATATTTTTATAATAATTTTCAGAATAATTTTAAAAAGGGCACACTTTAGATAGAGGATAAAACTATTTTGTTGATTGGGGATAATTTTTAATGGAATTTATTGTTTTTTTTCCACTTCAATTTTTGGAAATAAGTAAACAACAAATATATCAAATAGAACTAAAATTGGAATTGAAATTATAATAGGCATGAGATTTTCCCCGTCTGAGTTAAGTATTAGAGCTCCTGGAATTGAGAGAATTAAAGGAATTATCTCATTGATTATTCCTACAATAATAACCCTCTTCCTTGATACTTTTTCTTGAAGGAATCTAATAATGTAATAAAGAACAACCATTCGAAATATGTAAAATTGAATATAATATCTCAATGGAGTAAGGTATCTGAAATAGTAATATGGTGAATATTCCCATATCATGGCTGTTATAGAATTAGGACCAGGACCTAAATCTATACGATATCCATAAGGTGCTAAAAAAACTATTATGAGTGTAAAAATTGATATTATGATTTTTACAAACTTCTTTTTATCAACGACCACTTTTACGATTCTTACTTTTTAATAAGAATAAAGCCAAAAATGAACTTAATTTTAAAATTTTTTCCTCCTAAAAAGTTAAAAAGTTAAAAAATATGAAAAATAGTTAATTTTTATTCTTTAACCGAATTGAACCTATTTAATCCGCTCCATATTCTTTCTTTGGCAAGTAAGTCAATACAAGTATTTCTAATTGATTCAAAATGTCATTCCTTCTTTAAATTTATGGTAGTGATTTCTTTATTAAATTATAGACCCAATGCGGCGCTAGCTTTTTCTAGATTGTCAACTCCGAGAACTAGCCTGTTATTCTCAGCAAAATAAATTAAATCAATATTAACACCAGCATTACCTATTTTGCGAGCCATCTTCCCTCCTGTACCTGGTTTTCCCACAATATTGCCAATATCTATAACTATAACGTCACGCACAGCACGTACTTCATAATCAGCCTCTTCGAGTATGTAACGGGCCGTAGTATCCTCTTCCACCAAAATATGTATTATTGCTTCACCCTTTGAAGGAAATCCGCATAATCCTTCCATATTAATACCATGCTTACCTAATAATTCGCCCATATCAGCTAACGTGCCTGGACGATGTTTCAAAATAACAGTTAAATCTTTCATTATTATATTCCTCCAATTCCTATTTATTTTTATTAAATTTATTCTTATTTTGATATTTATAGATTTTTTCCTATCCTAAAATTTTTTTGTATATATAATAACTTATCAGTAAGATTTATCACTTCAGATTTAACTACTAATTCTGCGGTAATTAACTTTTTTTTAGCAAATAACTTATTTTTTTACATTACTTTTTCTATAGTTTTAAAGCTCTATGAAAAATTCGAACTCTATGAAAAGTTATAGATCATGAACTATAAATGGCATGGCATCTAAATTAAAAATAAGAAAAAAAATTAAAAAAATAGTTGAACAAAATGGAAGGAAATAAAAAGAAGGATATGAATTATTATGAATTTTTAAATGTTGTATTTCACGTTTCTAAAAATTCTCAATCTATTCAAAATAATGTTATAAAAAAAATTTATGAGAATTTTCATGTTTGCCAAGTTATAAACAATTTGGATAAACAAATTGAGACTATTGATAATTTATTAACAGTTTAAAGTTCAAATTAAAAAAAAAATAAAAAAGAGGGGTGATATAATAATTATGCACATCTTATATGTCGTATTATTATTCATTATTTCAATATTATAAATATACATATTATAACCTCCTATTAGCGCTATGCTCTAGGAGGTTAATATTTATTTTCTTTTTTTATTTTGCTTTAATAATAAATCCTATATTTTTTTTCAAATAAATTTTCAGGATCTACTTATAATTGTTTTGAATTAGATCATTATTAATGGATTCTAATTCGTCTTCCTACTCCTTTCACAAGATCTTATTTAGAGCTACCTTTATAGAAGAGATAATAAAATATATTTAATTTTATTTTTTCTTTAAATATATAGCTGTTACCACACAAATTACAGTAATTAACAGTACTAAGGGATAACCCGGAATTGCTGGTTCTCTTTCTCCTTAATCAATGGTGCTTTCGAGTCCATATTTCACCAGAACCATATCACCATCTCTCAGCCCAAAACTATTTGTAACTCCTGAAATATAAATATTGTCTGACGAATCTATTGCCACTCCATGACATCATTCATGCTGAAGCCCCACGTCTTATTCCATTGCAACACACTAGAACTGTTATATTTCACCAGAATTATATCCTTCCCTTTATTGTTCTCTCCAATGATTCATTATGCAACCACACATATTATAAAGAACTGGACTTGATGAACTCATCTCTTAATCGCAATGCCATTCCAAGATGACCTGTTGAGAATAAGTCAATACCCATATTCAAACCCCATCGAATCTGTTCTGTTGAATCCAAGTTTGAGCCACACACGATGAATCTATTTCGATGTAGTTTGTCCACGAAGTCAGCTGTAATTAATGCTATGTTCAAATGGACAACTTTAATCTCCAGTAGATTGCTCCAGTCGAATATATGCTTCTGTGCAAGACGAACCGGCATCCAGTCAGGAGGTTTATAGAAGAATGTCCCAGTTTGCAATTCAGGATTAAGTTTCTTGATGTATGTCAACAATGGGTAATGAGCTGTCGTTAACTCCACGTCTTCTATTAGAGCAAATCTTTCGATTTCTCCAATAACCTTATGTAAAAAACTTAAACTTGAATCCTTTAAGTCAACTTCGAGTTTAATTCTACCTTTGCATAACTCGAAAACCTCACTCAATGTAGGTTTCTGCACTCCTACAAACTGCTCACTAAACCAGCTACCCGAATCAAGTGCTCTTAATTCCGCTTGTGTGTGTTCACAAATGAGACCTTTACCATTATCGGTGGTACCCAGATTGTAGAAGTGATGAACAATGAGTTCGTCATCCAAAGTGAGATGGACATCGAATTCTACCCCATCTGCTCCCCTTAAGATCGCACTCTCGAAAGCTGGTATTGTATTCTCTGGGGCATTTTCAATATCACCAGTTCGAGCAATGACTAAAGGTATCTCATACATAAGTTTACACACTCAATAATCTGAATTGTTATCTAAAGACATAAGTAAAACTTTATTAATAATCTAAATTGAATATTTTATTTATATTTAAAGCTAAAACCAATTAAAAAAATTCCTCAAACTTCCTATTTCCAAGATGGTACTTTCTCATTTGATCTCCATAAAAAGAAGTAAGTGCCTGAAGGTCCTAGCCACTTAAATGTTTTTGATATAATTTTTGAAACCTCATCATAAGGTTTATCTCTTAATGATTTTAAATAATCTTCAAACGAACCATGCTTTTTAACTAAATCCATAAAAGTTTTAGCATTTTCAACCGTTGCTTTAATTTTCTTAATATTTCTAACAATTTTAGGGGATTTAACTGCTGCAAAAATATCATCCTGGGTCCATTGGCTAATTTTATCAGGATCAAAATTATGAAACACTTCCCGAAAACCTTCCCATTTTGCTTTTATAACTTTATATGAAAATCCAGCACTAAAAACAGATCTAACAAGGGCTTTAAAATATTCTTGATCGTTTTCAGGTTTTTTTGGAGGTTTCCATTCACCTTTATTTATCATCATCCACCACTTATGATTTAAGGTTAATATTCAATTTTAAAGAATTAAGTAAATTGTCTTTTATAAAATTCGACTAAATAAAAACTATGAACTAAATGATGAAAATAAAGATATTTGATCCATCATTTCAAAAATATCAAGATTCTATTCCAAAAGTTAAAATTGAAAAAAAAGATTTTATAATACTCCTTTGATTTTTTTGGATAACTCCTGAACGCCCACATCTGAATTCTCAAGAGTTCTTTGTTTTTTTATTTGTAAGATTGCTACAACGAATATTATACAATGCAAATATAAATAAAAATAAGAGAATTAATTGAGTCAAATCATTTATAATTATAATAATCATATCTAATACATAAGACGAAAATTTGAATTTTAAAAGAGGGATCTCATTTGTCTAATCCGAATGATTATGATTTCTGGTTTAAAAGAGCCATGAGTGGTGGTCGTTTCATTGAAGACATACAGAGATCCTTGAAATTAAATCCCCACCATATTAATTCATGGATTTACTATACTGGATATTATGCATCTTCGGTATGCGAAAATGATAAAGTTGTAGAGGTTGTAAATAAACTTCTTAAATATAAGCCCAAAACTGATGAATCATCATCAGTATTTGAATATGTTTTGAATAAGGTTCAAAATTATACTGATAATGATACACCTCTAAAAAAAGGTCGGTCAGAACCACCTTATATTGATTCAAAATATTATATGCGTTACTGCGGGGAATGGCTAATTGTAGCAGTATATTATTGGAAAAATAATAGTATTAAGGAAGCATGGGAAGCTTTTGTTAAAGCTTTTTCATACCCAAGAAATCGAAATAAAGCTATTTTATGGTATATTCATCTAGTTTTAAACTTAATACATAAAAAATATAATGAAGCTATAGAGAATGGAGAAAAAGCAGTAGAAATTGATCCTATGTTTAAATATGCATGGCAACAACTTGGGAAAGCTTATTTTTATAGAGGGGATTATAATTATGCTCTTGATTGCATTGAAAAAATTTTAAGATTAGATGGATTTTTTGAACCTGCTTTAAAGTTAAAGGAGGAAATCTACACGAAAACAAAAGAAATTAAAAACTATGAAAAAAAAAATGTTTTTTCCTACCAAAGACAACGCCTTAGTAAAGGAGAAAGAGATTTCTTACTAGACCTTGAAAGAGAATGCGAAAAACCCATTCCTGTTGTTAGTGAAATTAAATGGGAAGATGTTATTTCAAAATTTGGATTTGTTGTTAAGAATGGTCATATTGTAGAGTTAGGATTAACACTTGAAGCCAGTTCAATCAAATTAATCCCAGAATCGATTAAAAACTTAAAACATCTTGAGGTATTGACTATCAGAGGAATTCACAATTTACAATGGTTTCCAGAAGGCCTAATTTTCCTAAAAAATCTCAAATATTTAAGATATGAACATTGTCCAATGCTTTACAATCCCGGATTGAATCCTAACTCATTACCAAAAATCATTTGTAATCTAAGGTCTCTTGAAAAACTCCATTTAGATGGAAGTTATATTACAACATTACCGGATTGTTTAGTATTTATCCCTAATTTAAATAAAATTAATATTTCATGTACAAATTTAAAAGAAATCCCTCCAGTTATAAAAGAATATTTTGAATATCAAGAATATCAGAACCCACTTCGTAGATATTTAATCAGAAAGAAAAAATCTCCTAAAATTAGTCAAATATCACCAAAGGAAATCTATAACCAATTTTTATTAAAAATAAAAAGTGAGGATGAAACCTTAGAGGAAGTATTTAGTGTCATAGAGAAATCGGAATCGTTAAAAAGGAAAATTGAGAGTATCAATTTATTAAAAAAATTTTCTGTGAAATTTGAAAATGAATATAGAATATTGGAAAGATTAATGACTACAAATCCAAATATTCTTGTTAGAATTGCTGCTGCTGATGTCATACTTTATAAATTTTCTGACATAGCATATGAATCTATTAAATCTGTATTAATAAATGAAAAAGCTGTAGAAGTGATTGAGTTTATTAGAAAGATCATCCAAAGCAGTGATTCCCCTGTTAGTAAAAAAATCAAGAATGAATTTCAAGACTTTTTAATAATAAACGATATTGAAAAATTAATTGGGCAGCGATTACCTGAGATTACCAACTTTGAAGTGACCAAAAAAAAAAATAATAGAAGACACGGTCCACATGGATATATTAAAAAAGGAAATCGAATAACACATTTAGGTTTGTTAATAGATAGTCCTGTCTGGCAACATAATTTAACTTCACTACCTTACAATATAGGAGACTTAAATCATTTGGAAGAACTAAAATTAATTAATTGCCAGAAATTAACAAATCTTCCCAAAAATATTGGAAAATTAAAAGACCTGAAAAAGTTAGTTTGCATTGATTGTAGATCAATAAATTCTCTCCCAGAAGAAATAGGTGATTTAGAGAATCTAGAACATTTAAAATTATCTAGGTGTTATTCGTTAAAAAGCCTTCCTTCCAATATCTCGAAGCTGAATAAATTAAAAATCTTAGAATTGAATGAATGTTGGTCGCTTATTACTCTCACCGAAGATTTAAAAGGATTAGAATCTCTTAAAACACTTAATTTAGAAAATTGTAAATCTCTAAAAAATCTACCAAAAACTATTGTAGAACTAAAAAACCTTGAGAATTTAAAATTAGGGAAATGTAGGAGTCTTGAAACTCTCCCAGATGAAATTGGATATATTAAAACTCTTAAAATTTTGAATTTGCAAAGTTGTAATCAATTAAAAGAAATCCCGAAAAGCATAGGAAATCTTGAAATTCAGAAAGAATTAGATTTAAGTTATTGTTATTTTTTAAAAGATTTGCCAGAAAGTATAGGAAATCTAAAAAAACTTCAGAAACTTAGTTTAAGAGGATGTAGAGAATTGTTGTCCATTCCTGAAAGTATAGGTAATTTAACATACTTAGAAGAACTTAATCTCTATGCATGTAGAAAACTATCAGCACTCCCAAAGAATATTAGTAAATTAACCAATCTTAAAAGAATAACACTAGCCTATTGCGAATCATTAAAATCATTCCCTAGTTCAGCAGTAGGTTTAGTAAATTTGGAATATGTGAACTTAGCAGGATGTACTTCTTTAATTAACTTACCTGAAAATATTGCATTTTTAGATAAATCAAGAGAACTTAAGAAAAAATTGTCACCCATTTCTAAGTTTAAAGATCGTTATTCATTTTACGAATTTCAGATCGCATTTAAAAAAGACCAAAAGAAGTGTTTTGCTGAATTGGAATTTGTTCCTATTATTTTAAATGAAAAAGTTCAAAACCTCATACAAAGGGGTGTCAATCCTAAAGATTCAGAAATTTTAGTAAAATTTTTTAGATTTCTTAATAGGGATTTAAAAAGATCTGAGATATATGAAGATTTAGATGAAAATCAAGATGACATGTATCCTTTGCATCATTTTAAAATTAATGATAATGGGAAAGTCATAGAATTACATTTACACTGTACTGATGCAATTTATCTTTCAATATTTCCAGATTATCTATGTTTGCTTGATAATTTAGAAGTTATTAGATTTCCTAACAATCTTATTGAAACTATTCCTGAATGTATTACTAATTTAAAATCACTAAGAACCCTTGAACTTAACAACGTTGAACAACCAAATCCAGCTATTCCAGACTCCGTAAAATCTTTTATAGAATCCCTAGAAAAATATAATATATTTTAAAATGTAATAAGATTTAAAAAAACTTATAATGCTTCCTTGATTTTTTTGGCTAACTCCTGAGCATCCGCATCCGAACTCTCAAGAATCTTAAATAATTCCTCTGGATTGACGATTAATGCCGCATCAATGAGTTTCTGAAGTCCAATTACCGTATTGATTCTTTCATTCTTCTGAAGATGGAAAATCACCATCCCTAACTGATTCTTCAACAATCCACGCTCAGAATCCAACGCCACTC
>JBHLOC010000046.1:0-36265 GCA_048940925.1 Promethearchaeota archaeon | reverse complement strand
ATTATTTTATATTTTTAAGAAACATAGTATATATTAAAACTTATTAGGGGATATTTATGGTATATCCAATATCAGATTATGCAGATTAAAAGAAAAGAAGTTGTAACAACTATTTAAATTATTATTTACACTAACTTTTAATAACAAAGGAGAATGGTTATATTGGTTGACTTTATTGAGTTAAAGGGTAATTCTGTTGAGATGGGTTTCCAACAGGGAGCTTTATTGAAAGAAAAAATTCATAATATGTTTGATATTGTTTTTCACTCAAAAATATTTTCTGAAGTAACCTCTAAATTCATTCCCCTCTCAATAATTAAGCTTGGATTGGGTATTATGGCTAAAAAGAATTTGAAAAAAGCTTTACAAACCCATCTACCTAATCACTTTACAAGGATGAAAGAATTGTGTAAAGGAGCGGATGTAAAAGAAGGAATAATTTATGGGGCTCATTTTATAGAAGTCATGTCAGGAAACCCAAAATCTATGTATAAAAATCCACCCGTACCAGCATGTTCGATGTTATTTGCTCTTCCAGATGCTACTATAAATAATACCATGATATTTGGACGAAATTATGATTTTCCCAATGTTCTTCAACCTTTTCAAATAGTTCGTAAAGAGATGCCTGACGAGGGTTATAGAAATCTGAATTTCACTCATTATCCTCTAATTGGCTGTCATATGGGAATTAATGAGAAAGGATTAACAATTGGTTATAATTATGGTCGTTCTTGGAAGAAAGAACCTCTTGATTTTAGGTTAAAAGGTATTCCTGGTACCTTTATCGTATTAAAAGTTCTAGAAACATGTGCAAATACCCAAGAAGCTGTTGATTTTATAACAAAATTTACTGGACGTTCAAATGGATGCCATTATGGACTTATGGATGTTTCTGGAGATGCATGTGTTGTGGAAACTACAAGTACACGCCATGCAATTCGCTATCCTGTCGATGGAATTTTAGCACACACTAACCATTACCAAACAGAAGAACTTAAAGATGCGAATCTACCTGAGTATGTCAGATTCAAAATGGATGATATGGATATAAATCCTATTGAATCTCCAATAAAACGTTATAAGAGAGAAATTGAGCTATTAAAAGAGCATCATGGGAAAATTGCTATGAATACAATTAAAAGCATTTTGAGCGATCATGATAATAGAGAGCCTGATGATTTCACAATCTGTACTCATGGACCTTCTGCGGGAACCTTAGGATCAATAATTGTATTGCCAACTAAAAGGGAATTCTGGGTTACTGATAGCTATCCATGTAGTTCAAAATATGAACTCTTTAAATTATAATAAAAAATAATAAAAACAGGGAGATACTATAATTTTAAAATCTTGTTCTAGTTGCCTGATTTTGAAGTCTTACCGTAATATAAATACTCTAATTTAGTTATTGTATAAATTGTATTTATACATGTTTTTTTTATTGAATCAATTTCTAATATTTAACAGTTAATAAATAACTGAGGAAACTGATAAAAGAAGTATGGATATATATTAAACATTCACATATTAAATAATTATGAAATAACTTTTTTTACTATAATTATAATGAGTTGAATGAAAATGGTTGAATTGGAACTTCTAACCCAAATTTCTGGAATTTTTGGATTTTTCTCCGTAATATTAGGTTGGTTATATGGTGGAATTACCCTATATAAAGCTATAAAATTTAGAGAAAAGTTGCTTTATTTTTTCTTCTTTGCTGTGATATTTACTATCTCACCTTGGTATCCAAGTGGTTTTGGTTATATTTATTGGTTATTTACTCGTGAGGAAATTATTTATCCTGTCTATGTCTTATTAGGTACTATTGGTGTACCTATTGCTCTATATTCTTGGCTACAAATCTATATGCCAACTTTGCATCCTAAACAGAAAAAACTTGTCACAATAATTATAATAGCTATTTCAATAGTATTTTATATATATGTATTTGTTTTCCTTTTTGCCCTGGGTGATCCAGTGGAGAACTTAATAGGTATTAAAAGAAATCCAATTGATATTGATTATACAGGTTTTGTTCTTGTATTTCTCGCGTTTTCATTAATAATAAGTACTGTTACAGGAAATGATTTCTCTATTGCTTCGTTGAAAATAAAAGATAATCCAGAAATTAAATGGAAAGGTAGATTTTTAATATTATCATTTAATTTATTTGCAATTGGAGCAATAGGAGATGGATTCTTACCATTAAATCCAATCACATTAGTTATCTTCAGAACATTTCTTTTGCTTTCAAGTTTGTTTTATTATATTGGTTTTATTATGCCCAAATGGATGAAAAAAATTATTGGACTAAAATAATTATAGTTATCTTTTTTTTATTTATAATTAATAATAAGGACTGCAACTAAAACAATTACACCTCCTACAATATTCCAAAATACAATAGTTTCAGTTCTATGAAGTAAAGCTGAAAATAAAAGCGTAAGAAAAGGTTCAATATACAAAAATGAAGCAACTTTCGATGATTTTAAATTTTTTTGCGAATTCTGCCATACAAAATAACCTAAAACATAACATCCTAAACCTAAATATAAAGCAGATAATAATAAAGTGATGTTTAAAAATTTAGTAAAGAAATCTATAAGTTCTCCATTAAGCAACATGAAGATTGTTAATTCGATAAGACCAAGATATGATATATATTTATTTAATACATTGGTTGAACGATTCTTAGTCAATTTTTTTGTTATTGTTGAATAAATTGCCCATAGAAGAGGAGTTAAAAGCGCTAGTAAATAACCAAGAAAATTAGGAGATGTAGGAGTCAACGTTTCTAAATTACCTCCTGTTACTAAGAGAAACCCACCGAATGTTGCAATAACAAATCCTAGTATCTTTTGGATATTTAATTTCTCATTAAAAAGGATCAATGCTAGGATAGCTATTGCCACAGGTGCTAATAAACATACAAATAAAGCAGGAAGCGAAGGACCGATTATTTCTATTGCTGTATATTGAGCAAAGAAAAAAAGGGAAACACCTGTGAAACTTGCTAATATTAGTAATATCCATTCATTTCTCGAGAATTTACATTTTTCACTATGGTTATTATTCTCATTCTTTTCTTTTGATCTGCAAAATTTCAAGTAAAAATCAATTATAATAAATGAAACAGATGCGATAATAAATCGATATAACGCAAGTGATAAAGGGGAGATAAATTGCACAGCAATATCTACTAATACGAATGAAAAACTCCATATTATAATCATAATAATTAATTCTAAATAGATTACTAACATTGTATTAAGTAAGTCTTAGTCAATATTACTCTAAAAAATCCCACTAAATTTATTTATTAAGAATAATAAATTAAGAACAGTAATAACTATTTTTGGAAAGACATAGCTTGAAGAAAATAAGCTATAGCTTAAGGATCGGAATTGTTGGCTCAAAAGGTTCAAGGAAAGAGATTTTTTTAGATTATATAAAAGAAAGTGCTATTGAATCAAAAACTTATGAAGAATATTCTGAATTTTTCTTAGTTTTTAAACGAATCCCAATCAAAACTAAGATATTTTTAGCAGAAGATATAGATCAATTAATTTATGATTTTAATAGAATTGAAAAACTTGATGTGTTAATTCTTACTATAAATTTAAATGATCCAAGCTCAGTTCATGATTATAATGAAGAAATAATTAATGAATTTAATGAAACTTTCTCATTTCAAGGTATATCTGTCCTTGTTGGAATGGACATTTCTCAAATTTTTAACATCCCACCACCTAATAATTTAAGGATCAGTAGATATAATTTAAAAAAAAAAACAAAAGAGCTTGGTGTAATTTATTGCTTTGAAATCTATAATAAATCTAAAGATATAATTGAGATTTACACGAAAATTCTTGATGATTTTATTTTTAGATTTCAGTTTTCAAATTCCGATTTGTATGAACAAGCTCAAAAATATGGAGCAGAACTGTTAAAAGAAAAGTTATAAAAATAATATAAAACAATTTAAAATATAATTATTACTTTTACGAAATAGGAGTTGAAATTTGAGATGGAAGAAAAACCAGATGATATACTCACTATTGAGAAAGTTGAGGGACGTAGGAAATGTCCTTCTTGTGGAGAAGAAAATAAGTATATGATACATGAATCTGTTGATAAGACAAGGATCATAAATGATTATCCAAGAGTCTATGGTTATAAATACCGCTGTGGTGCATGCGGGACTGAGTGGCGGGAAAAATGACAGATTAAGGATTATTTTCATTTTCTATTTTCATTTGATTTCATCCTGTATTCTAAATCAAATAAGAGTTGTGTTTTTATTAAATATGAGTAAGATAAGGGCATTTAACGTCCTTAAAAAAGATTCTCAGGGAATATATCGGTATAGAGTATAGGTTAAACTCATATTTTATTGCAATTATACAGCTGTAATAAAAGAGTAAATAAGACTTTAATTTTATGAAGAGAAGAAAAAATAATCTTTTAACCACAAAATAATAAATATAGAATGAAAGATTGTTACATTACATTAACAAATTCTATATTAAAATAAAATTAAGAATATATGTGTTTTTAATATGTTTTTAATATATCAATTAACTGTAACTAGAGCTTTAACAGTATATGTTGCTCAGGGGCTAGTATGTGCATGGTTCGCTTATTTAGCTTATAGAATTCTCAAACGTGATAGGAAAAGAATTAATTTAATTTTCGCAGGTTTTTATCTTTCTGCCGTCATTGGATTATTTTTTAATTTTATATATGCTCCCCTCGCTGATGAAACGGTTGTAAAGTATTTGAACTATATTACAAATTTCGGTATTTTTTATTCTCCTATATTTTTAGTGGTGTTCGATTTAATTTTACTTAAGTCTGAAAAAGTCATTAATACTTTTAAACAATTATTAATTCTTATCGGCTTTGGGATTTTCATATTTTGTATGATATTTTTTATCGAAACGCCCGATTGGGGAATTACTCTTAACGCAGATACTGACTGGTCGCCTGAATGGTCTTTACCTTTTTTCTTGTATTTGATTATTGGTGTATCTCTGTTTGCTGTAGGTCCAAAATTGTACTTATCATTCAAAATTTACAATAAATTTGAAGATGAACAATTGAAAAAGAAATGGAAATTCTTTATATTCGGTTTTTGTGCATTAATCATTTTTATGTATGGAATTTTCCTCTCTAATTTCTTAGCTTCTTATGATATTAACATCAGATTAGTCATGGGGATTATAGGTCTTTTACTTGCGATTTCTGGTGGTTATTTAATGTATTCTGGAGTAGGACGACAATTAGAGAAATAACTTACTTTTTTTTTATTATTTTTTTGCATCTTAAATTTTATTTTTTGGAAATAACATTATATTATTAAAATAATTGAAATTACAGAAATAATATTAGGCATGTTAATAGATTTTTTTTATGTGTATTGAAAATATTTTGAAACTTTAATGCCATGTCATTTATGATTGAAGAATTAATACGAGTAAGAGGAATTGGACCAACGGCAGCAGAGCGATTAGTAAATGCAGGTATTAAATCTATTGAAGAAATTGCTAAATCCAAACCTGAAGAATTAGCTTGGATCAAGGGGATAGGGATGATATCTGCTGGTCAAATTATCGAAAATGCTAATGAATTACTTAATTTAGAGAAAGGTATACAAAAGGTATTAAATTCAATAAAAGAAAATTTTGCTAAAAGTTGTCCTAAATGTGGAGGGAACATGAAAGAAAAGCTTATTATTTTAGGACCAGAAAGAAGATTGAGAGCTAGTCAATGCTCGTTATGTAAATTTTATATGCCAATATAAACATTATTATTATGGGCTATTCTACATAAATTTTAAATAAAAATAAAAAATGAAAACTAAAAAAAAAATATATTTTTAAAGAAGAGCTAAGTTGATATAATATGTTAAAAGAGGATGAAATTTATAAGGAAGACATAAAAGAAATAAAATTAATCTGTCCTATATGTAATGCAACAGAATTAGTTAAAATACCTAAAAAAGTAGTGCAAAATTATAAAACTCTTTTAACAGTTTCAGTTCCTCCAAATTACATGTGTGAACATAGCTTTCAAGCATATATAGATAAATGGTTCTGTGTGAGAGGTTATCAAAACGCTGATCTTGAATTAACAAATCTAGAAATTTATGAAACAGGGACTAAAATAGTTGATGATATTGCTACATATGCAGTATCTTTAGTCATTAAAAACATTATTAGCAAATTAAAGAATGATGAGGAAGAAAAAATAATTTTGGGTGGTAGTCTATTTAATCAAAAAGGAAGTGTTTTATATTTTTCCTTACCAGATGAAATATTTCTTAATATGATAAACCAATTTGAGCTTCAAAAAGTAGATCAGGAAATTAAATTAAAAAAAATGATCTTTGAATTAGATAATAATCAAAAAATAATTACCGAATTTCTAAATGTGGAAGACAACGTCCTAACTATCGTTATTCTTTTTTCGAATGTTGTTAGTATCAGTGAGGCAGAATCATATTTAAACAAATTTAAAAAATTTGTTATGGAGTATGAGGATCCTATAGAACTAAAAAAGAAAGAGCAACTAAGAATGAAAAAGATAGAAGAAGCTCAAAAACGAAGGGCTGAGGAAAAAGCGCCATCAAACTATTGGATTTATTCTAAAATAACGGTTGATGAATCACTTGAAGAATTAAATAGAATTTACATTGATAAATTAGGAATAGAAATTGATAAAAAAAACATTTTAAATTTAAAAGAAATAATAGAAATAAGTAAAGAAAAACCATTTGAAGGCAAAATATATTTTTCCGAGAAATTCATCAAGTTAATGGAAGGATTAGCCCTAACAATGAAAGATGCTTCTATACTACTAAATAAACTTAATAAAATACCCTAATTATAACTAAAAATAATTAACGTCAGACTCATTACCAGAAAGTCAAGGGTAAAAAAAGAAAATATTTTTAAATCTGATTTTCTAAACGTAAGATTTTCATATTCATATACGGATCCAAAATGTAAAAAGAAATATGTAAGATATAAAATAAAGTGTAATAAACATAATTCCTGCTTTTTTATCAATTTTTTTCCTTGCTGCGATTGTAATAAAAACTATAAAACTAGCAAATAAAGTATATAAAACGGTGGGAACCGCAAGAGCTGCTGTAATATAATTTGGATTACGATTAAAAACAACTTGTCCTATTCCAATAGAAAGTGTTGAATCCACTATGCATGAACCTACAATATCTCCAATAGCAATTTGATGATGCCCTAATTTTAAAGCATTAATATCAACAACCAATTCTGGAAGAGAAGTGCCTACCGCTACAATAAAAAAGCTAATAATGTATTCATGAATGTTTAAGAGACTTGAAATAAATATCACAGATTCAACAATGAGAAAAGCTGCTAAAGTTACTCCTCCAAATCCTATTACTGCTATTAAGAGGTGAAACTTTTTACTTTTTGGTGCTTTTATTTTTTCAATCATTTCCACTCTTTGTAAAATACTCTCCTTATTGGCATTATATATTAACCAAATATAAATTCCTAAGCATCCAACTAATATAATACCATTGAATCTAGTTATATAACCTTTTTCAACAACAGTAAAAATTAAAACTAAAGATAAAATTTCGCATGCTCCTAAAATAATTATATCTTTTCTGTGAATATAAAATACCCCCGCTACTAGGGGTAATAACCCAAAAATTAAGGTAAGTTGTGTTAAATCTGAACCTACAGAATCACCAATATCAATATCAGCATGTCCTAACGCACAAGATATAAGGGAATTAAAAATTTCTGAAATATCGGTTCCTATTGAAACAAGACTTACCCCAATTACTAAAGGTGATACTCCCAATGCAGCAGCAAGAATAGCAGAATGTTTTACAGCCTTCATACTAGAGTAAATAATAAGAACTATACCGCTAATAAGAGCTAATATTGCAAATAATAATTGCATCATTTTTGGATTACTCTTATTTTATTAAGTGATTTTGTTGTCTTGTTCAAAATATACTGAAGTGATTATGGAAATCTAAAATCTCTTTTATGCCGTATAAGATATTAATTTCTTATTCTAATAATCACTGCTAATTTAGTCACTCCATTTCTATTACATTTTAACTTATATATAAAATTATCCATTTTTTATCCAAAATTATCCATTAAGTATCCAAGAAATAGAAAAATTATTATTTAAAAATATAAAGAAACAACTAATGGAAAATGAAAAACATGAATTTCATATTGCTATAGAGAAGGAAGTATTCGATAAATTGGAATCTATTAAAGATTATCACGGTATAAAGAATATTACTGAAATTATAAGATTTTTAATAACTAAAGAATATAGAGAAATAAAAAAATCCGAATAGCTTTTTGATTTTGTGTTTTTGAATTTATTTTTAATGATATCTTTATAATAATAATCTTGTAAAATCAATTAAATTTTCCTGAAAACCTATTTTTACAAGTAATTCTTCAGCTTCTGCTACTATTTTATTAACAAATTGTTCTGCGGATATGATCTTATTAATAGTACCTGCCGCTAAGGATAATGGAACAGCTTTCATTTGATCAGATTCAAAATGGCATACATTTTCAATAAGACTTGGATCAAAACTATCAGCATCAAGTATATTTTGTTTCCACTCATCAGAAATAGTACTCTCTTCTGTGGCTAGAAATGCTGTACACATGTGTATTGCTTGCGCTCCAGAGATTAGAGCCATTAACATACCTTTACCATTACTAATCCCTCCTGAAGCTATTATTGGGACATTTATTTTATCTTTTGCATTAACCATATTAATAAAGAATGTATTTTGTTTAGGATTTTTGAAACCCGCTCCTTCAAGACTGGTCAAAATGATTGCATCTGCGCCCATTTTTTCTCCAAATTGGGCATGTCTCATTGTAGTAACTTTATGAATCCAGTTCATTCCATATTCTTTGATTTTTTTTCCAAATCCTTCAACTCGAGGACCCACAGTTATAATAGTTTTTACCTTTTCCTCTTTAGCGACATTCAGATATTTTCCAAACAGTTGATCAAGATCCTTTTGAAAATCTAATGGTCTATATGGAGAAAAATTGATACAAAAAGGATTTTTAGTGATATCTTTAATTTTGAAGATGGCATTTCGAAATTTTTCTTCATTTTTAAAATAAGATCCTGTTAAAATTCCTACTCCCCCAGCTTCACTTACTGCAGCTGTTAACTTGCTATTATCAAATCTCGCAAAAGCTGCTGAAAAAATTGGATATTTACATCTTAAGATTTCCGTTATTTTAGTTTTCCATTCCATATTCATCACCAAATTATTTAATGAATAAAGTAAAGAATGTTAAAAATTATAAAATTTTCCCTTATCTTCTAAGTGAAACACTCCAAATCTCTGTCTACGTACTTCTTTCATTGCTTCAGTTTGCCATTTCATATCTTTAGTATAAAATTGAGATTTATGCAGTTTTAATGCTTTATAGACTTTAAATCTCAAGTTGCCTAATTTTATTTTAACTAAATGTTCGTTTTGAGCTTTAATAGGATTATATAGAGCATATACATAGAACTCAAGGTTATTTAAGTTGAGTTCTTCAGCTACTCTGATTGCAATATCATGAGTTGCTTGATGATCTAGATGTTTATTATTTCCGCTTGGAATAACAAATCGATCTGCATCCCTTACGTTATCTTTAATGTTTTCTACAGATTCATCAATATGATTTTGTAACTCTGAATCATAGAATTTTAAAAAATGTCTATTTTCTTTTTTAACTCCTAAAAATTCACCTGCAGCGTCTGCTTCAGCTAATCTGATTCTCGCAAGCTCATCTTCTGAAATCATTGTGGCTTTACATTCATCCAATGCGTTCTCCTCTCTGGCTTTTCGATATCCGGCTCTACCATCTGTGAACCAAATAATGTGTAAATCATGACCTTCTTCAAGCCATGTCATAATTGAACCACCGGCACCATAACTCTCATCATCGGGATGAGGCGCAAAAACAATTATTTTCAAATAACATCACCTATTATTTCTATACTATAAATTACTAGGCTAATTCTTAAAATTATTAGATTTTTAGCTACCTAAATACTTATGGCTTATATTGAGAAATTAAAATATCTTACAATAATTTAGTTTTTCATTTAAAACATTGTGACAAAGTAGGGGACGATTACTAAATATAGTATTACACTCACAGCAAAACATAGGAAAAGATTTCTTTTTTTAGTATATAAAAACGCACTAATTAAACTATTTATTATCATAAAGGTAAAAAAATATAGATTCATAAATAAATCCAAAATTAAAAATCCAGTCAATAAAAAAGATAAAAAAGCATATAAAATAATTCCACCAAGAGATAACAATGAATTTAAAACAATACTTTTACCTTTTGTGTATTTGTTCAAGAAAATAGATAATATAATTCCTCGGAATAATACTTCTTGCCAAAACAAGAAACTAGCATTAGAAAGAAATCTCATAACTATTTCTAAATCTAAAAACGAAAATATAAGTAGTATTATTAAAAAGAGTAAAATTATACCTAATACGCTCCTTGCCGTTAATTTAGCTCTCCTTGTTGTATTATTATAATACTTTAATTCTATTTTTTTCGATAATCTTCCTAATATCATTCTTGGATATGAAATGATCCCTCTTAATCCAATACTTTTCATATATTGTCTTACTGGTTGGCGCCCGTCAGGTAGTCCTAATATTAGAGGAACAATTATTATTAATAAGGCAGTATAAAAGAAGTTAGACAAAAGAATTTGTATAAATAACATTAAATAATAAGTTCTATAATTAGAAAAAGGGATCCAAATTTGATAAACATAGAAGGTAAAAGTAGAAATTAGTAGCTCCCAAAAATAGTAATACAAAATTATTAAGGATATTATTGAGATCCACGGATGTTTTGAGAAAAATGTAGGTTTTGGAATTATTAAAATTGTTCTTGGTGCCTTGACTATTTTCTCCTTCTTAATTTTAGGAAACATTCTTATAAAAATCCAGCCTACACTTGCAAGTCCAACAATTGCCGACATTGTCAAAAAAGAAAGCAGAGCGAGAATATTATTATAAATGAAAAACGTTAATACAAATGAGACAATCCAAATACAAAAACAATATTGGATACTCATTATACCTACCCATTTTAATAATTTATTCTTAGGAACAACATCATTAACAACATAATTGTACTTCTTTTTTCCGAAAAAATGTATTTTTAGCTCGAATATAATCATCAAAAACATGTATGTAAAAGGTAATGCTATAAGTGTTGCGGACATTAATGGTATAAACTTCTGATCAGGAATAAACATCAATGGAGGCAAAACCAATGCAATTGTTTGAATTATGAAAATAAGAAGTAATTTCGATTTTGCCTGATCTTGGGGTACAATTGGTAATGAAGTGATTACTGATTGACCGGAATCCTCCAAGCTTAAAAAACTGAATATAAGCATGCCAGAAAGAACAGGACTAAATATTAGTATACCTACTAAATTTGTATAAATTAAAAATTCTGTGGGAACATTTCTTCCAATATTTTGTAAATTATAATAAAATAAGAATACAAAAGAAAGGATAACAGATGTGATTATAGCCATTAATGTTTTAAGATCATGAGAAATTAAAACCAAATCCTTTCTTAGAAATGCTTTAAAGGGGGATAACCGTTTAATTTTAATCTGTTTATAAGTTTTAATTTGACTCAAATTATAACTCTTGTCATCTTTTTGGAATTTTGAAAAGGTAATTTTTTCTAGAGTCGATAAAGCCCTTTTAAAAAGAAAGAATGAAATAATAGAAAAAAAGCATAATCCTATAATTGTACTTATCCATAAATTTGAAGGAACTTGATTCCTATTACCAATAATAATAAAGATAGCAACAAAATAACTAGGATTAAATGGATAAGGAATGATGCTGAGTGCGAAATTTATCGTAGAATGATTACCTATTGCTAAAAACATTCTAAAAAAGACATCTATCGAAGTAAATGTCCATTGAATAAAATACATGCTTCCAAGAATGATAATTATATAAGTAATTATATTAAATAATCGAATTTTATAGGATCTCCTAGAGTTCATCTCGTTAAGATCTAAAATACGTTTCATTCTTGCTCCAGTTAAAATTATAATACTAAATGAGAATATTACATTTATCACCGAAATTCCAATACTGATTAAAAAAAGAACAGGATCTAAAGTCCCTATAAACATTATAAGAGGAAAAGCAAATATTATTACTATTATTGGTACATCAAAACTACGAAAAATAGTTAAAAATACTAATTTCTGTAATTTTTTTCGTGTAATAGGTAACGTTTGGAACCACTCAAAGATTCTTCCTGACATTATCATACCAGTCTCTAGCATTCCCATTAAAAAAAAATTGAAAAATTGAAGTATGAAAAATAAACTGATAAAGAGACTGCCATGAAAAATAATTATTTCTGGTGAAATACCACCCTGCAGAAGTAAATCCGCAATTTGAAAATATCCTAAAAGAGGAGTTATTGGTAATATTCCAAATATTATTGCATAAAAAATCTTAGTGCGAATAATCTTTATTTTTATGGATCTACTTCTTGCTTTATTTGAACTTAATGATTCTAATTGATTTTCACCCCTTGTTAAAACTAACTCATCTATAAGCAGTTCATGATTAGTGTATTTTGCTAGATAATAGAGAGTTAATTTTTCACTTTTCATGTGTTTTTATTATTATAAATTGTTTGGCTTGGATTAGATTTCTTTATTATCTCCAATAATATTATACATTATTTGCAAAATTGTTTATTCAAAATTGAATATTAGAATTAATAGTTTTTAAATTCTTAAATAGATTAATTTATAAATCAAAAAATTGTGAATTAAAGAGTAAGAAAATTAAAAAAAAACAAAAAGTTCTAATTGATACTAAAATGACATTAGAGTTTGAAAAAAATTTAGATAAATATGCGGAGGTTATCGTTAAAGTAGGACTTAATTTACAACCAGGTCAACGTCTATTGATAGGAGCACCAATATTTGCCGAGACTTATGCTCCTATTGAGCTAGCTCCGTTAATAAGATTGGTTGTAAAAAAAGCTTATCAAATAGGATCAAAATTTGTTGATGTGATGTGGGTTGACAATCAATTGCAACCAATTCGATATAAATACGCTCCTCGAGATTCATTTGAAGAATTTGCTACATGGAGAACTGACTTAGTATATAATATGGCGAAAAATGGTGAAGCTATACTTATTATCTACGCTGAAGATCCGGATCTACTTAATGATGCAGATCCTGATTTATTAACAACTGTTCAAAGAACTTACTTTAAACATGAAGAACCAATTATGGATTTACTGGTTCAAAATACAATGAATTGGTCAGTAATCACGGCGCCATTAAATGGATGGGTGGATAAAGTATTTCCTAATATCCCCTCAGAAGAGCGAAAACACAAATTTTGGGATACTATCTTTGAGATATGTCGTATAAAACAAGAAGATCCTGTTTTAGCTTGGCAAAATCATATAAAACAACTTGCTGAGATAAGTGATTATCTTAATAAGAAACATTATATATCATTGAAATTTACTGCAAAGGGAACAAATTTAAACGTTGGCTTACCAAAAATGCATATATGGCAAAGTGGTTCAATGACCAGCAAAAATGGCATCACTTTTGCAGCAAACATTCCTACTGAAGAAGTATTCACTATACCACATAAAGATAAAACTGAGGGTGTGGTAAAAGGTACCAAACCAATCTACTTTAGTGGTAGTCTTATTGAAGATTTTAAACTAACTTTTTCTAATGGAGAGATTGTAGAGGCAATTGCTAAAAAGGGAGAAGATTTATTGAATAAATTAATTGAAACTGATGAAGGTGCCAGATATTTAGGGGAAATTGCATTAGTGCCTCATAGCTCTCCGATTTCACAATCCGGATTACTATTTTATAATATTCTTATTGATGAAAATGCTTCAAATCATATTGCGTTGGGAAGAGGCTATAAATTTAGCTTTAAAAATGGAGAAAATATGTCTGATGAGGAATTTTTAGCTGCGGGAGGTAATCACAGTATAATTCACATTGACTGCATGTTTGGTTCTAGTGATACGAATGTAGAAGGGATACTGGAAGATGGAACCACCGAATTGATTATGCAAAATGGAGAATGGTCTTTTGAATTGTAAGGAATTAAAGTATTTCCTCAAATTAATTTTTTATTGAATTCTTTGAATTAATATTTTATTTATTAAAGGTTTTAATTAATTTAATTATACTTTTACTAAAAGAGCATGTAATATTGATAAATTATGGGAGCGCCATTACCTACTAAGAAAAATAGATTCAATAAACATCTAATCATAATTTTCATAATTATGTTTACGGAAATATTAGGATTTAGTATGGTAATGCCTGTTATTCCTTTTTTAGCATTATCCTTAGGATTAAATGCATTACAAATTGGTTTAATTCTGAGTATGTTTAGTATATGTCAATTATTTGCAAGCCCAATAACAGGTAAATTGAGTGATCGCTTTGGAAGAAAACCTATTTTAATTATTAGCCAAACTAGTACCTTTATAGGATTTTTACTTCTTGGAATTGCTGACGTTGTTTGGTTATTAATTGTCGCTCGGTTAGTTGATGGGCTCATAGGTAGTAATATGACAGTGAGTCAAGCATACATTAGCGATGTATCAAAGCCACAAGATCGAACACGAGTATATGGATATTCAAGTGCAGTCTTTGGTGCAGGATTAATATTTGGACCAGTTATTGGGGGAACTTTATCTACTTTCAGCTATTCAATTCCAATGTTTTTTGCAGCAGGTGTAAGTCTCATCTCAATAATTTTAATACTGATCTTTCTACCCGAATCATTAGAGATTAAAGTAGAAAAATTACAGCTTAAATTTAATGATGTTATCCCGATAAATGAAACAAAACGCTTTTTTAAAAATTCTACAATTCGAAATTTGATATTTATTTTTTTAACTTATAATTTTGGATTCATGTTATTTATATCGACTTATTCTTTATTTGCACAGAAACAATTAGGTGTATCTGCTTTTGAGGTAGGTTTATATATGACATGGATTGGAATTCTTCGTGTTATTTTTCAAACCACCCTTATCTCTCCTCTCCAAAAAAGATTTGGGGAAAATTCAACTTTAGGATTTGGTGTTGTAACCATGATTATCACGATGATACTACTTATGTTTTCTACAAATTATATTTTTATTTATGTCCCCCTTACATTTTTAGCATTTGGAACAGGTGTTTGTCGTCCTATTCTAACAAGCAAATTAACACAAAAAGCCAGTAGGGAGGAGACGGGAAGTCTTTTGGGAGTAAATAATGCTTTTACAAGTTTTGTGCAAATTATAGCACCAATATTAGGAGGAGCTATAATTGAATATCTACCCTCTCAAATATTACCTCTGTTGTCATCAATCATTTTTATCCTTCTTTTTCTTCAGTGGCGTTTTAAACTAATCATCCTTCCTACTGATGAAAAATTGAAAATTGAAGATTCCAGACCGTTATGACAAAAATTATTAAAATTGAAAATATTTTAGTTTTTAATATATCAATTTCTTTGTAAGATTCAAGGTATTTCAGCTGAAAATACTGAAAAATAGTTTGAAATGCTGGATCTAGAATAACACCATCTTTATTATGGAGAATTGAAGCGTTCAAATAAGTAATTAATCTATATTAAAAATTACAGAAAGAGGGTATTAGAAATATGTTAGAAAAGAGTGATGTACTTGTTGTGGGTGCTGGAACTGCGGGCACTTATATTAGCTGGTTAATAGCCAAAAAAGGATTTTCAGTTATCTTAATTGAAAAAGATAAAAGAGAAGAAGTCGGAAAGCGATTAGATGTAATTCATTTTGAGACGGATAGGGTTGAAATGGCGGGGATACCTCCATTTAAAGTTGGGGCTCCAGACTGTATTGAAATTAGAGATATTTCAACTGTTATTACCCCAGATTTTAAGACAGAAATAAAGCTCAAAGCATTTCAGACAATTGTACGTTTAACACCATTTTTAAACAGAATGTATAAAGTATTAGAATCAGACGGAGTAAAGCTAGAATTTTCAACTGAATTTAAAGATATTATTCTTGAAGATAATAAAATTGTAGGTTTATTCGCAGAATCAGATGGAAATAGAAAAGAGTATCGTTCTCGATTAATTATTGATGCTTCAGGAAAATCAGCGGTTATAAGGACATCCTTACCAGATGATTATGGCGTAGAAACTTTCAAATTAGGTCCAAATGATGTAATGTATGTCCTTTTGGAATATATAAAATGGAAATATCCAAATAAGCCTCATCCTCCTACAGACACAGGACACAACTGGTGGTTATTATGGTTTGGACCATCTTATGATCCAGAAGGAGCAATATTAGGAGTAGGTCAACCAGGGTCATTTGAAAATGCGAAGAATGCTCGTGAAGATTTTCTTAGGAGAGCAAATCTTCCACCTTATGAGATAATAAAAAAAGAACAAGGTAGTACGCCATATAGAAGACCACCTTATTCACTGGTCGCAGATGGATTTTTATGTATTGGAGATGCTGCAGCTATAACTTATCCTTTCTCTGGTCATGGTGTTACAGCAACCTGGGTCTTATGTATAATAGCATCTGAAGTAATAGAAAAACCTCTTAAAATTAATGGATATCTTACCAGAGAAGTTCTTTGGGATATAAACGTTAATTATTTCAGAGATCAAGGAGCAAAATTTGCTAGTCTTTTTACTCAATTATCTGGAGTTTTAAATTTTAACGAAAAGGAATGGAATTACTTTTTAAAGAAAGGTTTAATTTATCAGAATGGTGAAGTTGATGATATACCTGAACCAAATAAAAAATATGAAGAGGAGATGAGTCCAGGAGACATGTTAAAATTCATTTTAAAAATTATAGCGGGATTGATACTTAGAAAATTATCATTTAAACATATGAAACGTTTATTACAAGCTAATAGTTTAGCTGGAAAAATTAAAAAGCACTATGAAAATTATCCAAAAGATATAAATAAGTTTGAACAATGGGTTAAAAAGGCTAAAGAATTATGGATTCAAAAAAAAATAGCTATTAAAAAACTAGATACAGTCAATATAGAATATCATTAAAAGGTTCTATTATATTTTACATTTTTATGAATTTAAGCGTATAGAAAAACTCTTATAAATTTTAAAATTTAAATGATATTTAATGTGGATTTTATTTAATTTTTTTATTGATTGAGAATGAGATACTAAATAAAAGGAGTGCTTGAAATTGTCAGAAGAAAGAAAAGAAGAGTATAAATACAGCAAAAAAATTATGGCCTCTTATGGTTCTAGAGAACTTATGGGACAATGGATATTTGCTGCTTTTGGATTTTCAGTGTTTTTCTTTTATGAGAATGTAATAGCATTGCCTACGATTCTAGCTGCATTAGCTTTTACAATTTATTCTATATGGAATGCTATAAATGACCCATTAATCGGATGGTTTTTAGAGAAAATTCATATGCCATGGGAAAAGAAAGGATTCAAACGTTTTCCTTGGGTGGTGATAGCATTTATTCCATGGTTAATATCTTATTTATCAATTTACTTGGTACCCTCTCAATGGTATGGAACAAGTTCTATTGTCAACCAGAATAAATGGTCAATTTTTGCATGGTATGTGATAAGTTTATGTATCTATGATACATTAGCAACACTTTATGATGTTAATGTTGTTTCTATATATCCTGATAAATTCAAATCTTTAGGAGAAAGGAGAACAACACAGGGTTTTGGTACTATTTTAGGGATAATAGGGTTAGTAGCTGCTGCAATACCGCCAATGTTTTTTATTGGTGAAAAGACTCTTATTGCTTCTGGTTATATATTTGGAGCAATTTTTAGTGTTGGATTAGGGTTAATAATATTTATTTTTACAATACCAGGAATATTTGAAGATAAACGTATGAGAAATTTACATATTCAGAGGAGAGAATCAGGTGTTAAAGAAGAAATAGAGCCATTCTTTAAATCTACTTTAACAGCAATAAAAGACAAAAGATTTATGTTGAAAATGGTACACTTTTTTGGTTATCAAGTTGGTGGTGTTATGATCCAAACATCTGCTTTTTATGTGGTTACTTACATACTTCTGAATGAAACAAGCATAACAGTATTATTGTTAATGATGTTAGTAGGTGCGTTAATATCTGTTCCTCTGTGGACAATAATTGCTCATAAGGTAAATGATAATAGAAAGATCGCTATAATTGCTTGTGCTACACTGTTTATAACTTTTATACCATTGATTTTTGTAGGTAATGTAATAGGATGGATTATTGGGTTAATTTTTTTTGGAATTGGAATTGGTGCGAATTGGTATATTGATCCTCCTTTAATGGGCGATGTGCTTGATGATATTTCTGTTCGCACTGGAAAAACACAATATAGAATATATTATGGATTTCAAGCTTTCTTTATAAAGTTTGGTCAAACATTTATAGCAATTACAATTGCATTGAGTCATATTTTAACGGGATATGTTGGAGGTGCGGAAACTCAAGACTCACTCGCACTTTTTGGTATTCGTATTCACACTGCAATAGTTCCAGCTATTTTAATGCTTATAACTCTCCTAATCTTCTGGAAATGGTATGATATTAAACCTGACTTAATTAAAATAAATAAAGAAAAATTAAAAGAACTTGGTTTAGAAGAGCAATAAATTTTTCTTTTTTTTTATTTTTTGTTAACAAATTGAAAGATAAAGCAATTTTTGAGATTAGATGATAGTTGTAATGTTTGGTTCAGGGTTTACAGCTGTAGCACTTCTTGCAGGGGAAGGATATTCTATGATAATTTATGAAAAGCATGAAAGAATAGGTGCTGTGACTACTACAAACATCTATAAATAAGCTTTGGATTATATGTGCCCAAAATGAAACTTATGGTGGAATAATAAATAATAAAATTGCAGGTAATTTTTTAATAACTGAGGTTCCAGAACTTTGGAAGGTTGCAGAAATTCCTAATTTAATAGTTCACCATTTTGTTATGTTTGCTTATAACACTGTTACACATGAAGATTTAGAGAAACTTAAGCAAAAAAACTCCGATTCTTTTCAAATTATGATCCCAGAAATTAATTATGTTTATAAAATAAAAAGAAATTAAGAAATTATTAAGGTGATTTTATGGATGTAATGAAAAAAATCGAAGAATTCAAGCTTGTACCAGTTATTGTCTTAGAAAATTCTAAGTTTGCAATTCCTTTAGGAACTGCACTTTTAGAAGGAGGGCTTCCTATTGCAGAAGTTACTTTCCGTTCAGCAACAGCTCTTGATTCTATTAAAATTCTTAAAAATGAATTTCCTAATTTGTTAATAGGAGCAGGAACCGTCCTTACAGTTGACCAAGTAAAAAGTGCTGTGGAAGTAGGCGCTAAATTTATAGTAACTCCTGGATTTAATCCTACAGTTGTTGATTACTGCATAGATAAAAATATAGTAATTTGTCCGGGTTTAAATTCACCCTCTTTCATTGAATGGGGTTTAGAACGTGGATTGTCACATTTTAAGTTTTTCCCTGCTGTTCTATCTGGAGGTACAAGAGCGATCAAAATGTTAGCAGGACCGTATCCAATGGTGAAATTTATGCCTACTGGGGGGATAAATGACAATAACCTAATAGAATACCTAAAACTAGAAAATGTATTCGCATGCGGAGGCAGTTGGATTGTAAAAAAAGATTTAATTATTGCAAAAAAATTTGATGAAATAAAATCACGAATAAAAAAAGCACTTTCACTTATCAATTCAGAATTAAGATGAATAAATCACAATATTAATATAATAATTGGAGGATATAGTGCTTATTTCTTTGATCTGGGTTAACAAATACAAGAAGAAAACATTTCAAGAACAGAACATATGAAGGTATAGACATCTAAATGAAAGGTATTATTTTTGATATTCAAAATTATGCGATATATGATGGACCAGGAATTCGAACATTAATATTTTTGAAAGGATGTCCATTAAGATGTTTATGGTGTCAAAATCCAGAATCTCAAAAGTTAAATCCTCAAATATCTTATTTTAAAGAAAAGTGTTTATTATGTGAAACATGTATAAAAACGTGTCCAAATAATGCTCTTAGCTTAAATGTTGATGAAATAATTCGAAATGAAAATCTTTGTGTACTTTGTGGAAACTGTGTTGAAGCATGTCCAAATCAAGTTTTAGAAATAATAGGAAAAGAGTACTCAATAGAAGAATTAGTTGAAATTGCACTAAGAGATAAACCTTTTTATGACAATTCTGGTGGAGGTGTAACCATTTCTGGTGGTGAACCGACAATGCAATTTAAGTTTCTCATACAATTGCTAAAACAATTAAAAAATAACGGAATTCATGTTGCAGTAGAAACATGTGGTTATTTTAATGAATCTTTAATAGAAGATTTAACAGATAATGTCGATTTATTTTTATTTGACATCAAACACCCTGATGATGAGAAACATAAGAATTTTACTGGTGTTTGTAATGATATAATTTTAACAAATTTCTCAAAAATTCATTCTAAAGTTGGTAATGAAAGAATAGTTCCTCGCATACCATTAATTCCAACAGTAAATACGGATGAAAAAACAATTATGAATATTATATCTTTTTTACAACAAATCAATTACCAAGGTATAATACATTTAATGCCATACAACAAATTAGCAAATACAAAATATGAGAAAGTAGGTATGGGCAAACTTTATAAAGATATGGGGGATTTAACTGAAGATGACATAAAAAATATCGTTGATATTTTTGAAAGACATTTATTTCAAGTTATAATTAATTATTAAATCAATCAAGCTATTATATACTCATAATCAAGAATGAGAAAAAATAAATTTTTCAATTTTATAATACTTAATTAATTTTGAGTTATTATACAATATGCATATTTACTTTGTAAGATTCTAATTATTTAATATTCAAAAATAGATTTTAATGATAATATTATGGATATGGTTGATAATGCTAGTGAGAGGATAAAAAGAATACGTAGAAGACTTCTTGATGAAATCCCGTTGATTTCTATAGAAAGAGCAAAATACTACACAGAAAAATGGAAAGAAACTGAAAAGGAAATTTTAAATTTAAATGTAAGAATTGCCATTTCAATGAAGCATGTTCTTGAAAATATGACCATTTATATTGATCCTGATGATAGAATTGCGGGTAAATGGACTGAAAATTTCATAGGAATACCAATCGATATCGAACGTGGATTATGGAATAGAGTTTTTGAAATTGAACTTGATGCAAAAACAATGAAAAGATTTGTAAAAAACAGTAATAAGAACTATATGTCATATATAGTAAATAAAATCGGAGCTGATGGACTTCTTAAAATGTTAGAACATAATAAAAAGACAGGAGCTTTGATTACAACTCTCGGAACAGATACTCTTGAAGAAAGAAAGATAAATCCATATAAAATTAAAGATGAAGATAAAAAAATTCTCCTAACTGAACTCATTCCTTATTGGAAAAATAAGACTCTAGCAGACTTATTAGAAAGAGAATATGCAACATCTGATGTATATACAGGGGAATCCTATGACTTTCTATCTCATCTTCCATTAAAAACAGCACAAAATGATATTGTAATATCTCCTTGTGCTGTAATTGGAGTTTGGCAAGGTCATTTGGTTCTTGATTTTAAAACAGTGTTAGATGAAGGACTTTTGGCAATTCGAAAAGAAGTTCAGAATGAAATTAAAAACAATAAGGAATTAACTGATGTTCAGAAAAGATTTTTAGAATCACTTGATATTACCTATGAAGCTATTATAATATTTGCCCATAGATTAGCAGAACAAATAAAAGATCAATTAAATAAAACTGAAGATAATAAAAGAAGAAATGAATTATCAGATATGTATAAAGCATGTAGAAGAATTCCAATGTATCCACCTACTACTTTTCGTGAAGCAGTTCAATCTTTTTGGATTATTAAAACTATGGTTGATTTGGCTATACCATTTAATGTACATGGACCAGGTCGTTTAGACCAACTTTTTTATCCTTATTATCTTTCAGACATCAAAAAGGGGTATATAACTCGAGAAGAAGCTCGTGAATTATTAGAAGAATTAGTATTAAATATAATGAGTCATAATATACGTCCTTATTCTAATGCTGTGAGTGATTTTAGTCAAAGATTTGAAGGTTCAGAGCCTGTCACTGTTGGAGGCTTGAATGAAGCCGGAGAAGACGCAACTAATGAGCTTTCTTATCTGATATTAGAGGCAGCGGATAGATCAAAAGCATCTCTCAATTTTGCCGTCCGTTTCCATGATAAAACTCCTGAAGAACTTTATATGAAAGTTACAGAAATTCAATATAGTGGATATTCAAGCATATCAGTGTTAAATGATAATGTATGTATTGAAGCGTTAAAAAATCGAGGAATCTCAGAACAGGATGCAAATGCATATTCAATAACAGGTTGTGTAGATATGTGCAGTCCAGGTAAAACCGGAGGAATTAGTTTTTCAGCTTTTCTATTATGTAGGACACTAGATATGACTTTAAGAAATGGTAATTGCTTAACAATAGGTGGTTTAGTAAAAAATGTAGGGTTGAAAACAGGAGATCCAGATAATTTTAAAACGTTTAATGAATTCTTGGATGCATTCTATCGTCAATCAGATTTTGTTCTTAAACAAATTGTCAAGGCAACAATCATAAGAGATCGATTATTTGCTAAATATTTTCCAGCACCTTTCATTTCAGCATTCATGCAAGGTTGCTTTAAGAGAAAAAAAGATGTAACTCAGGGAGGTGCTTTTTATGATGCAGAAGGCATTCTACTAATGAATAGTATTGCCAACACAGTCGATTCACTATATACCATTAAAAAACTTATCTTTGAACAAAAAAAATTTACCTTTAAGGAACTATTAGAAGCAATTGATCATAATTATATGAATATTTATACATATATTCATAAAATAATCATGGATTTAGAAGGAAAATGGGGGAATGGGAATCCTGAATGTGATGAGCTTGCTCGAGAAGTTTTTAACCATATATTTGAAGAAACTTATAAATATAAAACTTATAAAGGTGGAATCTATGCTCCTTTCATTATTTCTATGACTTCACACACCTACGATGGGAGAATAGGTATGGCTACGCCTGATGGAAGACTTGCAGGTAAGCCATTTGCAGCAAGCTGTAATCCTTACAATGTAGAAAAACATGGACCAACGGGAGTTATGCGATCGGTTGCAGCTTTAGATTTTCAACATGTTTGTGGTTGTGCAGTTAATATACGAATGCATCCCTCAGGAATAGGAAAGACAGAACAAGCTAGAAAAAAGTGGATTGCCCTTCTCAAAACCTACTTTAATTTAGGAGGACAACAACTTCAACCTACCGTGGTATCTACAGAAGTGCTAAAAGCAGCCCAGAAAGACCCAGAACCTTATAGGAATATTATTGTGAAAGTTGGAGGATACTCAGCATACTTTACTGATCTTGGAAAAGAAATTCAAGATGAGGTTATATCCAGAACTGAACATAGAATGATATAAGAATTGAATACAAAATTAGGGGATTTTTATTATTTTCTCTTCTAAATTAGGATTTATTCAGTGAAGCATAATTTTTAAGAGAGATATAATCTAACATTTCACATATTTGGTTATCATGCTTCAGCGGGTAATTTTACCATCGCCAGTAAATATCTTCAGCATGACCTAATATGTCTTTAACCTGAACTTTTTCTCCATTATCTAATACGAGATCTCCAGTATAAAGGCCATGAAGTAGGGAAGAATTAAGGTAAATTAATCCCATATTGATTTTTTCCTTATGTGGAATAATTGGATTCAAAATCATATTGAATCGATTGTCATTACTTGTAAATGTCCAAGGTTTTTTAGGATCTCTATTCTCGTGGTGGAATTCTACTTCATCAATTTTGTGAGCTTTCCCATCATAAAAAATGATATTCTCTGTATGAGTAGATAAATCTCCAAAACCATAGCCAATATTAAAGGCAACTGGGACTCCATTTACAATTCCAGATGCCGATCCCCATAACCAGTGTGTTTTATAGGGCCAGATTCCTCTTCCCCAGTCCATAAGTCCAAAAGAAGTTTCAGGATCGAATTGATATGATTTATCTGCTATTTTTATAGCCCCTTTAGCAGGCATCATATTTATTTTATGGTTATAATAAAACTGTCCAGGGTTTTCATTATAACCGGTTACTACTACAGTATTATCCCACTCTGGTTTATCATCAAGCTCAATTGTACCTTGAAAACCTTTATCCTTAAATGTTTTATCATCAATAGTTAATATTCTTTTACGTCCCTTTTTTTCAATTATGGCATTAAATTTCTTAGAAGGAAATTCAATAAAACTATCTTCCAAAGAGCTAAGAGGTAAAAGTTTAGATTTAGTAAAAAATTTAAATTCTCCTTTTCCTTCTCTAGTTTTATTTTCAAAATCGAGCCATACATAACTCATCTGAGTAAGGTATCCAATATCTCCAATTGTAAGTTGTAATCCAAATTGTTTATTTAATATTGAATAATGATCCCATTCCTTAATTCTTGTCCATCCTTTCCCAATATTCTCTTTATTATAATTTAAAATTGGTTTTTTAGCCCACCCTCGTTGAACTAGAGAACCATCTTCATTAAATAAGTCTGAATGGGCAGTAATTTCGTTTTGAGTTCCCATTTTTAATCTTTTAAACCTTATAGTTAGTTGATAGTTTTAAAAAGATTTAAGGCAAAATAAAATATATGATGAATATTAGAAAATTCTATTGAGATTCCTATGACATCGAAATTTGAGGAAAATTTAGAAAAATACGCAGAAATAATATTAAAAATAGGACTTAATTTGCAACCAGGTCAACGTTTATTGATTGGAACTCCTAATATATATCAATATGGTGCACCAATTGAATTAGCTCCCTTAATCCGAGTGATTGCTAAAAAGGCTTACCAGATTGGGGCTAGATTTGTTGATGTAATGTGGGATGATGAACAATTGAAATTAATACGGTTTCAGCACGCTCCTAGGGACTCTTTTGAGGAATTTGCGACATGGCGTACTGATTGTCAGTATGAATTTGCTAAAAATAGTGATGCTATAGTTCGTATTCTTGCATATAATCCAGATTTACTCAATGCTTATGATCATAATTTAATAGCAACTGCCATGAAGACTCATCTCAAATATAGTAAGCCTTATAGTGATTTAATCTCAAAAAATGTATTGAATTGGGTTGGGGTTACTGCACCAGTTGAAGGCTGGGCTGAAAAAGTCTTTCCTGATATTTCCCCGGAAAAACGACAAGAAAAATTTTGGGATATAATTTTTGAGATTTGTAGAGTAAAAAATGAAGATCCAATTGCAGTATGGGAAGCTCATATAAAACAACTTGCTGCTAGATGTGATTATTTAAATAAAAAACGTTATATTGCATTGAAATTTGTTGCTCCAGGAACTGATCTAAGAGTTGGGTTACCTAAAGGTCATATTTGGGGAAGTGCTAGATTTAAGAGTCAAAACGGGATTGATTATGTAGCAAACATACCTACTGAAGAAGTTTTCACATTACCACATAAGGATAAAACAGAAGGGTTTGTTACTGCAACAAAGCCGCTTCCTATTGAGGGTATGATTGAAGATTTTAGTCTAACATTCTCCAAAGGACGAGTTGTGGATGCCAGTGCTAAAAAGGGTGAAGAAATGTTGCATAAAATACTTGAAACGGATGAAGGTACGAGAAGATTAGGAGAAGTCGCATTAGTTCCGCATAGTTCGCCAATATCTCAATCAGGATTGTTATTTTATAATATTCTCCTTGATGAAAATGCTTCATGTCATATTGCTTTAGGGAGAGGTTTAAAATTTTGGATATCTAATGGTGTAAAAATGTCTGATGAAGAATTTTCTGCGGCTGGTGGAAATATTAGTATGGATCATGTTGACTTTATGATTGGATCTGATAAAATTGATGTTGACGGTATCTTGGAAAATGGAACTAGCGAACCAATTATGCGTAAAGGAGAATGGGCATTTGATATTTAAAGCTTATTTTATTTTTTGACAAATATTATCAATTTTCTGAACAGTTTCATCAATAATTTCGTCTGTATGAAGCATACATGTATAAAATCTACTGCCAGCTACAGAGATTAATTCTTGATCTACTAACGCAGCTCCCATATGTTCCATAAATTCTTTTCTTTGTGGAATTTGACCTGCTTGCTTGGCATCACCTAAATCAAGTCCAAATACACAGGATGTATGGAAGTGGACAGTTCCTCCAAAATTATATGAAAACCAAGGTAAATTGTACTTATTAAACACTTCATTTAAACCAGTTGATAATTGAGTACCTGCTTTACCTGCTTTGTCAGTTGCACCAGTTTCTTCGACTAATTTTATAGCATAGTATGCAGCAGCACAAGTTAAGGGATTTGCTGCTAAAGTTCCTCCACAATATGCTCTCTTAGCACCAGCTCCAACTCCAGCAGCAACTGTTGCCATTACATCTGCGCGACCACCTATAGCTGCAGCTGAAGGATAACCATGCCCAACAATCTTTCCAAAAATCGATAGATCAGGAGTATAACCATAATAAGCTTGACCACCCCCCATATGAAGTCTAAATGCACAAACGACTTCATCAGAAACGAGAAGTGCTCTATTTCTATGACATAATTCTTCCACTTCTTTATTGAAACCTGGTTTTGTAGGTATTGCTCCTGACTCTCCACCCATAGGTTCTATAAACACCGCAGCTACTTTACGTTTCTCCTTAAATAGTTCTTCTAAAGCTTCAATATCATTAGGTGGGACAGATTCTGTATATTGCAAAACTGGTTTAGGAATACCGTGTGATTCCAATCTTTTTGTCCCTGGAATATGCATATCATAAACAAGTTGATCAGACCATCCATGATATGAACCACCAACTTTTATAATCCATTTCCTTCCAGTAAAGACTCTTGCTATTCTTATTGCTAACATATCAGCTTCAGTTCCAGATTGTAGCCATCTTATGATTTCACAAGATGGAAAATGTTTTTGTAATTGCTCAGCTGCTAAATATTCATATTCACTTGTGATTCCGTGACAAGGCCCTGATTCACGTATAACTTCTATGACTTTTTCTGTAAGTTCTGGATGATTATGCCCAAGAATGATTGGACCACCATCCATTAAGTAATCTGTTAACACTATATCATCTACCGTTTCCATATAACAATCATAAACTCTCTTACTTGACAGGGGAAAAGGATAATTAAAGGCAAGATTATGCTCTACACCTCCTGGAATAATTTTACGGGCTCTTTCAAAAGCTTGTTTTGATTTTGGGTGGTTTTTATGATATCGTTGAACGATTTTTTTTAATTCCTCTGAGTTAAATTTGTGTATAGGATTAGAAACAATGTTATCGATTTTAGCTTTTATTTCTTCATATTTCATATTATAAATTTCAATCCAAGTAATTGATTATTTTGGTAACTAAATTAATTATTAAATTGAATTGTTAAAAATTAAGTTTATTCTTAACTAAAAAAAATATGTGTTTTTGTAATTTTAATTAATTAGAAAAAAGGATGTTATCTAGTAGAGGGAAGAATCAACTTGTATTCAATTAATGTTTCTATTGTATCAAAAATTAAATCTTCGTCTTTTTCACTGAATTTTTCCATGACATCCATTAATCTAAAAATTCTATTCTCTTTTAAAAGTGAGAAAATTATGTTCATAACCTGAACTTGTAATTTAGAGAGCTTAAATTTTCTCTTAATATCTTGAATGTCTCCTTCATTATGATAAGTTATGAAGTCTTTTTTGTAATCTAGTTCGAAATACTCATCTAACAATGGAGAAATTATCTCTGGATAATCGGTCAAGTCATTATCAAATTGTTCTAGCTTTTTAGATATTTTCAGATATAATGCTAAAGTAAAATTAAACATAACTTTTTTTAATCTTTTTGAGGATCTTGACTTCAAAATAAGAACTGTACGTAATTCTTCAAGATCTAACACTAAACAGTAAAATTGTTTCAAGTCTAATTCTATTATTTTATTATAGTCGATTTCTTCAGAAATTGTTGGTATTTTACGCTTCTTGAATTCTTCACGAGAAATCTCTTCTCCAATAACCGATATTGCTTGAAGAAAGCCAGAAAAAAGAATTTTTTTGCCTTTCATTAAAGAAGAATATCTATATGAGTAGATAGGAAGGCCACTGGCTCTATGGATCAGAATTATGCCTTGTATATTATTTATATCTTTAAATTTTTGAGTTCTGAGTCGTAAATAAGATGATATTTTTTGTTTATGGGGTAAAATTACATATGATCTTAAACTTAAAACTGCAAGTATCCCTATTATTATCATTAAAATAATTAATATAATCCAAATAAAATTATTACTTGCTGGTTTTGTTTCCTCCCAAACACTATATGATATTTCAAGATACACATCATCGATAGATATTGTAATTGGATGATCTAGCACAAACTTATCTGCTACAAAAACTTGAATAGAGAGTGAGATGTTAATATTTTTTACAATATAAGGTATTAATTCTGCCTCTTTTATTCTTAACTCTTGGAAAGAAGTGTTCATTGAATATAATTTTATAGGAGAATCATATTCATAATTATTAATAAAAACGTTCATCTTAGAATTGAGAGAAAGTGAAAGTGGCCAGCTTTGATCAATTTTATATGCAAATTGAAAAGTAGCATTCTGTATCTCGACACGTTCCCCCTTAATAGAATTCCCAATCTGATTCCATGAAACTGATGAAGATTGATCAATTTTTTTCTCGTATATAAAAGTTAAATTAACAAAATTTATGATTAGTTCGTTAAATGTATCTCTATCCAAATAAGCACCAACATTATCTTCAATTTGTAATCGCATACCTAAAGTTATTGTGAAATTGTTGAAATCAGTACTTAGAGTTGAAGAAAGATAATATATTAAATCTTCTTGAGGTACACTTATCATATAAGTATCATATAAATAAGCAGTACCCGGAGCACCCCCGCTGCCTAACCATACTGTTTGTAAATTTGCTATCTCATAGACTTTATTTTTTTCTAAATCTGAAAGTAAAACATAAAATCTCACATAATCTCCATTTCCATATTGATCTACCTCGATAGGAGGATCTATTCTTGCATTCAAATGATAAAAAAAATCATAATAGCGATCAAGGTTCTTATCGACTGTTGCGTTAACTCTTGCCTGAATTGACGCACTAGTAATAATGTAGTCTGACATATTAACTGGCATTGTAATATTTCTATCCCAATGCACACTTGGACTTTGAATAGGAGATTGGTCATCAAAATCATGAGAGACTCTACAACCTTTAGATGTAATTTCATCAACATCTGGACGATTTGGGAAACTAGGATTATCCATTTCAATCCAATTTGAAGCCAAAGGTGGATCTGCTATTAATGAGTATGTGTTTTTCTCACCTGATACTTCAAAATTAGCCTTTCCTGAATGTATATAAGCATTTAGATCAGAAGAATCTCCATTATAAATCTTGAACCATGAACCTGAGGAGGAATTAAACTCCGAATCTTTAATCCATTGTTTAGTATAATGAGTTTCTTTTAATGCAAATACCTGAATCTGTAAACTAAGGAAAGATAAAATTATAAAAATAATTAAGTAAAAATATTTATTAAATTCAGCTTTTTTTGAACTTAGAGTACGCAAGAAACTCCTCTCTGTTTCTGTGAAAATACTATTTCTACTAGAACCACATTAACCCTATAGCTATAGACAAAATAATAATGAAATTTCTCATATTTAAAAATAAGTAAATTCATGTAGAACTTTTGGTTAAATCGAAATAAAAAAAAATTATACATTATTGTACCAAATAATCTTTATTTATCTTAACATCATTTATATAACTATGGCTGATTCGCAAATAAAATATATTTTGGCAATAGATCATGGAACTGGTGGTCCTAAGTCTGCGATTGTATCTACAGAAGGAAAAGTTCTTGAATGGGCTTTCCAAGAAACACCAGTATATGCATCCAAAGGTGGTGCTGTCGAACAAAATCCAGAGGATTGGTGGAATGCAATTAAAAGTACCGCAAGAAAAGTAATTGATGCTGGACGTGTGAGAGTTGAAGATATTGTGGGTGTATGTAATACGAGTCAGTGGAGTGGAACTGTTGCTGTTGATAAGGATGGAAACCATTTAATGAATTCTATGATTTGGATGGATACTAGAGGTGCTAAATATATAGAAAAACTAAATAAGGGATTATTAAAAGTTTCAGGATATAATATAAGAAAAATGCTTGCATTTATGAAAAGGACTGGTGGTGGACCATCATTAGTAGGAAAAGATCCAATCGCTCATATATTGTTTATCAAAAATGAATTACCTGATATTTATGATAAAACATACAAATTCCTTGAACCTCAAGATTTCATTAATTTAAAATTAACTGGAAAGCATGCAACCTCAGTAGTATCTATCCATGTTCATTGGATAACAGATACACGAGATATTAATAATGTAAATTATTCTAAGAAATTAATCAAAATGCTTAAAATAGATCCTAATAAATTTCCTTCAAAATTAAATAAATCAACCGATATTTTAGGAACCTTAAGAAAGGAAGTAGCGGATGAGTTAGGTTTAGAAAAAAGCACAAAAGTAGTTATGGGTGCTCCAGACTTACCTTCAACAGTTATTGGTTCGGGAGCTATTGGAGATTATGAAGGTCATATTTATATTGGGACCTCAGATTGGGTTTTGGTAAATGTTCCATATAAGAAAGTAGATATCGCTCACACCATAGGAAGTTTACCATCTGTGATTCCTGGAAGATATATATTCGGAAATGAACAAGAAATCGCAGGGGGAGCATTGTCGTTTCTTAGAGATAAAATACTTTATCATAAAGATGAACTTCTGAAAGAAGAAGCTGTTCCTGATGTATATAAAATTTTTGATCGAATCGTAGAAAAAGTTCCAGCTGGTTCGAATAACCTTATTTTCACACCTTGGCTTGTTGGAGAACGTGCTCCTATTGATGATGATACGGTACGTGGAGGTCTATATAATATATCTATTGAAATGTCACGAGAACACATAATTAGAGCAGTATTTGAAGGAGTTGCTTATAATGTGAGAAGTTTATTATTTCACATTGAGAACAATATTAGAAAATGGGTAATGAAAGACAAAGGAATCACAAAAAAGGATATAGTTATACCAGAGTTGAATATTGTTGGTGGTGGAGCTCAAAGTGATATATGGTGCCAAATATTTGCCGATGTTCTAAATAGGAATATCAAGCAAGTAAGGAATCCAATTCAAACAAATGCGCGAGCAGCGGGGTTTATTGCTTCAATAGGACTTGGCTACCTGAAATGGGATGAGATCCAAAGGTATTGTGAAATATCAAATATATACTCCCCTAATCCTGAAAATAGGAAAATCTATGATACACTTTATGAAGAGTTCCTAAATATCTACAAAATCATGCGGAAAACTTATGAGCGATTAAATAGATGATAAGAAAAAAAGATAAAATGAAAAAAAATTCCCATTAGGGATAAAAACAATTTTTATTTTATTTAATTTTTGCCGTAGCGTTCTTTAACAATGTTTCTGCTTCTGAAACAATTCCATTAATAATATCCGAAACGCTTTCAATACTATTAATGATGCCTATGCTTTGTCCTAAAAGGACAGCTCCTGAATTTGTATCACCCCTATACGCAGCAAGATATGCGTTAGATGAAGCGATAAGTTCTTTAATATAATCTTCACGAGACATACTTCGAAGTCTTTCTTCTTCTGCAATTTTTGCATCTTTGTCAGCAACAAGTCCATGGTGTAATGAGTATTCGTTTCTCCATAGTCTTATTGGTCCTAAAGCACCAGTAACTAAGATAGTATCTTGTGCTTTTGAAGGTGGTACAACGTTCTTATAATTATCATGAAATTCTGAATCTTTGCTAGCAATGAATCGCGAACCCATAGCTATCCCCCCTGCCCCCATAGAAAGGGCTGCTGCTAGACCTGCTCCAGTAGCAAATCCACCACACGCAATTATTGGAAAATCAGGATATTTTTGGTGTACTTGTTGAAGCAATACGAGAGTACTAACCTTTTCATAAGATTGATGTCCTCCACCTTCACCACCAGTTACTACCATTCCATCCACTTTACTATCGACACATTTGTCTGCAAGCCATAAGGCAGGTGCAACATGAAAATGTTTAATTTCAGATTTCTCCTTTAATTCCTGGAATGTCTTACTAGCGGGTAAAATTTTAGAAGATCCGGCACTGGTAAGTGCATAAATACACTGATCTCTAATCCTCTGGTTCTCCATTATAAATTTAGGGATTTCTGAACAGAGTTTTGGTGCTTGAATTTCATTTCTTGAGGTTCTAATATTAAAACCAAAAGGTTTATCCGTATGTTCTACTACAAATTCCATATTTTTTTTCATTGCTTTTACTACATCAATACTCATCCTTCTCATAGTTGTTTCATCAAGTTTAATATCCGTAGATGTAGTTTCCTCACGAATATCAGCTCCTCGTTCTATTGATGTATGGGATAACACACCTAAACCTCCTGCTTCACTAACTGCTACACATAGGTCTGTTGTATAAAATGGACCCATTGCTGCCGAAAAAATCGGATGCTTAATACCAAACATTTTGGTAATATTCGTTTCTATTGTCATATAATCACTTTAGTTTGTATTATAAAATTAAAAATTTAAATTAAAAAATAAAGAATCCTTTTTAAAGCATTAACTAATTGGACTACTAAAGTGTAAAAGAAAAAATAAAAAAGGTTTAGTTTCAAAGAAAAAGAGTAATCTTTTTCTCAACTATTTTATATAACTTGTTGCTCTTTTCAGATGAGCCTCAGCATCTTTAACAATCTTATCCATAAGATCGGGTACTTTTTCAATACTATCGATAATACCAATGCTTTGTCCAAGAAGGACTGCACCCGAATCAACATCCCCCCTATATGCAGCGATATATGCGTTAGCCATATCTATTAAATAATCTCTATATTCTTCCTGAGTCATTTGTTTTACTTTCTCTTCTTCAGCAAGCTTCTCCTCTTTACTGCTGACAACACCATGGTGCAAACTATATGTATTCTTCCAGAGTCTAATTGGGCCAAGTACTCCCGTGACATAAATTGTATCTTGAGCCTTTGCGGGGGGTATAACATTTTTATAAGCTTCGTGGAATTCGCTTTCCTCTGTCGCGATAAAACGAGAGCCCATTGCAATTGCACCAGCTCCTAATGTTAAAGCTGCTGCTAAACTTTCCCCTGTTGCAAATCCTCCACATGCAATTTTTGGGAAGTCAGGGTATTTTTGATTAATCTGTTGAAGGAGCACAAGAGTGGATACTTTTTCATAGGACTGATGACCACCGCCAGTTAAACCAGTACAGACAATTCCATCAACTGCAAAGTCAGATCCCTCTTTTGGATTAATAGCTTTTTCCGCTAACCATAAAGCGGGAGTTACATGGAAAAGCTTTATTTGAGAACTGGTTTCATTTCTTAGCTTCTGCCAAGTTTTACTTTGGGGAAGACGTCTTGAAGAACCTGCAGATGTTAATGCATACACACATTGTTCCTTGATTTTAGGATTGTCCATAATAAACTTTGGGATTTCAGTGCAGAGTCTATCTGCTTGTGTTTCATTTCTGGAGGTGCGAATGTTAAATCCGAAGGGCTTGTCAGTATGTTCAACGACATATTCCATATTTTTCTTCATGGCGTCAACAGAACTACCAAACCTAGATTGAGATAATTGCTCTCTTGTCATGGCTTCCGCCTCTGCTAATATTGTTTCCTCTCCTAAAGCTTGACCCCTCTCAATATTAGTATGCGATAATGTGCCCAATCCACCAGCTTCAGAGACAGCTACTGTCAGATCTGTAGTGTAAAATGGACCCATTGGCGCAGAAATAATCGGTTTTTTAATCCCTAACATTTTGGTAATATTTGTTTCTATTGTCATGAAATCACTTTTAATTTTTTTTTCTTTTAAATATAATTGAATTGTTCCAATTACGGTTTAAATTTTTTTCTTTATAATCTTTACTATTTCGATGTCCAAAAATTGAGTACATAAGTTTTAAAATTTGAATAGATTTTCGTATGTAGCAATGAACCTAATAATTTTCACAACAGAGTAGAAATAAGGACATGACAGATCATTTTTTACATGATTTCCTCCGTCCTAAGAGTATTGCAATCTACGGTGCAAACAACACCTTTGGAACGACCATGGGGACCATGTTACTGGTAAGGATAATTACATCTAATTATAAAGGCAAAATCTATCCAATACATTTAAGATTGGAAAACGTAATGGGGTATAAAGCTTACAAATCAATTTCAGAAGTCCCAGAAGTCCCTGATCTCGTAATTATAGTGCTACCACCCCAAATTGTCCCTCAAGTGTTTAAAGAGTGTGGGGAGAAAGGTGTTAAAAAAATTGTAGTTATTTCAGGTGGATTTCGAGAACTCACAGGAGATCGCTCAAATAAACTCACAAGAGAGATTATTGAAATTGGAGAAAAATATGGGATGAGATTTATTGGACCTAATTGTTTAGGGCTTTATAATGGTTGGATCTATCCTGAAAATGATGGAGCGTTTAATATGATGTTACAACAAACTGAAATAAAAAGAAGTAGGTTTTCTATGGTATCCCAAAGTGGTACTTTAGCAAGTCAATTATGGATGGATCCTGAATACCCAGATTTCAATGTTGGCAAGGCAATTTCAGTAGGCAATGAAGCAAATATAGATTTAGTGAATTTTTTAGAATATTTCAAAGATGATGAGGAAACTGCAGTAATTGGTTTATATATTGAAGAAATTAAAAGAGGTCAAGAATTTATACAATTAGCAAAGAAAATTACACCAAAAAAACCCATAATAGCAATATATGGGGGAGGATCTCAAGCAGGAAATCGCGCTATAAGGAGCCATACAGGTTCAATAGCAGGTAATATCAAGATTTTTGAATCTATGGTTAAAGAAACGGGTATTATAAAAACTGATTATATTGAAGAATTTTTAGATATTTCATCAATGTTATTAGCTCCCAATTTTCCATATCCCAAAGGGAAGCGTATAGGAATCATAACATTTGCAGGAGGTCCTGGTGCGCTTATTGCGAATAATGCAGAAAGAAACGGATTAATTGTGCCAGAATTTTCTGAAGCACTTCAATCAAAATTAAAAACTAAATTGCCTCATACCGCAAGTTGGAGAAATCCAATAGATATTACCTTTGATATGAATATTTTTAATATATATATAAATTTTCCAAAAATGCTAATGAAATCCGGTGAAGTTGATGTAATAATAATATATGGTGCTATGGGTTTTCAAGATATGGCATCTTCTTTCCAGCAAGATGAAAAAATATCTAAATATATTGAAATTAGAGAGGATATGGAAGAAAGGATTGACGAATTAGATAAATTATTGATAGAACCTGGTATAAAACTCACTCAAAAATACTCAATTCCAATCATATATTTAAATCCTCAAAGATATGGGAGTGAATGGTCTAAAAAGATAAGAAAATATGGTGGCGTAGCATTTAGATTCTGGGATCGCCCCGTGAACTGTTTAGCAAAAATATGTGATTATGCTGAATATCGAAGGAGATTTAACTAATAAAAATAAAAAAAAATGGTTATTACCTATTTTCTTCTTTTTCATGATGGAGCATGACTACAATCCCCAATATTAACATAGCCATGTCATCTGAAACATCTGGTTTTATTTTTACTCCATAAGTTCCTTTAATCTTAAACAATTTCTTACTTATTTCAGCTACTTCTTTATCTTCTTTTATAATCCTGTATTTTAAGGCCCAGATATTCCCTTTCATTGTGAATAATTTCTTTTCGCTTGGGTCTTCAAACCAATAGTTAGGTTTAATCGATACTAATTTTCTTTTAAGTTTTCCAATTAATTTGTTGTCATCTTCTTCTCCACCTTCAAAGAATTTGTAGGTAGAACGCATGGAAACCACTTTTTCGTGGACAGTTAAAAGTGGAATGTCTTGAAGATCTCTTAAACGATATGTATTACCTACTTTTAT
>JBHLOC010000081.1:7003-8637 GCA_048940925.1 Promethearchaeota archaeon | reverse complement strand
TGATTTAAATGGATAGGCAAAGAATATTAAGAGAAGCTCAAAAAATTGCCTCAAAATTTTCATTTTGGATGGTTTCAGGAAACATTTCTCACTTATTTGGATATGTATATGAAACGCCTGAAAAAAAATATGAATTAGAAATAAAATTTGATGATAAATTTCCAAAATCCCCTCCAACACTAGTTTTTCATGATGAAATAAAGAGATTATTAGGAGAGTTTCAATTAAAAGCGCTATCAAATTGGGTCCCTGAAAAAACTGTTGTCGACATAATTGAAGAACTTTATAAGAAAATTCAAAAAGCCCTAGAAGTGCTAAAAGAAGAGTCTACTGCACCAGAGAATGAGGAATATATCACTCCTGATTTAAATGCATATCCTCCAGACGCTGAATTTGAAGAATATCTTACTCCCTCATATTCTGAAGAAGAATTACTTTATGATAAACAACCAGAGGTATCAAGTCTTCCCATAATTGAAGATTCTAAAGTAGAATCAGAAACTCTGCCCCAAGAACCATTGTTCGAGGAACCTGAATCGATGAGTGTAGCTCTAAACACCGAGTTAGGACTAATTCAACAAGAATACGCTTATGACCAAAGAAGTTCAAGAGGAGGAGATATTAATGTTTACTTAACAATCACTCTTACAAAGACATTCATTATTCCAATAGATTTTACAAATTATCCTGATAAGCCAATTATTTCATTCCCTCACATAGTTAAACAACTTTTAGGAGATCCTAATGACGCTTTAGATAACCTAAAATTATGGAAAGCTAAAGAAACTCCACATGTGTTAGATATTTTACACGAACTAGAAAAGAAATTATATTTCATCAAAGAAATCGAAACTCAAACTAAAAAAATTTCAGGAGAATATAAGTCTGAAGTTGTTTCAGATAGTTTAACCAGATTAAAGGTACACCTATTAACCTACGGCTTTAATGAATATATGATGGATATAGATTTAGAATCATATCCTCATCCTCCTGTAATAAATCTCTCTCCTGAACTAACGAAAATTATTAATATCCCACTATCAGAGTTAAATTCCCATAAAAATTGGAGAGATACGGAATCCGAACCCGTTGAAATTATTAGAGAAATATCTTGGTTAGTTGATAAAAATTCAAGAATTAATTTTGAAATTGAATTAATAAAAGATCATTATAAGAATATAGAATATAATTCCGAGACTTCAACTTTAAACGTAGATATGAAAGGTAAAATGAAGAGTGAGGACCTCACTTTTCAATTTCAAATCTATCTACCCCTTGAATATCCGATGAAAATGCCAGAAATAAAAGTTGTAAATGAATTTGAACTAGAAGTGCATGAAAAGATTAAAAAAGATTTACATACTTCTTTTAATGATTTTTTTGATGAATGGAGTCCTTTTAGTTACCTCATTGATTTGTTTAATCTAATATCAAAGAAAATTTTTGAAGTATCAGTATTGTCATGTGTAATATGCCATAGAATCGAATGTCCAAGCTGTGCAAGAAAAATTGCTGGTAATGACAGTTGTCATGCAGAATGTCCTCACTGTGAAAAACATTATCATCAACATTGCTGGGAACAGACTATAAAATCCTTTGGTAAATGTGGTTTTTGTCTCAAACCCCCGTTCTGA
>JBHLOC010000081.1:0-6903 GCA_048940925.1 Promethearchaeota archaeon | reverse complement strand
TTCTTTTGAAAACATAAACTTTACTTGTCAAATTTTTCTTGCCCTTTCAAGTTGTTCGTAAATTTAAGTTATATAAACAATATTCAGAATTTTAAATTGGTATAATCTTTTAGAAAATATTTTGTTCAAACGTTTTCTATCCTAAATTGATGCCCAATTATGTAATAGGTGTTTATGTTAAAAGATTTTTTCCAATTCTTATTTTGAAAATTTACATATATAAGTTTTTAGATGAATTAATTAAATTTTTTTAATATGCCCCTCTTATTATTAACAATTAATTATTGAACTAGATGATTTTCGTGGAATTATTGGATAAAAAATTGCTTCTAAATGAATTAGAAGAAAAAATATTAAATTTTTGGAAAGAAAAGGACATTTACTTATTGATAAGAAAAAAAGAAGAAGGAAAAGAGACCTGGCGATTTATTGATGGACCGCCCTATACTACCGGTTTAATCCATATTGGAACTGCCTGGAATAAAGTTCTTAAAGATTATTTAATAAAATATAAAAGAATGAGGGGTTTCAAAGTAACAGATACTCCGGGGTATGATACTCATGGATTACCGATTGAAGTTCAAATGGAAAAAGAATTGGGAATTACAAATAAACAAGAAATTTATGAATTTGGTGTAGATAAATTCATTAAAAGTTGTAAAGAATATGCCCAGAAAAATTTAAAAATTATGAATGATCAATTCAAACGACTGGGGTGTTATTTTTGGGACTGGGATAACCCATATATTACATTTAGAAATAGCTATCTTGAGGGAATTTGGTGGACTTTGAAAAAAGCTTGGGAAAATGGACTTTTATATCAATTCTATAGACCTTTAAATTGTTGTCCTAGATGTGCTACAGCTCTCGCAAAACACGAGCATGAATATAAAAATATCAAAGATATAAGTCTATTTCTTAAAATAAAATCTGTAGATATGGATAAAACTTATTTTATTATTTGGACAACTACTCCATGGACTTTAGTTGCTAATGAGGCAATAATGGCAAATCCATTTGCTGAGTATGGGAAAGTATATATTGAAGACCTTGATGAATATTGGATTTTATCAAAAGCATCTATTACTTATCTTATTTCGGGGGAATTGGGATATAAATATAAAATTGTAGAAGAATATCAAGGTTCAGATTTGGAAGGTATGAAATATATTCATCCGTTATTAGAAGAAGTGTCATATCAAAATGAATTGGAAAAACAAAATGATAAGGTGCATACTATAATTTTGTCAGAAGAATATGTTTCAGCTTCAGAAGGAGTAGGGTTAGTTCATACCGCACCTGGACATGGTCCTGAAGATTTTGAAGTGGGCGTAGCTAATAATATACCTGTTTTTAATCCTGTTAATATTAGAGGAATATATACTAAGCAGGCAGGAAAATTTGCAGGAAAGTTTGTTTTTGATGCAAATGAAGAGATTTTAGATTTACTTAAAGTTAAGGGAACACTAATACATACAAGTGAAATTGAGCACGAATATGCTCATTGTTGGCGATGTGACTCTAAATTAGTATATAGAGCTACTAATCAATGGTTTTTTAAAACAGAAGGTCTAGTTCCCGAATTATTAGAAAAAAACAGTGAAATATATTGGGTACCAGATTGGGCAGGAAATCGTTGGTTCAAAAGTTGGTTAAGTTCCTTAAAAGATTGGTGTATTTCTCGACAACGATTTTGGGGCATTCCTTTAAGTGTATGGATTTGTGATAATGAAGATTGCGACGATATTACAGTTATTGGTTCCGCTAAAGAATTAAAAGAAATTGCGGGAGAATGCCCGGAAGATTTACATCGTCCTTGGATTGACGAAGTTACTTGGAGATGTAAAAAATGTAAAAGTGGTACAAAAAAGAGGATTCCTGATATTTTAGATGTCTGGTTGGATTCTGGCTCTGTCATGTGGGCAGCTCAAGAAATATATGACGGACATAGTCATTTTGACTCATGGGTACCCGCAGATTTTATTCTGGAAGGAAAAGACCAGATTAGAGGTTGGTTTAATACTTTACTATGTAGTGCGATGGTATCTTCTGGAAGAAAAAATTATGATGCTTGTTATATGCACGGTTGGACTTTAAGAGATAAAATGAAAATGAGCAAATCAAAAGGAACTCAAATTTATCCTGAGGATCTTATTGATGGAATATTGGATGAACTCAAAAAAAAGAAGTCTTATTCCAAAATAAAGGGAATTGAAACCTTCCGCTTTTATGCTATTGGAGTTACACAACCAGGGCGAGATTTTAATTTTGTTGCTAAAGAATATGCAGATACTTACAAAATTATTAATACAATATGGAACGTCTATGTTTATGCTAATGAAAAGATGGATTTAGCTGGATTTACACCCTCAAAAATAATCTTAAAAGAAAATATATTGAATAAATTGGATAAATGGATGATTTCCAAAGTAAATTCAACAATCAAAAATGTTACAGATTTATCAGATAAATATGAACTTCCTTGGATTACAGGGAAAATTAGAGATTTAATTGTTAATGATATTAGCAGATGGTATATCATGTTAAATCGAGAAAAACTTGATATATACTCTGAAGATCCAAATAAAGAAATCATTATGAAAGTATTGTTTGAATCGCTTTTCAAAGTACTTTTATTACTTGCTCCCGTAAATCCTATGCTTACAGAAGAAATATATCTCAAAATGTTTAAACCTCAACTTAACTCAATGGGATTAAAGGAAACTGAAAGTATACATCTACAGGATTGGCCTGAGGCTGATGACAGCAAGATTGATTCAAATTTAGAACAACAAATGGTATTTACGAGAGATTTAATTGAAAATGTCCGTGCTTTAAAGGATGAAAATAGAATAAGGTTGAGATGGCCAAATAAAAGGATAATAATTGAACCAAAAGAAAATATGCCAGAAATAAGTTTTCCAGATATAATAAAATCCATCGGAAATGTGAAAGAATTAGAGATTAAAAAATCTATAAAAACAGAGAAAAGTCTAATTAAAACAGAATCAAAATTTTATAATCTCTATTTAGATATAAGTGTTGATGATGAACTTTTGGGTGAACGGGTAGTAAATGATTTAATACGAAATATTCAGTTTGCACGTAAAAAAAGTAATTTTAAAGTAGGAGAAAAAATCTCATTAAAAATTGGAACTACTGCCGTATACTTAAAAGATTTTTTAGAAAAGAATAAAGAAGTAATTGCAGATAAAGTAACTGCTGAAAAACTTGAAATAACTCTCGGGGAAATTGTTCAAGTCAATGGTGAAGTGTCAGGAAAGTTGAATATTTGTGCTACCAAAGATTGTTCGGCTTCATTAAAAGATAATATCGTTTCAAAATTATCCAAGAAAGCGAAAATAAAATGCCCATATTGTAATTCAGAGTTAACCAGAGAAGCACTAGAAGAACTAAATTTTAGTTTTAAGAAAGTTTAATATAAAGTTCCGCAATTGACCTCTTATTTGTTAAATATTTTGATTTTCTATTTTAAATTCTCTGAAAGCTATTAATCTTACTTAATTTAAAATCTGGTAGATTATTATTAATATTTCAGTATATTAGTATTGTCTAGGGCTGTAATAAACCTGTGTACTATTTAGATTTAATAAATTAAAATTTTTGAAATTTCAATTTTCACTTGTATAAATGAAATACAATTTCGATAAAATTAAAAAAATTAAAATAGGAAGCTAGTATAAGTTTTACTAACGTAAATCTGATAAAAACATTTAAATACACAAAGGTTAAAGTATATATTATGTCAAGTAAATCTAAATTAATAATTGGAATTGTCTTACTAGCAGTTGGTGGTGGTTTAATACCAACTGGTATATTAACAAATAATTATCTACGTAATGCTGTTGCTGATGGTGTTCCTGATGCGCTTTTACAAATTAGAGAAGAAGCTGTTGCTGAAGTTCAAGAGATGGTACCAACATTGGCAACACCATCAGTGCTTGTAGGAGCTAGAGATGAAGCAATTGCAGGTATAGCGGAGATGATACCAACACTAGGTACACCTGAAGTTCTTCGAAACCTTAAAACAGGTATTAATGATTCAATTCCTGATCTTCTTAATTTTGCCACTTCAGCAAATCTTCTAAATGCTTCTTTCTATTGGGCAGAAGCCACATATGGTGTTGGAAATGGGGCTGAAGAATTATTTAATAATCCTGCTTATACGGATCCTTATTCACAAATCGGTTTTTCCACCTTCGCGGGAAAAGATATGAACTATTCAGCATTAGCTCAACAAATCCTCCTATTCTATGGTTATCAAAGTAGTACAATACAAACTTATTTTAGTGATTATGGATTTATCGGTGACGTTCCAGGTTTAATCGCAGATACATCTTTGGGTTTAGGTGTAGGTGGTTTTTTGAATGATTGGTACCTCGCCGATTATTTTAACACTTATGGTATTAGTACTACTCCTATGAATATAATGATGGCGTCTTATGATGCCAACTGGACACAATTAGGAAATGTGTTCTATTATTTATATGGATGGTTGATTCCTAATGTCGTTCCTGGAGCATTTGCGGCCAAATTTGGTTTTCCTTTAAGTGAAGCAATAAAATATGGATTTTATATGCAATGGGCGAATGGTACTTTTGTGCCAAGCGGAATTGATATAGGGCTTTTCATGGGTACTTCAGGACTTATGGGCTTTGAAGCAGGAGTTCCTACACCAACTAATATTCCTCTTCCGATCGCTATAGCTTTATGGGATGACTCTAATCCTCTCTCCTTTGCTAATGATGATGGAATTTTAGCTTGGGTAGATGCTGCTACAAATACTGCTACAGCCAATCTATTAAAAGGTGCTTTTTCCCTTACTGATATTGAATTTCTTATGGTTTTAGGGTGGCTATTGAATTTTATTAATACTCTTTCGCCAACCTTAATTGAAGCCTCGGTAGGTCCAATATCAGAATTAGCAGTATCAGCATTTTATGAGCAATGGGCAAATGGTACAATCCAAGGTAAATCTGTTATTCCAGAAGGATTACTTTATGAGATCAGTCCGGATTTCGAGGGGCCACCTTATCTTGAAGTAGGCCTACCAGATGCTACAAATATCAGTATGGAAGCAACAGAGGATCTCTGGAATGATTTTAATCCATTATCTTTCGCAAATGGAGATGGATTCGATACATGGCTTGAAGCGGCAGATAATAGCACTCTTCAAGCTCTAATCACTGACGAGTTTAATATAACAGCAGCTGATTTTGCTTTGCTTGTCGATTGGTTAAATAACTTTATGAATGCGTTCACGGTACCCCTTCTTGAGTATGGTACTGGTTATTCATTAGAAGAATACTCATTCCGACTGTTCTATGAACAATGGGCTAATGGGACGATGGATGGCTCGAAAGTTCTTCCTGATGGATTTCTCAGTAGGCGAGATCCACCTATCGAGGGGCCACCTTATTTTGAATTGGGTTTACAGTATCCTTGTGGTTTAACTATGGAGCAAACAGAAAATCTTTGGTTGAAATGGGATAAGGACTCATTAGTTACTGTTAGCGGGGTTAATAAGTGGTATCAAGCAAAAGAAGGTAATGCACAGTGGAATGAATTAGTTGATAAATTTGGTCTAAATAAAGTACAAATGGCAGCAATAACAACTTGGTTGCCAGTATTTAGAGATACTCTTGTTAATAAATTAGCAGAAGATGATATGAATTTGCCTATGGAACCTTATGATTTAGGAAATACACTATTTCTTAGTTTAGTTCCTGCAGGTGGTGTTTTAGCAGCATTAGGTATAGTTGTTTTGATTTTATCAAGGAGATCTTAAAAGATAATCAAATTTTAATAATATCTTTCTTTTTTTTATATTTTTATTGAATTATATATTTTATCTAATTAGTGTGTAATTTTTTACCCTTCTTTTCTATAAGATTTTAGCCAATAATTATACATGTCTTCTAGTGTTTTTTTTATTGGTATTTTTGGTTGCCATCCTAATTCCTTTTTTATTTTTGAGTTATCTCCTAAAATCATATTTTCATCACTTGCTCTTAATTTCCTTGGAGTATTCTCTTTGACTTCTATTTCTTTTTTCGAGAAACTTAAAGCTATATTCAAAAGTTTTCTGATTTGAATTTTTATACCTGAGCAAATATTATATGTTTCTCCAGGTTGCCCTTTTATTGTAGCCAACCAAATTGCGGGAATGACGTCCATCACATCTAAAAAGTCTCTGTACGGTTGTAAATTTCCCACCTCAATAGAAGGGGCAATTAATTCTAAATCAATCTGAGCAATTTTTCTTAAAAAATCAGAAGGAGCATCATTTAACCTTCGAATCCCTGTTATATTAAAGAACCTTAAATTTATTATTTTAATATTAAAATTTAAAAAATATTGACGTGCTAAAAGTTCTGCTGCAATTTTACTTATTCCATAAGGGTGAACTGCCATCAATGGATCACTTTCTTTTAAAGGTCTTCCAATTTTTGTAGATGTCCCATATTCAGCCGCGGAACAAGCTAATATTACTCTTGATGGAATATTAAATTTCTTAATTGGTTCAAATATATTTATAGTGCCTATAACATTCGTGTTAATAGTCTCAATAGGATCTTCATAAGAGGGAATAATATAGGGTTGTGCAGCAAGATGAAATATAAATTTTGGTTTAGTATTTTTGATAATCTTTTCTAAAAGTTTTGCATTTTTTATATTGCATTCAATAATTTTTAATTTGGAATTATTTGTGGGAATTTCAATCGATTCTCCAAATAATCTTAGTTTTTCTTTATCGGAGAATGTTACTTTACCGTCGGTATAATGTTTTAAATTGTTATATTTTTGATTTGGTCTTTCTAATCCATAAATTTCAAAATCCTTTTTGATGAAAAAATCAGTAAGATGAGACCCTAAAAATCC
>JBHLOC010000045.1:0-37154 GCA_048940925.1 Promethearchaeota archaeon | reverse complement strand
ATACCATTTGTTATAAATAATTGCTTTAATTGATCAAAAGTAAAACCTAAGGGACTTTCTTCTTCTAAGAATTCTGTATTTATCGTCTTTCCTATTACAATACTATTATCCAATTGGGTGGGCGTGTTAAACTCGGCAGCGATTCGAGTATCTATTCCTTTTTTAAACTCATTTGCAACTTTTACGAGTTCATGTAATGTTTTCCCTTGAAAGTAAAGATAATTTAATTGAGTGCCATTTAAACGAAACACAGTATTTTTGAAACACTCACTTAGGAATCCTGAAACTAATAGTTGATTTATAAGGCATTTAAGCTTCAAGGTTATAAAATTCTCTTCAAAGGAATTTAATAATACTTTAGATTTCATAGCAATATGCTCGTTTAACTCAAGAAAATCATTATATTTTAATCTTTTAGCAACTTTATATGCAGCTGTGGAGACACTCAGCGTCGTTTTCCAGATTCCTGTTCTCATATTTAACCAATTTTGAAATTCTTCTCGAGGATATTTTATATATCTAGGCTTCGGATCATCATATATTATAAAAACGATCCCTTTGAGGGCTTCTTCAGTTTTTAAATTTAAATATTTAGCACATTCAGAGCAAAAAAGGGAATAAGAGATGGGAACTGCATTAATGGTATAAATAAAGGGAATTTTATGACTGTTCAAAGCTCTCACAAACTTATCAAGATACATCATGCTTGGATGAGTAGCAAAATTTAGATTAAAATGTCTTAACGAAAACAGTAAATTATTATCAAGGTGAAAAAAGAGAGTGTTATTACTATACTTCAATCGATAAAATTTGCATGTCTTAAATGGATTAACTTTCTTTATAGTTGAATAGTTTCTAAAACGCCAGTTAGAAATATAATAGAGTATACTTCGCCACCATAAGAAGATGAATTAAGATATTTTGAAATCACACATTTTATCGTGTATCTTGTTCTTTAATTCTCTTGACATGTCATTAATAAAATCCTTTGGAATTCCTTTTAAATATTCAGCTAAGACTTCCTCAATGGTAGGAGAGATTTTACTCATTAACATTTCAAGAATTTGATGCTTCTTTAAATAATGATGGTGAAATGCCTGTATATAGGTCCTATTCAACCTCTTTAAGAATATTTTTCCTTTATTTTCCAACATTTTAAGAGTCTTCCTTGAAGGAGAAGCATTGAAATGTTGAAATTCATAGCTATATTTAGTTAAGATCTCTTTAAAGTACTGAACTATTTGCTCCTTTTCTTTTAGATTTAAATCTACCTTAGAATGAAGGAAAATAATTAAGATATATTTGTTGAGAGGGAAATATAGCTGAACTTTAATATTAGACCCATGAATCTCAAGATTCGATAAGTTTTGGATATTAGTTTGTGCGGCGAATACCTTAAATGAACTAAAATACATTGAAATGAGATCAAGCTCTAATAAATTCTCATTATTTCCAGACAAATACGATTTAATTGAGCCATACTTTCCTTCAGGTGTGTTTTCATAGTCTATAACCATTAGTATATTTCCAAATTGATCAGCAACTATCATGCCAATAATGGGTGGTATTTTATTAAAATTATAGAATAAATGAGCAATTTCTCTACTATTTCCTTTTATTGAAGCTCCGTGGTCTTGGATTCTATTATACGTTTTCATAGTATTATAGTTTGAATGATAATTAAGAAGAGCTTAAAAAAAATTAGAAAATGTGTATTTCATTTATTTGCTCGATCCTAATAAAAATCATGGAGGGTGTTGGTTTTACTAAAAAGAGAACCTTTCCTTCATAGACTATGCCGACAAAAATAATCTGGTATATCGAACCGGGAAACAAGTACTCATTTTATTAACCAAAAATAAAAAGAAATTAGAAGTTATTTGTTTCATCTTTAGTCGATCTAATAATTCAGAATGGACGTAGTTCATAGTTGATCGATGTAAATTTGTCAAGTTACAATTCTTAAATAATCTAATTTTTTTTGGTATACTCTTTTTTGTAAAAAAATCCTTCCTTATTGTTTTAAATAGGTAACTAGACCCAACTTTTCACAAATCTAAAATTTAAAAAAATGTGAAATATATGTATATGTTAAAAAAAAGAATAAAAACAATTTTAATTTTAAAGGAGTGAATCCAAAATGGGAAAAAAAGTACTTAAAAAAGCAAAAGAGTTAGGATTTCTGAATTTCCGTAAAACAACTCTTTATGCAGGCGCTACTAAAGTAAGATACCCAAGACAGTGGTATTCTAATGTACTTGATTTAGTTGATCTCCCGATGTTTAAGACTTATGTGCCGGATACTGCGAACGAAATTAGAGTTTATCTTATGGGTCTTGATCCCCTTACAAAATTTGGCATATCGCGTCCCGATAGAAATAAATCGTTGTATTATCTATCACCTGCACTCAAATTATTCGTTGAAGTAGTAGCTAAAGTAGCAGGAGCAGGAGCGATTAAAGCCAAGAATCATGTCATAGAAATTAACATTTATTGTGATAACGACGATTACATTAAAGGAATTGCGCATGCTGTAAGCGATAAGTTCGTTGGAGGCATTATTAATGACATGGAATGGGAAAAAATCGAAAAAAAGTTTAAAGTTAACCCTGAGGAATGCATTTCAGCTTGGAAGTCAGTTCTATAGTCTCCAAACGTGAAATTTAGGTGAAATCACTACTAGAAAAAGAACTTAAAAAAGTTTGAAATCAGATGATTTTGAAATACAATAAATCAAGACTTTAACTCTCTGTTTTTCTTTATAAATCCCTGTAAATTTTAGGTAATAACTAAAGTATACCAAGGTAAAGGAGAATGGTAGATGCACATAACCAAGTCTTTTTCGGAAAAAATACTGGGCTGTTCATTCAGACCAGCTCAAAAACAGGACCCTATATGTTTCTACGCTGTATTAAAATTAAACCAGACGGCTCATGGGAAAAACCTTCGAAAAACGAAGGAAAGACGATAAAAGTAGGATTAGAGGAAATCGTCATGATCCTCCAGGTGCTTACCCGTAAATCAGAGTCATGGAAAACGGTAAATATATTCAAGGATAATAAGACACCAATCTTATTTCAGTGGAATCAGTATACTTTATGGATTAACATCGGGGAGTATAGGAAAAAATTGTTGTATCCTCAAGTTGAAATTAGTAGACTATTACTTCAACATATCTTACAAGAAAAAATTGAATTCGCAACAATAAAGGCACGTCAAAATGAGAATACTATTCCTTCTTTTTCAGAACTTAACAATATAGAAGTAGTAGAAGAACGAGAAGGATTTTAAGGGTACTCAAAGGGAATAATTATGGAAATAAAGCAAAAATGCTATGGAGATTATATATGGTTTTGTTTAATGCTCCTAATAATGGTAACTTTATGTGTTAATTCCTGAAAAGACTTCATGAAAAAAGAATTAACCGATATTCTCTTTTCTTGAATGCTTGGAAACTCCGTCTATGTTTTGAAATGAGATTTACTTCATGACACCTCAGATACGGATTTACCAGTTCATAAAGTACTAGAAAAAGCAAAAGTATTAATGCGTCTAAGGTCGCGAAAAACCCGTACTGGCGCAAATTTCGTCTAATGCTTGTTGGACGAGCTCTTTTCGGGCTTGTTCTACCTTATTGCTTCTGATGTTCATCACATTTTTCCAAATCCTTTATATTATTTAAATCAGAGGGGCGTTATAAATAAGAAGAAGAGTAAAAATAATTATAAATCTGTTGAACCTATTATGTTGTAATACTTTATAAATAATAAAAAATAAAAGACAAATTCTAAGACTATCTTAAAATTAAATGAGTGAATTAAGAATATGAAAAAATAAGTGTTTGGTATTGTCAATTATTATGAAGATTTACTAGACAAAGAATCAGAATTTTTATTTAAATAATATTACTAGTAGGGTATTTAATATGACTCAAATAAAGTGTATCGTTTGTGGCACTCCTTTTCCTCCTGGGACATATAAATGTCCAATCTGTGATGCTAGATTTGTTCCTAAGGAAGATATGAAGGCTCATATGGGCGGTATTTTCTCAAAGGTGGGAGAGCAAATAGAGATCCCTCTTGATTTCTGGATAAACGACCATCTTATATTTGAGATTGATTATGAGTTATATTTAAATACAGAATTAAGCGATAATAAAAAACCGAAAAATATTGAGAAAAGTCTTACCAAGCTAAATAAAAAATATAGAGTTCAAAAGACTAGCCAATTTGAACAACCAAATTTCTGGTATCTATTGAAATTCTTTTTTATAAGAACTCAATTCTTTAAAGCAGATCCAACCGGAATTGCCTTATTAATTGCAGGAGTTCCAACTCAACTGAAAATACGGTGCAAGTGTGGAGCGACATTAGAGGAAGCTCAGTGGCTTAAAGGATTCTTCACCCCCCCTGCAGGTATTCCTTCAGATACTATCCATGAATATTATTTGCGAATTAGTAAGCCATGTAAAAAGTGTGGTGCAACAATTTGTATCTATCGACCTAAAGCTGGTGTCTATATTTCGCTAGTCATGTTTTTGAGTCACCTTCCCTTTCTAAAGACGTTATATCCAAACATGACAATGAACTTCGATATAACCTCAGATGAGGCATTTCTAACGCATTGGGTTATCATTATCAATGAGTTACTACAAAAAAATCCAGAAAAAATCTGCGCACTGTATCATGAAGATATTCAGGAAGTATGGGAGTTAATTCAAACACATAAAGGACTTTCTCCAGATCAAAAGGAAGAAATGAAGAAAGTCTTCCCTTTTAATGATTTTATTAAGCAATATAAAGATTTATTTCGTCATAAAGGAAAAACAATACTTGCATTTCTATCGAGAGGTATTATAACTATTCTCTCTGAATTATTAAGAAAGCATAATCAAGAAATTGAGCATTTATTCAATGTCATCCTCGTTCTTTATAATGAAATCGGCTCTTGGATCTACGGTGATAATGATCCGAAATATATTTATTATCCTCTGAAGGCTTTTATCGACCAGAATAAAAAAATAATAATAGAGACATTTTCAAAGACACAAGAATTTCTTACATGGATTGTTAATGATCTGAATATGGTTCTTCAAGAAAACAATATTACTGATCCCAATATCATGAATCCTGTTAATTCTGAATTTGATGAAAAAAATATGGAATATCAATCCTACATGTGGCGTAGTGGGGAAATGTTTGCGATGGCTTTAGAAGTGATAAATATGTTGAAAGTTCCCTTAGAGAATAGTTCCATAGATGGATTAGAAGACATGTTTAATTCATTAGGAGAAGTAATATATGGGAATAAGACTTTAAAAGAATCTATCATAAAATCTAAAGACCTGAAAGAAATTCTGACCATAACACACGATCCAGCTTTTGATCCTGTTATTTTCAGGGTAAAAAGCTTTATTAACGATTTTACCCAGTTTTTAAAAGAAAGATCATAGACAATAGATAATTTGCTAATATTCTACAACTTTATCATAAATCACTTTTTAAGTTTTCAAATAATAATTATTCGAAAGTCTTACTAAATAACATATAGTTCTCCCACTTTTTAGTTTTGTATTCCATATTAAATTCTATAAGATATAAGGCTATATATTGAATTTTAAATTCAATCGCTTATGTTATCTTGTCATAAAATTTTTCTTGACAATAAATTGCGGTGTTAGGATGCATTCTAACGACTACGGTTTCAGGTGTATGATTGATTACAATTAGGTCCACTCGTTCACTCCCAGTTTGAAATGTAAAGATATCTCCTTTAGATACTAATTTGTCATTTAACTTTTTCACCAATGCTTTCGGATTCTTTAATATAATCCCTTTTTTATAACCTGCGAAAGAAACTTGTTGAGCGAATGCTATTTTTGTCTTTTTGATTATAACAATATCATCAACTAAAACACCTATATTTCTTCTTTTGAAGGCATCAATTCTTATTATCTTTTTTTCTTTATCTTTAAGATCACTAGGATAGACTTTTGCTGCGGTGAAATTTTCATTATACGCATTAATTATTTGAATTATATCATTAGTATTTATATTAAATTTTGTAAAAACTGCAGGATCGATTCGAGCAATATCTTTCCCATTATCTTCTTTAAAGATATCTTTAACTCTTAGTTTTAATTCACTCATTTTAATTCAACTGCAAACTTTTTTGAATCTATTTAAATAAAAAATTTGGATGCATTATAGACTCTTAAATAAATTTCGAAGTAAAAATTTCATAAAAAGGAATTTCATATTATATGATTAATGAGAGATCTAAATACGTTTAAGGAACTCTTGGAGAAAAAGGATCCAAATATTAAAGTAGAAATTTTAGATCAGGGCGGAGAACCTCTAAAAATCTAATTTGTTTTTTTCTTTTTTTATGTATTTATAGTCCGAATGACATTTTTACCTATTTTTTTGTCATTTGACAAAGAAACTAATAAAAATCTACAAATTTTAAATTCAATTTTCATTACGATAAGATATTAAACTATAGATTTTAAAAGTAATATATAAGATTCAAAAATGTAAAGATAGATTCTAATTAAAGACTATATTAGAGTGAAAGTAAATGGAAGTCAATGAAAGTTTTAAAAATGATACGACAGTAGCTTATATTTCGATGGAAATAGGAGTTGATAGTAATATTCCTACATATTCAGGAGGTTTAGGAGTATTATCTGGAGATACAGTAAGATCAGCGGCAGATCTCGAACTTCCTGTAGTGGGGATATGTTTATGCTACAGTTCTGGTTATTTTTTCCAGTTTTTCAATGAGTTTGGGGAACAAAAGGAACGAGAAATTGAATGGAATTTCTTTTATGAATTTGAGAGAGTTCCAGAACCAATTACAATGAAGATAGAGGATAAAGACGTGAAAGTTTCGGCATGGCAATATAATGTGATAGGGCAATCGGGGCACCTTTTACCTATCTACCTATTGACTACAGATGTAGAAGGTAATGAAGAATGGATGAAAGAGATGACAGGATCTTTATATGATTCTACATCAAGATGGAATAGAATTGTCCAAGAAATAATATTAGGAGTAGGAGGCGTCAAACTCTTAAAGTCCTTGGGGTATAACAACATTCAAACTTATCACCTTAATGAAGGTCATGGATCTTTTTCCATTATTGAACTCTACAACATGTTAAATGGTGATATAGAGAAAGTAAAGGAAAAAGTGGTTTTTACAACCCACACTCCTGTTCCAGCAGGGCATGATCGCTTTAAACAAGATTTAGTAGATAAAGTCTTCGGAAAAAGAATGCCGAAAGAAATAAGAAAACTAGCAGATGATAATGGCGAATTTAATATGACTTACTTAGGCATGGCTCTTTCAAGATATAGAAATGGAGTTGCAAAAAAACATGGTGATATATCTAGGAAAATGTTCCCTCAATATGAAATTGATCATATAACTAACGGAGTTCATTTGCCATTTTGGTGTTCAAAACCTTTTCGTAAAATTTATAACAGAAAATGGCCAAGTTGGAGATCAAATCCTCATTTGCTCGAGAACGCAATTGAACTTGATGATCTTGATGTCTTTGATGCTCATATAGAAAATAAGTTCAATTTGATAAGTTATCAGAAAGGACACTCATGGAATTTGTTGGATGAGGAATTAATTACTATTGGATTTGCTCGAAGATTTGCAACCTACAAAAGAGCAGTATTAATTTTTCATAATATTGATAGATTAGGGAAAATTTGTAAAAATGGTGTACAATTCATTTTTGCAGGTAAAGCCCATCCCAAAGATCAAATGGGTAAGGATTATATTAAACAAATCCATGAATCAGGTGAATATTTATATAATAATTATGGTGTAAAAGTGGTTATGATGGAAAATTATAACATGGACCTTTCCCATATGCTTGTATCAGGAGTTGACGTCTGGCTTAACACTCCTGAACGATATCGTGAAGCCAGTGGCACAAGTGGCATGAAAGCAGCTCTAAATGGCGTATTAAATCTTAGTGTCCAAGATGGTTGGTGGATGGAAGGATATAAAATGAATCCTCTTGCGGGCTGGGCTATTGGCCCAGATGATTCAAATCCAAATGATCCAGGAGTGTCAAATAATTGGGAAATCGATGCAAATGCACTATATGAGGTATTGGAAAATCAAATTATTCCTACATATATGAACCATGATGAGTGGATCTTTAGACAGAAAAATGCGATTTCACTTGCCGCATATTTTAATACGCATAGAATGTGCTTAGAATATGCTGAGAAGGCTTACAGGCTAAGAAAACGGACACCTTGGAAATATATTGGATCTTAATCAGATCTATATAATAGAAAAAGTTAGTTTTTATATTCATTACTTTTTATTTATTATTCCTTTAGCAACTCTTTAATTTAAAGGGACGAATTTTGATATATTCATCAAAATTCTGTTGGTTAATATAATCCTCTAAAATCTGTATTAATATTTCTTCCAACAAGTTAATACCAGATATTAAACTATCTATTTCTTTTGTCAGAAGTAACAAATAATTCGATGTTGCTTCTATAAGAAAACAACCAGATTCAAATTCTTGATCAGAGTAATTTTTTAAAATCTTATTAGTCTTTTTAACGATATCTGATGTTGTAAATAGGACCATGAAAAAGGTTTCAGAAAGCTCTTCTTTTAAATAAGAGTCTCTTATTCCTTCGGCTTTTAGAGGTATTCTCGTATAAGATTTAAATAAGTATTGAAGGCGATTAAGCTCTTTTCTAAACTTGCTTTTATTATGAAAAAACACAAACTCTTTGGTTAATTTTAAAGGTTCATTATCGAGATATGTTATTTCTTTTGGAGGCTTTTCAAATGTAAATTCTCTGAGAAGATTTGACATTTTAGATATAAAATCCAGTAGATTTATTTAATTATAGTAAATTTCTTTTTATAAAAAATTTCATGATTTTAATTCATAAGAATAAAGTAAACTACATTAGAGTTAACAATGAAATTGGGAACACTTGAATTGGAGAATAGGTATATTTTAGCACCTATGCAAAATGTCACCACTGCTCCTTATAGGCGGTTTATAAGAAAGTTTTATAATGTGGGACTAGTAAGTGTTCCTATGTTGTATGTCAAACGAATTATAAAAAATCCTAAATCTATAGAGCAAGAATTATATAAGATTAAAGAAGAAAAACATGTTAGTATTCAACTAATAGGAAATGATTTTAAATCTTTAAAAAGAGCTATCAATCTTCTTGAGAGTTATGGTTATGATGTTCTAGATATTAATGCAGGATGTCCTTCTAAAAGAGCCATCAATGCTAAAGAAGGGGGTTATTTAATGAAAGATTTAGAAACATTAGAAAAACTAGTAAACGAAGCTATTAAATATTCTTCTAAACCTGTTTCACTTAAAATTCGAACAGGATTCGAACGTCCAATGAATACTGTTAAGATGGCAAAACTAGTTAATGATTCTGGTATCGATTTTTTAATTATTCATGCTCGGCCCGTTAAAAGTTACTTTTATGATGAAACTCTAGATTTAAACACTGTAAAGCAACTAAAAGAAAATCTAACTGTTCCTTTAATTGGTAATGGAAATATAAGAGACCCAATCATAGCAAAACATTTCTTAGATTATACAAATGTAGATGCTTTAATGATAGGGAGAGAGTCAATGGGAAACCCCGAAATCTTTAGCCAAATGCATGAATATTTTACTAAAGGTAAATATTCACCAATTATAAATAATCTAGAACGAATAAAAAACCATTTTTTAATTTATGAAGAGATTATTGATGAGTATTTATCTGGAATATCCTATTCATATGGAAATGAACTATTCAAATTTAGAGAATTAAAAAGAAATATTATTTGGTTATTTAAAAATATAAATAATTCTACTAAAATTAGAACTCAATTAAGTGAAATTAAAAATCTTAAACAGTTAAGATTAATGCTAGAAGAAATTTTTTCAAATTAAAAGAAGCGATTTAAGATTTTTTATACTTTTTTAAGAGTTCATCAGGCGTATAAACGCCATCTTCTGTTATGATTCCTGAAACTAATCTAAAAGGTGTTATATCGAAAGCATAATTCAAACATTGGACTCCATCAGGCACAATTTGAACCTTGCCTAACACATTACTTACTTCATTACTATCCCTTTGTTCAATAGTAACATCATCTATAGTCTCATGGAGAGATAATGTAGATATAGGTGCTGCTACATAGAATGGGATATTATTATCTTTTGCAGCAAGAGCGACTAAATATGTACCAATTTTATTAAAAACTGCATCTGAAGTAACTCTATCGGTTCCTACTATAACTTTGTTTACTTTTCCTAACATCATAATTAATCCTGAGGATGTATCAGATATAACATTCACAGGTATTTTATCATAGTGACATTCATAAGCAGTTAATCTAGCCCCTTGAAGTCTTGGACGAGTCTCATCTGCAATCACGGATATTTTTTTACCTTCTTCAATTGCTGCTCTAACTGGTGCTAACGCAGTACCATATTGTACAGTTGCCAGTGATCCAGCATTACAATGCGTTAATACAGTATCACCATCTTCTAATAATGTAGCTCCGTTCTTACCAATCTTCTTATTAACAATTATATCCTCCTGTGCCATAATCTGTGCTTCCTCAATTACTAAATCTGAAAGTCTAGGAGGATTATCTGGATATGTCTCGATTATTTTCCATATTCTGTTAACCCCCCAATAAAGATTTGATGCTGTCGGTCTAGTATTTCTAATTAAATTAGCGGCTTCTTCCATTTTTTCTATAAATTTTTCTTTTGGAAGATCCTTGTATTCAATTGTCGCTAATGCCATTCCCATCGCAGCGGCAACCCCTATAGCAGGAGCACCACGAATATTCATCACTTTAATGGAGGTAGCAACATCTCTATAATCATCAAACTCTAAAAATTTTAATTTATGGGGCAATAAAGTTTGATCAATCATCTTAACTTTATTATCAATCCATTCAATCGACGGAATCATTTTTCATATTCATTAAAACAATTTATTTATTCATTTAATTATTCATTAAATTTGAAATTAATCTATTCAGATTTTACATAATATAAAGGAAAATGATATATTCTGAAGAACTTTTTTGTGGATAAGATCAAAAGGTCGAAAGAACAAGTAAAATGATTATCGAAAATGATTTGATCAAACTCTCTATTAAACAAAATCCTAATTATACAAAGGAGAAAATTGAAATAAAAGGTGCAAATAAATTAATCTCTATCTTAGAAAGTCAAAACTCTTATAGTACTCTAAGTTATTGGATAAAAAATAAAAGAGTGACAAGTCAATTATTTTTTCGAAAAAAGACCAAAAAGAAATTGTATTTTCAATTAAATAATGATGCTTTTTTATTAAATTTAGATTATTGTTTAGAAGAAAGTAATATCCTTCATATAAGATATAAATTGTCAAGTAATAGAGAGATTGAGTTATCAAAAATCCTAGTAAAGTATGATATTCCATTGGGAGGTAATCCCGATTTTACATGGGTTCCTCATCATTGCCCCGGAGAAGATTTTGTCATCGGGGACCACGTCTTTCGTTCACCTGTAATTCTATATAAAAAAGATAGGTATGCTTTTGCTTTCATTCCAGATTTAAAAACCTTAGGAAATAATCGTCCATTTCCGACTTTCATCGATTTCAATTTAGAACCTTTTGATGATAAAAAAAATCCTTCTATATCTTTTGGATTTGGAAATTATAGACCGTATAAGCATGTTCTATTCAAGCATGAACCTCATAAGGGGTTTATAGTTAAAAAAGATACAGATTTAACCTTTAGATATTATATCATCATATTTATTAATAAAACGCGCAATGAAATTTTACATTTCATCAACAACTTCTTCTGGGAGAAATATGGAAGGAAAACTCTATTTAAAAGCTTAGATCCTCAAATTTTACCATTTGAAAGTAATGTTCATGAAGGATATGTTGCCTTATTTGAACGACATAAGTTTTGGGGAGATTTTAAAATTAATAATGTAGACTCAGGTGGAATTTGGTTTAGGTCTTGGGCAGGAAAAAATAAAAAGCCTATTGAATTTATAAATAATAAGTCTTTAGAGGAACATAGAAAAATAAGTACCTCTGGAATGCCAAGTTTACAATCAAAAGCAATTGATATGATAAATGAGTTAACTTATGATCCAGATAAGGTTAAATGGTTTGATAAATACACACGACGAAGAGCCTATATTCCACGAACTGCTGAAATATGGAATAATGCTTTCTTTCTTAATATGAGGACGGCATATGGATTAAAATACTTTGGAGAACTTTGGAATGATGATACGTTCATAGATAAAGCAAACCGGATATTAAATACTATTTTAAATATACCACGAATAAAGGGGATATTTCCAAGTGTTATATTTCCTTCTTCACCGAATTCCGAAACATTTTCAATTATAAATGGACTTAAAGCATTTTCTTATACAGACGATTTTCATGTGGTTGATGCATGCTTAGCAATGTATTGGACATTAAGATTTTACCAAGATTTTGAAGAAAATGAATTAATTATTAGAAATTGTGAACAATTGGTTAATCTCATAGAAGAAATCCAGTTAGATAATGGGGAAATTCCAAGCTATATCAATTTTAAAGAAGATATGAAAACTACAATCATCAAAAATACGTTGGTTAATTCCGCTAGCTCTGGAGCATCATTAATGTTCTTGGCAGAATTTTATAAGATTTCGAAAATCCCAAAAATTTTATCTATAACAAAAAGAATTGTTGAGTATTTACGAGATTCAATTATCCCATTTAATAAGTGGCAAGATTTTGAGCCATACTTCAGCTGTAGTCAAGTACCTATTGACACTTATGATAATTTCACAGGAAGTCATGTCATGAATACTCTATGCATATATTGGTGTACTGAAGGTTTAAAAGAACTATACCAGATCACTAAAAATGAGAAATATCTAAGGATGGGTGAAAATGTCTTATCAATACTGTCTTTATTTCAACAGGTATGGAATATGCCTTATATTAGCATAAATACGTTTGGAGGTTTTGGTGTCCATAATGCTGATGCTGAGTTAAATGATGCTAGACAAGGACTATTTGTGCGTACATATATGGAATATTATCTACTTACAGGTAAGAGGGAATACATGGAACGAGGGATCGCAGCCTTGAGAGCATGTTGGACCCTCCAATTATTGTCAGAGTATAAAAGCCAATCCCCTGGGAATTTAGAAGGTTTAGATACCGTTGATGGAATAGATAAAGGAGTAGTATATGAAAATTATGGTCATACTGGTACTAATTTTAGAACTCCAGGACACATTGCTTTTGATTGGGGTGTTGGTACAGCTGCAACTGCCACTGCCTATGTAATGAAAAATTTTGGCGACCTATTTATAGATTTCTCTGAAGAGATGATTTGGGGAATTAACGGTATCCAAATAAATTCGTTTAGAATTACAAATCAAGAAATTGATATAGAATACTATAAATTCCCTGAAAAAAAAGGAATAATAATAAAAGCAAGAAATCCACCACAAAATCCAATTAAAATTTTATTAAATAATATTATAATAGGAGAATTTGATAACAAAAGTTTAGAAAAAGGAATTTATATATGAGTTTAATTAAATCACCAATAATATCATGTAGTCGTAGAACAGATATCCCAGCATTTTTAATGGATTGGGTAATTGATAAAATCAAAATAGGATATGTTGATGTAGTAAATCCATTTAATCGTCAACAAGTAAATAGTGTGTCTTTAAATCCTATAGATGTAAAATGTTTTGTATGGTGGAGTAAGAATTTCAAAGAATGGATTAAAGTGTATCAAAATAATAGAGATCTTTTCAACGCTTTTAAGGGACACACTTTTCAATTCACAATAAATTCTCCATCAGAATTAGAAAAGAATATTCATGCCTCCCTAGAAGAACGATTTAAGCAGATAGAATGGCTAATTAAAGAGTTCAGTTTATTAGCTATTAATTTTAGGTATGACCCTATAATTTATTATAAGAAAAAGGGCTCAAACAAAATATCAAATAATCTAGGGAAATTTAAATTTATTATTGAGAAAGCATCTCATCTTGGAATTAGGGAATTAATCTTCTCTTTTGCCACCATTTACACTAAAGTAAAGAATAGGATGAACGCTCGAGGGTATATCCCTATTGATCCCCCCTTAGAGAAAAAAAGAGAGATTTTAAGTAATTTAATTAAAGTATGTAGTGATTTTGGGATACATATGAAGGCGTGCTGTCAACCAGAGTTATTAGATATGGAAGGAATTGAACAAGCTCATTGTATAGATGCCTATAAAATAGAAAAGTTAATTGGGGATACTATACCAAAAATAAGAGACACAGGACAAAGAGATAATTGCGGTTGTTTTAAATCAAAGGATATTGGAGGATATACAGGTATTTTTCGATGTAGACATAATTGTGATTATTGTTATGCTTCTCCCGCAAAAAAGTAGGAATATATTATTTCTCATAATTAGTTAGATATTTATTAACCTCCCAGAAAGGGGGTACCACACCTAAATCTGTAAAGATATCATAAATGCAAAATGCGCCCCATTGATCAATTACTTTCCCTTTTGAATTAATATATAAAATTGCTGCCCCCTCAAATTCCACAGTTTTATTTGTTGGCTCAAATCCCCATCCTTTTCCTAAATGCGTACCTCGAGCTTTATACCGAATCCAAACTTTATTTTTTTCTCCATTTAATTCTACAATCTCATATATTAAATCTGGAAAAATAGTTCGAAAATGTCTGATTTCATGTTTAACTTGAGCTGGACCTACTTTATTAATCTGAATCCAACTCGGGTTATATTCCGAATCTACAATTTCATCGGCGACGGATAAGTCTGGTTTAGTCCACATTACTTCAAACCAGAGTCTAGCAATTTTTTCAGTATCTTTTTGATTCATAATTTCATCCTTTTAATATCTTAAATTTGATGTAATATTCAAAAATATTTTCAATATTTTAATTCTGAATGTCTTTTAAAAAGATTTATTTTAATATTATAACTATTAATTTTATACTTTAAGCTTTAATCATTAAAGAGGGAAATTATATGCCAAAATGTAAATTTTATATCGTGGATGTTTTCGCTGAAAGAGAATTTGAGGGAAATCAGCTTGCTGTTTTCATATGTGAAGATGATATTAGCACCGTTGAAATGCAAAAAATCGCAAAAGAAATGAATTATTCAGAGACAACGTTTATAACTTCTGTTGAAAACTATGATGTGCGCATATTTACACCAGTAGCAGAGTTATCTTTTGCAGGACACCCAACTATTGGAACTGCTTATGTGATTCAACAGGAGATAATAAAAAGTCATATTAAAACGATACTTTTAAATTTAAAAATAGGTCAGATTCCTGTATTGTTTAAATATAAGAGCGGAAAAGCAGAGGAAATTTGGATGGAACAAAATCCTCCTACATTTATGAAATATGTTGATCCAGTATTAATATCAGAAGTATTGAATATTAAAGAAGATGATATTGATGCAAGATTCCCAATTCAAGAAGTATCTACAGGAGTACCTTTCATTATCGTCCCATTAAAAACGTTAGATACCTTAAAAGGAGTGAGGGTAAATAGAGACAAATTTTTAGATTTAGTAGAAACTACTGAGGCAAAAAGCATTTTAATCTTCTGTCCAGAAACTCATAATAAAGGAAATCAATTAAGTGTTCGAGTTTTTGTTCATTACTATGGTATCCCAGAGGACCCTGCCACTGGAAGTGGTAATGGTTGTCTTGCAGCATATTTAGCAAAATATCAATATTGGGGAAAGTCTCAAATTGATATTAGAGTTGAACAAGGGTATGAAATAGGCAGACCAAGCTTACTCCTGCTAAGAGCAGAAGATAAGGAAGAGCAATTTAGCGTTGAAGTAGGAGGAAAAGCTTTTATAGTTGCTAAAGGAGAATTAATATAGATAAAAATTATTTCTATTTTTAGAACTAATATTTTTTTACACACTTGTCTTGTAAGCTTTAACTTGTCTAACCAAATCATTTAATTCTTCAGGATGTGAAAATAATGCACAGGGTGAGCCATTAGTTTCTAGTAGATGTTCATTTTCCCTAATAATCTTAAATAGTTCACTCTTTAAACCATCTCTTAAAGATGATTTAGTTAAATTATGAGTTGCAATGTTAGAAACGGGGCAAGGAGTTAGATCTCCAGAAGGTGTAACATGAGCAAAACCTCTACCTGCGGATACACAACCTCCCATATATTCTTCATCTCCTGGCGAGTGAATTAAGAAGATTTGTTTAGTTTCACGATAATTCAATATCATGTTTCTGAATTCGGTACTTTCATCATGGGTAAGCATTAATTCAATATCATTATCAACAGGTATATATTCAAGTAGGAAAGCTAAACGTACCCCTTTATTTATTAAATCATCAATGTTTTTTGGATCCATCCAAAATCTGAAGTTATTACGATTAATTGTTGCTGAAATTCCGCTTATTACTCCAATACTGTCCAACTCATTAATAGTATTAATTACTTGGTAATAAACTCCCCGACCTCTTCTTTCGTCTGTTAAATTTTGATCTCCTTCAATACTAACAATAACTATTGTATTTCTTAATCGTTTTAACTTTTCAAAATCTTGTTTTCCTAAGATTATTCCATTAGTGAAAATTAGAAATAATCGATCCTTAAATTTTTCACTTAATTCTAACAGATTAGGCATTAAGAAGGGTTCCCCACCTGCTATTATAAAGCCAAAAATCCCTAAATCTTTTGCTTCTTGAATAATTTTTGTCCACTGCTCTAAATTAAGAGATTTTTTTTTGTTATTATTACATAAAGTTCCAGTTGCGGCTGCATAGCATCCATTACATTTAAGATTACACTTTGATGTTATGCTTAATATTAAGAATGGAGGTACTTTCAAACCTTTAAGAAATTCCTCTCCTCTTACCCTTCGGGATTTTTTATAGGCTCTAGCGAGCCGTATCATCTTATAGACACTTTTTGGATGCTTCAGAATCCATGGCATGAAAATTTTTGCCATATTCGGGTCAACATTCTTGAGCGTACGATTTAAAAACCTTTTATCCTTACTTTCTGACATTTAATACAATCCATTTATTCTTAAATTTTGAGAGTTATAACTTCCTCATTATAATTTTTAATAAAATATTGCCTAACTTATAACTTGAGTAGTCCAATTTTTAAATTACAAAATATTTATTTTAGAATTCATCTATTACATTTTTAATGACTTTATAGCAATTTGAAAGAATTAAAATATGGATATCAAAATCAAATATGGCTTTATAACTCTTGCTATAGTTTTATTTCAGTCAACAATAAAATTATATGGAGTTTTGATCACGGGAAGCTTAAGTTTTTTATCTGAAACAGCAGATACTCTTCTTGATATATTGTTCATCTCATTAACAATTTATTCATTATATTACAGTCAAAAACCCGCAGACTATGAGCATATGTATGGACATACAAAACTAGATTCTCTCTCAGGACTAGTTCAAGGCATTATTTTGATGAATATTTATGTGGTATTGATTTATAATGCTATCCAAACAATAATAGCGGGTAATTTTCAAATTATAAATCCAGAATTAGGATTGATTTTATTAATTATTTCTTTTATTGTTAATCTTATTTTCTCAAGAATATTATTATCTCAGGGTAGAAGTCAAAAAAGCCTGACAATGGAGATTCAGGGCCTCAATTTATTTCAAGATTCTATGAGAGCAATTGTAGTTTTGTTAAGTTTTACTTTTGCTTATTTTGGCATTATTTTTATGGATCCAATATTTAGTATTTTACTTTCAATTTGGATAATTTTTGGAGCATTTAAATTAACAAAGAAAGGGGTTCAAGAACTAACAGACACGAACCCTATAAGTTCCCTTATAATAGAAGAATTAAGACAAAAAATTTTTCTGTTAGAACATGTTGTGGGCGTAAATGATATAAAAATAAGATCAAGTGGTAAAATATTATTTTTAGAAGTATATATCTCAGTCGAAGATCATATTTCTATTGTACACGCAAATGAGATTATCAAGTCCATAAGAAGCATGAGTGAGAGAAAATTTCCTTTGTATGAAGTGGAATGTATAGTTGAGATGAATCCATTAGCCAGTGAAGAATCAATTGGTGAAGGTATAATTAACTTAATTTTTTCAATGAAATCAGAATATCCTAGAATTATTAATTTTAAAGATCTTAACATTTTTCGAATCGAAAATAATTATTTTATTTCCTTAGTTGTGATAGTTGATGAAACACTTTCACTTGTGGAAGCTCATAGAGTATGTACTCACTTTGAGAAGGAGATAAAAAAGCAAGCTCCTCTTATATCAAGAGTTGTCACACATATCGAAGCTCAGCCTTATAGTAAGGTTTTGATACCAGATCAAATAAAATGTGTTGATGTGGGACCTGAAATGATTAAACAAATTAGTGAAGAAGTCGAAGAGGTGCTAAGAGCACATCCATATGTTAAAGGATATCATTCATTAGAATTCTGGGCAACCTTAGATTATTGCATCTTAGAAGTTCATGTATTTTTTATTGGGTCTTTAAACATCTCACAAGTTCATGATTATATTAGCGAATTGGAATCTCAAATTAGAGAAAAATTAGGGATTGATAATTTGGATTCAATTTTGCTACATTCTGAACCAATTGAAGACCAAAAAAAAGGAATTATCTTTTAAGATTTAAAAAGGAAAATTATACTTATTTAATCCAAGTTCTTTTTGCATTATTTTAATATCTTTCTGTAAGCTTTTATTTATTGGAATACCCATTTCTCTTCTTTTTTTCTCCGCATCATGTTCTTTTTCTCCCGCAGTGTATATTCTATCCTTACCTGGTGCAAGTTTAGAACTTCTTAATTCTCGCATAATATTTCCTGCAATTTCTTTAAATCTTACTAATGGTATGAAATTACTAATATTAATTGCTAAAAAGAAGTGTCCCACTTTAAGCCTTTTTTGACCATTCTCTACTAAACCTGCTGTATTTCGAAGATATATACCATCTTGTAATGCTGCAGAAAGAATTTCAGCGAAAGTTGCATATCCATATCCTTTATGCCCAGAAGTAGTTTCACCTTCTCCCCCCAAGGGTAATAATGCCGCAGATCGGCTTAATAACTTATCTAAAACTATTCCAGGATCAGTTCTCGAATTACCATTATTAGATATAATTAAACCATTCGGTAGTGGTTTATGAATGCGATTATATACTTCCACTTTTCCTCTTTGTATAATTGAAGTTGCTGCATCCATAAGAAATGGGAATTCTTCATCAGTAGGAGCACCGTAAGTAAGAGGATTGGTTCCTAACATTGGCTCAACTCCGAATGTGGGAGGAACAGACGGTCGTGTATTTGTTGTTACAAAACCTATCATTCCTTCTTTAATTGCCATGAGGCTATAATAACCTGCAATGCCGAAGTGTGTTGAATTTTTAACGGCCACAGCTCCAAGACCATATTTTTTAGCCTTTTCTATTGCTAATTTCATCGCTTTATAGGCAATAACATGCCCCATTCCACAGTGTCCATCAATAACAGCAGTGGTCAAATTATCATTAACAATTTCAATCTCCGTTTTTGGATTGTAAATTCCCTCTCGTATTCGGTCAAAATACATTTTGCATCTCTGAATGCCGTGTGAATCAATACCTCTTAAATCTGAAGTAATCAGCACATCAGCAATAATTTCAGCATGTTCTTCAGGAACATCTAATTTAAAAAAAACATTTTTAATAAAATCCCTGAGACTCTCTACATCAACATACACTATATCATCTGATGTAGTAATTTCAGCTTTTTCTATTGCTTTTTCAGTCATTTATCAAAGATTTAATAAAAGTTGTGATAGTTCTTATTTATTCAAATGATTATTTAAGTAAAATCATATTAAATATACGTTGAAAAATATTGATTAGATGATTGATTTTAATAAATTTTTACTAATATCTTAATATAAATAAAAGAAATTTATTGAAGAGTTAAAAATTAGAAAGGAAAATTGTATTGATTTAAACTAAGCTCTTTTTTCATTCTTTTAATATCTTTTTTTAAGCTTTTATTGAGAGGGATCCCTGTTTTTTTTCTTTCAGCTTCTGAATAGTATTCTTTCTCTCCAGCAGTAAATATTCTATTTTCTCCTGGTTCTTTTGTTGAATTCCTTAGATCCCTCATAATATTTCCCGCAGTATTTAAAAAGGAGTCAATCCCAATAAAACTATCTATATTAATTGCTAAAAAGAAATGCCCAACTTTCAACCTTCTTTGACCATTTTCAATTATTCCCAAGGTATCTTGTAAATAGATGCCTCCTTGTAAAGCCGCAGACAATAATTCAACAACAGTTGCATATCCATACCCTTTGTATCCTGCGGTGTCTTCTCCCTTCCCTCCCAAGGGTAATAATGCAGCTTTTCTTTCAAGCATTTTTTTTAGCACTTTACCAGCATTTGTAACAAATTCACCATTTTCATCAATGACAGTATTTTTTGGAAGTGGTTTATCAATCCTGTCATAAACCTCTACTTTGCCCCTTTGAATTATTGATGTTGCCGCATCTATGAGAAATGGAAAATCTTCGTCAGTTGGGGCTCCTATTGTTAAAGGATTAGTACCTAACATTGGTTCTACTCCAAAAGTAGGAGGAATTGAAGGTCTAGCATTTGTTACTGCTAATCCTATCATGCCCTCTTTAATAGCCATTAAAGAATAATAACCAGCAATACCAAAATGTGTACTATTACGAACAGCAACCGCACCCAACCCATATTTTTTTGCTTTTTTTATCGCTTCCTGCATAGCCTTATACGCTATTACATGCCCCATTCCGCAATTTCCATCCCAAAGAGCCGTAGTAGGACCATCCTTAATTATATTTATCTTAGTTTTAACTTCATAGATTCCTTCTTTAATTCGATCATAATACATTTTGCATCTCTGAATGCCGTGTGAATCAATACCTCTTAAATCTGAAGTTATGAGTACATCAGCAATGATTTTAGCATCATCTTTAGGCACCCCAAGACCTATAAAAACGTCTCTCATAAAACTCTCAAGAGTTACTGCATCTAGATATGATATTTCTTCTGACATTTTATCTTTCTCTATTTTTTAATTATAAATTAATTTAGGGATTTAATTAAAACATCGTAATAATATAACAAAAGTCTTGAAATTTAATATATTTCCAATTGTAAGATGAATATTAATGTAAAAATTAGTCTTCATATGAATATGGTCTACATATTATTTGCGTATTTATATTACAAATATTTAAAGATTAATGAAGGTATTGAGTCGTTACAGACAAAATTAATAAATAATCAATATTCGAAGTAATAATAAGTATGAATCAAAAGGAAAAATTAAGATGTCCTGTATGTAGTGTTAAATTCATTCCTAGAACTTTTTATCCTGAAGAGGCAACTTTTTCAACCTCTGATGGAAAAAAATTGTCAGGATTTAATGGGTATATTGATTCGAGTGGAGTTAAGCCAGCAGAAGTAATTTTAAGCTCTTGGATTACTTATTGTCCGAAATGTAACTATGTTATGAAATTTGTTAAAGAAATTGTTAAAAAAGAAAAAATTCAACATCAGAGTGTAGTCGCAAAAGATATAAAGGAAAAATATAATAACTACTATTTTGGATTTCCATTTGAAGATTATACGCAATATCTCACTAATGTTGCAGGTAAAATTACAGGAACTTTAGAATCTTCTCTCAAGGATTTAAATTTAACAGCATGGGAAAATATGTATGATTTTGCAGATACATTTAAATTATTAGTTCGATTCTATGCAAATTTAGAAAATTACTGCAATTCTCATCTTGATTCAGAAAAAGAGAAGGATTTACCAACAAAAATTAAATTATTGAACCTATCACCAGATTTAGAAGCAACTTTAATTGAATTAAATGAAATTAGAACTAAAACGATTCATGGAGAATATGAATTAACTCAACTAGATAAAAATAGAATTAATCATGTTGTTGTCGAATTTATATTAAATTTAGTGGATACACATCTAAAACCCTTAATTGACAGTAAAAAATTGAAATCTAAATATAGTTATATAGACATAAAAGACCTTAATACTGAAATCAAAGTCTTTCTTGATGGATATTTAAATAACATTTTCAATGATGGTAAAGTTGTTAATAACCAAATAAAAGAATTCTTAGAGAAACTTATTGTGAATTAGAACACTATATAACATGTTGATGCTTGTATTTTTTAGAATTCAGAATCTAAGTTCTCTTGAGTGTTATCACCATGTTATATGTTTTTTTGAATTATTTTTTCACATTTTCAATTCATGATTGTAAATGATTTAAAAACTAAAGTTGATGGAAAGTTTTATAGAGAAGTAACAATTGAAGATGACGGTGAAGATATCATATATGTCTTTCCTGATACAAAAGAGTTCTTGTCAATAATTCGCAGAAAAGAGATCTCTCAAAAACTAAAAAAAATGAAAATTAAAGATTAAATTATCATTTTCTTGAGCCTAAAGCGAGTATTAATTTTATCTTTACTAATAATGTAAAATTTTAAATTTTATCATTTCTTTACATTTACGAGCAAGTTGTGCAATGCTTGAAGCCCCTCTGCTGGGTGGACCGTGAAATGCACATAACGGAAATTGCCCGAGTTAAGATTTCATGAGTACCGTTATCCACCGTTATGTTCTCGTCGAAGCACTCCCTATAATGGTAGGTATCAGAGCAGTGCCTTTTGTAGGAAAGGTATAAGCTCGTAATTAGAAAACTGGCTAGGCCAGGGATGGAGCAACCATAACTATAGGTATTTACGCTTTATAGTATTGCTGTGTTTGTACGGCATATGAAGAAAGTAAGGGTGTGGAGAGGCATGACCTCTGGCTATAGCGATAAAATTGAGGTCAAGATTCGGGTTTAAATTCATAACCACTGTTAATTGCTAACTACTTGACTTCGGAAGATTTTGACCGCCAATATCAATCATTTCGCTAATAAAATTCTGGAAAAACTTTAAAGCATCTCTATTTTTAGACATAAATCCCTAAAATCCTTAATAAAAAGTATTAAAAAAACTTAATTAAACCTCACTTCAAAAGTATTTAATAGTTTTTAAAAAAATTATTCATTTGAGAATATTTGAAATCAAATAACTCAAAATTCAAATTAGATTTTAAAAATATTTAAAAATTTTAGATTAAGAATTACACAATGAGACTGGAAAAAACCCCCATGATTAACGGATTACACTTCAGGATTTATGTATCGTTAATAGTATTATTTACATGATTCTTATTAGTTATTTTTAAAATATAATGACAAGTCCGTTGATTTGTTTGAGGAATACAATTTAAAATATCAGATTCGAAGTTATACTCGGGAAATAACTCATTCAAAAATCCTCTTGTGTAGGGAATACAAATGTTCTCTTGAAACATGGACGCTCGTGATGGATTATGGCTTCCTCCAATTGGGCAAAATTTTTTTGAATATCTAATTACAACTTCATAAGTATTTTCATTTAATTTTGTAATAATTGGTTTTGCTTTCAATACAATATAAATTTGTTTTAAAGCAGAAGTTAAATCTAATGGCATCTCTCTCTTCTTATATAACTTACCTAATTTTGCACCAGATTTTGTTGAAATCGCTTTGGGTAAATTATTTCCCCCAACATCTATCATCTCACGGACGTAGGCTTGGAAGAACTTTAAAGCATCCTTTACCACATAATCACCATTAGTATCTTAATTCTAATATCTAACTGAATACCTTAACCCATTAATCCCAATATCCAATCTAGAATTGAGAAAAACTAATATTTAAATTTATCCATTATTGTCAAATTTTTCACGTGAAAATTTAGAATTTTAGAAAACGAGTATAAACCGTTCAAGCTAATATTCACTATCAGTTGAAACCTCAAAAATTTTTTAATTATCTTCCATTAGTTTAAATCTTAAGAGCTTATCTTTATCTTCTTCTGCATAATCAATACCAATTCTTTTTTTTGCTTTAATATTAGTTTTATCTATTACTTCACCTTGAGTAAAAAATAATTTCGAATCTTTTGAACAAGAATCCTTACCATTAAATTTGTCTTTTGTTATATTTAGAGCCATACACAGCTTTCCAGGTCCATCAGTCAGATTTTTAGAATTTTTTCCAATTTGTATAGGTCTATATTCCAACATCTGCTCAATTCCCTCAATCGGATATAGTTTTCTAATTAATACCGCACAAGGAATTCCTTTTGGTTCAGTAATGATATTTAAACAATAATATATGCCATATATTAAATAAATATAGAGAGTTCCCGGTTCTTCATACATAACTTTAGTCCTTTCCGTATTCCTATTATTATAAGAATGGGAAGCTTTATCATTCGATCCAAGATATGTTTCTACTTCTATGATTTTACCTACCATTCTGCCTTTTTGTGTCTCTCTTATAAGATATTTTCCTAATAATTCTTTTGCTACAAATTTCGTATCCTTTGCAAAATATTCTCTATCTACACGTTTAAATGCTGACAATGTCACATAAATTTTTTATTTATAATCTATTTATTTACAAAAACAATTTCTATTTTATATTGTTTTATTAAATCTAAATTTTTTTGGGGATTGCATCTGAAAGCACCAGAAAGAATTTTAAAAACCATTAATCATAGAGAACCAGATAAGGTTCCTGCATTTGAAACTGCTCTTACGAATTATACAATTATGAAACACTATGGCATTGATATAACTATGGGGCGTGGATATAAAATTATCTATGAATTTTCTCGTCGAATTGGTATAGATTTAGTCTTAAGTATGGTTAGTCTTTTTCCTCGAAGATCTACTAAAGACAGAAAAGGTTTTATTGATGAATATGGAAGGATAATGAAATCTGAATATTACAAAGACGGAACGTTAATATACGGATATTATGGAGGACATTTAAAATCATTTGAAGATTATGAAAGTTGGGAAAAACCAGATCCTTATTTAAAAACGAGATTAGAACAATTTTTATTAGGAAGGAAATTCCAAGAGGAAATGAAAGATGAAGTTTTCTCAATACCAGCAACAGGATGTTTAATGGAAGTTACATGGGAAGCATTCGGATTAGAAACTTTTTCAAGAATATTAAAAAAACACAAACAAGCAAAAAAAATTTTTGATACCAATGGCAATTTTACTCTTGAAATTGTAAAAATATTAGCTGAAAATGACGCTAAAATCGTATTACTATGGGATGATTATGGATTTAAGAATGGACTCTTTATGTCTCCTGATAATTATAGAAAGTATGTATTTCCTTGGCTAAAAAGAATATGTGAAGCAGCTCATAAACGAGATTGTAAAATTTTTTTACATTCTGACGGTGATCTTTTGGAAGTTTTTGAAGATATTATAAACTGTGGAGTTGACGCTATAAATCCAATAGAGTCAACTACAGCAAATCCAGACTATGATATTTTCAATTTAAATCAGAAATATGGAGACAAGATAACATTTTCAGGCAATTTAAGTCCAATAATGTTAGCTATGGGAGAAATTACAGAAATTGAAACTTATGCAAAAAAATTAATTAGGGAGTTAGCACCAGGAGGAGGATATATTTTTAGTTCAGGTCACAGTATAAATCCTGCTGTTACTATTGATCGCTTTGAAGCAATGCAAAATATTAGAAGGAAATATGGAAGTTATCCGATTAATATTCCAGATTAAATTTTTTAGTAATTTCTAAATTCATTAGCAGCATCAAACATAGCTACAATGTTCTGGGGATCTACCTCTGCTGTAATATTATGAATATTCGAAGCAACAAATCCACCTTCTGGTTTGAAACATTCAAAATTTCTTTTAACTTCTTCTCGAATCTGTTTAAGTGTTCCAAACGGAAGTGTATATTGAGTGTTGCATATGCCTCCCCAAAATGTTATCATATTTCCATAGCGTTTCTTAAGACTGCATGGTTCCATATCATAGGCAGATATCTGGACAGGATTAACAGCATCATATTTAATATCAGCAAAATGGGGAATGAATAAAGAAATCGACCCGCAAGAGTGATAATTGATTTTGACATCAGCTAACTCATGTATTTTTTCTGATAATTTTCTCTCAATAGGTTTTATGAGTTCTTCATATGTTTTCAAATTCATGATCGGTCCTGCTTGCTCTGCTAAGTCTCCATTAATACAAACGACATCAAGAAATTCACCAACCTCATTTAAAAAAGTAATGTTATAATCTGTCCAATAGTCTAAAAGCCCTTCCATGGCAGCTATTATTAATTCAGGCTTTTTTTTAAGATATATTAAAGCTTTAGTAAATCCAAAAAGAAAGGTGGTATACTCATATATACAACCAGAGGGATGCGATACTAATGCATAATCAGTGGTTTCATGTAAGTTCTTAGTATAATCTTTTAAACCTTCAAATGGAGATTTATCCCTTCCATTAGGCCAGTTAAACTCTTTAATTTGCTGAACTGTCTTAAAATCAGCAAAAGGATGAATAACAGGGTCATAATATAATATCTCATCTATATCTTTATTTGCATCATTTCCCCAAAAGCAACCAAATTGGTCATAAACACCAACAAACTGTCCTTCATATTGCAACTCAAAGTCATCAATTTTTACCATACCTCCAAGCGGTCGGATATATCTAACATCTATTTTAAACCGTTCTAATAATTCCTCACAGGGAATAGCGATCTGTTGAATGAAATCTAAAATTTGAATTTCTTTATCCTCAATCTCGAGATATTCTAGTAATTTTTTATAAGCTTTAATATGTATACTTGATTGATTCCCTCCCAAATCTAAAGGTACCTTATCTGGTTTTAGATGATTTAATGTTGTATTTACTCTTTCTCTTGAATTCATAACTATACGTTATTGTTTTTAGTATTTAAATTTCTGATAATTTAAAATCATTAGGTCTTTTTATTGATTAATTCTTCTTTAAGAAATGATTCTAACTTAACATTACATGCTATAAAGGGGAATGTGACATCAATTGATAAATCTTGGTCAATTTCAGTTCCCTCTAATGAAAAAATTCGACCTTTAGCTTCGTTTAAAATTAATATTCCTGCCGCTACATCTACTAATCGATTGCTTTTTCGTAAGTTAATAAATGCTTCCATACACCCACTAGCTATTTGACATAGTGTTAAAGCGCTACTGCCTAATATCCGAATACGATAAAATCTCTTAATAATTGGAGCTAATTTTTGCAGATTTTCCATTAAATTCTTCATAGGGAGATTAAGTTCAAAAAAACAATTTTGAGTTATATCAAGATTAGATACTTTAATCTTCTCATCATTCAAATATGCCCCTTTACCCTTTTCTGACCAATAAATATCTTTAGTAATTAGATTAATAACGACAGCTTTTTTGATATCGTTAACTTTTTTTCCGACAGCATATGCTAAAGAAGCAGAACAATATGGTATACCCCTTACAGCATTATTCGATCCGTCAATCGGGTCAACTATTAATACATTTTGATTTTTTAATGCTTTGCTTTTATCTCCTATAAATTCTTCTCCTTTCTCTTCACTAATCAATAAGATATTAATATTAGCTTCTTCCAAAGATTTAATTATCACATTCTCAGCAATAATGTCAATATTCATAGAAATATCGCCGCCAGCACCTCTTTCCGATTTTACTGCAGCTTCTTTTAATCCTAGTAAAGGATTGACTTTATTAAATATATCAATCGCAATCTGTTTTAAGAAAGTGATATCTAACTCCATTAAAATCAACGTAAATTTTACTAAATATCCAAAAAACTAAAGTAATAATAAATTTTTATTGTGATTTTGAAAGTGTTAATTCATAGTTTATTATTTCATTTAAATTATCTAGATCTATTATTTCAATTGAAATTAGTGCTTTTTCGAACATTAACTTAGGACCAATTTTGAGATCGTTTTTTAAAAGGATTTTATCGATTTTGTATGAAATTAGCCAATCTGAAATTAAAATTCCTTTTCTCTTTTCTTCCTTAATAAATTTATTCGCTACTATATTATAATTTAGTAATTGTATTTCTATCCCACTTTCTTCAATTTCAAATAAAGCAAAAAAAGGAGATTCCCCAAAATGATCGGATATGTGAGAGTTTAATCCATTATTATCTAATAGGGGAACAGCAAATTTCACTGTAGGATTTTCTGCAGTTTGGGTTAGAATTAATACTTTAAAGATCTGAGGGAATGATTCCCTAATCTTATTATTTATGAGTCTTTTTAATGTCTGAGCTTGATTTAAAGTAAGATCTTTATTTAAATTGACATTCACTTCTAAAAAAACATATTTCCCATAAGATCTTATTTCTAACTTCTCTATTTTTTTAATTTTTGGAAAAGCTTCTATTAAATTATTAAGTTCAGTTCTTTTATCAAAATCTATCACCGCATCGAGTAAAACTTTTGTAGAGTTTAAAAAAATATCGTATCCTCCTTTAATAATAAAAAGAGCAATGAAAAATCCAATTATAGAATCCAAAAGAAATAAATTAAAACTAGCACCAATAAATCCGATTAAAACTGATAAAGATATAAAATTGTCATACAATTTTTCGCTTGCTTCTGATTCAATCACAGGAGAATTCGATTTTTTTCCTAATATCTTCAAATAAAAAGTTAGAGATAAAGTAATTATTAATGAAATTACTAAGAAAAAATAGATTACAATTGATGTTTCTATTGTTTTAAAATTACCGGAGATAAAATTTATAAAATCTCTTATTGATTGCGAAATTATGGTATAAGAAGTATAAAAGATAAATATTGAAATAAATAAACTCACTATATTCTCAACTTTGTAATACCCATAAGGAAAGTTTTCATTAGGTTTTTTTCTAGAATACATAATTCCAATTAAGGCTGCAAATATCATAACTAGATCAGTGAGATTATCAAAAGCATCTGCTTGAAGGGCTAAACTATTTGTAATATAAGAAAATATTAGTTTTAAAATGAATAATAACAGAGTAATAGAGAAGAGAAAAAAGTTTAAAAAAATAGGATTTTCATAAATCTTTAGATTTTCGTTTCTATTAGTCATCTTAGAATTTGATGTTTTTCAATTATCCATTTATCTATAATAAACTTCTGATAATTTTCTTTGTTATTTACATCATAATTCGAGTGAATAGTGCTTTTAGGAATCCAAAATTCTTCACCAGATTCTAAAGTAATTAATAAAGCTTTGGGACTTTCAACTTTAATAGTTGCTTTTATATCAACTGTATCAACTGAAACGCCATATTCAGTAGTTTCTACTATATGCAGCCCATCTCTAGCAGTGATATGTTCGGCAAACACACTATATTCTGTTTCCTCATCAACCTCTATTTTTTCTTTTGCTTTTGATTCAAAAGTTCCACTTGTAGCAAATTCAATTTTCTCATTTAATATATGTTCAAGCAATAGTGTAATAAAGATTAAATTCGGAAATCGAACTTTTTTTTTATAATCTCCTAGTTTAACCTGTAGCACTTGTCGAGTTTCATCTTCCCAACCAACATAAATCTCTGTTTTGCGATCTCTGAATACATGATATCCTCGCCAGTTAGCACTTCTTCTATGAAGGACCTCTAAAATACATATTATTTCTTCGATTGACATTTTAACAGTTTTTCCTTCTCCTTCTGCAGTACGTTCCCAAGTTCCATTATCTTTCCTCTTTATACAACTTAAAAAGATATATGGAACCATTTTAGCAGGACTGGTAATAATTAGACTTGATTTTTGTCCATAAAAAGTTTTAGTATGAAAATCTGCCATTATAAAATCCACATTTAAAGATTAGTGTAAAAGATTTTTAAGTTCTTAATAAAAATATAATTCTTTTTAGATTTAAATCTCTATGAAAAAAATCTTTAGGTTAGGTTCTTTTACTTTAACAATATAAAGTATATAATTGCGACCTTTATTTTTCTAGAAATCTATTAAATGAGTAAAAGTTTTATAAAATTTGATTTTATATAACTGTAAATCAATTATCTTTAAAGGTTAAATTTATGGAAAAAAATGTTGATGATTCTATAGAAAAAGCGGAAAAAAGAGCTATTATAAGTAGTTCAGGAGACTTTACAGAATTTGATAAACATATTAGTGTATCAGGGTCTACAAAAATCTCGGGTGGAAAAGTAGATAAATCTATACGAATATCTGGTTCAGGAAAAATTAATGGAGATTTAGAATGTAATGGTCTCACATCTTCAGGCTCTTTAGAGGGATCTGGTAATATTACTGTTCATGGAGACATCAGTAGCTCAGGTACATTTATTGTAGCAGGATTCCTTTATGGCAATGAAAGCGCTGATTTTGCTGGTTCAGCGCAGGTGGGAAATATTGTTACTATTCAAGAATCTTTAATAGTATCAGGATCTTTTAGAGGAGGTAATTTTGTAAGAGGAGAACAAGGAGTCGAGCTTTCAGGTTCTTCAGAAATCAATGGAAATCTATCTTCTGAAAAAACTATTAAAATTAATGGATCAACTGAGATTGAGGGAAATGTGGTTGCTGAAAACATTATAATTGGGACTCTAGAAAAAATAAAAAAACAACATTATAGGATCCATGGAAGTATTTTTGCTAAAAACGATGTAAGTATTATCAGAACACGGGTTGAAAGAGATATTAAGGGACGAAATGTTAAAATTGGTCAAGGATCGGAAATTCTTGGAAATGTATACTATGTTGAAAATATAGAAGTCAATGAAAAAACAAAATTGGCAAACGAACCGATACAAATTAAATTAGAAGAACTATAATCTTAGAAAAAATATTTTATTCAAATTTTTTTATTAATCCAGATTACATCAGCTCAATTTCAACTAAAACAGATTCAGGAATCTGGATCTTCATAATGAGATGCATGCTACGCTCATTAGCAATAATTTCAAAAAGCCTTTTATGGATTCGCATCTCATATTTTGCCCAAGTACTCGTACCTTGACCACTTGGTGCTTTCATTACAGGTACACGTAATCTTTTCGTAGGGAGTGGAATGGGTCCAGTTTTTCTTATACCCTGTGATTTACACACACTTTCTATTTGCCCGCATACTGATTGTAATGAGTCTAATTGGGTTGAGGATAACCGTATGCGCGCTTTTTGTATGTTTTACTCACCACTTAAAGTTATATTTAAAAAATACCCTTAGTTTTAGCATTCTAATTGCTACTAATTAAAATTATTAAATAATTGCTCTTAAATAAATTTTTTCATGTAATTTTTAGAAGGATATTCAATATTTATGATAATTTCTGTTTTTTACGCAATAAATTTAAAAAGGAAGGTTTCAATATAATAATCGGCAGACATCTTTATTTAAAAAGAGAAAAAGATAGAATATCATGAAGAAAGATAATAATATTTCGATTAGATATGATTTTTCCTTAAGAAAAAAAGATCACCACCGATTTTGGACCGCAATAATCATAACTGTCATTGTAATAATATCTCTGGCAAGTATTTCAATAGGTATTTATGCATATAATGCGATTAAGAATTTGGTAAACTATACCCAAGAATTACCTTGTGAGGAACTCCCAGAAATTGAAACTGTCAGACAAGTTGTTGAGGATCATAAAGATATTATAGAAGAGATCGAAAACACAAGCCCTGGTAATGTTTGGGTTGAGATTAATGAAAGATGCAATGGAAAAGGTGAATTATTCATTTATTATGATACTGTTTATACTAAAGATAAGATTTTAGAAATTGTCGGAGGAGATACATTTTTTGGAGTACCATATAGATTATTTAACGTATAATGTGTTTAATATTCATTTTTGAATTAATGCAAAGTAAGTTTTTTTAAATAAAATTTAGGTAAATCCTAATAAGGCAAATATTAAAACCAAATCAAATAATTCTTCTTTAATTCCTATTGTATTAAAAAGTTTGAAAGAAGTAAAAAAAAATATTTAAATTAAATATTATTTACTTTTTCGATTTCTTATTATAATTACGGATATTACAGAAACTATACCAGTGATTAAAATTAAATTATATCCTATAATCGCTGGAGTTTTAGCTTTTTTTGGGATAATTTCGCTTCTTTTTTCTACAATCACATCAGTAAATCCAATATTACCAAAATCATCAGTAGCGTAAAATCGGATAGTAATATTACCATATGGAGCGTCAGACCAAGCGTCTGCATCAATGGTACCAACCCAGAAATCAGGATGAGTAATAGTAATATTTGTTAAACCTCCATCTATTGTGTACCATACTAAGTCTAAATGATTATAATTAGTATCATTATATTTAAATTGGTCAAGTGCAGATATAGAATAATTTGGCGGAATATCTCCATATATACTATCTGGCGTGGGTTCATAAATCAAAATTTTGGGAGGTTTAATATCTTTATTAATTTCAATTTCAGAAAATCCTTCATTCCCATATGAATCGTTCACATAAAACGTAATATTGTGAGTTCCGTGTCCTAGCTTGTCCCATTCCATTTGATCTATTTGCCCTATTGAACCTTCAAATGTGTCATTAGTAATTCCTCCATCTACTGAATACCAAGAAGTATCTACATTTGGTTCATAAATTGTAAGGTTAAAATTTGGGGCATTTTTTCCAAAAAAATCCCCAATTTGAGGTGATTCTATAATAATCTTAGGTTTAGAGCTGTATTTTATTAATAATGCATCATTATTTCCATATCCTGAAATATACACGTTATTATCAGAATCTAATGCTGTGTCAGTGAGATGGTTAACATGAAGTATATTAGTAGTCCAAAGAAGATCACCTGAGCTATTACATTTCATTAACCATCTATCTCCCGTCATAAAAAAGTTACCTAAAGAATCTATTTCTAAATCACTCCACGGATAATATGTAGTATATGTTGCATAAGTCTTATTCCATTGATAAATTCCAAAATGATCAAATTTAAAAAGAATATCACCACCATACATATTTCCTTTAACATAAATATTTTCTAAAGAATCTAGAGCTATATCAAAACCACGTTCATTGTAAGGAGTATCTGTACCTACGGTATAGTTCCATTGTAACATGCCTGAACTATTATATTTCATAACAAAAATATCCATATCTCCCGTTCCGTAACTTTCCGTAAGTCCTGTAAGATATATACCATCAGATGAATCAGTTGCAACACCATAACTCACTTCTGCAGCATTTCCACCCCAAGTACGAACCCATTGCTGATCACCAGTGCTATTATATTTAACTAAAAATACATCCTGTAATTTTCCTGGATTGCTTTGACTATATCCTGTTATATATATGTTATTGAATGCGTCTATGGCAATATCAAAAGGTTGTTCACTGCTAGGTGGATCCCATGTCTTATTCCATTGCAAATCTCCAGAAGGATCATATTTTATTAAGTAAACAATTCCTGGTGTGTACGCAAAAGTAGCAGCAATATAAATATTATCAGACGAATCTACTTCCATTGCTCTTGCTTCAGCAGCAAAAATAGTGGTGCGGTTCCATTGGTAATTGCCATTTTTATCAAATTTTATGATAACTAAATGCTGTCCAGTTTCGGTGGAGGTTTTGCCTGCAATGTAGATATTTTCTAAAGAGTCTAATGTGATTGCATAGACGTAATCAGTATAGCCCGAATCCCAGGTACGATACCATTCTTCAAAAAGATCTTGCTCAGCTGATAAGTTTAAAGTAAACTCATCAATTTTACTCCTAATGTAATTAGGCTTACAATCAAAACAGTAATTTCGCGTCATTATTAGACTAATACTAAGATTAAGAGTTAAAATTAAAAAGATTAGCAATTTTTTTTTCATTTAAATTTCACCAAAAAATGATAATCAATAAATAAGTATTATTTACAAATATTTAACATTTTTGTATAAAACTAAGAAAATCCTAACAGGAATTTATTTCCTAAATTCACATTTTTTAAATATTTTTTCGCTATTTCAAAACTTTTTAACGCTTGCTTACGCGGTGTAATCCCTAGATCCCTCATTTGATAATCTCCATGAAAAATTAATAAACTAAAAGGAATCTCTTTATTTATGGAACTAACAAATTTAGCTATCAACTCAACTTCTTCATAAGTAGTGTATCCAGGAACCATCAGCGTACAGGCACTCATCTCTGGCATATCTTCCCCTCTAGTTCCGAAATATTTCTCCGCTAAAAATTTAAAATTTTCAAGAGTTCTCTTATTACTAACCCCGCATAGGGCTAAGTTTAATTTTTCATTAAATGTCTTTAAATCAAATTTGATGTTGCCTCCTGACTTAATTGCTATATCCATACACTTCTCAACTAAATTTTGGTTTCCACTTCCATTCCATTCCCAACAGATTCTTACCTTTCTTTTTTTCAAAATTTTTTCAGCTAGATTGATTGAGAAGGGTAATTGTGCTTCGGGAGTTCCTCCAAAATAACATAAGCATGTGATCTTCTTATTTTCTATAATTTGAGTTGCTAATGATTCTACATCAACTAAATTTCTTTTTGAAAAATTTTTGTGTGAAGCATTCTGACAGAATAAACAATTAAATGTACATCCATATAGAAAAGCAGCATAGTTATACGTCCCATATTCCAGTTCCTTAAAATCAGAAAATTCAGGATATCCTGCGGGAGTCCCTGCGGGGCAGAACCACGCATTGCAACAATTTGTTGGATTTGGATCTAAATAGCCATGAATATAACCCATTGATTTTGAAGGAAACGGTAATTCACCTGAGTTTTTCTTCTGGATATTTCTTAATCCACAATAACTTACATCATTTTCAGAAAGAGAACATTCATTTATACAGTAATTGCATTTTAGTTTAATATTTGGTCGTTCTGCTTTAGGAGGTTTATCGGGTAACTCTACAAGTTGACGAACTTGTTTATGAACTTTGAAAATATGGGGTTCAATGGTGTCCCATTCTCCGTTTAAAATACAATCTCTACATATTTGCAATACTTCAGAAATATTCTTATCGACTTTACCACAGAACTTACAGGTTCCCATTTTCATATTTTGAAACTTTTTTTTTTTAATAATAAAAAAGTTTGACCTGATTTTTGAGAAGGTTTACTTTTTACCATATAACCTTCAAATCCATGCATAATAAATGAATTTTTAAAAATCTTCAATTCCCTATCATCCTTAGGGTAAAATTCAATAATAATTCTTCCTCTTTTTTTCAAAATTTTATTCAAATATTTCGCTGTATTATTTAGAAGTTTAACTTTTTCACCATAGTTGTCTTTTCCATATGTTATGAAATTATAAGAAGAAATTGAAATGATATGATCAATCGAAGCATCTTTTATAGGTAAAAAATTGATATCTGCTAATATTAGCTCTAATTTTTTATAAATTTTAAAAATATTTTTTTTTTCTCTTGCCTTAAACAACATATCTCTCAATACATCTATTCCAATTACCCTAAAACCATTCTCTATTAAAATTCCTGAGGAGAATCCCGTACCACACCCTAAATCTAAAATAAGATGAGAATCTCCTACATTTATTACATTGTTCTCTTTTCCACTCAATTTTTCATCGTAAAGATATTGTATACTTAATAAGGTTGCTTTTTTTTGATTACGCTCCATCCAACTTGAACTATCATATTCTTTAGCTTTATCTCTTATATAATCATCTGGGAATTTCGGAAGTCTATTTTTTCTTACCAATGTCTATCACAAATGAAAAAAATAAGGTCATTTATATAAATGCATAATTCAATATAATATAGTTAAATTAATTTAGTCTTAATTAAGACAAAAAATTGTGTTTAGGATTTGCGTATGTCTGGTAAAAATACAATTCTCATAGTTGACGATGAACCTGATATTGTCAATCTCACCGAGAAGTTTCTGAGATTGGGAGATTTTGAGACAATCACAAGTAATAATGCGAAAGAAGCCATGAAGATGGTTGAAGAAAATCACGAGAAAATTGCTTTAATCCTTTTAGATATAATGATGCCCGGACGTTCTGGTTATTCTGTTTTGGAAGAAATCAAAAACAATGAGAGATATAGAGATATTCTAGTTGTTTTATTTACAGTTAAAAGCTTTAATGAGGATGTTCAAAAAGGAAAGAAGTTAGGTGCTGATGCATATATTACAAAACCATTTTCTGGTAAAGAACTATTGAAAAAAATTCAAGAATTATTAGAGGAAAATAAAAACTAATAATTTTTCTTATCGTATAACTAATACATCACAGGGAGAGTGTTCTACAACATATTGTGCGACTGATCCTAAAAATAGTTGACTTAATTTAGAATGAATTCCCTTATATCCGACTACGACCAAATCGAAGTTCTTTTTTTTTACTAATCTTATTATATAATATTCAGGATCTTCCTTAACAACTAACTTAGTTTTAACAGGTATATGTAATTCTTCAAATATAGCTTTCTTTTCATCTAAAATATTTCTACCTATTTTTTCAACTTCAAATTCACGCAATTGGTTATTTGGGTTCAAATTACCACTGTAAACCGGAGGAGAGGAAGGTAAATCTAAATAACCACTATCAGAATAAGGTAAATATAGCCTAAGAGTAGGACGCTCGACTTTTTCCAATGTATGTTTGATAGAGTGAAATATTCTAATCTCACAACCCCACTTTTTATAAAATCCAATCACAATTGAAGCAGCTCGATCTATATGGTCTGAACCATCTGTAGCTAGTAAAATTTTTTTATACATAGGAATTATCTCTAAGAATCATCTAATATTTTTCTATAAGCATATACTAATTTTAAATCTGTTCGATTTAAATTATAATATATTAATTTCTAAAAATAATATAGATATCGATTTTAGAATAATATATTCTAACGAAGTAATTTAAAAATTATTATAAATATGTTTAAGTATTAATCATAAGTTATTAATATACAAACTAAGTTGATATTTTTTGAGGTGAACACCTATTTTTAAAAAAATCTTAATAGGTATTGATAATTCAGAGGAATCTTTTAGAGCTGTTAATCGAGTAATAGAGATTCAAGAGAATTTTGATGGTGAAATAGTTGCATTTCATTCAGTAGCGCATAATATATCAAAGAATTCCA
>JBHLOC010000080.1:0-8927 GCA_048940925.1 Promethearchaeota archaeon | reverse complement strand
CCATCAAAGAAATTAGATGTAGGATTCGCCGTTAAGAATGGACTCGAGTTTTTTTCAAGAAATTCGTTTTTTGATATTGGATCTCTTTTTAACCTTTGAAAGACTATTTTGTTATGAAAGTTTCTTTTCCAAGTATGGGCAGTTCGTGGCTGGCGTTCAAGACTTTCTTCGAGTGTATGGGTGCCGAGGTGATTCTGCCAGATCCCACGAATCGTAACTATGTGAAGATTGGCGTGAAACACAGCCCTGAATTCATCTGTTTTCCCTTCAAAACTACCTTGGGAGATTTCCTGAACGCTATCGAGAAGAACGCGGATAACCTCGTTATGGCAATCGATTGCGGCCCATATTGATTCAACTTTTACCGCGCTGTATAGGAGCGCGTCCTTGATGACTTGGGTTACAAGCATGTCTGTGTTGTTTCATTAGATCAAGCAGATCTCCTCCAATTTCGCTGGGTCAAGGCCCTCTTCAACGTGTCCCCTATTAAAAATATTGGAATGTATATGAACGCGGTCAAAGCGGTTCAATATTTCATAAAAAAAGCAAAATTCACCGATGACATTCAAACTGCTGAGGGTATCGTTAGTGCTTATGAACGAAACCAAGGCGACACGCACAGTGCGAAAATTGTTAAAACAGTTAGATCAAACCAATAAAATTACCGAACTACGGAAGTTCAGAAGCTTATTAGTAACGAGTTCACAAATGTGGACATCGACCGCATGATGACTAGGATTGAATCTTTTGTAGAAATGGTTAGAAGAAAGTAGAAAAAATTAGGGATAGGCTTAAAAGAAGGATCAAAAATTAAATCTGAACAAGGATAATAGAATTTTTGATTATAAAAATATTATATTCAAGAAAGGATATGACAATATAAAATTAAAAATAATATCTTCTCCCTTTTCCACCCTCCAAGATTAATTAATTTTGAATGGTAATTTTATATTTAAAATCAAGAGTACATAAATTCAAAATTAGATGGAAATCCTAAGATCTATTAATGATTGCTTTTTCACTTAGGTGAAATGAGTTAAAGGAAATATCTACAATTGAAATTCTGAGAATTAGCAAGTTTCCATATTTTTCTCAATTTTTTGAGTGAGTAAAGATCTTCTCATATTTTTTATTAAAATTTAATGATTTTTTTAATAATCAAGATTACTTTAAAATTGTTAACCGAAAGAAAATTTTTATTCGTTTAGATCTTTGATAGTAGTTGATTATTTGATGAGCTTAATTGAATAATATTGGTAATCGTATTTTTTGTTGTATAATGTTTAAATATGTACTTATACTTTCTTTTTCTTATTTGAACAATTATTTAAATAAACGATTAGTTGAATAAACAAATCATTAACAATAATTTCATAACGGATAAGCAATGTCAAATCAGAGTCTTTCAGAAACAAATCAAACTAAAGCAATTTATTTTGAAGGATTAGAAATTGGTGCAGTCTCTGTTAAATGGGTTCGTAGAACACAAAGTGGTGAAGTAGTAAGTGAGATTGTACGACACGAGGGATCTCCAAAAAAAAAAATTCAAGATATATTTAGACGTTATAATATTGACATTAGATCTAGAATTGTAATAACTGGTCAAGCAACAAGTAGTTTTCTAGATTTACCTTACTTTTCAGAAGTAGAATGCTTAGAAAAGGCATTATCTTTCTATAATTTAAAGCCTGACATATTACTTTCACTTGGTGGCGAAACTTTTACTGTCTATCCAATGAAAAATGGAACTATAAAAAATATTATTTCTACCACTAAGTGTGCTGCTGGAACAGGTGAGTTCATCATCCAACAACTTCAAAGGATGGGGATGACTATTGAGGAAGGCATAGAAGCTAGTTTACACGGAGAGTTTACTCAACTAGCGACACGTTGCTCTGTTCACTGTAAGTCCGATGCAACTCATAAGTTGAATAAAGGAGAATGCAAACCAGAAGATATAGCAAAAACTTTAATTCACGATTTAGCGAAAAAGGTTAGTAGAATGATAAATTCAGCACAATGGTCAACTAACTTAATTGTGATATCTGGAGGAGTAGCCTTAAATAAAATATTTATTGATTATCTCTGTGAATTTTTTATTAATTCAGATATTAAAGTACTGCCAGAAAGCCCATACCTTGAAGCTTTTGGAGCTTCTTTATATGCATCTGAGTTTCAGGAAGAAATTTTTCCTCCTGATAGATGGTTTAAAGAGCCGATTGTTGAATTTGAAAGGCTAGAGCCTCTTAAAGATGCTGAACCTCTCCTAGATTATCGTGTTAATGAAAATACTCAAGAAAGAGTAATTGAAAGCGATTCATATATCCTTGGAATAGATGCAGGTTCAACTACAACTAAAGCTGTTTTATTTAACGTTTCAGATGATTCAATAGGGGCAAATGTCTATTTAAGAACCCTGGGTAATCCTATATTGGCAACAAAACAATGTCTTAAAGGACTCATCGATCATGTAGGAAATAAGTCCATAAAAATAATTCAATGTGGTGTTACTGGTTCAGCAAGAGAGATGGTATCAGTTTATTTAGACAATTGTCGAAGTTTTAATGAGATATTAGCGCATGCTAGAGCCGCAGTTGAAGAAGTACCAGATGTTGATACTGTATTTGAAATTGGTGGTCAAGATTCCAAATTTATTTCATTTTTGAAAGGGGTTCCAATAGATTACGCTATGAATGAAGGATGTTCAGCTGGAACCGGAAGTTTTCTTGAGGAATCTGCATCAATTGATATGGGTATCGCTGTTGAGGATATTAGTAGAATAGCTTTAAAGAGTTCAAGTCCAATATCGTTTGGTGAAAGATGTGCTGCGTTTATTAATACAGATCTAAGAAATGCACTCCAACAAGGTGCCAAACAAGAAGATGTTGTTGCCGGTCTTGTATATTCAATTTCAGAAAATTATATATCTCGTATTATTGGTCCTCGTCATGTAGGGAAAATTATCCTTTTTCTTGGTGGCTTAGCCTTAAATAAATCTGTTGCTTTAGCCATAGCTAGTCATTTGCAGCAAAAAGTAATCGTTCCGGCTCATCCGGAATTAATGGGTTGTGTAGGAACCGCTCTCATGGCGCGTGACCTTTTACATAAGGGTGTGGTTTCTAAGCGAGATTTCACACTTAGGAATTTAGTAAAAGGCGAAATAATATTGAAGAAAACTTTTAGATGTAGATCATGTGAAAATAACTGTGAAATTCAGAACATATCAATAAGAGGTAAACTCTATCCCTTTGGGGGTGTGTGTTCTAAATACAGATTAATACGACAAAAGGGGAAAAAGATAAAAGAGGGTCAAGATTTAGTGGAATTTCGAAATAAAATGATGTTTGAAGAATTTGGAGCTCGAAATATTGATGAACCACGTGGAACGATTGGTCTCCCAATGGCACTTACAGTATATACTTTATTCCCGTTATATGTAAAATTCATTAACGAACTTGGATTCAATGTAGAAATTTCTCATGGATCTAGAACAGATGCCATAAAAGCAATAGCATCTATCTGTTATCCATGTGAAATTGTTCACAGAGAGGTTGATAACCTTATAAAGCGTGATGTAGATTATATTTTTATACCACGTGAAATTGAATTTGAAATTCCCAATGGACTCTTACATGGTTATACTTGTCCCTCTACAACAACTATTTCAGATGTCATACGAGCACAATTTGAGAATGTACGCAATAAGATTTTGTCACCCCATGTAGGAACTTCTAATCATTTGGTACAAATGACACTTAAAGAATTTGGTAGAATCGCTGTAAAGTTAGGTTTGAATTTTGAGGATGGTGTGAAGGCAGGACAAAAAGCATTAATCCATAATAATAATTTCTGGGAACAATATAGGGAAGCAGGTAAAAAAAAATTAAAGGAACTGTTAAAGGAACCAAGTGTAATAATTGCAGGTAGACCTTATGTTGTTTATCCCCCAGAAGTTAATATTGCTCTTCCTCGAAAGATTATCAGCAGAGGCTACCATGCAATTCCTGCTGATATGTTACCCGTATTAATCGATAATAACAATATAAACGAGAGAAATGTATGGAGTTATACGCAACAAATTGACATTGCAGTACAATATGTGAAAAAGCATTCTAATCTACACATTTGCCTTGTTTCTTGTTTTTCCTGTGGCCCTGATGGTACTATGTATCATAAATTTAGACATGATCTTGCAGGAAATACATTTTGTTACCTTGAAATAGATTCTCATACTGCTCATGCTGGTTTTGAGACACGTGTAGGTGCTTTTCTTGATATTATTGAAGAACGTCGACAAAAAAAAGTAGAAAATTTAGCTATGTTAGTTGAATGAGGAATATAATTATGAGTGAAGCAGGAGAAATAGGGTTTTCAAATGATTATGAATATATCATAGATAACAAAGGCAATAGAGTAGATTTTGATGATCCAAGGATAGTATTTGTTGAACCTGCAGCTCGGAATCCATATGGAAAACGTCTTGTAATAGATTTATACAAGCATCATAATAGAAACATAAGAATAAGCCAAGAAACCGATGATAATATTTTACGTTATGCAAAACAAGTATGTTCTGGAAGAGAATGTGTTCCTAGTCTTGCAATAGCAGGAGCAATTTTTAAAGATATTAAAGAATATCGCAGAAATAATGAAATTACTATTTATCGAGATCCTTTAAACCAACATGGCCCTTGTCAAAATGGAGCATGGCCTGTTCTTTGGGATATATTATTTAAGAAACGATTAAATGTAGAAAATGCTTTTTTTTGTATTGCACCTAGTTTTAAGAATAATTATTTAGGGTTAAAACCAGAATTAATCTTGCTTGAAAATATTAATTTCATTATAGGACATTATATTGTTGAAGCAAGGAATGCGCTACAATGTGTAGCCAAAAATAAGAGTTCAGCACTTGACCAATTTGAAATTATTACTGATGATTTTATTCAAAATGTCAAAGAAAAAGAAAAAACTTTAAGAACTGGATTAGTGAAATGGGCACGAGATGTGTCTAAAATACCATTAAAAGTTACGGTAGAAGAAACTCCAAAAGTATTGATTTTTGGAGGTTTAAATATATTGTTCACTCATTACCCCGTAGAAGAATTTTTTCTTGAGAAGGGAATAATTGTAAAGGTTGTTGATATTGCTGAATCATTAAATTTGTTATTATCAGAGCCAGTGTTGCGATATGGATTTAAAAAGGGAATTCTTAATCCAAAACAGCAGTTTGAAGGAGTATCATTAGATATTTCTGTTGTAGAAGAAAGATATAAAAGAGACGCCATAAAAGCAAAGCGAAGCTTAAGTAAAATGGAATTTTTAGCTTCACAATGCAACATTTATCGAAAAATAATGAGTAGAACAGGTTTATTATTTGATCCACAAGCAGATTATGTGGAGCTCATGGAGGAAGGTAATAAATTCGTCTCATCAAATAGTATGACAGAGACACCGTTGATTACAGGAAGATTCATACATTCAGTTAAATCAGGTGTATATGATGGATTAATAAATTTAGGATCATTTAATTGTCAACCCGCTATGAATTCACAGGCCATTATACGTCCATTAGCAAATAAATATGACATTCCATATGCAGCAATAGATTGTGAAGGCCCGTGGATATCAACAAATCAGCGTAGACTTCTTGAAACTATAGCTATACAAGCTAAAAGGGTACGTAAAAAAAAGAATGAAAACTCAACTTCCTGATATTTTTATAATAAAATTTTCATAGAAATGGATAGAAGTACTTTATAAGAAAATCTTTTCCTACTACATTCCTTTCTTCATAATCTTTTTTAAGATTAGAAAAGTCATAGGGTATATTTATAAAGTGAACATTTACGTTATTCTCACTAATTTCCAAAAGACAGAAGGATGTTTTAGGTTTCCAAGTAATACTTATTGAACCAGGATTTATGATTTTTTTACCTTTCCATGAAATATAAAGTTGGAGATGGGAATGACCAACAACTACAATATCAACATCCTCGGGGTAATCTTTTATAAATTCATCTAAATTTTTTCCCTGATATATTAGAAGGTTATCTTGAATTGTTCTACCAGGAGTATCATAAAAATGAGAATGAAGCATCAATAATTTCTTACCATTTACATTTAATTCTTTTGAAGTAGGTGTATTTTCTATTTTTTTGAGGAGGTCATCTCCAATTTCTGAAACAATCCATTCATGATGAGGTGATGATTGCCTACGCCATTCATTCTTTCGTTTTCCTAATACAATCATCTCATTATTGCCAATTATGTTTTCAAATCGTTCATCATTGAAGATGGTGTGGGCTACTTCTTTTGGATGGGGTCCAATTGAAACAAAATCACCTAAGTTTAATATCTTATCTGCTTGAAATTTTTCTTCGTTGTATTGAAGAAAGCTATTTAATGCATATTTATTGGCGTGAATATCTGCAATTACAGCTAATTTAATTACATTTTCCATTTTATATCCCCTTAGAAAATTATAATAAGGTAAAGGAAGTTTAGTATTTCAATCTAATTTTTTAAGTATATTAATCAAAAGATTCCATGTTTTACCAACAGAATTAACATGTAAGCGTTCATTTGGCGAGTGAATACCTTTAGTATTAGGACCTATTGCTATTGCTTCAATTTCAGGATTTAGATGTATTAAAAGAGTACTCTCTAAACCTCCTTGAATGAACATAATCCTAGCATCTTTATTAAATAGGCTCTTGTAAGTATCTTTAGCCAAATTTAAAAGTTCAAAATTAAAATTCGGAGTCCAAGGGGGATATCTGCCTGTAATTGTTTTAGTCATCTCAAGACCAGATATATCTAATAATGCACTGACTTTTTCACACATACTTAAATTGTGATAATCACTAAAACTTCTGTGTAACATCCTTAGTTTAATGTAATCTTTTTTAGTTTTTAGTATACCTAAATTTGTTGACGTGAAGGCATACGCTCTAACTTTTGGATGAATGGATAAAGGTCCACTTGGAATTACATATAAAAGGTCTAGTAATTTTGGCTGTACATCAGTAGAAAATACTGTTTCCTCAGTATGTGCTTCAATCTCTTCAATTAATATTTGCATGTTCTCTTCAATTCCATCATAATTCTTCTTTATTTCTGAAAATAATAATTTGATCTTAGATTCAATTTCTGAAAATTGGTGCTCTTTGATATATATAATAGCATTAGCTTCTCGAGGGATAACATTAGCTGCACCTCCCCCATTTATAGAGCTAATATAAATCACATAATCATTATTTAATTTCCATAAAATCTGACATAAGAGTTTTATAGCATGTGCTCTTCCTCTATTGATGTCTCCTCCAGAATGTCCTCCAACTAAACCTTTAAGAAAAATTTTTATAGGTTTTATTTCTTCTTTAATTTGATCTACTGAAATAGACTTAGTCTTAATTTTAGCAATAAATCCAATACCACCAGTGCAACCAATTGTAATCATGCCATCTCTTCCAGAATCGAGGTTGATTAAATATTTCCCATCCATTAAATCTTTATTTATGTTTTTAGCACCTCCCATATCATATTCCTCACGGACAGTAAACAATAATTCTAAACTTAATGAATTAAATTTTAAATTATCCATATATATTTCTTTCATTATAGTTAAAAGATAACATATACCTGTTCCATCATCAGCTCCTAAGGTAGTTCCCTCAGCTGTTACCCATTTTTCATTATCAACATCAATTATTTTTAACTTTAAGGGATCTTTTGTGAAATCATGTACAACTGATTCATTTTTCTCACATACCATATCCAAATGGCACTGTAATATACATTTTTCTCTTTTAGAAGTAGATGCGGGAATAAATATTACAAGATTGCCAACCTTATCTACTAGCGTTTTAAACTCGAATTGCTCTGCTTCATCCTTAATAAAATTTCTTATTCTCTCTTCATATCTAGAGCAACGAGGAATTTTAGAAATTCTCTCAAAATAATCCCAAAACACTTCTGGTTCTCCTAAATCTTTTAGAATTGACATAATCATCACTTTAAGAGGATTTATTAACAAGTTGATTTAAATTTATCGCATAATAGTAACAAAACCGTTAAAACGAGTAAAATAGTACTCATTTTATTTCAAATAATAGTATCAACAATGTTTTGTTGTATTATTTGGGGCATTAGTCCGAATACCTCTATCCCATCCACCGAAATGGCATTTGGGAATGCTTTTCTCATGATATTATATGCTCCATTTACATCAGCATTGAGCAGGATACCTTTGGAGCTTTTGAACAAGCCTCTGGAAATTCTTTTTCCCGCATATTTATCATGTTTTTTAATTGGTTCATTATCCAAAAAAGAGCATTTAGAAGTATAATTTTCATTGACAGTTAAGACATGGATTCCTTTTAATTGAGCTTTATATTCAATTTGGTTTAATAATTTCAGAAAAGGGATTTGCACAAATTTCTGATTATTTTTTTTTCCAATATTTATTTTCTGTTTCCACCCATAATTATACCCTATGACTATTGTTCCAATGTTATGTAAAGTGCAATAATTAATTATATTCTTGGAAATCCGATGATATAATGTTATTATTTTATTATTTCGGGTTAAATGTAGTTTTTGAATTCGTTTTGTATCAGAAAAATTGCCTTTCTTATTTTCTATACTCCTATAATATGCCAATTGCTTGTTATAGTATTGATTTATGGATTTTATCATCCCACCTTTAACAATAAATGGTCTGCATCCATTATTATTTACCGCAGTTATGAGATTATTCAACCCTAAGTCAATACTTAAAATATGCATTTTCTCTAATTTTAGATCCTTCTCTTCTTTTTCATAGACAATCTCAACTTTATATTTTGTTCCTATAGGGATTATCCTTACTTCTTTTAATCTTTTTGTAATTCTTGTTTTAATAGGATTAATATTAATCCTTTTTG
>JBHLOC010000044.1:0-38138 GCA_048940925.1 Promethearchaeota archaeon | reverse complement strand
ACATTTGAAGCATTAAAAAAAATCCAGCCAAAAGAAGGGCGTAAATCTACGATACACCTTACTCATTGTCAATTTAATGCATATGGAGGTACTAACTGGAATGATTTTGAATCAGGTGCACCAGATGTTGCAGAATATTTAAATTCAAATGATCATATAACCGTTGATGCGGGACAAGTTATTTTTGGTAAAGCACCCACTACGACTATGACTGCGGACGGACCTTGGGTCGAATGCGATTATCTCGCATGAGCAAGACAGTTCGCTCTGCATCATATCGGTGGAACATCGGCATGGGGAAATCGTCCAGGTGTGAAATGGATCAATGGGCAAGTAGAAGGAGAGTCTGGGTCAGGGATCGTGCCCTATTTCTTTAAACCCAAAGTCGCAGTTAATGCAGTCCAATGGGCCATCGGCTTAGAGCTTATGTTGTTAACGAAAAATCCGTGGCAGATTTTCATGACAACCGATCATCCTAACGGTGGACCGTTCACATCATATCCGCAAATTGTCAGATGGCTAATGGACAAGAAATCGCGAGATGATGTACTATTAAATCAATGCTCTAAGAGGGCTCCTGAGAAAACCCAATTGAAAGATATCTCTCGTGAACTGACACTAAATGAAATTTGTATTGCGACAAGAGCTGGCACAGCAAAATGTCTTGGAATGACCGATCGTGGTCACCTCGGTGTGGGCGCTATAGGAGACGTGGCAATCTACAAACTTAAACCAGAAGATAACACGGGTGCAGAAATCGAAAGAGCATTTACCTTAGCAACCTATACAATAAAAGATGGACAGATTGTCGTAAAAGATGGTGAAATCGTGGCAACTCCAATGGGCACAACCCTCTGTGCAAAGGGTGAGGTGAAGCAGAGTGTGATGGACGCGATGCTCGAAGACGTGAAGACACACTGGCGCAATCATTACAGTATAAATTTCAATAATTACGCGGTTCAAGAAGCTTATGCGCCAAAAATGAAAATTATGAATGCAACTTAAAATTTTTTTTTTTTTTAATTTTTTTATAAGAATATACCGAATTATTTATTAAAAAAAAAAGATAACCTTCAACTTAAATAGATTTTCTTAAAAAAATATAAAAATATTCGAAGTAAAGTATTATATATCCATATTTTAGAAAATCTTGATAAAATAAAACTTGAATTGATAAAATTTTAACAATCTCTATATTCCAAATTGATTATAAAAAAAGTTTTTCGTATAATTGATTCTTGGATTAATTCTATATTTTTAAAACAATCGATTTAAATACAAGTCGATTTATTTAATTTGTAGGTGTATTGATAAAAATGAACATTGATAAAATTCAAAAGGTACATTTAACAGAAGAAAAACTAACTCTTCTCATCACGCTTTATGCAAAAGCATTTGATAGTCAATCTAAAAATTCTATTTTAAAGGACACCAAGGCAAATGAAATTATTGAGACTATTGATTATGATTTCACGGACATGAGTAAATTTGGAAATGGTAATATTATTGTTGTTAGAGCAAAACAATTTGATGACTGGGTAAAGGAATTTCTTGAAAATCACTCCAATGTTATAGTACTTAACTTAGGTTGCGGGCTTGATACAAGAATAGAGCGAATCAATCCCTCTCCAAATGTTAACTGGTACGATGTTGATTATCCGGAGGTTATCCAATTACGGAAACACTTTTTTTCTGACAAGGAGGGATATCATATGATAGCTGCTTCAATTATAGATTCTAAATTAATCAATAACTTTCCCTCTGAAGGAGATGTACTAGTTATTGCAGATGGTGTTTTTGAATATTTAACTAAAGGGGATGTTCAAATCCTCCTTAATCAAATCACTAATCATTTTTCTCATGGTCAAATAATGTTTGATGCAATAAATTCATTTGCCATTGAATCGGCCAAATCTGACCTCAAAAAAAAGATGAGTGCTGAACATAAATGGGCTGTCGAAGACCTCCACGAGGTTGATACCCTTAATCCCAAATTGAAAAGAATATCAAACATGACAATTTGGCAATCAAAATATATAAATAAACTTCCTTTCAAGTATCGCTTAGTTTATCGGGGAATGTCGGTTAATTCAAAGTTTAAGAATATGATTCGTCTGCTCAGATATGATTTTTAAAAGCACACCGGCATAGACATCGAAAAGGCATTTACCCTGGCGGCATATACTATTAAGGACGGGCAAATCGTAGTAAAAGATGGCGAAATTACAGCTGTTCCAATGGGCACAACCCTCTGCGCGAAGGCCAAAGTGAAGCAGATTGTGATGGACGCGATGCTCGAGGATGTAAAGACACACTGGCGCAATCATTACAGTATAAATTTCAATAATTACGCGGTTCAAGAAGCTTATGCGCCAAAAATGAAAATTATGAATGCAACATAAATTCTTGCTGTTTCTTTCAATCTTTATTTTTTTTTACAAAAATATTTATCCAATAAATTGTGTTTGCACTTGCTCGTAGAGGTTTTTCTTATACACAATTTTTATTCCCGATCGAGCTGCTATAAATATTATTAAGATAGGTATGAGAATCGTGCCGAGATAAGTGAGCATCGTGAAATGCGCAAAGATTGCAAACTCACTTTGATATGCCTGTACCATATAACGGGTTACTATCGGGATTGATAAAAGTGCAATTATGATAGCGATTGCTGTCCAGATTAGATTTTCTAAAATAATTTGTCGGTAGATTTTCTTTTTCTTGAAACCAAGACTTCTCAGCACTCCATATTCATTTTCATGTTCTGTAATCTTCATAAGTGTAGAATTAACTAATATGAAAAATTCAACTATTCCTGCAAATCCAACGACAACGCCGATAAATGGGATTAGGAGATCTCCGTAAATCTTTATTTGTTTTATTAAATTTCCCATCGGTTGAACTACTGAAATCTCTTCGGATACATCATATATTTCATTGATGAGTTTTGATTCATCTGGAGGTGTATCGGAATATGTTAAAAAGAGAATATTTATTTTTCCAAGCTGGTTTGAAAAAGATTGAGCGGAATCCAACAAAATATAACATGTTGTCATAATCTCTTTAGTAATCCCAACAATTGTAAATTGTTTTTTGTTTCCTGAGGGGTTATATATCGTGATATTGTCTCCAATATTTAGCTTCAATTTCAGTGAAATATGATTAGAAATTACGATTTCGTCGTTATTTTGATAATGACGGCTGGATTTTCCATTCTTATCAATAAAATTAAAATGATGCAGTGACTGATTCGATTTTAAGCCCAGTAAAAAGCCTGTTTCATTATCAACATTGATTTGAGGATTTTCAAATAATAGAGTAAGTTTGAGTGCTGATTCATTTTTGGCAATATCAGGTAATGAATTGATATCTTGCATCTCAGGACCCATATCATTTACTCCAATTGAAAATGAGACACTTGTGTCCCATTTTTCCGTTAATTTTATTGCATTATTAGTCGTATATTGTACACTGTCCCACATAACAAACATTGAACTCATAATTAGGATAGAAAAGGTTATTCCGATCATCATTAAAGAAGTATTACGTGGATTCCTAATAAAATTCCTCCAGAATAATTTGTTTGAGGGTCGCATACTTGTCTCATTACTTCTTTTTAATTTTCTCTTCTTTTTGTGATGTGTTAAACCTTCAGAGCCCGGTTGTTTATATACTAAATCGACCATATTCTTCTTCATCATCTTATAAACAGGAGGAATCATAGATAAAAATCCGATTCCTAGGCTTAATAAGAAAGCCTCAATAATGAGCGCAAATGAAAACGGAAACAGAATATTTATTCCCAAAATCCCCGTGCCCATTTCTATCGCCATTTCCTCAAGGAATGCATATGCAAAAACGGTACTGACTACCGTCGATATCAGGGAAATTTCAAATAATAATACTATATATGATTTTGATATTTTTTTTTTAGAGAAACCCAGACACCCTAAAATGCCGATTTGTTTTTGTTGGGAAGAAATAAATTGTTTATAAATCGACATATTCGACGTTAAGGCCATTATCACAGCAAGAATTAGAATTATATAAAAAACTTGTGTACTTCCTTCGAGATCACTCATTAAATAATGCCACGTATAACTCTCTTTAAAAGGAGTACTTGAAACTAATTGAATACCAAGATTTCCAAATTTTTCTTCTACTAATCTATTTATTTCATCTTGATTAGCATTCTCTTCAAACAAAACTTGTAATTGGTTAAATTGATATGATTTATATGGGAAAAACAATAGCGGATTCGAATCTAAGACCGTTTGTATTAAATCATCTACATCCACAAACCCGATACCCATTGATCCTTTTATAGGGAACAATACTTCAGGTGCTGCATTAGTCATAGTAAATTCAATGCTCCAGAAATCTCCTTTGATTGTAAAGTTGGCATTTCCCAAGGATTCAATCGTAAGATTCTCTGAAATTTGCAGATTTTGGGCTTTATAAAATTCTTTTGATATTAACATCTTGTGATATTCACCAGGTTGCAGATTCATTCCAGTACTTAAATCATATTTATATATAGGTAAATTAGATGTATCTGAAAATGATGATGTTACATTAATTCCTATCAATCGTATCTGATATGTCTGCGGATCATCTTTTATTTTAATCGGGAACTGAAACACAAGACGGGGAACTACATCTTTCACCCCAGGTATTTTTTTGATCTCGGGTACTGTTGTCGAATTAAATCCATAAGTTATATATTCAAAATCCGCCCGATTAGCATCTTTATAGAGATTTGCAAAAAGAGGCTTAATAGAAGTAAAGACTTGAAAAATCCCAACAGAAAAACCAATACAAAGGGATAATATAATTATTAGGATCCATCTACGCTTTCCTAATCTTCGCAAATCCATCCAAGGTTTTTTTGTTAATAATTTCAATTTAGTATCCTCCTTATTTGTCCACTTAATTATGCATATTGTTTATAATTTTTCCATTTCTTATGTGAATTTCCCGTGATTGTAATTTTTGTGTGATTAGAGGATTATGAGTAACCACTATAAAAGTCGCTTTATAATCAACCGCAATTTTTTTGACTAATTTGAGGATTTGGTCGCCCGTTTCTTCATCGACATTACCCGTAGGTTCGTCCATAAGAATGAGGAGATTCCCCTTTGTAAATTCTTCCTTCACTAACGCTCGGGCGATGGTGACTCTCTGCTGTTCACCTCCACTAAGTTCAAAAGGGAGATGATCCAACCGATCCCCTAATCCGACCGCTTCTAAATATTTTATAGCTATTTCGCGGATTCTCTTTTTGTTTCCGAATGTCTCAATTGCGATTTCCACATTTTCCAAAGCGGTTAATGAAGGTAATAAATTGAAAAATTGGAAAACAAAACCTACCTTTTTTTTTCTATATTCTGTAAGTTGATTGGGAGATAACTCGCTGATAAGTTTATTAAAAACCTTAATTTCGCCAGAAGTTGGAGAATCTATTCCGCCCAGTAAATTTAAAAGAGTTGTTTTCCCCGCGCCTGAAGGACCGAGAAGCGTAACTAATTCTCCCGAATTAATTTGTAAATTTACATTATCCAAAGCAGTAACTTTAGTCTCACCCATATAATATATTTTGCTGACATTATTTAATATCAAGGATTGTTCTATCATTTTAATCATTAATTAATTTATAAATTCTTATTAAAATTAAAGAATACAATTGTAAAAATTCTTTTACTTATTTTAACCTGTTAGGTTAACTCAAATATTTCAGAATAATAGTATGTGTTTCGATTTTCTATATTTTTGTAAAATTATTATTGATTATCTTGGTAATTACTAATTTATCCAAAAAAATTAGGTTCAATTCATCACAATTTAGTTGTTTATTATCATTAAGAAAGTATAAAAAGTGGAGCCAGTGATGGGATTTGAACCCATGATATCCACTCATGGCTAGTGCATATCCATGATAAATGGCTAACTACGCACTATCCTGAGTCTCTGCAGGCCATCGCCTTACGACTCGGCAACACTGGCATACAATAGGTCTTATTATTAAAATTCACTTGCAATATATATTTATTATTCTTATTTTTTTTTTAGCTTTTCTATTATAAATTATCTAAATCCTCTTAAGGAGTTATAAAGAATTAAGAAAAAGAATAAATTTTAAAATTGTTTTTTGTAATTATAGAATCCTACGCAAAATCAGAAGATTATGATAAAAAATAGTATAGAACGAAAAAACAACATAATTGGAATAGGATTGGTATCGGGAGGATTAGATAGTTTAATAGCATGTCTACTAATTAAACTTCAAGGAATAAAAGTAATAGGAGTACATTTTAAATCACCATTTTGTACGTCTGAAAATATTAGTAATGCTTATGCAATTAGCTTAGATCTTTTCAAAAAAAAGCTAGGGATTGACATCCACACTTTATATATTAAAGATGATTATTTGAGTATTATTCGTAATCCAAAGTACGGTTACGGTAAAAATCTTAATCCCTGTATTGACTGTAGAATATATTTCTTAAAACAAGCAAAAAAATTTCAAGAAAAAGAAGGAGCAGATTTTATATTTACTGGGGAAGTTCTTAACCAGAGACCAAAATCTCAACATTTAAACGCATTAAATGTTGTCGAAAAAGAATCTGGTCTAGAAGGAAAACTTCTAAGACCTTTATCAGCATTGCATTTAAAACCAACGATATATGAAAAAAAGGGATTAATTAACAGATCAAATTTATTAGGAATAAAAGGAAGAAGCCGAAAAAAACAATTAGAATTAGCCAAAAAATATGATTTACTACAAGAATATTATGCAAGTGGAGGGTGTTTATTAACAGATATACATTTTGTTAGTCGGATGCAAGATTATCTTAGATTTAATGACCCTTTAGAAATAAGTAGTATTGATATCTTAAAATATGGTAGGCATTTCCGATATAAACAATCAAAAATAATTATTGGGAGGAATGAATCAGAAAACAAAATGCTCCTCAACTTAAAAAAACCTGCTGATTTAATAATGGAAGCAAAAGACGATGTTGGACCAATTACTATTATTCAAGGACCAACTGATGATGAGGTTATAAATTATGCTGCAATGCTTACATTAAGATATTCAGATTATAGCGGTCTTGTTGGGGATGTTAATTATGGAAAAAATTATAATGAATTTAATCACACGATAACAGTCAAAAAAGCACCTAAAGATATTATTAAAATGTATATATTGTGAATAACATAAAGAAAATTTTTTGTTATTTAAAATTATTTAAGGATTTGGTTAAATCCATTCATTCATAGTTTGATTGGACCATTAGCTCTAACATAAATGTTAGACGATAAGAATATATAAAAAATCTTTTTCTAATATAATATCTATTCTATAATAACCGAAAGAATGTAGAAATAGGGGAAATACTTACCATGATGTCGAAGGATAAAGCTATGTATGAGTTTGTAGAAAGAGATCGCCTAATTTGGGAAAACTTTCATGATTTAATTATTGTTGCTGAGCCAATGGAAGATTTTAAAATAGAATATATTAATGAAGATTCTTTTAAGCAGAAATTAGGATATAATATTGAAGATTTAATTGGACAATCATTTTTGAAATTTATCCACTCAAACGATTTGATACAGTATAGAGATCTACATAATAAATATGCTTTTGATGACCAAATAAGAGAAATAAGAGTGGTAACTAAAAATAATAATTATAAATGGTTTGAGTTTATAATAAAAACCTTTAAAAACAACAGAAATCAGCAAAAATTATTCATTATCTTAAGAGATATTTCAAAATTAAAAGATTTAGAGTTAAAATTAAAAAAGTCCGAGAACAGGTTAAAAAAGGCCACAAATTTAGTTCCAAGGAACCGTTTTTGGGATAAAATAACTACAAAAACAAGTGATGATGTCTTACTTAGATCATATGAAATGCTAAGACAGAGTGAAGCAATCTTTCATACTGCTATAGAAAGTTTACCATTTGATTTTTTCATGGTAAATAAAAGTGGCTATTATGTGGTACAAAATACGATTTGTAAGGAGAATTGGGGAGACACACTAGGAAAGCGCCCTGAGGATGTAGCTAGTGACAATGATACTTTAGCAGTGTGGAAAGAGAATAATGAAAGAGCTTTTTCTGGAGAAACAGTCACTGGTGAAGTATCTTTTAAAATAAAGGGTAAAGTATGTTATTTTTATAATATAATTACACCAGTTTATATAGATGATAAAATTGAATATATTTTAGGAGTTAACATCGATTTAACAGATCTTAAATTTACCGAACAAAAACTCCAAGAATCTGAAAATAAATATCGATTGATCTATGAAAATGCGAATGATCTTATTAAGGTGCTTAATGATAAATTTGAATATGAAGATCTTAATGAAAACATTCATAAACAAATTCTAGGATATTCGAAAGAGGATTTATTAACAAAGAATCCACTATCATTTTTACATCCAGAAGATCGGAAACTTACGGTTAATAACTTAAGTAAAATTCTTAGGAAAGGAAAAGGTTCATATCAAACACGTTTCAAACATAAAAATGGTTCTTATAAATGGTTAGAAATATCTGCAAGAAATTTCATTGATAATGCTGGTAATAATAAGATTCTTACTATTGGGAGAGACATTACTGATCGTAAAATAGTAGAACACAACATAATAGAATCTGAAGAAAAATTCAGGACAATAACAGAGCAATCATTTATGGGTATAATTATATTACAAGATGGCATTTTTAAATATTTCAATGAACAAGCAAGAAAATTAAATGGTTATTCTTCTGAAGAAATTAAAAATTGGAAACCTTATGAGTTTGCTAAACTAATTCATCCAGAGGATAAAGAATTTGTAATAGATCAAGCTAAAAAAAAGGAATCAGGAGAAAAAAATGTAGTTAATCAGTACAAATATAGATTGATAAGGAAAGACGGAGAAATTCGTTGGATTGAAAATTTCTCAAAAACTATTAATTACAAGGAAAGACCTGCAGATTTAATAATGTCTATTGATATCACGGACAGTATCAAAGCAGGACATAAATTAAAGGAATCAGAAGAAAAATTTAGATTAATTAATGAAAATACATATGATTTAATCGCTATAATCGATTCTACTTTTCAATATTTTTACGTTAATGATGCATACTTTTCTTTAGGTTATTCTATGGATGATATTATTAATCTAAAGCCAGCAGATTTCGTTCATCCTAATGATTTAGATAAAGCTATAAGAGCTTTTAATTCATGTCTGAATTCGGGAACAGAATTAAAAGAAATTAGGTTTAGAAATAAAGATGGACACTATAATTGGTTTGAAGTAAAAGGTAAGACTTTTAAAGATAAAAATGGAGACACGAAAATTTTATTAGTCGCAAGAGATATTAGTGAAAGAAAGAAGACAGAGGAAAAATTAAGAGAGTCTGAAGAAAAATTCAGAAATATTGCAGAACAATCATTATTAGGAATTGCAATATTACAAGATGATAAATTCAAGTACGTTAATCATACATTTGCTAAAATAGGTGGTAGAACTGTTGATGAATTGAAAGGTTGGGGACCACGAGAATTTCTTAATACTGTGCATCCTGAAGATAGAGATAAAGTTTTGGAACAAGCGAAGAAACGACAGTTAGGTACTGATACTGAAGATTCAGGATATGAATGTAGATGTTTTAAAAAGAATGGAGACCTTATGTATGTTCAAAATTATTCAAAAACAATTACATTTAATAGTAAGTTTGCCGATTTAATCACTACAATAGACATTACTGATCGTAAGCTGGCAGAACATAATTTGAAAGCCTCAGAAGAAAAATATCGTAATTTATATGAAAATTCTCCTAGCGCTATTCTGCTTATTAGTATGAAAGGAGATATTTTAGATTGTAATTTAGTTTCCAAAAAGCTTTCTGGGTTTACAAGAAATCAATTAATTGGAAAAAATGTTCTGGATACATCATTTATACCAGAAAAATATATTCCAGTAGTATTAGAAGATTTAAAGGTATTACTTAAAGGAAAATCCCTTGATCCCCGAGAAATTCAATTGTTTAATAAAAATGGTAATTTATTATGGATCTCGTACCAAGCATCACTTTTAGATTATGAAACTGAAAAAGTAATACAATTAATAATACAATTAATAGACGAAAAGAAAAAAGCAGAACAAGAATTGAAGGAAGCAGAAAAATTCCTCTCAAATATATTTAACAGTATTCAAAACGGAATTTGTGTTCTTGATGCGGATTTTAATATTATAAGTATAAATCCGAAAATTGAAGAATGGTTCTCATCTTCCAAACCAATTTTAGGTAAAAAGTGCTTTCAGGTTTTACGTGACAGAGAAGAGAAATGTGAAAATTGTAAATGTAATGAAATTTTAAACATGAAAGAAAATTTCTGTCTTAATCAATTATATAAAGAAAGAAATGGGGAATTTCATCAAATTTTTGATATCTTCAGTTTTGCTTTATATGATCAAGAAACGGGGAAAGCGAAAGGGATTATAAAATATATCCAAGATGTATCAGAACAAAAAAAAGCAGAACAAAGATTAAAAGAATCCGAATCAAAATATCATGAGTTATTTGAAACATCCCCAGATGGTGTCATCCTAACAGATATAAAAGGTAATATATTAGAGTGTAATTCAGCTATAGAAGTCATTTCTGGTTATTGTATAGAGGATTTCATAGGAAAAAATTTTTTAGAGTTAGAGTTCTATCAACAAAATGCTTTAGATATATTATTAGAAGGATATAAAGACTTATTCCGTAAAAACAATCTAGAATATGTAGAATTTCCAATTAAACGTAAGGATAATAAAATAAGTTGGGTTCAAGCTAATTCAACTTTAATTGATTTGAAAGATCAAAAATTTATTCTTACTGTTATTCATGATATTACTTCTCAAAAACAGGCTGAAGAGGCATTAAAGAGAAGTGAAGAAAAATTCCGCAATATTCTGGAAACATCTTCGGTGGGAATAATGGAACTTGATGTTATTAATAAAAAATTACAATATGCTAATCCAAAATTGTTAGACATGGTTGGTTTTAAGAAAGAAGAGATCACTGAAGATGTGGTTCGTCATAAAATTGTGCATCCAAAAGATTTACCCAAATTATTAAGGACTAATGAGGAATCTGAATTGGAATTTCGGATCATTGATAAACAAGGAAAAGAAAAATGGTTATCAGGTAAAAAGATTCCTCATTATAATGAAAATGGAGATATAGATAGCATTAGAGTTTGGTTAGACGATATTACAGAAAAAAAGATGTATGAAACTCTTATTTATGAGTTAAATATTAATTTTCTAAATTTTACGGCAGATATTCGAAATAATATTGAATTATTGCTTAATACTGGTCTTCAGTTATTAAAAGGTAATCTAATCTTATACGCCCATGAAATTAAATCTAATAAGAATGTAAGTTATCAAGTAATAAGTTCTGATAATAAAATCTTTATGTTTGATGAAAAAGAATTTTCTGAATATCTCTTTTTCAATGAGCTTTTTAATGAAGGACATGACTTTCCTCAAACATTTTTTAATATAAACAAGCAAAAATACGCAAAAACAGATCCCTTTATTATGGAGAATGATATAAAAGGATGTTTTGGAAAAGTAATAAAATCACATAATGATTTTAGAAGTGTTGTATGCGTTTTTTATAAAGAAAATCCAGTAATTACTGGTCAAGAAAAATTAGTTATGTTTCTAATTTGTGATGCTATTGAAATTGAACAACGACGCTGGCAAGTACAACGAGATTTGGAAGAGCAAAATATTACTTTAAATAAGATAAATAAATTAAAGACTGAATTATTCTCTAGAACGTCACATGAATTAAAGACTCCATTGATTTCGATTAAAGGATTTACTGAGCTATTATTAACACTTCATTATAATAAATTTGATCCAGAAATTATTTCGATATTAGAGGAAATTGAAGAAGGCAGTAAAAGATTAGAGAAGATAATTAATTTACTTTTAGAAAGTACCAAATTAGAAGCAGGACAATTAGAATTAAACCCTTCGGAAGAAGATTTAACATTTTTAATAAAATTTTGCGTTAAGGAATTAAGAGGCTTAGCTAAGTTAAGAGATCAAACAATATCATTAGATTTACATCCGATTTTACGAACCAGATTTGATAAAGAAAGGATTTATGAAGTAATATCGAATTTAGTCGTGAATGCTATTAAATACACTCCTCCAGGTGGATATATTCAAATAAAATCTGAAATTAAAAATAGTAATTATGTCATTTCTATCCAAGATAACGGAATCGGTTTTACAAAAGAAGAAAGAAATCAAATTTTTAAACAATTTGGTAAAATTGAAAGATATGGTCAGGGATGGGATATATCTACTGAAGGATCTGGACTTGGATTATACATAACAAAAAAGTTAATAGAATTGCATGGAGGGAAAATTTGGTTAGAATCTAAAGGTAGGAATAAAGGTAGTACATTCTACTTTTCGATTCCAAGTAATTAAAATAAGAATTTATTATTATGGTTGAAAATAATTTAACTTTAAAAGAATTATTAGAGGAAGGACAGAATTTTAATATAATTGCTGGAGCAGGATGTTCTGTAGGTGAACCTTCTAATTTACCCACATCTAATAAGATGATGGAAGAGATCATTAATTTTACCTGCGCAAAATCAGAAATAGAAAATATCTTAAAAATTGAAGGATTACGTTTTGAAATATTATTAGAAATTATTAGAAGTCTATTAGATAATGAATTAAAAATATTAGAATATTTGGAAGAATGTGATAAACCTAATAACATTCATTTTTTTTTAGCTGAAATGATACTTCGGGGCTATAATGTTATTACAACTAATTTTGACTTCCTAATTGAGCATGCGATTATTCAGTCAAATAAGATTAACGATTCTATTATTTCAGTTATAACTGAAAATGATTATAGACGTTTTGAAAATATAATTGAATATAAAAATTCAGGAAAAAAGTTTTTATTTAAAATTCATGGAGCAACTAAAGATTTATTGGCTGATCGGGATACAAAAGATTATTTTCTTACTTTAATCAAAAAAATAGGTTCGTATAAATCAGAATTTAATTTGTTCTTTGTTGAACCGTATAAGGGAGTTCTATTTAATAAGTTGTTTAATAAAAGTACCATAATTTTAATTGGGTATTCAGGGGAAAATGATTTTGATATTGTACCCATCTTGAAGAGATATCATAAAATGAAAAGAATAATTTGGATTAATCATATTGAAAATGATGGTGATAAAGAAAAAATTGTTCAAATTTTTAAAAATCGAGAAGAAATAACAAAAGATTTAGACAGCTTAGATAAATTACTAAAAGATATTAAAAATCAAAATCCGAATATAGAATTGTTTAGAATTGATACAAATGTAAGAAGACTCTTAAAAAATTTTCTGAATATAGAGCCTAAAGTTGATATAAGTAATTTTTCTGTTAAATTTCAAGATTGGTTGCTCAAAAATATTGATATCCCTACTTTTATGATAAAATATCTGATTCCGCATGTAATATATTTTAATTTTGAAAGATATGACGATTCTTTTAGATGTGGCATAAGAGCTCTTGAAAATATTGATGAAATTAGTGATAAATCTCATAAGCAATTAATCTTAAATAATATTGGATGGATATATTATAAAATGGGAAATTATTCTGAAGCAATTGAACATTTTGAAGAAGCAGTAACAATTGCTCATGAATTAGGGTATAAGGATAAGGAATTAGTTTATCTAAGCAATTTAGGAGAAATAAATGAGAGAATTAGGAACTTTCCCTTAGCTATCCAAAAATATAAAGAAGCAATGGAAATTGCTGAACATACAGGGAATCTAATGGAAAAATTAAGAATAACGAATAGTGTAATTGAATTATATGAAGAATTACAAAACTATTCCGAAGCTTTATCATATTCAGAAGATGCAATTAAAATCTCAGAGAAACTTGGCGATTTAAAGAAAAAAGCAATTCTCCTCAATAGTATTGGATTAATTCATTTCAAACAAAATAATCTAAATTTAGCTTTAGATTTTTTCCAACAATCTGAAAAAATTTTCCGAAGATTAAATGATATTGAAAACTTAACTAAATGTTTAAATAATATCGGAGCTATTTTTCAAAATTTTAATGATTTTTCAATTGCATTAGATAAATTTGAAGAGGCATTAGAGTACGATGAAAAATTGAATAATAGAGAGGAAAAAGCTAGGCATTTAGGTAAAATAGGAGAAGTATATTTCGATCAAAATGATCATGTGAAAGCATTGAATTATTTTAGAGATGCTATTGAAATTACTAAAGAGCTAAAAGAAATTAGAGATGAAATGAAATTTTATAATTGGATTGGAAAAACCTATTATTATTTAAGAGAATACACTAATGCATTAAATTCATATAGGAATGGGTTAAAGATTGCAGAAAAGCTTAATGATCTATCTATTAAAGCAGATTTTCTTAATAATATTGCAGGATGTTATTATATGCAATTAAATTATAAAGAATCCTTTAGATATGCTCAAGAATCATTATTAATACTTAAATTAATAGGACTGGGAAAAACTATTAAAGCGATAACTTTGGAAAAAAAAATAATTAATATCAAAAGTCTAATCAAGTTATAGCTGCTTCATTTTTATGTCTCGATTAATTTTTACTTTTATATTATGCGGATCATCAATATGTATTAAATTATTCGGTAAAACCTCTTTTCTACCGAGTAAATATGCTGGTTCTTCGAATAATCTTTTTTCTTCCTCAGTCTTAATTTTTCTAACAATTACATCTGGGAATACTGGAGTTGCATAACAATAATGACAAAATGCTCTCTTTTTCGTGAGTTCAAGAATTTTTATGAGTTCTTCATCTGGAGTATTACTCTCAATTTTCAACTCAATTTCATAATCATCAATCATAGGAATACCATCTTCAATTCCAAATCCCGTAGTTAAATCTATATTCATTTTAGCATAAATTTCTAATTTTTTAAGCTCTATTCCATTTAAACTAGCTAAGGTAGCAAAATTACCGGCAAAATCACCACAAAAACCAGCAATACAAAGTGCTACGGGATGGAAAGAGGTTCCTCCACCACCTAATATGATTGTTTCATCTGTTTGAACTGTTATATCTCCTGCCCTTTCTGTTGGTAACTTTATTTCAAACTGAGGACCATATTGTACATTTAATCTCCAACGCCCTTCTGCCTCAATCCTTCTTTTACATAATGATCGATTTTGTGAGAAAACCTCTACAGTATCATTATACGTTTCAATATTTATTCTATTGAGGATCTTTTGACTCCTAGATTCTGTATTATTTTGAATTAGTAATGGTGTACCCTCATTCTTTACAGTAATTTTAGGAATAGTAGAGGTTGATATGCAATAATAACAAAAACAACGCCTTTTAGTAATCTCTGAAATATGATGTAATTCTTCATAGCTAGCATCACTTTCAATAATTAATTCAATTTGATAATGATCGACTATTGGGATATTTTCCTCTATGCCCAAAACTGAAGAAAAATCTAAATCACCTATAACTCTAATCATCAATTGTTTTAATTCAATTCCTTCCATAGCTGCCCATTTTGCATATGCTGCGCAATAACATCCGCAAAATCCTGCCATGCATAGAGATATTGGATGGAGTGCTGTACCTCCACCCCCAAAAATAGTCAATTCATCTGTTTGTACGGTAATTTCTCCTGCTCTTTCAGTTTTTAACCTTGTTTCGAATTGTGGTCCATAATCCAAATCTAAACGCCATATTCCTTTTACATCTAAAATTTTTTTACATAGATCACGATCCTTTAAATATTCACTCGCAACTTCTTTAAAACCATCTAAGTCAATGCGATTTAATATTACATGCTTTGGAACTGACACATCATTAACTTTTTCTTCAATCCTATCCGCAAGTGTCTTCAGAACATCATTGAAATTTCCAAAATCCATTATATTAATAAAGAAATCGTTTTTTATTAAAAGTGTTAATAATATACTCTTATATATACCTTAAAAAAATACACTTATATGAATTTTTAGTATTATATAAAAAAAATATTGGAGAAAAAAAGAAATTAAATATTAATTTTAACTTTCTACATATCACTCATTCTAAAGTATAAATCTAATTTATGCTGAAATTCATTAAAGAAATCAAGATCTCCATTCCATTTTGAAAGATCTTCGATAGAAAACATTTTCTCAAACATTTTCCCAATTACTGAACAGACTTTTTGAATTTTTTTTTTATTTACATCTAAAGGTGATCTGCAAACTAATACAATCTCATCTTTCATACAGTGAACACATGAATATTTATTATGACCTATATTAAACCCTTTTAATTCTCTCCCTGAAATCTTTTTAGTGAATGTTTTTATTGCAGATATAAAGAATCCTAAGAAGGTTTTGTCGACATGTTCTTCTTTTGAAAAGTCCACAATAGGAACTCCTGATCTTGAAAAAACCCATAATTCATCAAGCAATGGAGACATGATTAATTGTTCGCACTTTTTTGTATTGTTTGTTAATTTCTTTATTTTTTAGAGGAACCCAATAGAATTTCTTTATAAGTCTTGTAACTTAGATTCACCACTAATAGTACAAAAAATCCCCCGAAAATATATACAATAGCAACCATAATATTCGTAAATGCGGTTAATTCTAATGCTAAAAAAATGATATTAAATACATATCCACATAAAAACAATAAAATCAATACCTGTATTATAACCCATTTTTTAATTAGTTTTGTTGCAGGAAACAACTCTTTAACTTTACTGATAATCAATAGACTTATAACGAAAAATATTATCCCTCCAATTGAACAGAACAAACTAAAATAAAAGTTCAAATCGAATGCCATGGTAATACACTAAATTATTTGAAAATTCGTAAATTTATTTTAACTATTTTCTATTTGTTTTTATAAATATAAAACTTTTATCTTAAACCAATTTATAACTGTATGGGCTGAGTTCGTGATATTTATTATTAATCAATAAGGTGTTTTATTTCTGAAAAAAAACGTTGTTCGCTGTTAGAAAATATACTTCTATCACCATTAAAATCTTCTATTAAGATAATTGGATAGATATCAAAAAATTTATTACAGATTAAATCTAATTCCTCAGTTATTTTATTTTCTTTTACCTCAGGATCAGTGCAAGCTATAAAAATTATATTTTCCTTTTTTTTTATCGTGATTAATTTATCTCCCCATTCAATATTTGATAGCTCCCCTTCTCCAATGTGCTTGGTCAACCCATCAAAAGCAACTAAAACTTGTCCGAAAAATTCAGAACAAAATTCTTGATCATTAACCCGTTCATATACAATATTATTTTTTTTATCTAAAACAGCAATATTTTCAAATAATTTTCCCAGAATAATCCCCCAAAGATTATTTAAATATCAATACAATTTTTTATAGATAATTATTTAAAACTTTTAATCAGTGAATCTTTACTAATTACATCTTTTTTTAATTATTTTAATTTTATCTTCTTCTAGATAGGAGATCATAAAGTTTAAAAAATTGATAACTATTGACTCTAACATTAATATCATCTGTCTTAAATCAATTTATTTTAAAGTGAGAAAAAGCAAGATACCTGAATCAATAATATTTAATATTATTTAGAAAATTTAATGTGATATATCAGTATTTAATATGAATTTCAAGGAAAATAAATTAATAATTATTCATTTAGTTTAATTATTCTAATAATAACTTGGAAAAAAAAGATATAATTATTTAAATTCTGAGAAGATCTTAATATTAAAATTCTTAAATATTGAATTAATAAAGTAATTTAGAGGTGAAATACTATCAGCATTGATTGGGCAAAAGTTGAAGAAGAACCCGAAAGAATTTTTAAAATTGAAGGTAAATATCTTCTAAATCTGCGTGCTAAAGATTCTGATTTAGAAAAGAGTATTATTAGTTATAGAGAGAATACTCAAAAAGCAAATGATGCTTTAGAAAAATCAAATGAAGAATTAGATAATTTAAAAGAAGAATTTAATTCTACCAAAACTGTTTTTGAAGAACTAAAAGTATATAACCGGAAATTAGAAAATGATTTGAAAATCCACACTGAAAAAGTAAAAGAATTAGAACAAATAATAAAAGATAAAGAGGTTAAAATAACCGAATATAACAATTATAAAAATCAAACAGAAGCTAAAGAAAAACAATTTGAATCAATAAAAAATACTTTAGAAACGAAACTTGCCGAGAAAGAGAAGGAATTAGATTCAATAAAAAATGAGTTGGAAGTCGAGATCAATGAGAAAGAGGCCATGATTACTGAAAAAGAGAAAAAAATAGAATCAATGAAAAGTGAAGTGACAGATATTGTGAATATCAAAGAGGAGTATGAAAAAAGAATAAAAGATAATGAAAGTATGATTTCAGATTTAAAGACAAGAAATCTGGAATTAGGAGCCCAGATGCTAAAAGCCATTAATATCCCGAAATTATTAAAAGAGGTTAGAGAAGTCTTAGCACATAAAGGATTTATCTCTGAGATGGAATTTGAGAATATATTGAGACAATTATAATTTCATCATAAATTTAGACTTTTAACATACAAATTTTTTATAATTTATTATTTCTACTTTTTGAATAATCAAGGACATACACTTAATCTAATATCACATCATAATAAAAATGAGAAACAAAAATATAATTTTAATTTCATGAATATAAACTTAAAATAACCTAGAAGAACTGGACTCCTAATTTTTTATTAGGGTTTTATTATTTTTAATTCTTAGAAGAATTGTAATTTTAAAAAAATTCCAATTATAAGAAATATTTTTGGATTTTTTTAAATTGTATGGTGATAAATATAAAAAATGAATTAAATGATAATAAATTGGAAGAAATACCGGAAGTTAAGAAATATTTTTCAAGAATATATACAGTTTTATCTAAAAGAGTTAGAGAACAATTAGATAATTTAAATATTTCCAAAGAAAAGAAAAAAAAAATAAAAAAAGAATTGGCTTTTCTTCCAAAATATAAACAGACTAAATATATCAATGAGTTGCTTAAGCAATATGGGCTCAAAGTTGAAGAAAACTAAATCCTTTATAATGATCAAATTACGTTGCTTAAAATTGGCATACAATTGAATATAATTTCCCAGCTCTACTTCCTTATAAATAAATAAAATATATGTAATAATAAATAGAACAAATTTGGTTATTAAATATCGATAACAAATTTTTTTAATAAATATACTTTTTCTCATTTAAGATTATCATTTGTTTGATCAAACACGTAAAAGCAAACACCTTGTTTTTTTACAAAATTGCAAATCAATTTGCTAATTATAAATGAGATTCGAATGAATTATGAGTGATAATGTAGAAAAATATATTAAAAGAAAAGTCTACAAATCTACAAGCTCTCGGATTGTTCAAAAATTCGTTGATGCAGGTTTAGAAAAAATCAGGGCATGTATCAACTGCGGAACTTGTACTGGTAGTTGCCCAAGTGGACGTCGCACAGCATATAGAACACGGTCTGCAATCCGTCGTGCATTAACTGGGGATGAATCAGTTTTGCAAGATATTGATATTTGGTTATGTTCAACTTGTTATTATTGCTATGAAAGATGTCCAAGAAATATTCCTGTTACAGATATGATTATTAAACTTAGAAATATCGCAGTTGAAGAAGGCTTTATCTTAGATAATCATTTTGGATTAGCTAATAATATCTTTTATGCAACTGGACATGGTGTACCCGCAACTGGTGAAAATAATAAACAATGGAGAGCCTTAAGAGAATCCTACGGATTGCCTCCTTTACCACCAACAGTTCACTCTTTCCCAGAGGCTTTAAAAGAATGCCAGAGTTTGATGAAAGCTGTTGGATTTAGAGAATTATTAGATCATGCTGAAAAAGTAAAAAAAGAGAGAGCAAAAGCAGAGGAGGAAAATGAGAAAAATGAGTGAGAGTAAAGAATACAAATGGCGATATGGATTCTTTTTAGGATGTGTAATTCCTAATCGCTATCCTATGATCGAGGTTTCAATAAGGAATGTCTTTGATTATCTTGATGCAGAACTGTTAGATCTGCCTGGTGCTTCATGTTGTCCAGCCCCAGGCGTGTTTAGAGCATTTCATATTCCAACGTGGCTCGTTATTGCAGCTAGAAATATATCTATCGCAGAAGAACTCGGAGTAAGTCCAATTACCGGTTGCAATGGTTGTTACGGGACTCTTAGAGATGCGTGGTATGAACTGGAACATGATTATGAAAAAAAGAAAGAAGTTAATGAATATCTTGCTAAAGTTGGTCGTACTTATTCAGGAAATCTTGAACCTAAGCATATTGTTCAAGCTTTATATCTTGATATGGGATTAGATTATTTAAAGGATTTCATAAAACTTAAATTTTCAGATTTAAAGGTAGCTGTTCATTATGGTTGTCATATTGTAAAACCAAGTGATAAGCGTCCCTGGAATGGGGAATATGAAGCTCCTAGATTTCTTGATGAGATTGTTGAAATTACAGGAGCAAAAAGCATAGATTATAAAGATAAATATATGTGTTGCGGAGCTGGAGGAGCTGTAAGAACTGCTGTTAAAGAAGTTGCGGCAGATTTTACGCGTGAAAAATTGGTAAATATGAGAGATGCAGGAGTAGATGTTATTATAAATTGCTGCCCTTTCTGTCATTTACAGTTAGACTTGGGCCAAATGGATGTAAATAATTTTTATGGAGACGTAATTGGAGAACCGTTTCATATCCCTGTAATATATATAACTCAGCTTTTAGGAGTAGCTTTTGGAATGGATCCTACTCTATTAGGATTAATAAAAAATCATGAATTACAAGGTGTTTCTCCTTTCATTTCCATTGATCCATTCTTAAATATTGTGAAAGAACAATTAATATAGGTGTAAACCAATGACAGAAGCTAAAAAAGAAATTCAAGAAACCAAAAAGGAAATTATAGTTACGGGTAATGAAAGACCTAGAATTGGGGTATATGTATGTCATTGCGGGATAAATATTGGCGGAGTAGTGTCAGTTCCAGATTTAGTAGAATATGCGAAAACGCTTCCTAATGTTGAAATAGCTAGAGAATACAAATTTATGTGTTCTGATGTAGGACAAAAAATGATTAAAGAAGATATTGAAGCAGGATTAGTGAATAGAGTAATAGTTGCTGCATGTTCTCCAAGAATGCATGAACCAACTTTTAGAATTACATGTAAAGAAGCTGGATTGAATCAATTTTTATTTGAGATGGCTAATATTAGAGAGCATTCCACATGGGTACACATGAGAGAACCAGAAGGTGCATTTGAAACCGCAAAAGATCATATTAGAATGGCTGTCGCGAAATCAAGACAATTAATACCATTAGAAGTACAAAAGGTAAAAGTAGAACCTTCGTGTTTAATTATAGGAGCGGGTATAGCAGGAATGAATGCAGCGTTAGATCTTGCAACTGAGGGTTATAAGGTATATTTAGTAGAAAAAACTCCTACAATAGGTGGTCATATGGCTCAACTAGACAAGACTTTCCCCACAATGGATTGTAGCTCATGTATTCTCACACCTAAAATGTCAGAAATCTCACGTGAAAAAAATATAGAACTTTTAACATATTCAGAGGTAGTAGATGTATCAGGATACATAGGTAACTTTGAAGTCACCATATTGAAAAAGCCACATTATGTGGATCAAGAAAAATGCACTGGTTGTGGCATATGCGTTGATTATTGTCCTGTTGTTGTAGGAAATGAATTTGAACTTGGCTTAGCCTCACGAAAAGCAATTTATATTCCCTTCCCTCAAGCGATTCCAGGACAATATACAATCGATATGGATAATTGTATTAAGTGTGGAATTTGTGCAAGAACTGATGTATGCGAGCCTGAAGCTATAAATTTTGATGATGAACCAGAATATCTTAAAATTAAAGTAGGAACAATTATAGTCGCAACAGGATGGGATTTATACGATCCTACTGAACTAAAACAATATGGGTATGGAAGATATCCAAATGTTATCACGGGGCTTCAAATGGAACGATTATTAAGCTCTTTTGGTCCAGTCTTAGGAAAACCGATAAGACCCTCAGATCTTAAGGCACCACATAGTATTGCATTCCTTCAATGTGTAGGAAGCAGGAATTTTAGAGAAGGAGGAAATCAATATTGTTCAAGAGTATGTTGTATGTATGCGACCAAACAAGCAAGACAATATAAAGAAAAACATCCTGATGCAGATGTATATATTTTTTACATGGATATTCGAGCTTTTGGAAAAGGATATGAAGAATTTTACGAATCTGCTGGTCGAAATTATGGGATTAATTATGTAAGAGGGAGAATTGCAGAAGTTAGTGAAGATAAAGATCACAATATTATTATTAGATCTGAAGATACTTTACTTCAACAACCTATTGAATTAAAGGTCGATTTATTTGTATTATCATGTGGTTTAGAACCACGAGCAGATGCTGATACAATTACTTCCTTATTAAGGATTCAAAAGTCAGCAGATGGATTCTTTTTAGAAGCACATCCAAAATTAAGACCTGTAGACACTTTGACAGATGGTATTTTCATCGCGGGTGTTGCCCAGGGACCAAAAGATATTCCAGATTCAGTATCACAAGCAAAAGGAGCGGCTTCAGGTGCAGCAGCATTAATGTCACAAGGAGAAGTAGAAGTAGAACCCTTTTTTGGCGTTGTTAATCCTGAAAGATGTATCGGGTGTGGTATGTGTGTTGAAAATTGTGCTTATGGAGCAATTGAACTTATTGAGGATCGAAGATTTGGAACAGTAGCTCAAATTAACGAAGCTTTATGCAAGGGTTGCGGCGCTTGTTCTGGTAATTGTAGATGTTCCGCTATAGATATCAAGGGATTTACATCTGAGCAAATTTATTCTATCATATGCGGGAGGTTGTAAAAATAAGTAAACTATTAACCCAAACAGAACAAAAAGAAATTTCTGAAAAATGGGAACCAAAAATCATTGCTTTCTTATGTAATTGGTGTTCATATGCCGGAGCAGATTTAGCTGGAGTTAGTAGAATCCAATATCCACCGAATATAAGAATTGTCAGAGTTCCCTGTTCTGGAAGAGTTAATCCCTATTTTATTATAAAAAGTCTGACGGATGGATGGGATGGCGTTCTTGTCTCAGGATGTCATCCTGGAGACTGCCACTATATTAGTGGAAATCTAGTAGCTCGAAGACGTTTTGCAATATTGAAAGAGCTTCTGGAATTCTTTGGGATTGAACCCGGGAGAGTTAATTTTATGTGGGCTTCTGCTGCCGAAGGAGAGCGTTTTGCAACTTTGGTTAAAAAGGCTACAAATATAATAAAAGAATTGGGACCTAATAAAAAATTTAAAAAAAGTTGGTAAGTCTAATCTTAATTTATTTTTTCCATTCTGCATTTAAATAGGTTAAAATTTTTTGTTTATCGGCTGTAGGTGGTTTACAAGTCTTATTTATGCACACATAACCAGTTGCTTGATTTTCAAGTTTAATAAAAAATTCTACAAAGTTTGAGTAAGTATCAATATCTGGTTCTTTTTGTTCGGTTTTTCTAAGTATTATAACTTTATTGGGTATATATTCATTTGAGACAGTACGTATTAAATCATTTGTATCTTCTGAATCTGTATCTCCAGCAACCACTAATGAGTATGTCGGTCCAATCGCAAAATCAACAGCTATCATAAAATAAGTATAAGCAAATGGCATGCCCTTTATCTTGTCGGCAAAAATTCTACTTAAGATGTCCGCTTTTTCTTCTAAATGATGATTCCCTGTAATATAACTTAATCGAAGCAAGTTTAACATAGCAACAGAATTTCCTGAGGGGAGAGCACCATCATAGATCTCTTTTTGTCTGTATAATAATTCCTCACCATCATTAGCAGTAAAGTAGAATCCACCAATATTATTATCCCAGAAAAGATCTAACTGTATATTATGTAAATCCAACGCTGTTTTTAAATAATAGATATCAAAAGTTGCCTCATACAATTCAATTAATCCCCAAATAAGAAACGTATAATCTGTTATGAATCCCTCGATTTCCGAAATACCTTCACGATAACGGTGCAATAGTTTACCATCTGATTTTATTAGCCTTTCTAATATAAAACTAGCTGATTTTTTAGCTGCTTTTAAATATTCTGTATTATTGAAGACACTTCCAGCTTTAGCTAAAGCAGCGATCATTAATCCATTCCAATCAGTTAATATTTTGTCATCTTTGTGTGGATATATTCTTTGTTCCCTTATTTTAAAAATTTTTTTCCTTATGTTTTCTAAATCATCTGATATTTCTTCTGTTGGATATTCTTTAAGATGCAATATGTTTTTACCTGTGTTTTTCCCTGTAGCTTCTTCCAGATAATTTCCATTGGTTTCTATATTAAAGAATTTAACGACTAAATCGAAATCTTCTTTATTAAGTATTTGTTCTAATTCTTCTTCAGACCAAACATAAAATTTTCCTTCTTCACCTTCACTATCAGCATCTTCAGCTGAAAAAAAGCCACCCTCAGTTGAAGTCATGTCCCTTAGAACATAAGTAAAAATTTCTTCAGCAATCTTTTTGTATTTGATATTTTTAGTTGCTTGATAAGCTTCAATATAGGCAATTGCTATTAATGCTTGGTCATAAATCATTTTCTCAAAATGAGGAACAAGCCAGTTTGAATCAGTTGAATATCTATGAAATCCTAATCCAATATGATCATAAATACCACCTTTCCTCATTGCTTGAAGGGTTTTTTCAACCATTTCTAAAGCTTTTTCATCTCTCGTTCGTTTCCAATATCTAAGTAAAAATACTAAATTATGAGGAGTTGGGAATTTTGGACGATTACCAAAACCACCATTGACATCATCATATTGCCTTAATAGTCCTTGATATGATTTTCTAAGAGTTTTCTCATTAAATGGGTCTCCTGGGGATTCTTGGTCAACATTCTGAAGACTAAATGTGATTTGTTCAGCAGAATTAATTACTTTGTCTCGTTCATTATTCCATAGATCTCTTACTTGTTTAATTAATTGAATAAGCCCTATTCGTCCGAATCTTGAGTGTTTTGGAAAATATGTCCCCGCTAAAAATGGCTTTTTCTCTGGGGTCATAATTATAGTAAGTGGCCACCCTCCTGAACCTGTCATCATTTGACATACTGTCATATAAGTTTTATCAATGTCAGGACGTTCCTCTCTATCAACTTTGATCGAAATAAATACTTCATTCATTAGGTCTGCTACTTCAAGATCTTCGAAAGATTCATGGGCCATAACATGACACCAATGGCAAGTAGAATAACCAATTGACAAAAAGATCGGTTTATTTTCATTTTTAGCTTTATTAAATGCTTTTTGTCCCCAGGGAAACCACTCTACTGGATTTTCAGCATGTTGTAATAAATATGGGCTTTTTTCTTTTTTTAATGAATTCATTTATTTAACACCCTAAGTTACTAATTTAACAAATAAGAAAGAATTTCAAATTGTCTTTTATGTTCTATTAAGCATTAAATAAGCTTTTTTGTTAATTATATGGATTTAGCATCATTAATTAATAAAATATAATTTTTTATTTCAGATTCTTGTATATTGGTTTAATTCAATCATATATTAATAATGAGTTAAATAGAATATCAAAAAATGGTTTATAGTATATTAACTTTTATTAAAATAATCCAAAATCAATCAATCTTTTATTGAGCCTTATAAAACAAAATTATTTGAAGTTTATATTAGAATTGTAATCTACTTATTGATTAAAAATAAAAAGGATGAATGAGTTGGTTCCAATATAGAAATCTTAATTAAATATTACATTAAAGGGATTTCTGGTTTATTCACTTAAATAAGTATAATTTCTATTTCAATAAAATTTAAGATGGAACAACAATATAAATTGGCCATTTTTTCAAAATTCCTTTAGGAATTTGTCCTCGTCGCACTTTTGAAACTATTTTTTCTCTGGAAGCTAAAAAATCAATAGGACTGTCATCTATTAACTCTAATTCTATATTATTTTCTTTAATAGCTTGTTGAAAACTCTTTTCATGAGGACAATTAAAAAATTGAGTTAAATAATCTTCTTTTGTCTTACATATTGTATTTATATTAGCGGGGAGTATCAACTTCCAAGTTCTATTTTCACTTTCCGATTTTATTAGTAATAAAGAATCATTTTGTAACCCACATTTACTTTTCAAGCATCTTAACAAATTCTTTGGATCGACTAACTCAAATTCTTTAAATGAAAAAAAATCTCCTGCAAAAATTTCATATATAGAAGGTTTTCTAACTTTCTTAGATATTTTTAAAGGATATTTTAGTTGAAAGTTATTTCTTAATATTTCTCCTTTAATTAAAGGGATTTTATCATTAATTTGTACTGAAATAATGTCTCCTGTATCAATATTAAGCAATGGTTTGGCATTATCAAATCTAGATATCAAAAGATTGCCTCTTTTATCAGTAGTTTGAGTGATTAAATTTCTTTTCCCCTTATATTCAATAACGGGGATTGTTAAGGGAAATACATGCATTAGATTTGAACGGGCGATATCATAGGATAGACTAGAGGCAAAAGGACCAATTTCAGAACCTACATAAAGATTAGTAAATTTTTCTTTTCCTTTTTTCCAGTTCATAAATTTAGCTAATAATGACCATTTTGATTTCGATAATGAAGTTATGCTAAATATAAGAGTAGAATTAGATAGTTTATTAGAAAGCCTTGTTTGGATAGCTTTAGCTGCAGCATCAAGACCTTTGCTTTTAATCAATTTAAAAGTAGTATTTGACATTAATTCCTCTTTGTTGGAATTTGAACTGATGGATTTCTGTAATCCATATTTAAATTTATTTATATCAGCCCAGTTTAAAACTGTGAGTGCTGGGGCTGAGATAATAGATATATTATCCATATCTAATATTTTTGAAATTATTTCAATATTTCTTGAATTTTTATATTCATAAAAAAGATAATTTTTAGGTTTAATTAAAGAAAGCATGATTCTCTGAGAGAATTCAGAGGAATATAAAGAAATATATCTTCTTTCAGCTATTTGATTTAAGCCATCTGTACTCATTCTGGAAGGAACAAAGATAATAGCAGAATTATTAGTAGTTAATCCGCTGGATTCAAAAATTGCTCGCATACCTGGAGCCCATAGTCGCTGAATTAACGGTTTTGAAAAGAAGAACCATTTTAACCCAGCTATATTACTATTTGTAGATCCTGATGTATGGCAAAATACTAAAGGATCATTTCCTTCATAATTTTTTATGAATGAATTAATCTGAATTGAGAAGTCTCTTGAATTAGTCTTTTCATGCTGTAACTTGCCATATAAATTTTCTAATTCTTTTAAACCAGACAATTTTAAAGCTAATTCTTGATATTCTTCTCGAGAATTAACTTTTAGCCAATTTTTCCAATCTACAGTCTCAATATCTGAAAAATATTTGAAAAAATATTGTTGTAAATTACTATCAAAATCGTTAGCTATCAATCTTAAAAAAAGTAGGATTAATTAATTTTAATTAAAAATTTATTTCATTCATCTAAATATTTAGTCTTTTTTGGAAACCAAGGGAAAAAAACACTTGTTCTTCTTTTGTAATCAGCATATTTATCATCTTTTTCAAAATGTTTATCAAGCAGTCGAATTCCTGAGACTTTAATAATCATGAATGTAATCAATATAGGCCCAAAAACAGTTATATATCCGAATGGAACGAAAAGAGCAATAATAAAAATTCCCCACCACATTGTCACTTCGCCAAAATAATTAGGATGCTGTGTATATTTCCATAATCCTTGATCTAAAATTTTTCCTTTATTATCAGGGTTTTTCTTGAATTTATAAAGTTGATAATCTCCAATTGTTTCAAAGTAAAAACCAATTGCCCAAATGACGAGACCAATTATAAAAAACCAATTTAGAGCAACATTTTCACTCACATTTATGAATAATGCGGGAAAAACTACTAGAAAGATAATTAGACCTTGAAACAAATAAATCTGGGTATAACTTTTAGGTATTACTTTTTCTCCCCATCTTTTCCTCATAGCTTGATATCTATAATCTTCTGGTTTTCCCCAATTTCTAATGGTAACATAAAAGAATAATCTAAATCCCCAGAGTGTAACTAATGAGGTTGTAATTATCTGCATTGGAGTATAAGAGCCCATAAGTAAAAAAGCTGTCCATACTACTACAATAAATCCTAAACCATAAAAACTATCGACTATTGCATTATTTTTTTTAGCTAAACCGACTAAAAAAGCAATATGCATAAAAATTAATAGTGCTAAACCAGAGAAAAGTATAACTAAAAACATTTATTTATCCCTTTTCTTAATTTTTATTATATTACTCATTTAATTTTGTATTATAATCATTAATATAAATAAATTCTTCCAATGGAATTCTTGGAGGTCTTTGCTTTTCTCCTAATTTCATTGCTTCTGAAAGAACAGGATTTACCTCCTTTGAATGTTTTCCAACTATTATTAGTGTTATTAATCTCATCTTGTCTGGTATATTAAGGACATTTTTAGCTTTTTCTTCATTAAATCCCGCTATTGGATGAGCAACTAGTCCAAGTTCCGTAGCTCTTAAAACAATGAATGCCACCGCCATTCCTGTATCAAATAAGTAATAAAGGCGTTCTCCAATCATGCAATCATTTTCTGGTTTACTAAACACGGCTATAATCATAGAAGCTTTCTCAACCCATTTATTCCCTTCTGATAAGGTTGTAAACAATTTTTTTAATTGTTCCTCTTCATATACAAAAACAAATCGCCAGGGTTGTCTATTCGCACAAGAAGGAGTAATTTGGGCTACTCGTCCAAAATCCTTTACCAATTCATCTGAAATGTCAACTTTATCTAATGATCTGAATGCTCTTCTTTTTTCAATAGTTTCTTTAACATCCATTAAATTTTCCTCTTCAAATTAAAAAAAGTATCAATAATAAAGAAAAAATTATTTTAAGATTTTAACTCTTCTAATACTCGTTTAACATCTTCAGCGTGTCCCTTTACACTAACTTTTGGCCAGATATGTACTATCTTTCCATCAGGATCTATTAAGAATGTACTTCGGATAACACCCATATATTCCTTTCCACGAAATTTCTTTTTACCCCACTTGCCATACTCCTTGATTATTTTATTATCAATATCGCTTAGGAGTATAACTTCCAAGTTTTTCTTTTCAATAAATTTTGCATGAGATTCAGGGCTATCAGGACTGATTCCTACGACTAATGCGTCTAATTTTTGCAAATCAGAAAAAATTCCTGTAAAACCAATTGCTTCAGTTGTACAACCAGGTGTATTATCTTTAGGATAAAAATATAAAACAATATATTTATTCTTAAAATCCTCTAAACATACTTCTTTATTATCTTTATCTGGAAGGCAAAAATGAGGTGCTTGTGCTCCAACTTTTAATTCTAATGCTTGTTCTGTCATTTTATACTTCATCTCAATTGATTTAAACTATTTTGGATTTGAATTTATTATTAATTTTAGATATATTCTTAAAATTATCAATATTAGCTTTATGAAGTATTAAATATAGAGAAAAAGAATTTAAAAAATTAAGATATAAAAGGAATTTGATTAATAAATTATAAAATGAATATATCTATGAAAAAGAATAAGATGAATGAGATTTTAAAGGATTTTACAGTAATAGAAAAGATGTCAGTTCGATGGGGTGATATGGATGCTAGAGGACATGTGAATAATACAATATATTATCGATTTTTTGAAAGTTCTAGGATAGCATTATTTAGTTTTCTGAATATCTATGAAGAACCTACCAAAACTCGCATAGGTCCAATATTATCTTATCAAAGCTGTTATTATAAAGCACCGTTAATTTACCCAGACACGATTTATGTTGGTGCAAAAATAACAAATATAGAAGGCTCTAAAATCATTATTAAACATATTCTTATAAGTGAGAAATTAAATAGGATTGCAGCGGAGGGAGAAGCTCATATTGTTTGGTATAATTATGAAAAGAAACAAAAAGTAAATATTTCAGATGATTTGAAACATAAACTATTAAAATCTAAAAATCAAAATCAAAATATTAAAAATTAATAAACAAATTAATCATAAGAATTTCTTTTTTGATGAAATATAAATGAAATGCAAAAATATTAGTTTATAATTGAAAATATTGAAGTGAATAATTTTGATTAAGACCAAAGTAACTGAAATGTTAGGATGTAAATATCCTATAATTGTAGGGACCATGGCAAATATTACTACACCAGAATTTGTAGCATCATGTAGTAACGCTGGTGCCTGTGCTGTGTTAGCAAGCGCGAACTATAAAACTCCTGAAGAATTACGATTAGCGATCAGAAAAACACAAGATTTAACCAATCAACCTTTTGCAGTAAATATAAATTTATTTCCGGCTCTAATGCCACAAGATAAGTTGGAAGATTATGTTGTGGCTACCTTAGATGAAGGTGTAAAAATTATCGAAACAAGCGGTCATAAGGCACCAGAACATCTAGTTCCTAAATTCAAAGAAGGTGGTGCACTATGGATTCATAAATGTGCAGGTGTTAGATATGCACTAAAGGGAGCTTCTTTGGGAGCTAACATGATAACAGTAGTAGGTTATGAAAATGGAGGTGCGACTGGAATTTTAGATATAGGAACTCTTGTGATGACTCCAAGTGTGGTTGATGCTTTAGATATTCCCGTTATAGCAGGAGGGGGTGTCACAGATGGTCGAGGTGTCGCAGCTATATTAGCGCTTGGTGCTGCTGGTGTAATTATGGGAACAAGAATGATGGCTACAAAAGAATGCCCTATCCATGATAATTTAAAACAAGCATTTGTTCAAGCTAGCGAGACCGATACTTCTTTAGTTATGCGTTCTATTCGTAATACTCATAGAGTATGGAGAAATAAAGCTGCAGAGAAGATAATTGAATTAGAATCAAAAAAAGCTTCCTTACAAGAAATTGTACAAGCTGCTTCAGGTCAAAATGCGTTGAAAATGTATAAAGAAGGAGATACTGATGCAGGTATGGTTAGCTGCGGTCAAGGTGTAGGATTAGTAAAAGATATTCCTACAGTGAAAGAATTATTAGATAGGATAATGAAAGAAGCAGAAGAAGTTATCCAGAAATTAGGAAGTATTTCTAAATAAAAGCTTTTTTTTATTTCTTTTATTTTTAGTATGATTAGACCCTATTTATTTAATAATATAACTCGTTCATATTGAACATTTAATACAAAAGGAGTTAAAAATAAATTGCATTTATGAAAAAAAATCTTACAATTACTAGTTCAAGGATTATATTTATTTATATAAGCAAATTCTCTAAATTTTTTTCGAGGAGGTGCGTTAGATTCAGTAGCTTTCATCAAATCTGTTAAATTATGATCAATCTTTAACGATTTTTTCCCAATAATTATAAGAGTAATTACCCTCATATCATTTGGAATTTCAAGAATTTTTTTTAACAGTATCTCTTCAAAACCGGCTATTGGGTGAGCGACTAGACCTAATTCTGTAGCTCGTAACATAATGAAAGCTGTAGCTAATCCTGTATCAAATAAATAATATAATCGTTCATTGATAATGCAATCATACTTAACATTGCTGAAAACGACTATTATCATAGAAGCATTTACAACCCATTTATCATTTGGAGCCCTTAAGGTTGTAAATAATTTTTGAAGCTGATTTTTTTCAAACACAAAGACAAATCTCCACGGTTGTGAGTTTTTGCATGATGGTGCTAAACTTGCACATTCTGCTAAATCCTTAATAAGTTCTTCTGTAATTTCAACAGGGGCTAATGATCTAAATGATCTTCTTGTATGGATTACTTCTATTACATCCATAAGTTTATTCTCATTCTTTCTTAAATGGAATTTTTAATATAAAATGTTAAATAAAATAATGTAATATATAATTTGAAGATTCTCCATTGAATTTTTGAATCAAAATAAAAGATAAGATAAAAAAGTTTGTCTATGGATCATTTCTAAAGGGATGTCGTGCATTTTCTGCATTCTCTATTCCATCATCAACAGTTGGTAAGCCTTCCATCGCTTTTCGGATCGCATTGCGTGTTGCTTTATAATTATTGATAAATATTCTTTTTCTTGCACTAGAACTCGGATGGACAAAAACATTTACAATTATAACGATATCATCGACTAACTCTTTTGGAAGAATTCCATCCTCAACACATTGCATAACTGCCTTAGCAATTGCTGCTTGTGCGGGTCCATAAGTAAGACTAGCATGACGAAGAGAAGTTGGACGAATAGTAGGAATCATAATTGTGGGTGGTTTGACTTGCATATTAGGTTCAAGGATAACTTGTAGTCCTTCACGTCCTTCTTCTGGATTAGTTAAAGCATTCGCATAGGCATTACCTACAGGACCATTTTTTTTACCTATTAGGAGGTCAATATGAGCGAGTTCTGCACGGTTACCTACTAGAGATTCACCTACTTTCAATTCGAAATCAGAAATCTTCTTGGGAGTAATACCTACAGCATAAAAACGACTTGTGAGTGGTTTGTCTCCAAATTCAAATTGGATTTCAGTTTTTTTAATTAAACCTAATTTTTCAAGTTCTACTCTTAATTCATCTTTTATTTCATAAGATAAAGTATCTCCTAATACAATGGGTTGCCGAGTTTTACCAACTGGAATATTCATCATATTTAAGCAGGATTTAACGCCTAGAGCACCTGAATTAATTAATAATCTTGCTATTTTTTGGACTTTTTTTTGAAGTTTTTGTGCTTCTTCTAATCGATTATTTTTTACGTGGTCATATATCTCCAACCATATCTTAGGAAAAACATTTGCTGATCCTAAGATACAGCCTGCTGCTCCACCAGCCAGAGCACCTAATACATTCTCATCCCATCCAATAAGCACGGAGATTTTATCACTAACTTTTTCTAAAAGTGCTGAAAAATATTTATAGTCTCCACTTGAATCTTTAATAGCAACGATATTATCAATATCCACAAGATCTTCCACTACAGTCCAAAGCAATTCCACACCTGTGCAAGCAGGAATATTATATAAAACTATAGGAATGTCGGTTTTTTCTGCGATAGTAAAATAATGATCATATAGCCCTTTTGCTTTAGGTTTTAGATAATAAGGTGTTACTATTAACACTGCATCAGCACCTATATCTGCTGCTGCATTAGTAACATCAATTACTAGTTTTGTACCTGTTTCTCCTGTTCCAGCAATTACAGGAACCCTACCATTTGTTTCATCTACAACGATTTCAATAACTTTTAATCGTTCATCAAATGTCATGTTAACAAATTCTCCAGTAGTTCCTACTGGTACAAGTCCTGTAACTCCTTGTTCTATAAGAAAATTTACTAGATTTCTTAGATTATCTTCATTTATTGATTCATCCTTATTGAAAGGAGTTACCATGGCAGGCATAACCCCTGTAGGTCTAAAATCAAATTTTCCCATATTATCTCAACTCAATTCTATTTATTCATATTTATGAAGATTTTGGGCAGCAATTATATCAATACCATTCTTAATTAATATTTTAGCTGTGGTATTAACAGCAATATATCTATCAAGGTGATTTCTACGCATATATTCCCAGTGACCAGAATCGATAATTTCTTGTTTATCTCTAAAATAATCTAAAATATCTGAAGGATGTTCTCTGCTACTATCTAATTCCACATCACCACCCTCATGTTTAGCACTGATGTTTTTCACTTTCTTAGCAACATCTATTAATTCGACTCTTCTATCGTATGGTTGGCGTACAATACTTTTTTGCGTCTCAATCACATGATGTTCTAATCTTACAACATCTTCAAAATCGAAAGTCTTTCGAATATACGCAGAAAGTTCAATTGTCTCATTATTAACTGAGTTAGCAAGATTAAAACCAATTAATGGACTTGTACCATCTTCTCTAGAAAATAATTTAGCTGTTAAAAGTGTCCATAAACAAGAGTAAGGATTATCATTTCCCATATATACAGAGATTTTGAATTCATTGTCTATTCCAAGTTTATGTATGAAATACCCCAAAAGTACAGTACCAGGATTTACATTTAGAACTTGTTTAATACCATAATTTGTGTAGTAATACAAATATTCATCAAGCCATTTTAATGCATAATCATTCGGTTGACCTACTCCCCCAAAATAACCAGTTATAGTATCAGGTCCCCCAAGATGAATATTCACTGGTAAACCATCTGGACCCGGAGCTGTCCCTTTCGTATCTAATGTCTCTACATATGTTGCTCCGATAACTTGCATAGCAGCAGCCATGGCTAATAAGTCGCCATCATCTTCTTGTTCTTTCATTTTCCTTACTCGAATAATTCTTGCGGGCATTAGCTCTTGATCTTTAATTGCAGCTTTCGCAATGTCGATAAAAAATGGAAAATATTGGCAAGCTGATAGTTCCAATGTAACAGCAAAATCTTTATTAAATGTAATTTCTGAAAATTTATCTCCAAGTATTTTCCTTTTATAATCAGAAAGAGTTATGAATGCTTTATTTTCTCTTTGCTCTATTAACCATTCAATATCTTGGACATAATCTGGCTTTTTCTTTTTTAATTTATCTAATAAACTATCTAATTGACGTGCTTCGTTGGCATATCTATTAATTTCATCAACTCCACCATACTTCTCAATAATTTCGAATAAATTATTAATTAAGTCATTGTTCTCATCAGAAAGAAACTTATTTATAACATTTACAGTTTTATTTGTTATTTTAAGCTTTTCTCTTAATTGTGTCATTTTTCAAAAACCTCATTTAGATTTTAATAGATTTATCTATTTTCTTATTATAATAAATTTTTCTTTGAATAATTTATAGATATTTTGATTTGAAAGTATTGAAAAATTTTAAAAAACAAGTTGGTGTTGATAAGACAACTAAATTTTATTAATAAAAAAAACAATTATTGAATTATGGTAATTCAAAGTGTTAAAATGACTCCTCTCCAAGGGATTCCTACAGAGAGAGTTCGTAAAATTAGGGACAAAATGTTGTCTCAACCCTTCGAATATGACCTCGAACGAGCACGATGCTATTCAAGAATTTGGAAACAAATGGAAAATTCTCATCCCTATATGAAAAAAGCCAGAGCATTAGAAGAATTCTTACGCTGCCTTCCTATAAGGATTGATAGTGATGAGCTTCTTGTAGGAGTAAAATCCAGTAAAATAAGAGCTGATCCTTTTGAAATAGAGCTTGGGAGACATGTTCGAACTTATGATTTTCTCTTAGATGATTCAATAGACGAAAAAACTAAAGAATATTTCCGTAGACATAATCCAATCCTTAGGCGTTATGTCCCTTTTTCAGAACAAGAGCTTAACGAGCTGAAAAATGATATTATCCCCGTATGGAAGGGAAAGACATTAGCTGATCGAAAAGAAGAACTCTGGAAAGAAGCAGGCTTATTTAAGGAGAAAAAGGGATTTTTAGAAAGAGCTTTGAGATGGATCAATCCATTTTATGCGGAAATGCAAGGTCATACCATTCCGGGTTATAGACGAGTTCTTAAAATGGGATTTAAGGGGATAGAAAAGAGAGCTGCAGAAGAACTTGAGAAACTTAAAAATATTGATGAAGATTACGAAAATCGCAAGATCTTTTATGAAGCAGTTCAGGTTTGTGCAAGAGCTGTCTGTGATTATTCTATTCGTTACGCAGATCTAGCAATGAAAATGGCAGAAAACGCATCAGAACATAGAAAAGCGGAACTTTTAGACATTGCTGAACGAGCAAGGCGAGTACCAGCCCTCCCACCAAGAACCTTCATGGAAGCAATGCAATCGGTATGGATGACCAATGTCGTTATGGAAATGAGCTATGGTGAAGGAAATATATTTTCTCAAGGACGAGTAGATCAATATCTTTATCCTTATTATATTGCAGATTTAAAAGAAGGACGTATTACATATGAAGAAGCCTTAGAAGCCATTGAAGAGTATTTAGTTAAACTTGCTTCTGTTGTTATCGCAGGACAAAATAACATAACTATTGGGGGATTAGATAAAGATGGAAATGATGCTACGAACGATGTGTCATATATGTTTCTCGAGGCTATTGCAAATGTAAAAAGCCTGTTGAATACGTTATCGATACGAATCTCTTCCAAAACGCCGCGAGATTTTTTAAAAAGAGTAATTGAAACATATCGCTTTACCGCAGGAATGGGGATTCATAATGATGAAATATTAGTACCCCAACTTCAAAATGATGGATATTCATTAGAAGATGCCCGTGACTATTCACTTGTAGGGTGTGTTGAACCCCATGGTACTGGTAATGATTTTTCCTATACGGCAGGCAATGGTGTTCGGTTATCAATTGTTTTACATCTAGCTTTAAATGAAGGACGAATTCTCGTAGCAGAAAACCGTCAATTTGGTGCAAAAACACCTCACCCAAGTACTTTTAAAACTTTTGAAGATGTGAAGCAGGCTTTTGTAGATCAGCTTTCTTTTGGAGTAGACTTAGTTGTGAAAAAGGCAGAGCTAAAAGATAAAGCATTTGCAGATTATTTTCCTTCCCCATTACTTTCATCTACAATAGAGGGATGTTTAGAGAGTGGAAAAGATGTAACTCGAAATGGAGCACACTATAATAATAATCCGATAGGTTGTCAAGCATTAGCAACTGTAACTAATTCACTAGCAGCAATTCGCTGGGCAGTATTCGAAGAAAAATTATTGACAATGGGAGAATTAGCTACACATCTCCATAATAATTTCAAGGGAGCTGATAAACTTAAGGAACTATTAAGAAACAAGGCTCCCAAATATGGTAACGGTGATGAAAAGGTAGACGAACTAGCAAAATGGGTGGCGAATACTTTATGTGATATTGTGAGAAAACATCCTGCTAGAGGTGGTGCCGGTATATATCGCCCATGCCTTGTATCTTCTGGACTTAATATTCTTGAAGGTAGAATGTTAGGTGCAACTCCTGATGGAAGATTATCTGGTGAAGCTGTATCTAATGGTATATCTCCCGCGAACGGAACAGAGAAAAATGGGCTTACTATGACACTCCGCTCAATAGCTTATGCAACAAAAGATGCTCTTCTAACCGATGGAGCAACAATGAATATAAGAATCAATCCCAGTTTAATAGAAACAGATGAGGGTGTAGATAAACTAACTTCAATTGCTGAAGCTTATTTAGAATTAGGAGGAAGAGAGCTTCAAATTAATCCAATAAGTTCAGAAACATTAAGGGATGCCCAAGCTCATCCAGAAAATTATCCTGATTTGTCAGTTAAGGTTACAGGTTATTCCGCCCGTTTCATAGAAGTTGGCAGAAGTCTTCAGAATGATATCATCGCCCGAACTGTTTTCAATGAGTTATAAATTATAATTTCAACTTAATTTCTAAAATAACTCTTTTTATATTTTTCTATTCCAAGATTTTAATACCCGAACGTTACATCTGGAATGATAACTCCTAAAATATGAGGAATTAGTTATTTATATCATTAGAAAGAATTATTTTTTTCTAATTTTCTGATTAAACCAGACCACATTACGTTTTTTACTCTTGTGTTTTTAGCATCTACCCAAAATTTTCCTATGAGTTCAAAATATAATAGAGAATATCATAAATTTAATACAAGATTCAATATATTAAAAATTAAATTCTAACTTGCCCTAAACTTATAAAAAAGTAGATGATTTTGCAATTTAGAAATAGAAATGAACAAGGTGTTTAAGATATATAAATATAGTGTCTCTATATTAGGAACCGGATTTATTGGATTGTGTTCAGCAGCTTGCTTTGCTGATAATGATATTAAGGTGTTAGCATCTACTCACAACAAAAAAAAAGCTGAAATAATTAATAATGGAATAGCTCCTTTTTATGAAGAAAACTTATAAGAAATTATGAATAAGATTATTTTTAGATTACAACTCTTAAAATCTAAATAAGAAATTAATCATTTAAACTCTATGGAAATATCTACATAAGAATCTTCTTTTTTGTCTGATAT
>JBHLOC010000007.1:0-120063 GCA_048940925.1 Promethearchaeota archaeon | reverse complement strand
ATGGAATATAAAGGAGAATATGATGAAATAAAGAGAATTACTAAAAAATATCTTGAAGATAAAGCTTCTAAATATGATTTGAATCCAATCTCTATGACCATGTTTGGAGGTATCTGGGATTATAATCAGATGGGTAAAATTTATAGAAAATTCCTCGAAGCAGATAAAGACAATTTCATACCGGCAGGATTTAAAGAAACAGAGCCAGGAGTTTACGATTCAAGAAATTGGGATAAGATTCGTAAATGGGCTAAAGAGCTAGTTAGTATGATTTAAAAAAACCCTATTCAGAATAAAACATCCTGAATCTATTTTTTATATTTCTTTTTTAAATTCATTTAAATAAAATTTATTTCTAAAGTCTCATTAACTCATCTATAATCAAATTTATAATTTTGACGTATTATTCTAAATTGAAGTGAAGCTCGATGATTTTAGCAGAAGAAAGATATGAATCCGACGAAATCCAGAAGGGCTATGTCAATAGAACCTTATATATTAATCTTTCCCAAAATAAGATACAAATAAAACCGGTCACCGTTGAAATGAAAGAAAAATTCACCGGTGGTAAGGGTTTTGATTTATGGTTAATGTGGAATTCTCTTCCTAAAGATAAGATAGTAAAGTGGGATGATCCCGAAAATGAAATATGCATTTCCTCTGGTCCATTAGGAGGTAGTATTTTCTATCCAGGATCCGGTAAATCTATCGTTACATCTATCTCACCTTTAACGGGTATAATTATTGATTCGAATGTTGGAGGATATTTTGGGCCATTTCTCAAATTTTCTGGTTTTGATGCGTTAGAAATTCAAGGAAAAGCATCTAATGAGGTAATAATATTTATAGATGGTATAAAAGGAGTAGTTCAAATAAAAAGTGTTGAAAAGTCAGAAGGACTTTCAGAATATTCTCATAAACTTACTCAACAGCTTACTGAAAATTATGCTTCAGATGAGCGAGAAAAACAACGTGTTTCAGTAGTGAGTTCGGGACCTGCTGCAAAAAATACTAAATGGGGAATGCTCAATTTTTCTTGGTTTGTTCCTATTCGAAATTGGGCTTCTTCTAAACAAGCAGGACGAGGAGGGATTGGGACTGTATTTAAAGATAAAAATCTCAAAGCATTATTATGCTTAACACCCAAAGTATCAATTAACTCAAATAACCCAGCAGATTTAGTAACGGCTAGAGAATTAGGAAAAATCCATAGTCAAGAAATCATAAAACTTGATCCGAAGCAAAATGAAATGCGGAGAGTAGGGACTGGGCACCTTCCAGATATAATGAATGTGACTGATCTTTTGCCAACTGAAAATTTTCGTTTTGGAATGCATAAAGAAATTAGTGGTAAAAATATTCCCTATAGTCGTGAAGTTATGAGAAATATCTATTCTGGGAGAGAAGGAGCGGATGGATGTTGGCTTGGCTGCACGGTTAGTTGTTCTCATTATAGCGAAAATCATACTGTTTTAACTGGTCCTTTTAAAGGCGAAAAAGTTATTGTTGATGGGCCAGAATATGAAACTATTGCTGGATGTGGTTCAAATTGGGGAGTATGGGATCCAAAATGGGTATTAGAAGTTAATTTTTATTGTGACACCTATGGTTTAGATACAATATCTGTTGGTACAGGTATTGCATTTGTAATGGAATGTTATGAAGAAGGTATATTGAATAATGAGATTACTGGTGGTTTAGAACTTAATTTTGGGAACGCGAAAGAAGCATTAGAACTAATACATCAAATGGCTAAAGGGAAAGGTTTTGGAGTTATAGTAGGTCAAGGAATCCGAGAAATGAAAAAAATCTTCATAGAAAAATACGGTGCTGATCCCCAATTCTTACAAGATATTGGAATGGAACATAAGGGTTTGGAATTTTCTGAATATATGACAAAAGAATCTTTAGCACAACAAGCTGGATATGGGTTGACTAATAAAGGACCTCAACATGATGAAGCCTGGTTAATTTTTGAAGATATGATTCGGAATTCTATCCCTAGTTTTGAGGATAAAGCAAAAGCTCTTCGTTGGTTTCCATTATGGCGAACTTGGTTTAGTCTTGCTGGACTTTGTAAACTTCCCTGGAATGATATACAACCAGAATCTCAAAATGATTATCCAATTAAAGATCCAAAGACAGGAGAATTAGTTCGTGCAAAAGTTCCTGACCATGTTGAATGGTATGCAAAATATTTTTCAGCAGTTACGGGAAGAAAATCTGTTCCAAATGATCTCATTAAAATGTCCGAAAGAGTTTACAACTTTCAAAGAATTTTTAATATTAGACTAGGACATGGGTTAAGAGAAGATGATTCTAATTTGCCATATCGATCAATGGGTCCCGTTTTATCACTAGAATATGAAAGTCGTCAAGAAAGATATGATAATAAACTCAAAGAATTAGGAATTGATATAATTAATAAAACTACAAAAGAAAAGATAAAAATTCTTCGAAAATATCGTGAAGAGCAATATTCACAGCTTCAAGATGCTGTTTATAAAGAACGTGGTTGGAATCAGAAAGGATGTCCGACAATTGAAAAAGTCAAAGAATTAGGAATTGATTATGATGATGTAATAAACTTCATAAAACCTTATCAATGAATAATAATAATCTTAACAATTTTAATTTAGATTCTTTATGGAAGACATAACAAAACATCCTATTATAGAGACACCAAAAAGAAAAAAGATAAATTTTAGTTTTGATGGGCAAGAATTAACTGGATTTGAAGGATTAGTTATATCTTCTGCCCTTTTTCTTAATAAAATTAAAATTTTCGGTCACCATGTAAAAGATAATAGTTCACAGGGAATGTTTTGTGCCAATGGACAGTGCGCACAATGCAATGTTATAGCAGATGGTATTCCCGTAAAAGCATGCATGAGATTCCTTAAAGAAGGTATGGTTATTGAAAGTTGTAATGGTCTACCAGAATTACCTCCAATAAACAATGCTGTGAGTGTAGGAGATCCAAAAATTATTAATACTGAAGTCCTTGTAATAGGTGCAGGACCAGCTGGATTATCAGCAACTCAAGCTTTAGGAGATTATAAAGTTCAGGTTATTTTAATAGATGATAAGAGTAGACTTGGGGGAAAATTAGTTCTTCAGACACATAAATTTTTTGGATCACAAGAAGATGTTTATGCCGGTAAACGTGGTATTGAAATTGCGAAAATCCTGGGTGAATCGGTAAAATCTTTATCAAATATTAAAATCTGGAAAAATAGTGTTTGTTTGGCAGTTTTTAGTGATGGTTTTGTGGGAATTTTAAAAAATAACGAGGAATATATTCTTGTAAAACCAAGTTATTTGTTAATTGCAACTGGTGCTAGGGAAAAAATGTTGGTCTTTCCAGGGAATACTCTTCCTGGAGTATATGGTGCTGGTGCATTTCAAACTTTAGTAAATCGAGATTTGATTAAAGCAGCTGACAAAATTTTTATAATAGGAGGAGGTAATGTAGGATTAATAGCGGGATATCATGCTATCCAAGCAGGAATAGAAGTAATAGGATTGATTGAAGCATTACCTCAGTGTGGTGGATATAAGGTTCATGAAGATAAATTAAGACGGTTAGGTGTACCAATTTATACTAATCATACAATTATTTCTGCTAATGGAAATAATGAAGTAGAATCTATTACTATTGGTCAACTTGATAATAATTTTAATATCATTTCTGGAACTGAACGAACATATCCATGCGACACTATCTTGATTGCAGTTGGGTTAAATCCTGTAAATGAATTTTATCATAAAGCAAGAGAATTTGGATTTAAAGTTTGGGTAGCTGGTGATGCTCAAGAAATCGCAGAAGCTTCTGCCGCGATTTTTACAGGTAAAATTGAAGCTTTAAAAATCCTAAAAGAAATGGGTATTAAAATTTCTGAAAATGTTGATGAACTTCAAAAACTTGCGGATATAATGAAAGCTAAACCCTCTCAACCAATAAAATCCGATATTTCATTTAAAGAAGAATCAATTTATCCTGTTTTTTATTGTGATCAGGAAATTCCTTGCAATCCATGCACATCCGTTTGTCCCCAAGAACAAATTGAAACTATCGATAATCTCATTACACAATTACCATATTTCAAGGGTGAGAAAGATTGTATTGGGTGTGGGAAATGTGTTGCAGTTTGCCCTGGATTAGCAGTTGTTTTAATGGATTATAGAAAAGATAAAGCTAATCCATTAGTAACATTTCCCCTTGAACTAACAAATAAGAAATTAAATAAAGGAGAAAAAGTTGTAGTAGTAAGTAATAAGAGAGAATTGGGAGAATTTAAAATATATAGATCACGAATATTAAAAGAATTTCCTAAAACTCAATTAATAACTGTTCAATTGCCTTTAGAAATAGCTAAGCAAGCTGTAGCAATTAAATTATATAAAACCCGTTATAGTGAACCTATAGAATTATATCAGAAATCTTCTACTGACGATGATATAATTGTATGTAGATGTGAACGTGTATCAGTTGGAGAAATCAGAAAGTGGATTAAGTTAGGTGTTAGAGATTTCAATGAATTAAAAGCACTCACTAAGGTTGGAATGGGTGCTTGTGGAGGTAAAACATGTACTCCTTTAATTGAATTAATATTTCAAGAAGAAGGAATATCTCCTCAAGATGTTATTCCTGGAACAAATCGTCCGTTATTTATTGAAGTTCCTATGGGCATCTTTGCTAATGTTAAAGATAAGAAGGAGGACTTCTGAATGGTTGAATATGATGTTATAATTATCGGTGCTGGAAGTGTAGGTGTTCCAACAGCTTTAGCTATGGCAAATGATGGACTTAAAACTTTGGTCATTGATTCATTGCCCTCTGTAGCTCAAGCTGATAATAAACATGCAATTGGTGGTATTAGAGCAACTCATTCCCACAAAGGAAAGATATGGTTATGTCAAAAATCAATAGAAATATTTTCTACATGGGAAGAAAAGTTCGGTGATGATATATGGTGGAATCAAGGAGGTTATACTTTCTTAGCATATACAGAAAATGATAATAGATTATTGCGAGAAACTGTTCAACTTCAAAAAAGTTATGGATTAAACATCAATTTTGTTGATGCTGAGAAAATCAAGCAAATTATCCCTGGTATAAATGATAATGGGTTATTAGGGGGTACTTATAGCCCCGAGGATGGAAATGCTTCACCATTATTAGCTTTACACGCTTTCTACAGACAATCTAAAAACTATGGTGCTGAATATCTTTTTAATGAGAAAGTTATTGATATTATGGCTAAAAATGATAAAATGTTTAATGTTAAAACTACACAAGGTCAATATAATACAAAAAATATAATTAATGCTGCGGGAGCTCACGCTAAAGATATAGGTAATATGGTGGGTATCTCTATTCCCGTAGAACCAGAATCACATGAAGCGGGAATAACAGAGCCAGTAAAGAAAATCTTTTCACCAATGATTGTAGATATTAGACCTTATTCTGATCCAAAATTTGGTGATTCTAGCAATTATTATTTTTATCAAAATAAAGAAGGAAAAATAATCTTTTGTTTAACTCCTGAACCAACAATTCCCGGAGTAGATCGTCGTGAAACTAGTTCTTTTTTACCTCAGATTTCAAAGAGAATGATAAAACTGATCCCTCGCTTAAAAAATGTTAAAGTAAGAAGAACTTGGCGAGGTTTATATCCGATGACGCCAGATGGTAACCCAATTATCGGACAAGTTGCAAAATTAGAGGGTTATATCAATGCAGTTGGAATGTGTGGTCAAGGATTTATGTTAGGACCTGGTTTGGGAGAACTTTTAAGCCGTCTTCTAACAGGAAAACTAATTTCACACGATAAAGAAATTTTAGAATCTCTTTCCTATTCTCGTGATTTTAGTGCAGAAGAAGAATTAAAATAAAAATAAAAGAAATAAGTAGAATAAAAATGAGTCTTGATATTATAATTAAAAAGGGGAGAATAATTGATGGGACAGGAAATCCTTGGTATAAAGGAGAAATTGGAATTAAAGATGGAAAAATAAAGAAAATTAAAACAAATATAAAGGAGTCAGCATCCATAGAGATAGATGCAGAGGATATGACAATTTGTCCAGGTTTCATTGATATGCATTCTCATACTGATATGATTTTGCCACTTTTTAATAGAGTGGAGTCTTTTGTACATCAAGGTATAACTACTAATGTAATTGGGATGTGTGGAGGTAGTTTCGCTCCAATCCCTCCTGAATATATGGAAGATTTTCGAAAATTTTCTGCTCGTACAATTCCTCTTTATGAAGATTATGAATTCACATGGAATACGTTTGGGGAGTATATAACGAAATTAGAAGAAGATCGTTGTGCTATAAATATAGTACCTGTTGTTGGATTTGAAAATATTCGAATTGCTGGCGGACCTGGCTATGAGAATCGCCCTCCAACTTCAAATGAGATTACTAGGATGAAAGAATATGTTAGAGAGGCGATGGAAGCAGGAGCTTTTGGCATGAGCACTGGTCTTATCTATGCCCCACAAGTTTACGCAAAGACTGAAGAAATCATAGGAGTAACTAAAGTTGTTACTCAGTATGATGGATTATATTTTTCTCATATTCGCGATGAAGGAGAAGATATAATTGATGCAATTAAAGAAGTTATTGAAATTGTTGAAAAATCAAGATGTAGAGGGGGACATATCGCTCACCATAAAATCTCGGGAAAAGTCTCTTGGGGCAAGAGTAAAGATACATTAGAGCTAATTGAAGATGCAAATAATAGGGGAATTAGTATTACATATGATCAATATCCATATAATAGAGGATTTACTTCTTTAAGTTCAATTCTTCCTCCTTGGGTACATGAGGGTGGTCCTGATAAATTAATTGAACGGATAAAGGAAAAAATTAATCAAGAAAGAATTAAGGAAGAAACAGAGAAAGCAATAGAAGGATGGGAAAATTTTATAAAGAGAAATGGATTCGAAAGTATTTACATTTCATCTGTTGTTTCGGAGAAATGGAAAGATATTGAAGGTAAAAATATACCTGAAATAACAAAAATTAAAGGATTGAGAGATAATTGGGAGACAATATTTTCGATTTTGATTGATGATGAGGGTGGGTCAACAGTAACACTTGAAACTATGGGAGAAGAAGATATTCGCAGAATTATGACGGGAAGATATCACATGGTTGGAACAGATGGTTTAGGAATTCCAAACATACCAAGTTTAGGAAAATATCATCCTCGATTTTACGGAACATATCCCCGTATTTTGGGTAGATATGTAAGAGAAGAAAAACTGTTGACATTAGAGGATGCGATTCGTAGAATGACTTCATTTCCTGCATTAAGATTAGGATTAAATAATCGTGGATTAATACATGAAAATTTTTGGGCAGATATCGTTATTTTTAATCCAGATACTATAATTGATAAAGCAACTTATGAAGAACCCCATCAATTTCCTGAAGGCATTCCCTATGTAATAGTTAATGGCGTTATTGTTGTTGATAATAATAAACAAAAGCGAAAATTTCCAGGAAAAGTATTAAAACACAATTTATAAATATAAAATTAAATAGGAATAAAACTCTATAGTAAATTTAATTTGATATTTTCTTTTACTATCTAATAATAATTAATAATTGAAAAAGGAATTCAGAAATGGTACGACATCTATTAAAAGTCTCAGATTTTTCAAAAGAAGAATGTGAAAAGGTAATAAATAAATCAATTGAAATTAAGAAAAATCCTAAAAAGTATAATTTACTTTTGGAAGGAGAAACACTTTTGATGCTATTTGAAAAGCCATCTTTGAGAACTCGAATATCGTTTGAAACAGGGATGCAACAATTAGGGGGTCATGCTATTTTTTATTCAATTAAAGATTCTCCATTAGGTAAAAAGGAAAATATAAGCGATACTGCGAAAGTTGCTTCTCGATTTGTTAATTTAATTGCTGCTCGTGTCTTTAAAAGACAAGACATTTGGGAACTTGCACAGTACTCAGATGTTCCTGTCATTAATATGCTAGATGATTTTGCACATCCATGCCAAATTCTTGGAGACCTTCAAACCATTAAAGAAAAAATAGGACGATTTGATAATATTAAATTATCTTATTTTGGAGATGCTTATAATAATGTAACTTATGATTTAATGAGAATAAGTGCTATGTTTGGTTTGAGGATGGATGTTGCCTGTCCTAACAAATCTGATTATTCACCTGAGCAATCAGTTATAGAAGAAGTATTAGAACTCTCAAAAAATAGTGGTGCAGAGGTAAAAGTAATCCATAATGCTTTAGAAGCTGCTGAAGATGCCAACGTCATATATACTGATAGTTGGATGAGTTATGGAATCCCATTAGAACAAGAAGAAGAGCGAAAAAAAGCTTTTATGTCCTATCAAGTTACATCCTCACTGATGCAAGCTGCTAAGTCAGATGCTATATTTATGAATTGTTTACCAGCAATGAGAGAATATGAGCAAACAGGTGAAGTGATCGATGGTCCTCAATCAGTAGTTTTTGATCAGGCTGAAAATCGTTTACATATTCAAAAAGCAATAATGCTCTTTTTACGAGATAAATATTAAGCTGAAATTCTTAACTCATTTAAAATTTTTTCAATCTCTTTAAACTCAACGGGATAAATTTTTCCAAATAAACGATACCAGTCTATTCCCATTAAAACTCCTCCAATGAAACAAAAAATAAATCCTAAAAAAACAATGACTTCATATTTAAGACTAAATATTTCTTCTAATAAGAAATCCGTTCCATGTATAAGCATATTTAGTGACAAGCTATTAAGTAGAAGTCCATAAGGATATAACAAAAAACGGGGAGTTTTAAAAAATTCTATAGAATCTTGAGTAATTGGATTAAAAATTGATAATGTATTGTTTTCAATTGTAGAATTTCGTCTTTCAATCATTTTTAAATTAACTAAATCTCTTCTATCTCGGAAAATGAGGAAGCTTCCACTAAATAAAAACAGATATAACAATATCATAGTTATAGCTAAGATTACTTTTAATTCATTATTCATTATCTTATATTGGATGAAAATATAAAATGTAATCAATAAGATAATCGCTAATATAACAAATATAATCCCAACAAATCCTTCATGAATATGATAATTCTTAAAAATCTTTCCTTTTTCATTTTGATTAGAATGATTCTTGATATATTTAATTTGATTCAATGCAACTCCAGGAGCTAATACAGATATAGATATAATTGTGGCAGAATCTCTCAGCGTATACCAATCCCAAAAATTTAGCTCAATCTTAAGAAGATCAAACAGATAAATTATGATCCATAATAAAGTGCCGATTGTAACTATAAAAATAAAAATTTGGTTGTAAAGTTTAAAGCTAATCATAAAAAAAAGAGTATAAAACATAATAGTAAAATAAAGTATAGTAAACATCCAATTGAGTCTTAATTTTATATTATTCCAGTTATAGTGTTGGTTGTAGTAAAAAAAGAAATTAAGAACAACATAACTCAAAATGATGAAACATAAAATAATAATTCCCTTAAAGATACGAAAATTCTTTTTTGGCATTTCTTCTTGACTTAATTTTAATTAATCTTTTAATAGAATTGCTCATAATAAGAATATTTTAAAATAATCATTAATAGAATCTTTTCAGAATATTATTTAAATCTATTTCTTGGATCAAATTAAATTAAATACTATTAAAAACTATAAAATATTCTGATTGAATTGATGATCTTGAGATCAGTAACTAGTTATTATAAAAAGTGGAAACATTGAATAAAGAGTTGCGTCCTATTGCAATGGTAAATATAACAAATAGATGTACTTTAAAATGTAAACATTGTTTTATTTATAGGGAGGGCACACCTCATACTCCTACTAAGAAGAATGAAATGCCTGCAAAGCAAATGATAAATGAAATTAAAAAATTTAAAAAACGATATGGGATTGTTCGAATGGTTTGGATGGGTGGAGAACCACTTCTAAGAAAAGATGTATTAGAATTAGGTGTCAAAATTTTCCCTCAAAATACGATTACAACTAATGGAACTTTACCCTTATTTAATCTTGGACCAAAAATAAGATGGGTAATTTCTTTAGATGGCCCTGAAGGTATAAATGATGAGTTAAGGGGTAAGGGGAGTTTTGAGAAAGTTATTAATAATTTAAATAATTTACCTGGAAATTTTAGTGGTGACCTTCAATGTAGTTGTGTAATAACTAAAAGGAATGAAAATCATCTAGAAGCTTTTATAAAATGTTTACAAAAAGAAACACCCATTAGGGGGGTGAATTTCACCTTCTATGTACCGAAAAAAAATGATATAAGCGGTTTCTGCTGGAAGTCTTTGGAGAAACGAGATTTAGCCATTAAAAAAATAATGAAACTTAAGAAAAAATATCCTAAATTTATTCTAAATTATTTGAAGGTTTTAGAACTTATGTTATCTCAAAATGCCTTAGAATTTACTCAAAACTGTCCTGTTAAAAATTATATGGTTCCCTTATATCTTGGAGATAAGGGATTTGAATTGCCATTTTGTTGTTATGGAAATGATGTAAATTGCGATCTTTGTGGAGCTTGGGCGGTATTTCATCTTGCTGCACTTATAAAATTAAATCCGGGGTGGCCTAGAGCGGTTACTACCCCTTTCAAGAATATAACTCCAAGGTTAGGTTAAATAATAAAGATATTGAATAGTGTACAGCCTTTTTACTGATGATTTTGATGTTTTCAGAAATTAATAAAAAGGAAAACGAAATAAGAATCTCTCTATGAGATAAATTTTAAATAAAACGTTTAATATTATTTATTTTTCATTTACTTTTATGTAATTTTACCTAGAGGTACATTAATTGAAAACATTAATAATCGCGCTTGGAGGAAATGCGTTAATTAAATTTGGAGAGGAAGGCACAACAGAGGAGCAATTCAAGAATTTAAGAGTTCCTATTAGTCAGATAGCTGAATTAGCGAAGAATTATAATATAATTATAACACATGGTAATGGACCTCAAGTAGGAAATCTTCTATTACAACAAGAGGCAACGATGGCAGTTACAAAAAGACCTTTACAGATTTTAGTAGCAGAAACACAGGGACAAATTGGTTTTATGATTGAATCAACTTTAGATGAAGAATTGATGAGATTAGGACTTGATGAAGATAAACTTTTTCTTACTGTTCTCACTTATGTGAAGGTTGATCCAGAAGACTCAGCTTTTTATAATCCAACTAAACCAATCGGTCCTGCATATGATGTTCCAAAACCGGGATATGTGAAAACAACCAAGGGATATCGTCGTGTGGTACCTTCTCCAAAACCTATAAAGATCTATCAATGGCGTGAAATTAAAAGGCTTATGGAATTAGGAAGTTGGATAGTAATAGCCTGTGGAGGCGGTGGAATTCCTGTTATAAAAGAAAAAAAAAGATTATATGGTGTTGAGGCAGTTATAGATAAAGATCTTGCTAGTTCAAAATTAGCTGAACAAATTGGAGCAGATATTTTATTGATAGCTACTGATGTAGAGAAAGTTGCTATTAATTATAAGACCCCTGACCAAAAAGATTTTGATAAGATTTCAATATCTGATGCTAAAAAATATTTGAAAGAAGGTCAATTCCCAGCTGGAAGTATGGGACCTAAAATTCAAGCAATAATTAATTTTATGGAATCAGGGGGAGAAAAAGCGATTATTACCTCCATTGAAAAAATAAAAGAAGCTTTAGAAGGAAAAGCAGGAACTCATATTTTTAGAGATAATTAAATTAATAGACATTATTTAAAGAAAAATTCATTTACTATTTTTTAATGTTTCACAAAGACTTTTTCAATTACTTTAAGAGCCCAATCTATCTCTTCTTTAGTTATTATTAAGGGAGGAGCAAATCGTATGGTTGTTGAATGGGTATCTTTAGCTAAAATTCCGTTGTTCTTCAATTCCTCAACGATGGATCTTGCATCCGCAGTAAATTCAACAGCAACAAGTAATCCTTTACCTCTGATCTCTTTTATTGGAATTTTTGTTTTTTTCTCTCCAATTTCTCTAAGTCTTTTAATAAAATAGGCACCCATTTCTTTCGCACGTTCAGCGAGATTCTCACGTAAATGGATATCAATTGATTTCATTGCAATAGCAGCGCCTAAAGGATTTCCACCAAAAGTACTTCCGTGAGTTCCTGGTTTGATTACATCTGGTCCAATAACCTCTTTTGTAGTAACGCATGCAGACACAGGATAAATTCCTCCTCCTAACGCTTTACCTAATAGTAACATATCTGGTTTCACATTTTCATGGTCACATGCAAAAAGTTCACCAGTTCTACAAAAACCAGTTTGAATCTCGTCTAAAACCATTAAAATATTATATTTTGTACAAATTTCTCTTACTGCTCTTAAATATCCTTCTGGAGGAACATTAACTCCAGCTTCGCCTTGGATAGGTTCTACTAAAAAAGCAGCTACTTTTTCAGGACCGATTTCTAAAATTGTATTTTCTAATTCTTCAGCATCACCATAGGGTATAATAGTAAATCCCGGAGTATAAGGCCCAAAATTTCCATAATATCGAACCGCTGAAATATCAGAACTAAATCCTACTATCGTGATTGTTCTTCCATGAAAATTATTTCTACATACAATTATTACAGCTTTATTTTTTGGAATTTTTTTCTTTATATACCCCCATGCTCTTACCATTTTAATACCAGTTGATACTGCTTCCGTTCCGGTATTCATAGGTATTGACATTATTCCTGAATTATGAGGATCGTTTATATGTGGACCTACAACCTCAGCTAACATTTTTAAAAAAGGTCCCATCTTATCATTATGAAACGCTCGAGAGGTTAATGTCACAATATCTGCTTGTTCCTTGAGAGTAGCAATAATTTCTGGATGGCAGTGTCCCGTATTTTGAGATGAATAAGCTGATAAGCAATCTAAATATTTATTTCCTTCAGGATCATAGACCCAAACACCTTCTGCTCTTGATATAACAACAGGAATAGGATGATAATTATGAGCACAATATTCAAGATCCATATTAATAAAATCTTTTGTAGTTGGCATTGTACACATCTTTTCAAATTTAGTAGTTGTTCTATTACTTTATAATATGAAAATATCCATAAAGTTTTAGATTTTTAATGAATAAGGGAATGAAGTGGGATTAATTAAAAATAATTGATTTAAGTTACTTTTTTATCATTATACCGGATATATAGAATTATTAGCAAATATATTATTAAAAATCTTAAAATTAGAGGTAATTTGATGTTTGATGAGTTGCAAACTATAATTTCTAAAGTTGAGACTAAAGGTGCAGATTTTGTTGAAGCTCGTTATGACGAACTTTTACTTAGGACTATAATAAAAGACAATGAGAGAATTCAAGAATGTAAAGCAATGAAACGAGCTGGTGTTGGATTTAATGTGTATTATAAAGGGGCTACCGGTTATGCTTTTTCAGCGGATTTATCTAAAACCAATCTTGAACAATCAGCTATGGATGCTTTAAGTATAGCTAAAGCTAGTGCCTTAGCGGTTAGTATTAAATCTGAAATAGAACCCCTAGAACCGATAAAAAATGTATATCTTAAACCAAAAATCAGAGAACCAGCGTGGTTAGTTGAAAATCATGAAAAATTAGAGTTATTAAGCCGGATGGAAGACTCTATGAAAGAGAATGGTAAAGATATCGCATCTATAAAAGCTCTTTATGGAGAATTGTCTGGAGAGAAATTATTTACAAATTCAGAGGGGACTGAGATTCATTGGCATCCATTCCTATTAGACGTGAGATGCGAAGTCACTAGTAAGACTTCTCAAGGAGATCTTGTAAATGCTTCAGATGTAAGATCAGGTTCTATAGGTTTAGAACATTTAAAAATGAAAAATTTTTCACCGGAAGATTTGGGTAAAAATGCTGCGTTATGGGCAAGAGAGAAGATAAAAGCTAAAGTAGCACCAGCTGGTATATTTCGAGCACTTTGTGAGAATATATTAGTTGGAGTTCTGGCTCATGAAAGTTTTGGTCATTTAACTGAAGGCGATTTTGTTGTTTCTAAAGGCACTCCGATTCATAATAAATTGGGAGAAATACTAGGTTCTGAATATGTAACAATAATTGATGAAGGAACACCAATACAAGATGAGAATGTTTCTGGTTTTTGGCTTCCTTATGATGACCAAGGAGTAAAAACGAAACATAATGTTCTTATCGAAAATGGTCTATTAAAAGAATTCTTGCATTCACGTTCTACAGCTAAACTATTAAAGGCAAAACCTACTGGTAATGCTAGAGCTGTAAACTTCACATTTGCTCCAATACCAAGAATGAAAAATACTTATTTTTTGCCAGGAGATCTTACAGAAGAGGAAGCTATAAAACAATTAGGAACAGGGATCTATGCTATTAATACTTTAGGAGGACAAGTAGGCATGGATGGATCGTTTTTCTTTAAAGCAGTTAGAGGTTATTGGGTTGAAAATGGAGAAAAGAAATATCCATTAAAAGATGTTTCTTTGACGGGAAATATTCTTCAATTGCTTAAAAATGTGGAAGGTGCTACAAAAGATCTAGTTATGTTTGCTACTTATTTTGGTGGATGTGGAAAAGATGGCCAATCACCTCTTCCTGTAGGGCTTGGGGGTCCAAAACTATTAATAAATAATGTTCGATTTGGAGGTGAAGAATAAAAATGAACATAGATTTTGATGATTGGGAATCAGATCTTCTTTTTCGTATCGATCGTGGTTTAAAATTTGGTTTATCTTTACGGATCGATGCTCTTGAACTTTATATCACTAAACTGCAATCATTAGATATTAAAATAAAAAGCGGTATGATTGATGCAACTCAAGGAGGAAATATTGGCGTAGGGTGTCGTTGTGTAATAGCCAAAAAAGTTGGATTTGCTTCTGCTTCGGGAATTACAGACAATGCTATAAATTTTGCTATTGAATCTGCATCAAAAATTTCCAGAACATTAACTAAGGAAGATGATCGGTGGAATAACTTTGTCAATTCTTCAGAAAAAGGTAAGGAAGGAATTATAGACGATTCTGTTCTGGAAATTGATAGTGAAGAAGTTGTAAATGGTGCTAATTTGATTTTTAACGAAGCTAAAAATTATGATTCTAGGATATCATCTGTAAGAGGTACAATTTCAATTGGTTATGGAGCATTTGCTGTAGGAAATACGGAAGGCCTTTCTAAATCCAGCAAAACTTCATTTGGAATGATGGATGCTGAGTTTGTAGCTAACGAAGGTAATAAGAGTAAAACAGGAGTAAATATGATAATAGGACGAGGAGTTCCAAAATTTGAAGGTTTTGGGAAGACTGGTGCTGAGAGAGCATTAAAGTTCTTAAAGTCTAGGCCACTTAATAAGACAGGTCAAATGCGTGTACTTTTTAACAATTTAACAGCATCTCAATTGATATATGCAAGTTTACTAAATAGTGTAAGTGGTAAAAGTGTTATTGAGGGAAGATGTACTTTTGCTGATAAACTGAATACCCAAGTTGGGGTTCCTTTTCTAAATATCTATGATGATGCTCAAATTCCTGAAGATCCCAAAATGGTGGCAATTGATGATGAGGGATTTCCACATAAGAAAACATTAATTATTGAAAAAGGAGAGTTGAAATCTTTCATTTTTGACCATTATTACAGTCAAATTTATTCAGCAGAAAATACAGGAAATGCTAATAGAAGAGGGCCTCAATCCTATGAATCAGTACCTTCGATAGCACTGACAACTATTTCAATTAATCCAGGATCTAAAAATCTAAACGAAATTGCTTCTGAAATCGAGAATGGGATATTTGCTACAGGATATTTGATGGGTGAAGGACATTCTGACTTTGTATCTGGAGATTTTTCTATTGTGTCTCCGACTAGTTTTAAAATAGAAAATGGTGAAATAACTACTCCATTAGAACCAGTTACCATTGCAGGAAACTTCTATAAAGGTTTTAATCAAATAATTGCCATTGGAAATGAAACTGAATTAACTTATAGAGGAAAAATTCCATCGATAGCATTTGAAGGTTTTACAGTATCAGGTTAAGTTTTAATATATTTTTTTACTTATTCTTTATTGAAATTCTTTCTTATTTCAAGTTCTTTAATAAAATAGGTTGCTACAATTTCAGCATATGTCCCAGGTCCAAATCCAGCATCATATCCTAGTTCTTTTGCCAATTCATTACTTATTCTTGCTCCACCACATATTAAAATTACTCGATCCCTTATTCCTTCAGCCTCTAAAAGTTCTACTAAATTAGTTAAGTTTTTCATGTGAATATTTTTTTGAGTAACAGTTTGAGAGACAAGCAACACATCTGCTTGTAATTCTATAGCCCTTTTTATAAATTCTTCATTTGTTACTTGACTTCCAAGATTATAAGTTTTGATCATTTCGTACACTTCAAGTCCATGATGTCCAGCAAATCCTTTCATATTCATAATGGCATCAATTCCTACAGTATGAGCATCTGATCCTGTTGAAGCACCAAGTACAACTATTTTTCTCTTAAAATTCTCATTAATAAATTCATTAATTTCTTCTTTAGACATAACTTCAACTTCTACAGATTCTACTTGAATTTTAGTGATATCGATTGTATGAATCAAACTGCCATATACAATGAAGAATGTGAAGTCCTTATCTAGTGACGTATGATATACTACTGAAGGATCTTCTAAACCCATTTTTCTAGCTAAACTTTTCGCCGCTATGATTGCTTTTTCGCTATCTTCTACCGGAAGTGTAAAACTAATTTGAACTTTACCATCATTCATAGTATCTCCATAAGCTTTGATTCTTGTTAGATCAAGAGTTTTATCAAAATCTTTTTCTTCAGTAGAATACATACCTCCTCCCATTTTAATTACCTCCCTTCTTTAATTCATTAATCATGAGTTCCATAAATGGATTAAAGTAATCTTTTTCTTTTTTAATTACACCACCCAATCCCTTGCCCCCATCAATAGGTCTTTTAATACTAGCAAAAATACCTTTTTCAATAGTTTTAAATAGACCTTCTTTTTCAATATCTTTTAATAAATGGTAAGCTTTATTTACTATTTCATTGGCTCTTCGTTCCATTATTCCCCCTTTCTTAAATTCAATTTCCTCATTTATAGATTCCATATTATTGAAAATGTATTTTGCATTTTCAATTGATAAAGCTCGATCTGACATAAAGGGAGTGTGAATTGCTTCTGTCAACATACCAAGCAGATGTATCCTTTGATTAGTCATAATAGTAATAGTATTGAATAAAGCATCCTGAATATGACCCTTAAATATATTTCCCGTCATATATTTAGTCGGAGGCATATATTTTAATGGCGCGTTAGGAAATATTTCTCTTGCCATTTGTGCTTGAGCAAGTTCATATAGAAAACCATTTTTAAGATCTGGATTCATTTCAAAAGCGTGTCCTAATCCCATTTGATTTTCTTTTAATCCAGCTAACAATGCAAATTGCTCATTTATAAATTGAGATGCTAGAACTGTGTGAGCAGCTTCATATGCATCTGCTGTTGTGAGATAATTATCTTCTCCTGTATTAATTATAATTCCCGCATAAGCATTAATCATCCGTGAAAAATATTGGTCAATTATTGTCCTTTTCATATTGATATCTCGAAATAAAATGCCATATAAAGCATCATTGAGCATCATATCAAGTCGTTCAAAAGCACCCATAGCCGCAATTTCAGGCATACATAATCCAGAACAATAGTTAGTTAATCGTATATATCTTCCCACTTCTTCACTAACTTCATCTAAGGCTTTTCTCATAAGTTTAAAGTTTTCTTGTGTAGCATAAGTTCCTCCAAAACCTTCTGTTGTGGCACCATAAGGGACATAATCTAGTAAACTTTGCACTGTTGATCTTATAACTGCAATTACATCTGCTCCCTGTCTAGCTGCTGCTTGAGCTTGGATGATATCCTCATAAATATTTCCAGTAGCGACAATTACGTAAATTAAGGGGCCTTCCTTATCACCATATTTTTTAAGTAATTTATCCCTTATTTTCTTGTTTTGAGTAATTTTTGTCAGTGATTCTTGGCCAATAATTCTTACTGTTGCCTTGATTTCAGAAAGGCTTTTCAAGGGTAGATCCATTAAATCCAATTCTTCATGTGCTACTTTTTCTGCAATCTCTTGTGGTGAAAAATTTGTGTGCAATATTGCATTTCCGATGTAAACTGCTGCTCCACTCCCAAGTCCTTTTCCTTTTTTTATACTATCAATTACTATATTCGGTAATGGTACTTCAAATTCATCTACACCATCAATTCCAAATAATCTACATACAGTCCTTTCGATTGTTGTAGTTGTGTGTTGATCTATAAATTTTTGAGTACTTAATGCTATATTTTTTGCTGTATCTCTTGCTTTCTCTACAATCAAAAAATCTAAATTTAACTTACTTTTTCGATTTAATTCTTTTTCATTCACTTATCTCACTTTTTTTTAAAAAATTTTAAAAATTTAATCATTAACTCCAAGATTATAAACAGGAATATTCAATTTCTCCTGTAATGATTTTAAAAATTTATCTCTATTAAAATTATATCCATACGGAGAAGTCGGGTTTATTGTTACTGCAATTATATTTATAGGGTTTAAAACTTTTAAAATTCCTCCTTTTTTGAGAAATTTATTTGTTGTTCTTTGACTTAAAAACAATTTTGTACTATCTTCCACTAGAAAAGTAATTCCTTTATAATTTTGGGTAGATTTCATCAAATCTTCCAATAGTTTATCTGTAATAGCTCCATTTATTATAACATATTGAGAATTGTCATCTAAATTTGCACTAATTTCTTGAGCAGAATCTAAAGCCGTTGTTACATTTAAAGAATTTACTTTATAACTTTTATCAATAATAATCACTTTTGATTTTTTTAAGATATCTTCTGAGAGTTTCCTTAATTCTAAGTTTTTCTCTTGCTCTAAGGTTAATAACTTAATCGTGTGAATCGTTATATCAATTACTTCATTTATATTTCTTGATACAGAGGCACCAGTTGAGAGTATGGTAGCATCTGAAATTTGTGGAGTTGCATAGGATCTTCTGTCAAACGCCCCATCCACTAATATAAAATCACATCCTAAATTTTTAAGTTCTAAACAAATTCTAGATAGTTGGCTATTAATTGAAGGTCCAGCCAATTCAATATACCCTTCACTTTTAGATCTTAATATCACGATTTCTCCTAAGGGTGTATTAAATCCAGTGTTTTTTATTAGTTCAAAAGTTATTGAGCTCTCTTCAAAACACTGCTTAGCAGTTACTACATAGGTCTTATTTCTAATGTATATTTTTGGTTTTGGTAATTCAGTGATAACATCATATTGTTCCCCATCTCTTCCTATCGATGTAAGACCTAAAGTGAATTGTTCTCCGATATTTCGTATGATATAGTTCAATGTGGTAGTTTTACTAACATTTTTTGCGAGTCCTATTATCGAAATAATTTTATTTTTACCAAGACTTTTCAGGTATTCAATCATTAAGTCCATTTTCTAGCTAAATATAAGGTGTTTTTGATAACATACGAAATAATCTTAAGTAATTAAAATATAATTTCAGCTTTATATTAGACTAGATTTTCTAAAGGTTATTGATCGAATAATATATTGCTCTTTTTTCTACTTTTTTTTGAAATTTCTTGGTTCTATTATTGGACTTTCTGTTTGATATGGTTTTATAGGTTTTGATTTATCTATTGGAGAATCACATACCCAACAAATATTTTCTAAGTTACTTAATGCCAGGGCACAATTTTCACAATAAATTGCACCGCAATCACATATGTATGTAAATCCTAATGCCTGTCCTTTACAGACAAGGCAGATTTTCTGTTCTTTATGAATTTCAACTTTTTCTTCAAAAATTTGGGTAAGTAGCGTCTTACGATTACGAATCATTCCTTCCATTTGTTCACCAATCTTAGCCATTTCTATTCTTTCAGCAAGGATTACTTCTGATGTCTTGATTTCCTTCCAAATATCTAATTGGTTAATCAAATTTTCGTGCTCTTTTGAAAGTTTAACAGCCAACTGGTTATACCCATGTCTTTCCGCAATTTTTTGGCCTTGAGTCAAGAATCTGCGAGCTTCATTCATATCTAAAGTAATTAATGACAATTTAGCTTGTAGAAGACAGGTCTCAGCTAAAAGATAAAACGAATTAGAGCTTTCAGAAAGTTCCACTAGCTGATGTATATATTGATCTAACTCGTCCAAAACTTTAATATCGTTGGTCATACGTAATTCAATTAATAATAAATCACATAATCCTATCAATGCATCACTCTTAATACCACCTCTCTCTCCCTCTTCAATTATCCATTTTAAGATATCTTCTGCTTCAGCTCGATTTTTGGCTCTAGGACTCGTTTTTAAGATTGAAGCTTTACAGGAGAGATACATGATATGAATCCATTGACTATCTTTCCGATCATCTAACTCTTTTAAACGAGATAAATATTGCTTAGCTAAGTCAATTTCGTTCATCTCAACAGCTAGATCAATCGAAATACCAAGAGCAGTTGCAATATCAACTGGGATTCCTGTTTTCTCGCGAATTGATAAGCCTTGCTTTGCATACTCGAGAGCAATGTCAAGATCACCTTTCATTCTATAGATCTCTCCAAATTGACTAAGCAAACCCCCTATAATTCTTTTATTTCCAATTTCTTCGAATAAGGCCATACTCTGTTTGCAATAATCAAGACTTTTATCAAATTCACCTTTAATTTTATAAAATAGCATAAAGTTAATTAAAGTGAAACCAATCCAAAATTTATTATTTATTTCCTGAGCAAGGTTATATGTTTGTTCTGTAAGTTTTAAGGCTCGATCTATTTCACCCTTTAATGCTACTACATGATTAATATAATACGTATATGCTTCAACAATTTCTACTTTAGAGCCAATCTTTTTCCGTATTGATAAACAATGTTCCCTAAATTTCAATTGTTGATCTACGCTATAGATATCTAGAAAACTTTTTAACGCAAAAATAGTTGCTTTTCTTTGCATGAAATCATTTGATTCTTTTTGCGGGTAAAACTCTAGTAATTTTTCAATTTGGTTTATTGTTTTTAGAAGAGTATCTTGATATCCTAAAAAAGGTAAGGTCTTAGAAAGTGAAAGTAAGGTATCAATAGTTAAAAGAGGGTTCCCTAAACTTAAACTCTTTTCATATGCTTGATTAGCGAGTTCACGAGCCTCATTATATAATCCTCGTTGTCCCAATAGCTCACACTTGAGGAGATGGCATTTTATTAAGTCTTCTACTGAATACTCTCCTTTTTCCTCGAAAATTTTCATTAAGTCTAGAGCTTCATTATACTTACTCTCATCAATGAGTTCTTTAATCTGAACTAAGTCTTTTTGTGTTGAATCAGACAAATTTGAATCCTTTCTTTATTAACTTTATGTAAAATTGGAAAATTCAAGTAATAGTTAAGAATAGGAATAATATAAGTATATTTAAAAGAAGAAGTTTTCACTTGGTAAGTTTTTTTCTTCTTAATTTTCTTTTTAGATCTTCAGGTTCAATAGTGACTTTTTCTCCGCTTAGTAATGCACTGACTCCAATTTGCTTTTCACAATCTTCACAATGACAGTTAGGAATATAATCTTCAGGTTCTTCGTAAGTTGTAATTACTCCTTCAAAATTTCTCAATACTACTCTTTTATGTCCCTGAGAGATCGTATAATCTGGCATAACTGGAATTTTTCCGCCTCCTCCAGGTGCATCAACTACAAATGTGGGTACACATAAACCAGAAGTATGCCCTCTCAAACCTTCAATAATTTCAATACCTTGGGCAACACTTGTTCTAAAATGTCCTAATCCTATAGAAAGATCACATTGATAAATATAATATGGTCTAACTCTAATTTTTACCAATTCATGTACTAATTTTTTCATAATATGAATACAATCATTTATCCCTCTTAACAAAACAGATTGATTTCCAAGTGGCATCCCTGCATCTGCTAGCATTTCGCACGCTCTTGTAGAATCTATGGTGATTTCATTTGGATGATTAAAATGGGTATTAAACCAAATAGGATGATATTTTTTCAGCATTTCACACAATTCTGGAGTAATACGGAAAGGATTTGTAACTGGAGCTCTAGATCCGATACGTATTATTTCAACATGAGGAATTTCTTTTAATTTTTTCAGAATATCTTCTAACTTTTTATCAGACATTAATAATGCATCACCCCCAGATAATAATACATCTCGAATAGAAGGTGTTTTTCGTATATATTCTATACAAGCATCTATTTGTGATTGTGGAGGTGCCATATCATGATGACCTGCAAATCGTCTTCTTGTACAATGCCTACAATACATTGAACAGTTTTCAGTAACTAAAAATAAAACTCTATCAGGATAACGATGTGTTAATCCTTCAACAGGAGAATCAACATCTTCACTCAGTGGATCTTGAAGTTCACCAACATATTTCTCTAACTCATGGATTGTGGGAATTGATTGTTTTCTAATTGGATCATAAGGATCATTCGGATCGATTAATGACAAATAATAAGGAGTTATAGCCATCCTATATTCTTGCAAAATTCTAGGATCGTCTTCTTCTTCAGTTAATGTGATATATTGTTTGAGTTCTTCTAAAGTTGTTATCCTGTTTTTAACTTGCCAGCGCCAATCATTCCAGTCCTCATCGCTTACATGTCCAAATAATTCTTCTCTTCTATTTACTTTCATGATTCTACTCTATAATTTTATTTTTGACTCAACAATTTATTTAACATATCTTTCTTCAAATATTTTTCGTATTGTTTCTGATTCCCGAACTAAATCTAAAGCAATTTGCGCATGATTTTTAGCATATCCACATCCAATCAACATTTTAACATCCTTACCAACTCCTTCTGCCCCCAATGCTGCTTTTGTAAATTCTGTCGCCATAGAAAAAAAATAAACTATTCCACCATCCTTCACCGGAAGTATACTTGACATCTCAGTATTGGGGATACTTAAACAATTTATTGAAATATCTACTTCTTTTCCATCATTCACTTCAAGAACTTTATTTAATATATCTACAGGATTAAGTACATCCGCAATTATAATTTCATGGCAAAATTCGGTATCTTCCAGAAACTTTGCACGTTTTTCATTTCTTGCTTGTCCAATAACTTTACCCTCATCACCAACCAATTTTTTTGCCATTAAAGAACACATCAATCCAGACTTTCCTGTGGCTCCTAAAATTAGAACAGTATATCCAGGTTTGACCAAATTTTTTACCTGAGCTGGAGCGCCTGCTACATCAAGAATTGCTAATGTTAACGTATCTTCCATATCTTCAGGAAGCTTTGCATATATCCCACTTTCAAAAAGAATTGCTTTACCCTCAATTTCAACTCTATCTATATCCGGCTGAATATTTATTATTTTATCTATCCTAAGTGGGGTGAGGGAGAGAGACACAAGCGTAGCTATTTTATCACCAACTTTTAAATCAATTTTATCTCTTAAAGCATCTCCAATTTGTTCCACTTTTCCTATAAGCATTCCACCAGAGCCAGTTACAGGATTCTGCATTTTTCCTTTTTCTTTTACTATCTCTAATATTTTTTTTTTCACTTTTTCGATATCATCCTGGGCTTCTTCTCTGAGTTGTGTAAAGCTTGCCGAATCAATATTTAAATAATCTACATTAATTAAGATTTCATTATCATAGATATCCATTTCATTTGAAATTTTTGTAGCAGGTTGAGGTAATGCACCTTCTGGTTCAATCACTCTATGAGTTCCATATTTAGATCCTTTTTTCATAATTATACCGAAAATTATTATAAAATATTTTTTACTCTTTTATACCTACATAAAGTCCTCTATCTTTCATTAAACCATCTTTTAAAAATTCTGACTTTAATCCTGCTTGAGTCATATACTTCAGAAATTTATTAATATCAAAAAGTCCCATTTCATGTCTTTCAGAAAAATATTCAATATCCTTATTTCTTTCAGCAATTAAATAATGCATCTCCAAGATTGACAAGTCATTTTCTAATTTTGTAGTATTTAATCTTGCAATCTTTATATCTTCTGTCTCATAAGTAGTCATTCCGGGACGTCCAACATCGTAAGTTGATTTAGTAAGCCATGGTTCAATAACTACCACTCCACCTTTTTTTAAATGTCTTGAGAAGTTTAGAATCGTTTGTTTTAAATTATTGTAGGTTTTTACATGCCCAATAGAACTAAAAAGGCTTATTATTATATCGAACTTTTTGTTGAGATCCATAGTTATCATATCTGCTTGAGTAAAAATTACATCTTTTATATTGTCTCTTGCAATTTTTAGCATTTCGATATTAATATCAATCCCGATACAAGAAAAATCGAGTTTTAAATATTTTAAATGCTTTCCTGTTCCACACCCGACATCAAGTAATTCATTACCATCAGAATTTTTATATTTTTTAATTAAACTCTTAATGCTATTGACTTCCTGCTTATAATCTTTCCATGAATATATTAAATCATAATATTTTGCTAACTTATTGTACAACATTATTATTCCCTTGGTTTACCAATTTATTTATTATAATTTCAAAATTTTGCGTGCCTCATCAGGACTAGCAATATCTCTCCCCAATTCTTTTGAAATCCTAACAACCTTTTCTACTAGTTCTCCATTAGATTTTGCCAAGACTCCTTTTGACAAATAAACGTTGTCTTCAAAACCTACTCTAGCATGTCCACCCATTATTATTGATTGTATAACCATAGGAAACTCGTGTTTACCTACAGCACATACAGTAAAAGTTGATCCAGGTGGAATACTATGTTTAAGAAATTCCAAATCGCGAGATGTAGCGGCAATTCCCCCTATAACTCCCAATACGAAATTAAAATGCATAGGATCTTTAATATAGCCTTTATCATGTAATCTCAATGCCATGTCAACCATACCCTTATCAAAACATTCTAATTCATACTTTATGCCACGCTTATTCATTTCCTCAGCAAAGTAGATTATAGTTTTTTCTGTATTGATAAAGATCTCATCTCCGCCACCGTAATTCATAGTACCACAATCCAAGGTTGCTAACTCAGGATGAGGATCTAGATATATGGGTTGTAAACGTTCTTCATTAGTCATTCCAACTGCACCGCCAGTTGAAGGTTGTATAATAACATTGGGACATTTTCTTTTTATTTCTTCGATACACATTCGAAATCGTTCTTTATCTTGGGTTGGAGTTCCGTCATCTTCCCTAACATGCAAATGTATTATACTAGCCCCTGCATCATAAGCATACTTTGCTTCTTTTCCAATTTCCTTAACAGTATATGGAATATTTGGATTATTTTCTTTTGATACCTCAGCACCACATATAGCGGCAGTTATTATCAAATTTTCCATAAAATTTCACTATTGGAATATACAAGAATAAATGATAATAAAATTCACATTAATTTTTTAGTTTCTTTTAATGATTCTCTTATCATATCTGCTGCATAATCTAAATCTTCATTTGTATGACGATAACAAATGTATCCATGATGGAAAGGCTGAAGAAAAACTTTACGTCGAATCAATTGCGTATAAAATTCCTCTCTCAATTTTCTATATAAATAATTTGGATCAGGGTTAAAAGTAATATAAGGCATCCAAGGATCTCCCGTAAAAACACAAGGAATCCTACTATCTTCTATTAAATCTCTAATATTTTTTGCAAAAACATTCCCTTTTTTACTGATATTCTCTAAGACTTTTTCACGCTCAATAATTTCTATTGTTTTAAGAGCTGCTACTTGAGCTAGACTATTTGGGAAAAATGTTGAGCTGAGAAAAACCTCTTCGATTAGTACATTCATAATTTTTTCTTTTCCAGCAAGAAAACTTATTGGGTAACCATTTGCCATTGCTTTCCCAAAAGCACCAAGATCAGGAATTACTCCAAATAGTTTTTGTGCTCCACCTAAATCAACTCTAAAACCAGTACGAATTTCATCAAACATCAGTAAAGATCCATAGTCATTTGCTAACTTTTGAAGGCCTTCTAAAAAACCAGGATTTGGCTTTTTTACTTCATGCCCACCAGGATGATCTATAGGCGTAGTAATAATAGCCGCTACATCATTACCATGTTCTTCCATTAAATTCGTTACTTGATCAAGATTATTAAATTCAAATTCATGCACATCTTCAAATGATTTTTTGGGGATTCCGCCGTCAAGAGTATGTCCTATAGCCCAATCATGCCATCCATGATATCCGCATCTTAATAATTTAACACGTTTGGTATATGCCCTAGCAACTCTAATACCTGTTGTAGTAGCATCCGAACCCGTTTTAACAAAAACCATTTTTTCACAGCAAGGTATCATTTTTCTCAATTTCTTAGCTAATTGATTTTGTAGTGGTTGAGTTAATGACATACAAAATCCTTTTTCTTGTATTTGCTTAATAACTTCATTATCGATTTCTTCTTCTCTATGTCCTATTATTATTGGCCCATAGGCACAAAGCATATCAATATACTCATTTCCATCCACATCTGATACCTTTCCCCCTTTAGCGCTTTCGAAAAATATAGGATACTCTCCTTCTACAAAATTATAAGGTCTTCGGATCCCTAATATTGCTCCAGGTATTAATTCAAGCGCTTCTTTATAAAGCGTGAAAGAATTTTCAAGATATAATTTTTTGGACAAATATATCTCCATGTTTTATAATTATAGCATTTAATTATTTAGCATAATTATTGAAGATTTCTAAATGGAATAATCCGAACCAAATATATTTCTTTATAGGATTTTAAGGATTGAATTATATAACTTAACGGTGAAAATTTAAATGCAAAAATGAAAAAAATAATTATTCTGATTTTATTCAGGCACTTGAACTAGTTCTGAAGATTCTTGCTCGAATTTTGTGTCTACAAATTTTAAAATTTCTGAACCAAAGATATTTGAAAGAATCATATTCATCTCTTTACCCCCAAGATAACCCCGACAACTTTGTTGTAGAGTATGAAAATGTTCACCTAATTTACTTTCTACCTCTTTTATATAATCAGTAATTTTTTCTTCTAACGATGGTGAGGGTGTCTCATTTAGTAAAAATACTATTTTAAATTCCTTATTAGTAAAGAATCCTCCAGTCAAATGACCTTCACTGAACTTTATTGATACAATTTCGCCTACCTTTAATTCTTGGCTTGCGATAAGATCCAAGGCCGTTAAAAATCCAGAAAATATAGTATTATCGATTTCTTCTGAGGTAAAATTTAATTCATACATATCTGCTCCGCTTTCTCGATATTGTATAAGTAACTTTTGAATATTATCTATATCAGGATCAATTATAAATGGCTTTGTCAAAAAGTTATAAATATCTTCTGTTGAATTTTTCAAAACTTTAATCAATTTCTTTGGTTTATAGCCATATTCAGGTCCCGTTGGTTCTTCCCAGCTAGGATCGTTAATTAATTCTGAAGATGCTCTACCACTATTTTTCATTATACCCACTTGCGCTCCAAATACAATCGCAACATGAAACTCAAAAGCCGCAATATTTCCTCCATTGATTCCAATAAGTTTAATTCTACTCGGTTCAATTCCAGATTTCATTAAATCATACCAATAATGCAAAGGTTCCAAGATGCTAAAATCTTTTCCTTCTGTAATATGGATTGCGGAATACCTTTTGTCCAATTCTACATGAGCGGGAATATGACTTGGGATATATCCAACCGTTTTAATATTACTTGGGTATTTTTCTTGTATATCTCCTACTATCTTACTAATACCAGATTTTGTGCCTCCTGAGATAATTGTGCATCCAAAATCGCTAAAGGACTCAATTAGATTATTTCTTATAGCATCCAGGCTTCTTTCTATTCGCTCATCTGTTCCTCCAGCTATAATAACTATAGAATCACCAAAATCTTTTTCTTTTTGGTCAAAGTCAGCATCTAATTTAAGAATAGTTTCCTCTAACAGTTTTTCAGTTTTTTCTTCAAGATTCGGATGAAAATATATTCCTAGCAGTAATAAATGTTTTACGGTTTTTATGCCTTCTAACTTATTTTGAACAATATTAAGATTATTTAAGGTATTTAATGTAGTTTCAATCATCCAAATATTCGGGCTGAATCGAATTCCTTTCAAATAATTATCTAGAGCTAAATGTAGGTTTCCTAAAAATAAATTAAACAACCCTAAATCAAAATAAGCCCAAGGCATGTCTACCATAACTTCTACTTGTCTTAACCTTTTTTCAATCGCTTTTTTAATCATTTCATGGTTTTTTTCAATATGTAATAAATTTCCTGTTTGTTGAATATTTAAAACTAGATAATTCCCTAATGGATAAGGATCACCAGGATTGACTTTTAATGCTTGTTTATAGCATTCTAATGCCTTATCAAGGTTTTTTTGGTCTTTATAGGTCCCCCCTAAAGATGACCACGCATCATAATCAAGAGGATTTTTCTGAACTGCTTCTTTTAAGTAAGATTGTCCTTTTAAGAAATTTGCACCCCGTGGCTCTTTTTTATATTTTATATGATGTGAAGTTCCAAAATCTCGCAATATATTAGCAATTTCTATAGCAGGAGCTTGTTTAAATTCAGGATTATTAATGATTTCATTTAAAATTTCTATAGATTTATCCATATTGTTAACTGTCATTGCTAATTTTGCTATTCTATGACCTATTTCATAATTACTTTTATCTGCTTCATAAACCATCTCTAATCTTTCAATCTCTGATTTTATTTTTTCATTTGACATATAAGCACCATATATTGATTTGTAATCCTGCATTTTTTTCATAATATTATCTAAAGCATCATCTTCAATCGTTAATAATGATTTTACGCGACTAAATTCCTGTTCATACGCTCTTGGTACTTTAAATTCATACTTTTTGAAAATTTGATCTTGATTTGCTGCCCAACCCTGACTAAGATAGGTGCGAACTTGTATTTCTGCTTTTAAATTAAAAATTTCATCAGGAATTTTCAAATTTAATCTCTCATAAAGACTTAATGTTGGGATAAGCTGGACTATATATGTGCGATAATGCTCTAAAATATCCATACCTGTACTTGGTCCAATTATCTCACTACTTTCAGTGATATCAACAATAAAATTATCACGAATAACGTTACAAACAGCATTCATTTCACTAATATTAGGAAGAATAATCCGAATCCCACATAAATCTTTTATTTCCAAAATAGGATTAGTATATGTTTCTTCGGGATTGAATATTTTATTTGCAAAACCAGAAATAGATTTGACTCTTCGTTCTATAATAAATTCAGACGAACAACCACAAACTAAATTATCCAATATTTTTTTCAAAATCTTACTATACTGTTTATAAAGCGGACGTAATTCCTTATACTTATTAATTTGTTCTTCATAAATCTTACGTTGTTCTACTTCCATAATTCCACCATAATTCATATATCATTTTTTATTTTGACTATTCTTGAATTCGTCTTATTATTATTGATATACTCTATTATTTATATTTATCTTAAATGACAATTTAAAAGACTTCTATATTAAAATTTGACCTTATTTCATAATCCTTGTCAGTAAAGAAAAGTTGTTAATATTTCACAAGATTTGCCACTGCTCTACCTAATTATTGAAAACAGTAGATTGAAAAAGATTATATCATATAAAGGAAGTATTTTTGTTATCTATTTCTCTTATTAAATTTAAATTATAAAGGATAGGTGATAAAAAAATTCCAGAATTAGTTTGTAATATTTGCGGTTCTAAAAAAGAAGTTCCTACCTGCTGTAATAAATCAATGATTGTAAAAGATGGTTATCTGCTTTGTTGTTGTTCTGATGAGTGTGGATATCAACCTATTCCTGAATGTTGCGGAATGAAAATGACTTATGTAGATTAAAAAAATATATTTATCTTAATATTTCATGATAAAGATTTTCAATAAATCCATTGAAATCTTTTTTTGAATACTTTACATTTAATATATGCCATAACAATCGAGGAATATGTTCTTGAATTTCGTATACAGGAATTATTTTTAAAAGACCAGCTTTATTCAATTGATAAGCTGCTTGCCATTCACCTTTAACAGATTCAGAATTAACAGAATTTTCAGAACAAAATAACACAAATACATCAGTGTCCTTTAAAGTTTTTCCCATAAATTCTACTATATTTTCCTTACTATCAGCTTCCCAGCTTGAAACTTTGTCAATTTCAGGATACTTTTCTAAATGTTGTACTACTTTTGGTATCTGAAAATATCCAGAATCTATAGTAGAATAGCTTAGAAACACATTAAGCTTATGCTTTTCTCCAATTTTAGTTACAGAAATTCTTTTGCCTTTCTCTTTGATTATTCCACCCTTTTTAGGAAATAATTTCTTAAAGATCTTTTTCCTCAATAAAATAATAGCACTAGATATTATTGTAATACCTATTAGAGTACCAATTATTATTAAAAATTCAATGGGAAATTTCTTTATACCAATGCTATTGCCTTTAATAATATTTCCACTACATTCAATTTCTGTAATTGGTACTTTATTCCCAATAAGTTTATTTCCTATTATAGTATTATCATTAGATCTATACAAGTAAATACCATTCTGATTGTAGTTTATAGTGTTGTCTGTAATCGTATTATCATTACTAAATATTAAATAGATTCCATATAATCCATTGTAACTTATAGTATCTTTATTATTTGAAATGTTGATAAAACGGCTAGATTCTAAATATATCCCACCAATTTCATTATTATTCACTTCATTTTCTGTTATAGTGATATATGAGCAATTCATTATAATTGTGCCGTATCCATTGTTATAAGAACAATTATTATCAGTCAAAATTCCATTAGAAACATTGAATAAATTAAATCCTGCAAATCTTGATCCTGTTCCAGAATTAAACAAAAGACATTTTCCAATTACGAAAAAAACTTTAGAATGCCTAATTTCAATACAATTATAGCCATTCTGCCCATCAATTTTTAAAAACTCAATAATATAAGGATCTGTTGAAGTTCCAGAACCGGTACACCATCCCTGCATTGCTACTTCAGACCAAGTGAAATCTCCAGTTCCCTTGTCATCAATAATAATTGGATTTACTTGCCAATAATCAATAGCTTTTTCAATAATAACTGATTGAAAACCAATATTTCCCACAACATCAATCGCATAAAAAGTTAATTCCACAGTAGATCTTCCAATCTTGTCCCACTCTATTTGATTAATCGTTCCTATGAATTCTGTGATCGTAATATTTGTTATACCTCCATCAAGGGTATACCAAAACGTGTCTAAATTTGACTCTTTAATAGTAATATTAAAGCTTGGTGCTAGAGATCTAAAAATCTCATTTGACCTTGGATTATTTATAGTAATAACTGGAGCGGGATAATCGGTAAAGATATACATTATCTCGGTATCCATACCCCATTTTCCATTTGTATCATCTTCCCACACTACATGGATATTTCCATTCTGATCTGTTATAATAGAAGGATTCTTACTATTATCATCATTCCAATATATGCCTCCAAATCCATCCGAAATTACAGTGGCATTAGACCACCCACTTAAGGAAGAATATTTTACATACATAATTTCAGAATCAATCCCCCACGAGCCATCAGTATTATCGAACCATACTACATGAACGTTTCCATCAATATCGGTAGTAATTGAAGGATAACCACTGAAATCATCATTCCAATATACACTTTCAAATCCATCCGAGATTACAGTAGCATTATCATAGGGTTGCGCTATATACATTATTTCAATATCAGTGCCCCATTCGCCATCAGTATCATCAATCCATACAATATGTGGGAATCCAAACTCACCTATTGCAATTGAAGGATTTCCACTATAACCATCATTCCAACTTTGAACCCACCAAGTATCCGATATTACAGTATCATTAGTCCACATAGACCATGAATAAACATATTTTCTATACATAATTTCAGTATCAGTACCCCACGAACCATGGTCAGTATCATCTTGCCATACAACATGAATGTTTTTATCGTTGTCGATAGCAATTGAAGGATCTCTACTCCAGCCATCATTCCAAGATTGACCCCCAAAATTATCTGAGATCACACTAGCGTTAGACCAACCAATTGAAGGTGAAAATTTTGCTAACATTATTTCTGAGTCGGGACCCCATATTGTATCTGTGTTATCATCCCAGACTACATAAATATCTCCATCATTATCTATTGCAATCGAAGAATTCCCACTATTCCCATCATTCCATTCAACTCCGCCATATAAATCTGAAATTACAACAGGGTTAGACCACCCAACAGATGAAGAATAATTAGCATACATTATTTCAGAGTCAATACCCCATGGACCATCAGTATCATCTTCCCATGCTACATGAACATTACCATTTGAATCCGTAGCAATTGAAGGCTTTACACTATCACCATCATTCCAGCCATACAAATCCGAAATTACAGTAACATTAGACCAACCCGCTGATATTGAATATTTTGCATACATTATTTCAGAATCAACACCCCATGGACCATCAGTATCATCATGCCACACAACATGGAGGTTTCCATAGATATCAATAGCAATTAAAGGAGAACTACTTAGTTGATCATTCCAATACACATCATTGAACCCATCAGAAATAATTGTTCCATTTGTATATTTTACAGAGCTTAATTCAATATTAAAATCATCATCATTTCCATTTTTTATGTGTATAGGTTCTTTTGTGTCAAATTTGATTAATGAAACAATGCTAAATATGACAATCATAGATAATAAAATAAGGGTGATTCTTTTCATTTTCTCTATTTTAATACTTAATTTCATAGAAACACTAAATTTGAATTAAATTCGAAAGTTTACAAATTAAAATAGTCTATAATTTGTTTGAGATTTCATTTATACTAATTTTTTTAAATCAACATTAAGATATTGAATCTTATATACTTTTGTTATAAAAAATTGGATTTATTCTAAAATTGTTTTATAAAGATTTTGAATAAATATATCAAAATCATCTTTTATATATTTGACACTTGGTAAAGGCCATAATAACCGGGGAATGTGGTCTTGAACTTCATAAACAGGGATAATTCTCAAAAGGCCTTCTTTATCCATCTGATAAGCTGCTTGCCATTCACCTTTTACCGATTCAGACTTGAAAGAATTTTCAGAACATAACAATACAAAAACATTCGTAATTCTCAAAGTTTTTTCCATATATTCTACGATATTTGCTTGACTATCCGCTTCCCAAAACATAACCCTGCCGATTTCAGGATATTCTTCTAAACTTTTTACAATTTTGGGTATCTGAAAGTATTCTGAATCTAAGGTTGAATAACTTAAAAATACATCATTTTTCCTTTTTAACTTTGGCTTCAATACAGGGATTACCATTAGGCCAAATGTGATTGTTTTAGAACTAGAATAATATTTGGCAAGAATTTCTTTCTTCTGAATCATTTCATGAATTATATCTTCTATCATTTTTTCATCTTTAATGCCACTTTTTTTGCTAATCTCTACAACTTGTACGCGAATATATTTCCTACCTAAATTTTTTATTATCTCTTTAATGGATTTAATAGTTTCCAATTCTAATTTTTTACATTCATCTATTTTTTCTTCGGTATTCGTCAATAGATATTTTAATCCATAACGTTGGGCTATTTCCTTAATCTGGTTTAAATTTTTAATCGCCTCTTTAAATTCATTTCTTTTTATTAAATCATCTATTAACAACCTTCTTTTTTGGAGATAATTTTTATCTTTGATTAACTCTTTAGCTTCAATCTTTCCTTCTTTTTTTGATATCTTAGTAAAAATCTTCTTCTTTCGTACTATTACACCACTTAATACTATTGTGGACCCAATAGCAATAACTGAAATTAAAGCAATTAATTCAATAGGAAATTTATTTTGTTTATAGCTTTTAATAATTGAGATCTCTTCAAATCCAATATTCCCCGCTAAATCATTAGCATAAAACCTAACCGTTACATTTCCTTTAGGTAATGAATCCCATAATAACTGATTAATTTTTCCTTCTAGTTCAGTAAAAATAAACTCTTGAGACCAATGAGTACCATTATATATTGAATACCATGATATGTTTAAGTTTGGTTCATTTATAGATAAGCTATAAGATGGAGATTCTTTACCAAACCGTTGATTCGTTTCAATATTGTTAATTATTATTATAGGAGAAATTAAATCTTTTCTTATTTTAACATTTGCAGAACCTAAATTTCCTACAGTATCATTTGCATAAAAAATGATAGTTATAGTTCCATTATAAATTCTATCCCATACATTTTGATTTATTGTACCATTGCTTTTAGATATAAAAGTCTTTATATCATCATTCAAAATATACCAAATTCTATCCAAACGATCTTCACTAATTTCTATACTAAAATTTGGAGGAGCTATTCCGAAAAATTGGTTTGGAGTAGGATTTTTTATTGAAATAACTGGAACGATATTATCAATGAAAATATATACTATATCAGAATCAGGACCCCACCATAATGCAAAATCATCTTGCCATACTATATGAATAGTTCTAGCATTATCTATAGCAATTGAAGGATTACCACTCGCACCTGTATCCCAATATGTCCCATCAAATCCGTCAGAAACTACTGTAGCATTAGACCATCCATTTGAAGATGTATAATTACAATACATTATCTCCCCATCACTTCCCCATGGACCAGCAGTTCCATCAACCCAAGCTACATGGACTATTCCAATATTGTCAGTAGCAATTGAAGGAGTACCACTATAACCATCATTCCATTCAATTCCTCCATATAAATCTGAGATAACCGAAGCATTAGACCATCCATTTGAGGATGTATAATTACAATACATTATTTCGGTATCAGTTCCCCATTCACCATCAGTATCATCCTGCCAAGCAACATGAATTCCTCCAAAATTATCTGTTGTAATTGAAGGATAGTCACTCCACTCATTATTCCAATATTTATCCCCAAATCCATCCGAAATTACAGTAATGTTTGACCAACCAGAATCAGAGGTATAATTTACATACATTATTTCAGGATCAGTGCCCCATAGACCATCAGTGAGATCTCGCCAAACTACATGAACTCCTCCAATATTATCAGCAGCAACTGAAGGATTCTCACTAAAATCATTATTCCATTTAATTTGGCCATATAAATCCGAAATGACACAAGCATTTGACCAGCCAGTGGAAGATGTATAATTTACATACATTATTTCTGTATCAGTTCCCCATTCGCCATCAGTATCATCATTCCAAACAACATGAATTCCTCCAATATTATCTATAGCAATTGAAGGATCCCTGCTATAACGATTATTCCATACACTTCCACCATATAAATCCGAAATTACAGTGGCATTTGACCAACCAGCGGAAGATGTGTAATTCACATACATTATTTCTTCATCAGTGCCCCATTGACCATCAGTATCATCATACCAAACAACATGAATATTTCCATAATTATCGATAGCAATATCTGGAAAATAGCTACCACCCGAATTCCAATAATCACCATTATATCCATCAGAAATGACTGTAGCATAAGATAATCCAAGTGAAGAGGAATAATTTGCATACATTATCTCAGGATCATTACCCCACGGACCATTAGTAAAGTCTGACCAGACTGCATGAATAGTGCCATTAGTATCTATGACGATTGAAGGAGTTTGACTAATATCATCATTCCATTCTATACCCGCAAATCCGTCCGATAAAACTATTGGATTTGATGTTTTTACAGAATTGATTTTAGCATGAAAATCCTCATCAGTAATAATAATTTTTTTATTAGGTTCATTGAAATTGAATCTAATCAATGGAATAATATTAAATATAACTATTAGAAAAAGTAAAACAAGACAATATCTATTTCTTTTTATCATATTGTTATTCTACCTTCATAATGCCATATAATTTCGTATGAAATTGAATTAATAAGAATAAAAACAGACATTTAACTTTCTTGAGATTTCACATTGATCAATACTATCTAAATCTAGATTAAGATACTGAAATTAATATATTTATGTTTATAATTAAATGGATTTATTCCATAATTACTCTAAAAAGAGTTTGAATAAATTCATGAAAATCTTCCTTTAAGTATTTAACATTTGATAAAGGCCATAATAACCTTGGAATATGGTCTTTATCTTCATAAACAGATATAACTTTTAGAAGTCCTTCCTTGTTCATTTGATAGGCTGCGTGCCATTCTCCTTCTACAGAAGCAGACTTCATTGAATTTTCAGAACAAAACAATACAAACACATTTGTAATTCTCAAAGTCTTTTCCATATATTCTACTATATTTGCTTTACTATCAGCTTCCCAAAACATGACCCTACCAATTTCAGGATATTCTTCTAAATATCTAACAATTTTGGGTATCTGAAAGTATTCTGAATCTAGGGTTGAATAACTTAAAAACAAGTTGATTTCCTTCATTTCTTTAAGCTTTAATACAGGAAATAACATTAGACTTAATACGATTGTGTCAGACTTTGGATAATATTTAGCAGAAATTTCTTTATTTTTAATCATCTCATGAATTATGTCTTCTATTATCTTCTCATCTTTAACACCACTTTTTTTACTAATTTCTACAATTTGAAAGCGAAGATTTTTCCTTCCTAGATCGTTTATTGCTTTTTTAATTGAATTAATTGTATCTAATTCTATTTTTTTACACTCGTCTAACTTTTCTTGGATATTCGCCAATAAGTATTTTAATCCATAAATTTGGGCTATCTCTCTAATCTGATTTAAATGTTTAATCGCCTCCTTTAATTTTTGTTCTTGGATTAAGTTATCAATTAATATCATTCTTTTTTGGACTATGTTTTTAATTTTAGGTATCTTTTTATCTTCTATTTTTCCTCCTTCTTTTAATTTCCTTGAGAATTTTTTCTTTTTCCATACAATCGTGCCACTTATTACCACTGTAGAACTAATAGCAATGACAGTGATTAAAATAACTACTCCAGTTGGAGAGAGGATTTCTTTATAGCTTTTAATGAATAAGATCTCTTCAAACCCAATATTCCCTGCTAAGTCGCTAGCGTAAAACCTAATTGTTACATTTCCTTTAGGTAATGATTTCCATAATACTTTATCGATATTGCCTATTAGTTCTGTAAAAATGATCTCTTGAGACCATTGAGTACCATTATATATTGAATACCATGTTAGGTTTAAATTTGGTTCATTTATAGAGACATTAAAAGATGGAGGCTTCTTACCAAATCGTTGATTTTCCTCAATGTTTTTAATTGTTATTATGGGTGAAATTATGTCTTTTCTTATATTAATATCTGCTGTACCTAAATTTCCGAGAGTATCATTTGCATAAAATTTGATAGTAACAGTTCCATTTCCAAATCCATTCCATATATTTTGACTAATTGTACCATTCTTTTCATAAGTTAGAATCATTAGATTGTTGTCTAAAGTATACCAGATAGAATCCAAATTTGGATCATCAATGGAAATTTTGAAATTTGGTGCTTTATTACCATAAATTTCATTAGAACTCGGTGAATTAATTATTATGTTTGGAACTTCGATGTCCTTTATTATAGAAACCTCTGAAGTCCCAATATTACATGGTTTATCACGCGCATAAAATTTAAGAGTAATTGTACTTGAGGGTAGAGCATCCCAAGCTGTTTGATCTATTTTACCATTTTCCGTGAATGTGTAGTTGTTTAACCCTCCATCCAAAGTATACCACATAGAATAAGGATCTTCACCAATTATAGAAACACTAAACCTTGGGGCATTAAAACTAAATTTATCACCAGGCTTTGGGGAATCAATTCTTATAAATGGCGGTTCATTGTCTACAATTGGTAAATGGTCTTGGATTAAAGGCGATAAACTAATATTATAAGGGATATTACCAATTCCATCCTGATCTGGATCTAAACCTGTATAATTATCCCAATAATTACCAATTGTAGTGCTATTCCAGTCATTATTCGATCCTTTCTCAATTGCATGTTTTCCATTCATGATAAAGTAGTTCTCATAGATATGGTTAAAATTAAACCCACCCATAGTCTCAATTCCACTGATGTTATTACGTTCTATTACATTTCCTGTAATTGTGTTATTGTTACCACTTTCCAAAATAATTCCACTAACATTATTATCCTCTAAAATGTTACCTAAAATTGTGATATTTTTACTCAATTTCATATAAAGTCCAGTATGATTATTTTCATTCAAAATATTGTTAGCAATCGTAGTATTATAAGCCCAGCCTATATTAATTCCATCTACATTTCGCTCTAAAGTGTTATCTACAACCAAATTATTAGAACTATAATTATATAAACCAATCCCCATATTAGCTTTATTGTCATTTACTATATTTTCTGAAATAAGACAATTGTGGCCATAATCCACATAAATTCCAAGATAACTGCTTTCTGATACGATATTTTTAGTGATATTGATATTATCACATCCCATCCACATTCGAATGCCAATACCATTGTTGGTTACATTATTTTCTGATATAATATTCTGATCACTTCTAATTGCCCATATACCTTCCCAGTTGTTATGCATTTTATTTTTAATAATTGTCCCATTTGTGGCATACCAAAGATGAATACCAAAAGGCGCATCTTTAAATGTACAATTTCTGATAATAAAATATCTTCTTGAATTATAAATACTAAGACCTGCACCATATAATGAAGAATTTGTAAATGTGCTGTTTTCAATTACATAAGGGTCTTCTGAAGTTCCTGATCCTTGAGTACACCAAGGTTGAGTTCTTGCCCAGGTCCAATTACCCATATTTGTAGTATTAGATGTTAGAAGATCGTTAATTGTAATTTCATAATAGATCGTTGATGTCTTAAGCTCTTTCAAATTAGTTCTTTTATCGGTTTCAAAATTTTTATTAACAGGTATATTGAAATTATTATAACGGCTGTTAAGATTGATGATAATGAATAGGATAAAAAAACTAAATAAGAGTGTTAAATTCTTTTTTTTATTCTTAAGCAATAATATTACCATTTAAAAGTATTAAAAATGAATAAAGTTTATCTTAAAATTTCTTCATAAAGCCTTTGGATAAATCCATCAAAATTATCCTTTGTAAATTTAACGTTAAGCATCTGCCATAATAAGACGGGAATAAGCTCTTCTTCTTCATAGACGGGAATAATCTTCAGTAATCCCTTTTTCCTCATTTGAAAGGCAGCTTGCCACTCATCTTTTACTGCTTTTGATCCTCTTGAATTTTCAGAGCAAAACAGCACGAAAACATCGCAATCTTTAAGAGTTTCCTCCATAAATTCAACAATGTTTTGTTTACTATCTGCTTGCCAATATGAAACCTTTCCAATTTCTGAGAATTCTTCTAAATTATTAACAATATCAGAGATCCTGAAATGATCAGCATCTAACGTAGAATAACTTAAGAAAACTTTAAGAACTTTTTCTTCCTTTAGTTTTGGCTTAGGAACTGCTTCTTTTTCCTCTTTATAAAATGCGATTGATTTAGAACTTGAAAAATATTCAGCATTGATTTCTTTATTCCTAATCATTCCAAGAATCACATTCTCAATTAAATTTTCATCTTTTATTCCACTTTTTTCACTGATATCTACAAGTTCAAGGCGAGTAAGCTTTGTTGCATAGTTTAAAATTGTATTTTTGATTCTATTAACTGTATCTGTTTCTAAACTCTTACAATATCTGATTCTGTCTTCAATAATTCCTAATAAATCAGAAATTTCATTAGTTTTTGCTATCTGCTTAATTTCGATTAAATTTTCCAATGCTTTAGTTAATTCATAATCTTCGATTAAAACTTCAACATTTGATATTCTTTTCTCAAGTTTACCTTTAACTTTAAGTTGTTTTTTTCTCCTCTTTATTTCTGATTCCAATTCTTTACATTGAATGATTTTTGATTTTGATTCGTCCAAAAGCTCAATTAAGTTATGATTTTTAGCTATTGCTTTAATTTTATTTAAACTTTTTAGTGCTACTTTTATCTTTTGTTCTTTAATTAGATTATCAGCATCTATCATTTTAAGCTGAAGTTCTTTCAAAATTTGTTTTGCCTCTTCTTCTTTTCTCTTTTCCCAATCAATTTCTAATTCTTCTGGTTCCTCGATCTTAATTCTTTTCTTTTTTGGAATAAATTTTACTACAACTTTTGTTTCTCTATATACAAATGATAATATGTTTATTGCGAATAGACTAATCAGTAATACAATACTCACATAATAACTTAATTCGAGAGTCATCCCGAGAATGCGAGTGCGGATAATCAAATTAATCAATATTATGACAGATCCAGAAATCCCAAAGAGTATTGGTTTGATTATTTTTTGTGAATTTAAAAGAATAACTGATGCACCAATAAGCCCTATTCCAACCCAACCTCCAAAAAGCAATTCAAAAAATCCATAAGAATATTCTGTATAAGAATGTGGTCCGTATGTATAAGTTACAGAAAAGTATGGAAAAAAAGCAAGTGTTATAAACAATGCCAAAATAACACCATAAACAATTCTTATTATTAAAAATTTTGAAATATTCATATTTTTCATTACTCCTTTACTTGTAGTTTGTATCTTATTATGATTTTCGCTAAAAAAATTAGATTCCAGTTGGTTTTTCTCTTAATTATTTTTAATTTTACTTTGTTGATTTTTGGATTATACTATTTATTATATTAACTATATGATAACTTAATATTTATATTACCCTTTTACTATGCTTTTATTTAACATTAATTTAAATAACATACTGAGCAAAGAGAGAATGAATTAAGAAGTAGTTATTTCAATTTTTTCTTTATTTTATACCTAATAGTTATAGTTACCAATACAGTAATTATAGATATAATTATTGGATTATACACAGAAATTACCCTTGCTTTTTTCTTAATAGATACTTCCGAAAATCCTTTATAACCCATTGTATCATTAGCATAAAATCTAAGGGTATAACTTCCCGGTTTTAGCGCATTCCAATAATTTTGATCAATTTGTCCTGATATCTCACATGTAATATTCACTAATCCATTATCTAATGTATACCAAATTGATTCTAAATTACTTTCATTTATAGATAAACTGAATTCAGGAGGATTACCTCTGAATACTTGATCGGGAGATGGAGAATTGATAATTATTTCAGGGACTGTAGTATCTTTATTGATTATGACTTGATTGGAGTTTATATGACCTAATGTATCATTTGCATAAAAAATTATCTCCATAGGACCGTCAACTTGAGCACTCCAATTATTTTGATCGATTGTTCCATTGGTAATAAATGTAATGTTAGTAAATCCTCCATCTATGGTGTACCACATCGTATCAAGATTAGCATCATATACTTCCACGTTAAAATTTGGTGCAAATTCACCGTATACTTGATTTTCACTTGGTGAATTAATAGTAATCATCGGACTTTTGCGGTCTATTGATTTTAAGTTCAACATTAATCTTGTTTTAATTACAAACTGATTATCTGTCCAAGTTGTAACAAGTTGTTGAAATTTATTTGCTTCGCTTGCCCAACCTTCCCAAAAATATTCACTAAAAGCATACCAATATCCATCAACAAACCCAGGAATTTCTGGAACTTCTTCAGCTAAAATTTCTTGCATTAGGTTCAGATTCTTTGCATAAGTTGTTTCATTTGCAGTTTCAAGCGTCTGCCATAGAGCTTCAAATGTAGGATTATTCCAATTGGTTGCATTTTTGTTCCATAAGTGTGTTCCTCTCATATAATCAAGAAATCTTTGAGGAGGATCTGATATTCGGTTTCCGACACGAAATATAGCAAAATCAAAATTATTATTTTCTATCGAAGATTGAAAAATAGTTTCAAAATCAACTTGTGTGGCTGTAATAGTAATTCCTAAGTTGTCAGTAATATCATTACAAACCATTTCTGTATATGCAATAACATCACTCCAACCAATAGGAACAATTGCTTCGTAAGGTCCAACAGCATGTCCGTTATATGTCCATCCAGATGCTACAGATCCTGTCATACCAGGAATGCTCTGTAATAATACAATAGCATTAGTGACATTCAAAAATTTTTGATATTTTGCTGTAATAGACCCATTATAATATGGGGCATGTAATGCGCTATTATTATCAATATATCCAGGTTTAGATTTTGACCAATATCCAGAAGCGGCTGCAGCAGGGATAGATGTATAATTAATAGCATAAGCTAAGGCTTCTCTGAAATTTTTTACTCCTAATGGAGAATCTGCAAGAAGATGATTGGGTGCAAGAGTTATAAGAGGGCCAATAGCTAATTGATAAGGGGGATCATGATCATACCAACAACTGATATAATACCCAGGATCTGACGGAGTAGCATCTTCCCAGATTTCCCAAATATGATAATAATAACTCGCATGTAAATCAACATCTCCTTGCAACAAGGCGAGGTTTTGTTCAATATTAGAAGTTAATCTAATTGTTCCTATATATTTTGGTGGATCTTCAGCTGCATTAGGAAGATCTTGGTAAAGGATTCCAGCACCCCACCAATCCTCTCTATACTGATATGCACAAGTAGTTTTTGATGCATTTCGATAAACAGGAGCATAAGGTCCAGATATCACTTTCCATTCGTTAGGAACATCTATTGAATCAAACCAATCATATTGATAACCAATTCCTATAAAATCATTAGTACCCTTATCAGCAACAATTAGAGACCATACATGTTTAGGTACAATTGGAATATTATACATAATCCAAATTTCAACTTGCCTACTAAAGTTATAACCTGCTGTTGTATTAATATCAAATCGAACAGTATCCGTATCTACTTCAACAAGATCAATAAACCTCGCTGTAAAATCCTTTCTGTATCTAGTTTGATTTGAGGCTAATTCATAACTATAAACTACATCATCAGCCTGAATAGGTGAACCATCAGACCATTTAGCAAGAGGATTTAGATCAATAGTAATACTATTACCAGTTACACTCCATGAATAACTAATACCTATACACGGAACAAGTGTCTTAGTTACACTATTATAACCGAATAAAGCTTCATACATACCAGCATCTGCACCTGGGGGTAATTGAGCACTCCATGGAAGAAATTGAGTTGGAGAATTATAACTTCCTGTCATCCAGACCGTTTCTTCACGAGGAGGTTCAGTAGTGCGTATTGGGGGAATATTTGATGTAGAAATCTTCTCTTCCATTGTGTTTGGAACATAATTATTATCACAAAAGTTATCATTAACTTTGAATATAGGTTTAGTTATCATTAACAATGAACCTAATATTATTGCAATTAGTAAATTTTTGCCTAATTTCATGAATTTCTCCCAATTGTTAAATTTTAAAACAAATTATTTTTATAATTAAATAAAGGTTTTAAGTTAAATGCTGTAACAAATATATTTAAAACTTTCTTTCAATGGACATGCATCCATGTCTCCTAAGTAGCTACTATTATTATTCAATTTTTAACAAAAGAATGTTATCCTAGTTAATATTATCTATTTTTATTCTTTTATTCCCTTTTGATAATTGATCTGGATTTTGAACAATTATTTCATAAATAATATTCCTAAAGTATCGTATAACTTTAAATTTGGTCCATTTTTTTGGAATATAGTGATCTAATCTTTAAACCATGAAATTCTAGTCTTATCCTTAGAATTTTGTAAATTTATGTAATATTTTAAAAAAAGAGTTTAAAATAAATAGAAACCCTTAAAATTCTTAAATTTAAAAAAATAAAAAAAAGATTTACCAGATAAGATTAGCAATTAAATCTTTAGCGGTTTCAGCTTGACCTTTTTTCAATATCTTTCGAATTCGCAAATCATTAATTGCATCTTCAAGTCGAGTGTCTAGATTTTTTATTTCCATTATATTATTTTTATCGCCTTGAGTTTCAACCAAATCTATCATTGCATTATCCTTATTCATTAGATTTCGTAATTTCTGCCTGAAACTTGCATTAACTTTAGTGCTTACGGTTTTCCCTTTTTCAATCAATATAGGAAGTACAGGAGATCTTTCTGTAGTCCTATTTGTATTAGGATCTACGAAATAGAAGATATAAATCGGGATACCAACTATAACATTTTGTGTCTTTAATGCAAGTGAATAGCTATTAAAGAAATTCTGAACATTCGTCATTTCTATATCTTTTACAGATTCAAGATTATCTAAACAAGATTGTTTTTCAATTTTTATAGCTGCTATGATATCTTCTGCGGAAGTTAAATCTCTGCTTAAACCAGAATGTTTAGCTTCTATTTGTTTTTCCACTTCAGCTTTTTTTCGTTCTAATTCTCGGACTCTTTGTTGTTTTGCTCTTTCAGTGTCAGAAATCTCACGTTGGATATTTTTTCTTAATTGTGTAATTTCAGTATTGTAGCGACTGATTGAATTTCCTAATTCCTGATACTTTAGTTGAATTTCTTTTAATCCTTCTTCTACTAAAAAAAGATCTCTTTGATTAATAGCATTTTTCATGCCATCAACACTATTTTTAAGTGAGCTAAGATCATTATTTAATTCTCCAGTTTTATCATTTACCTTGTACTTTCCTATTTTGACTAGTTCTTCTGGTGTTTTTTCTATTTCTTCTTCTTTTTCTGCTTGCAATTCTTTATTTAGAATTGATAAATTCTTTTCTTCTTCACTTGTATCAACTTTAGTATCTCTTATTTTATCAACCTCCTTAGAGCCTTTTTGAACCCACCGTTCGCATAATTTCATAATACCGTCTTCAATTTTATCAAGTATTTCAATATCTTTTTGAGAGACAAACTCAATAATTTCTGGAACAATTTTGGTTTGATTTACACTTTTTGCGATAGGTCCACCTTCTAATAGAAAATAAGGTGTTGAATGAGAACCTAAACTATATTGGTTTAAGAAAAAATTCTGAAAATACTCAACTTCGCTAGCATTAAATAAAGCTTCTTGTATTACAGTTCCACGTTTAAAATTTTTGCTTTTTTTTAAATAAGTATTATTATAATTTTGTAATGAGCTTAAAAATGATTCTGGATCTGCTCCCTTAATAATGTTTTCTGGTTTTGGAGGCATCTGCGCCCATTTACCAACACTTAACTTCTCTTGTTTGTTTAATAGATAACTAAATACGCATGCTCTCGTATCACTCAACGGGACTAAACGAACTGGCCAAAATGCTGTTGAAATTTTAGATATTTTGCCTAATTTTTTTAGTTTTTTACTATTAATTGATATACACTCAATTAACGCCATTGCTAATTCATTTAATAATGATGCTTGAGAGCGGACAGGAGTTACTTCATCCATATTAATTAGATATGGTACTACTCTATCAACCATAATTGATTCACATTATTTTTCTATTATTATTCTTTAACAGAAGTTAATAATTAAACTTTTAGCTTTATGTTTTTTTAGATATTATCATTTAAAAATATCAATGTCTATTTTATCTAAGAATTTCCTCATAAAGCTTTTGAATAAAACCATCAAAATCATCTTTTGTGTATTTGACATTTAATAAGGGCATCAATAAGAAGGGAATTATATTTTCATTTTCATATACAGGTACTATTTTTAGCAGTCCTTTTTTCCTCATCTGAAAAGCTGCTTGCCACTCATCTTCTACTGCCTTAGATCTAACAGAATGTTCCGTGCAAAAGAATACAAATGCCTTTGTCATTGCTAAAGTCCTTTCCATATAGGTGACGATGTTTTCGCCACTATCTTCTTCCCAGAAAAAGACTCTATCAATTTCTGGAAATGATTCTAAACGTTTAGCGATTTCCTTAACATTAAAGTATTCTGTATCGAGTGTGGAGTAGCTTAAAAACACATTGAATCCTTTTCTAAAGAAATTTGTTATATTATGTAGAAATAATGAATAACTGGATAACCGTTCACGTGTAATTGTACCTTCAGCAAGATCTCTTTTAATAATTCTTAGGTTTTCGAAATTTGTGTCAACCACGCCTCTTTCGGGAAAGATTTTTGAGAATGTATGTTCCCAATTATCTCTTTGTGTGATTATCGCACTATAATGTGTGAAATCTAACAAATCCATTCTATCGATTGGCACTCCTGGTTTCTTTGGTTTCAAGGTTTTTATTTTGGTTCCAATGGGGGTTCTAATGTATTCAGGGACTCCTTCATCCCACCATCTGGATTCGTAAGTGTCTATTAATTTTGTTTTAATAAAACTACGCATATTGATTTCAAAGTTATTAATATCCGTTTTCGCTGTTTCAATTTGTCTTTTAAAAGCAGCTCTTCTTTTCATTCTTGGTCTTAAAACCATATAAGTACTTGTAATTCCCGCTAGAGCTATTACTCCAATTACAATTAAAATAATCCAAAAGATATCAAAACCACCACCAGGTAATTGTCCACCAATATTCAAGATTGTTTCTAGGATATTATCATCTTCACTTCTGTGTCGAGCAGATCCATCTTTATTACTGTAAGTTTCATTAATTACATTTTCAGGATCTAATCTTAATTCCATAACCAAACGCCCTCCTTGAGGAATTTTCTCACTTGGCAGTATGTCACTTTGAATAAAATCTTGATACACCTCATCCACTTCTAATAATGGAATAGGATTTTCAGAATTGTTATATAAAGCTTGTCCCAAATACTCAACCCAAATGATGATTGTTATATTTTCTACATCCCAGATTCCATCGTTTTTTATCGTTATGTTTAAAACAAATGGTTTTCCTAATTCAGCAGAAGTTATTTGAAAACCTACAGCCACTAGATTAGGCATTGGATACCACCACTTATTCAAGGGATCTGTCCACCAGTTATATTCTGGTAAAGCACCAGCCTCAATACCATCCAAAAATGTATCTCCATCAGTATCTTCATTATTTGGATCAGTGCCATTCTTGAATTCATATACATTCAAGAGAAAATCATTATCAGCATCAGTGATATTATCATCTCCGGATATAGGATTTAAAAAATTGAATACTTCCCACCCATCAGGCATTCTGTCAAAATCAGTGTCTGGATTCCATGGATTAGTAGAATTTTTCCATTCCCAATAATCAGATAATTCATCATAATCTGTGTCGGGATTTGTAACATTAGTGCGGTATTGATCTTTTCCTAAAACATATTCTTCGTAATTTATTAGACCATCTCCGTCAGTATCAATATCAGTTCGATAAATTAACGGATAATTATCTTTATTATAAGCTAAACCACGAATTGTGTAAGAATTATCACCTATCGCATCAATATTTGCATCTATACCTGTGTAATCATCCCAATAATTTCCTGCAAATCCATCGTCCCATTTATTATTATCTCCATTATCTTGGGCATTTAAATCATTCCCATTTAAGTTATTGTACAAAAAACTATTATTACTATTATCAGAGTAGAAGTCTAAATATATTCCAATTCCATTATTTTGAATTTTGTTTTTTGTAAATGTGCTATTATGGCAATTTTTTAACCAAATACCATACTGAATATTATTATCTAATAAATTATCAGAGACATTAAAAAAAATCCCAGGTCCTTCTAAATATATCATAATTCCATTAGAGCAGTTTTCAAAAGTATTTCGGACAATATTTAGATTATCATTGTACCACATACTACAAATGCCTCCTCCGAAATATAAATTATCTATAAATATCGATTTACTATTCTTCAAGGTATTTCCCGTATAAGTATTATTAAAACAAAACACATTGAAGATTCCAAAAAGATTCTGAGATGCTGTATTGTTGAACAGATGACAATTATTACTTAGAACCAACACAAATCCATACATTGAATTTTTTGAGGAATTAATGTTATAAACAGATGCATTGTGGCAATAAAATAAAGAAATACCTATTGTACATCTAGAAAAACTAAGATTTGAAATTTCTGAATTATTACAATTTAATAGTATAATCTGCCCAGGATTTATAAAATCACTCGATTTTAAGCTATTAGTGTTAGAAAAATAATGAAGTGGTCTATTATTAATTAAATTTGTTTTATCAATATATAATTTAGAGTTTTGTAAGTATGGGGATTCATAAATATATACACCACAATTTCTCATGTAATTAGCTGAAAAATTAATATCATCGCATTTTCCTGGTTGATTTGCTAAAATACTAATCCCTGCGATATTATTATCATAAAAAGTGTTATTTTTTATGAGAATATTATTGCTATCCTTTAAATAGATTCCATATCCATTATTAGTAGCATTATTGAATGTAAAATTACAATTATAACAGTCTTCTAAATATATACCAAATCCAAATGTGATCACAGTTGAAACCTCTAAATAAATATTTATATTTGTATTTAATTGATTATTTGAGATATTAGAATTACTATTTTGAATTAAATAAATTCCACTAAAAGTATTTTCTGTAAGATTGTTATTGGAAATAGTAATGTTATCACAATAGTATGAAGATATTGGTAGGCTAGCTCGTTCTAATTGCAAATTAGAAATTAGGGAATCATTACATCTGACCAAGACCACTTGTCCCGCATTAGAAAAGTTATCATTGCTTAAGTGGGTAGAATTAAAATAATAGTAAAGAATTTTATTGTTTACTAGATTAGATCTATCAATTGTTTGGGAACTAAAGTCATCAATAGTAGTTATATCTGAATAGTAACCAAAAATTAGACCACAATTAGTAAAATTGTTTTTTGTTATTGTGTTATTTTTTCCATCTAGAAACAATCCCACATAACTATTATTATTCATTATATTTTCAGTAATTGTATTGTTATTACTTTGTTCAAAAGAACCTGTTTCTCCTATTTGAATTCCAACACCAAAATTAATGACACGAGTATTGATATTGTTATTTGCGGTATTGTTTTGAATTAAAGTAAAGTGGCTTGCTTTTATTCTTATTCCTGCTCTTTCATTATTAAGTACAAGATTTTTAGTGATGTTATTACTTTCACAATATTCAGTATATATTCCCGTTTCGATATTATTGGAAGCATTATTCCCATGAATTATATTAAAAACACAATTTTCAGATAATTTTATCCCATTCCATTTATTATTTGTTGCGTTGTTTCTATTAATTCTCGTATTAATGCATCCGAATAATTCTATACCATCAAAATTATAATTTACTGAATTGTTATATATTGTATTATTGTTACAAAAGTTCAGATAGAATCCAGATTTGGTACAATTATTAACAAGGTTATTCGATATTGTATTATTTTGGCATTCATATAAGATTAATCCAATTGACGTTTGAGAAAGATTAAAATTAGAAATTATTGAATCATTACATTTTATTAGTATAATTTGCCCGGCTAGTCTAGGGGAAGAAAAATCAGAATTATCTAAATCTGTCTGATTAAAATATATGTAAAAAGTTTTACCATTCACAGTATTTGATGTATCGATAATATTTGTATTTATTTCTTCAGATGGAGAAATACCAATTCCACACTTTTTCATTGCATTCTCTTTTATAGTATTTTCACGACCGGCTTCAAGAAATATGCCATATTCTCTGTTCTTAAAAATATCATTATTGTTTATTGTATTATTATCACCGGACATCAAACTTAGTCCGCTTCCAAAGTTATTGTATAATTTATTCTGAGAAATATTATTATGATCACTATTTGATTCCAAAACTATTCCATCGAGATAATTGTTACTTATCTCATTTCCAGCAAAAGTATTATTAGAACTATCTTCAAGTGTTATTCCTTTAAATTCATTCTTAGTTATCATATTATTTAAAAAAGTGTTATTATCGCTGTTGAATAATCTTATCCCATAATGATTTAGAGAACAGTTATTACTTATAAAAGTTCCATTATTAGTATTGATTAATTTAATCCCTGGTTCTTCAGAAAATTTACCCTCATCACCAGTATTGTAGACTGTACAATTTTCAATTATGAAGAAAACATTTGAATTTTTAATTAAAATGCAACTTTCTCTCTCCTGACCATCTATAATTACATTTTTGATAATATAAGGATCACTCCAAGTTCCTGAACCATTACACCAATCATTATTAGCAGCAGTGGTTGCCCAATTTAAAGAAGTATTGCTATCATCTATATGTATTCTATTTAAATTTGGCCAATATTTCGCAGAATTTAATTCAGATATCTCATCTTCATTATTATCATGATAATTTGGAAAAAATTTAAGGAAGAATTGAATATTTGAAAAAGAAAAAAGTATAAGAGCTAAAATTATAAGAGTTAAGATTCTTCTTTTTTGCTTCATTGAAATATCGAGTTTAGAAAATTGTTCAATTAATTATTATTTTTATTGTATGTGTTATATTATTTTTTTTTTTGATATTAAACTTTTTTTCAAAATTGATAATCAAATTTGATCAATTCCTTTGAAGGTATAGCTTCATATTTATCATAAAAAAATTCGCTTTTAGATCTAATTATTTAAACAAGAAATATCAAAACATAAATTGAATGTGAAGAGAGATGGAAAATACTTATAAAAAAATGAAATTAGATGATTTTATAATGTTTTGGGGTTTTATTATTTTTTTCTCGATGATATAGGTCTCGTTCTAATTGGAATATTATAGAGATTAAGTAATTTTATATTTTTTAGTATTCTAATCTTCTTTATTGGAATAATAATTTTAATATTAATCACTTTATATGATAAAAGAAGTAAAATTAAATAAATGGTGAATTTGTGATGGTCGAAAAATTTCTTGAAGGGAAGGGGGCTCTTATTACAGGGGGTGCTTCTGGATTTGGAAGAAGTGTTGCTTTTGATTTTGCTGAACGAGGGGCAGATATAGCATTAGTAGATATCAATGAAGAATTGTTGGAAGAAACTAGTAAAAATATCTCTAAAGAAACAGGACAAAAAGCTATTCCCATAATATGTGATGTTTCAAAATCAGATCAAGTAGAAGCTATGGCAAAACAAGCTTTTCAAGAATTAGATAATGTTTATGTATTATTTAACAATGCAGGCGTGGGTTACCCATATGGAGCAGACATTTTGCGAACAAAAGAAAAAGACTGGGATAGAATATTGGATATTAATTTAAAGGGTCAATGGTTAGTTTCTAAATTTGTGAGTAAAAGAATGAAAAAACAAACTTTTACACCATTAATTGGTAAGATTATTCACACGGCCTCAATAGCAGGAATGAAAGTCGATAATAAAACTCCCATCTACTCAATTAGTAAAGTTGGAATCATTGCTATGGTTCAGATGTTAGCTCAAAGTCTTGCTCCAAAAATTACTGTTAATTCGATATCTCCGGGATATCATATAACTGGCATTTATGATAATAGAGAAGATGTTGTTAAAATGATTATGGAAGATGGACACGTAAAAACTCCTTTAAATAGATTAGGAAAAGTTGAGGATGTAGCAAATGTTGTCTTATTTCTAGCATCTCATTTATCAGATTTTATTACTGGCCATAATTTCCCTATTGATGGGGGAATAGCTGAAGTTGGAGTTCCAGCATTTTATATTAAATCAGATGTTTAACATTTATTTATATTGCATTCATTTTAAATTAAAGTTTTAATTAAGATAAGTGTTTAACTAAAATTAATATAAAAAATAATTAGATTGAATTTAAAATGATGAATTTAATCATCGCCGGATTAGAAATTTTTATCACATTAGGTATTATTGGTTTTTGGATCTATTTTTTTTTAGTAGAAAATAAGAAACCTAATCAAAGAGAAGGATATCTTGAATATGAACGATCATTCCCTCTTCCAGATTTGGGATGGGCGGCACCTTGTTTAATCTTTGGAGCAATTGGTCTTATTATGAACCAAATGTTTGGATTTATCTTCTCAATTGCAGGGGGAAGTGCATTGATCTTCTTAGGATTGCTTGATATTTCACATAACTTACAATATGGGGGATATACAGGTGAAAAATGGGATATTATTTTAAATCTAGCAGTTAATTTGTTTTGTATTATTTTTGGACCAATTTTCATGATTTATGGTTTGATAAATATTTAAAATTTGAGGAAATTAATTCCATTAAAATAATAACATAATTAAGTGATATTATATGAAAAAAGAGAAATTAATCAAAAAACAACCATTTAAAAACAAGATTGCTATTATCACAGGTGGATCTCAGGGATTAGGAAAAGCTACAGCAAAATACTTTGTTGAACTAGGGGGAAGTGTTTGCATTATTGCGAGAAGAACAGAAATTTTAAAAGAAGCAGCTAATGAGATTGAGGAAGTAAAACAGGTTGATTCACAATTTATAGAGATTATTACCTGTGATACCACAATTATTGATAAATTAAACCCACTTTTGACTGAATTTTTAGAGAAACATGGAATTCCCGATTATTTATTCAACTGTGTTGGGTATGCTTTTGCTGATTACATTGAAAATTTATCTCTTGAGGATTTTAAAATGAACATGGAAGTGAATTATTATGGTCAGTTAGTCCCAATCTTAATTTTATTACCTTATTTTATGAAAGAAAAGAAGGGATATATCGCAAATGTTGCTTCTATGTTAGGATATATGGGATTAATGGGATTTGCAACTTATGTTCCATCTAAATATGCGGTAGTAGGTTTATCAGAAACATTACGTAATGAGCTAAAACCTTATAATATTAAGGTATCAATTCTATATCCTCCTGCTATGGATACACCTGGGTTTGAAAGAGAGAACAAAACCAAACCGGAGGAATGTAGATTAATGGAAGAAAGAGGAGGTCTTGAAACACCCGAAGATATTGCTGAAGTCTTTATACATAGTATTTTAAAAACCAAATTTAACATTTTACCTGGAGAGGCTAAATTGATATGGAAATTAAATCGATATTTTCCTAAACTCATTAGAATTTGGTCAGATAAGAGTTATAAAAAGGCAAGAAAAAGATTAGGTAAAACTTAGCAACCTAAACAATTTCTTATGCATTTGGAAAGAAAATTTAAATTTTATATTCTAAAATTATCAGAAGATAAAAGGAAGATTATAAAATAAAGAATATCTAAATCAATATTGTACTTTAACGAAAAATTTATTTATGAAGGTTAAATAAATGACAAAAGTTAACGGAGCTCAATTAATAGTTCGCACTTTAGATAATCAGGGAGTTAGAGTTTTATTTACTCTTTGTGGGGATAATAGAATGATCTATCATTATTGTCAAGATTCTTCCTGTACTGAACAAGGGATTGATATTATAGATTTTCGGCATGAACAAGCCACTGGGCATGCAGCAATGGGTTATTTTCTTGCTACAGGAGAAGTAGGTGTATGCTCAGTTCAATCTGGACCTGGAATAACAGATTTGTTTCCATCAATTCCTATAGCTTATGATGCAAGCATTCCATTAATAGCTATTTGTTCAAGTACTCCCCTTATGGATTTTGAAAAATTAGCACAAAATGAAATTGACGTAATCCCTTCCTTCCGTCCTGTGACAAAATGGAGCGGATATTGTTATGAAACAGCTAGAATCCCTGAATATATTAATATGGCGTTTAGAATTGCTACAACTGGTCGCCCTGGACCTGTTCTTTTACTTATCCCATTTGATGTGATGATAAAAGAATGTGATGATGAGTTAGATATCATACAACAAGCTTTTAAACCAGTACAGAAATTAAGAGCATTTAACGGTCCTTACGGAAATGAAAATTTAATATCTAACGCGCTTGATTTACTTCTAAAAGCTAAACAACCATTAATAATCGCCGGAACGGGATGTGCTTTTTCCGATGCATCTTTAGAATTGCTAAAATTTGCTGAATTGACACAAATACCTGTAGGATTGTGGGGATTTGGATTGGGTGAGTTTCCGACCGATCATCCATTATTTTTTGGACCCGCAAGTCCTTTAGATGGTCCAGGAACAGCATTACTCCAAAAAGTTGATATAGCTTTAATTTTAGGATCGAGAATAACTGAATTAATGAATTATGGGTATATGCCATATTTTTCTGATGAAGCAAAACTTATTCAAGTTGATATTAAAGCTGAAGAAATTGGGAGAAATAGAGCTATTGATATTCCCATTGTGGGAGATGTCAAAGGTGTTCTTACCCAATTTATTAAAATAGCAGAGGATAAATTGAAAAACCCTAGATCTGAAACTCAATGGGTTAAAACAGTTCAAGAATATTTATTGAAATTTGAAGAACGTCTTGAGAAAGAAGGATCTTCTGACAAAGTTCCCATCCAACCACAGCGTCTTGTTAAAGAAATTCGAGATTTTATACCTAAAGATGGAGTTGTTATTTTGGATGGAGGTGATACGACGATTTGGGGTATTACCTACTTGAGGGCTAAACAACCTAAATCTCTATATTTTTCTGGCGGATTAGGTATCCAACATCTTGGTGGTGGTGTACCAATGGCTATTGCTAATAAATATGTATATCCTAATAAAAAGGTACTTGTTTTAACTGGTGATGGATCATTTTTATTTAATGGAAAAGAAATTGAAACTGCCCGTAGATTTAATTTGCCCATTGTTGTTGTGATTAGTAACGATCAACTATGGGGTATGGTTGCTCGAGGTCAGAAAATGTCTCATGGTAAGAAATTCTTCGGTTTAGGATCTTCATTAAGCAGTGAAACACGTTATGACAAATATGCTAAAGCTTTTAAATGTCATGGTGAACTAGTTACAGATCCGAATGAGATTCGCCCTGCTTTACAACGAGCTTTTGATTCAGGTTTACCATCAGTAATTGACGTTCGCATCAATCCTAAAGTAAATACTGTAATGAATTATCTTGCTAAAGAGGGGTATAACCCTGATAGTTGGAAGCGAAGAGTTAAGAAAAAAACCGAAATTATACTTGAAATCCCACCGACTAAAAACTAGATTTTTTTATTTTAATTACAATTTCCAAAAATAATGAAAAAGATTGGATTGATTATTAATCCCATTGCCGGAATGGGTGGTAGTGTAGGTCTTAAAGGCACAGATGGAGATATATATAAAGAAGCATTAAAAATGGGTGCCACTCCTATAGCTTCAAAAAGAGTAAATGAGCTACTATCTCATATTAGTAATAAAAATGAAATTTTTTTGTTAGTACCACCAGGTAAAATGGGTGCTGAGAGTATCAAGGGAACACAATTTAAGTTTGAAATAATAGGAAAAATTGGTAGTGACACATCAGCAGATGATACCAAAAAAATTGCAAAATTGATGCTCCAGAAAAATATCGATTTGCTGATTTTCTGTGGAGGAGATGGGACTGCGAGAGATATTTATGATGCAATTGATTTAGAAAAACCTGTAGTTGCAATACCTGCTGGTGTTAAAATGTTTAGTTCTGTGTTCGCTTTAAATCCAAGAGCTGCTGCACAAATAATTGATAAATTCATAGAAGAAGCTGTTGAAACACAGGAAAAAGAAGTGTTAGATATTGATGAGAGCCTTGTTAGGAAAGATATTTTAGAAGCAAGATTATATGGATACCTAAAAGTCCCTAAAATCCTAGAATTATTTCAATCAAGTAAAACTGGTTCAAGATTCGGAAAGACAATAGAAGAAAATAAGCAAGAAATAGCAGAATTTATCATTGAAAATATGAAAAAAGATATATTATATTTATTAGGACCGGGAACAACAGTAAAGACAATTACAGATAACCTTAATTTATCTAAAACTCTCCTTGGAATAGATGCAATTAGCAATGAGAAATTGATTGAAGAAGATCTTAATGAAAAAGGTATTCTCAAGTTATTAAATAAATATTCTAATGCGCAAATTATAGTTTCACCCATAGGTGGCCAAGGCTTTATTTTCGGAAGGGGAAACAAGCAATTCACCCCTGAAGTGCTCAAAAGAATTGGAAAAAATAATATTACAATCATAGCTACTGCAGAAAAAATGAGAGATTTGAATTGTTTAAGAGTAGACAGTGGTGATGTTGAAGTAGATAATTTAATTAAGGGATTTACTAAAGTAATAATAGGATATAAGGAAGAATTAATTATTCCAATAGAATGTTAGTTAGCAGTGAATTAAATTATTTTATTTTTTAAAGTTCTGTTATTTATTTTAATAAAGAATATAAATTACAATTAAAACAAATTCAAGTTTGTGATTCAAATTATGAATGTTAAACTAAACTTAAATGAAATGTATAAGTCTCCTCCAAAAACAGTAACTAATCCTGTAAAGAAATGTATTAGAAAGATTCATCGTTATACTCCACAAAAGGAAGTAGATACTTTAATTAATGAATTGTCTCTCTATTGTAATATCCCTAATGATTCATTTTTTTTAAGTTCAGGTTCAGACCTTTTAATAAAGGAATTTATTTTCCTTTTTTCCAGTAATCGACAAATAATAATTTCAGACCCAACTTTTATAATAATAAATAATGCTGCTCAAAATACGGGTAGTTCACTTATCAAGATCCGACTACAAGAGCCAGATTTCAAAATATCTATAGATCCCCTGCTTAAAGAACTTGATAAACCTTCTTTACTAGTCTTTGATAATCCAAATAATCCAACGGGGAATTTAATAATAAATCAAAAGGACATTGAAAGTATATCAAAAATTGATAATGTAATTCTCCTAATTGATGAAGCCTATTTCGAATTCTCAAATATTAGTTTTATTCACTTAATTGAAAAATACCCTAATCTTGCTATAGTAAGAACATTGAGTAAATCATTTGGTTTGGCAGGTTCAGGAATAGGTTATTTAATAGCAGGAGATATAATTCGTAGAAAATTTCAGGGGTTAGAAATAATGCTTCCTTATCCCAGTGTTATAGCAGGAATAAACGCTTTGAGAAATCCAGGATATATGACAGATTATGTTGATGAAATTCAAAACGAAAAAGAGAGAATTAGCAAGTATCTATCAGAATTTAACATTAATGTTTTTCCAAGTTATACTAATTTCTTGTTATTAAAAATGAAAATACCTAATATTTCACAAATTCTAACAGAAAAAGGAATTTTAGTACATAATGCTTCTGCTCAATTGGGATCAGATTATATACGAGTTACTATAGGTTCTAAAAAAGAGAATGATTATTTTTTAAGTATTATTAAAAAAGTTTATTCTTAAACTGAAAAATGATGAGAAATCCTAAATATATAAATTTAGAAGACTTATCAAATAATTTTTTTTGAATATTTAATTTATAAAAGTAAGTCTTATAGTCTGCATAGTATTTGATATTACAAATGCCAGAAAAAAGAAAACAAGAAGTTCAAAGGATTAAAGAATTAGAGAGTATAAATTTAGCTACAGATGAGATCAGAGATTTTGTAGTTCAAACTAAAAGGGAAATCGAAAAAGATAATGATCGCTTGGCCCAACAGATTAACCAGGAATTGAAGCAATATAATATAAAATCGATTGATATTGTTGGAGCTATTGGTGCTGGGAAAACAGCGATTATCGAGAAAATGGTTGAAATTTTGTCAGCAAAATATAGAATATTAGTGATCTGTGGGGACATAACTACAAGAGTAGATGCTGATAGAATTCAATCTCATAATGCTGAAACTATTCAAATCAATACTGGACGAGAATGTGCTTTAAATGCTTATCACATACACCAAATCATACAAAATAAAGATTTGAATAATTATGATTTGCTATTTATCGAGAATGTAGGAAATTTAATTTGTCCCTCTGATTTCATGCTTGGTACTGATAAAAGAATCACAATTGTATCTACTACTGAAGGTGAATGGGTTGTAGAAAAACACCCGATGCTTTTTAAAATGTCGCAAATTGCTGTTATAAATAAAATCGATTTAGCTGAAAGATTAGGGACTAATGTCAAGAAAATGGTTCAGGATGCAAAAGAAATAAATCCAGATATAGAAGTTATTACTACAAGTGCTAAAACTGGTTTGAATATTGAAAAATTGATTGAAAAATTAGATTTATAAAATTATTTTAGAATGATAGAAATGAAAGAGTTATTAACCCAATTAGAGCAATTACTTAGTAGACAAGAAATAGAGCCTGAAAAAATTCAGGCGTTAATGATTGAATTTCTAAAGATACATGTTAAAGGATTGAAGATAGATAATTATATTGGGGATTATCCTACATTTATGGAACCAGTAGTTCTTGGAGATAGAGTCAAGATTGGTGATGATGTGCTCATTGGACCAAATATTTATATTGGTAATAATTCAGAAATTGGAGATTATGTAGAAATATCTAATTCTATAATATTAGATGATGTGAAAATTGGCAATAATTTCAAATTAGATAATTGCATAATTCTAAAAGGTTGCAAACTTAATTTTAATAATTATCGTAATAAAAACTGTATTTTAAGAGGAATAGCTAATTCTATAGAAGAATTACAAATAGTTTCATTTTAGATGGGTAATAATCAATTAGCACCAATGTTGTTATCTATTAATGTTTATAAAAAAACTAAATTTTCTTGAGAATTAGTTTAATATTTTCCCCCCCGTAAGAAACCTCAATATATTTAGTTTATCCTATTTCAATAAATTGATCTCCTAAATAATTACCTCCTAATTTTTCAAAAAAACTACGATAAGGATTATCTCTTAATACCCATACTATCATACCACTTTTTAAACCAATTTAGTTCTTATCTTTTTGCCCTGAAATTCTTTTAAAACATAAATTGCACCTAATTCCCCTACTAATTTTTTTATTTGAAGTAAATCTGGTATGGGATTGATTTTTTCTAAATGAGCTAAAGCAAAACCTACAATCTTTTGATTTTCTGTTTCAGCTACGTATATAATTGATTTATTATTTAGATTCTCAAATCTTTTTTTCCATTTTAATTCATTCTCTTCATATGATATATTCTGAAGATATTTATTTGAAATAATCTCCTTATATGCCAGTTTTCTATATGTCTACCTTAACGTTAACAATTTCTGCAACATCGTTTATAATTGCTTCTCTATAATACATAAATCTAATCATATTTCCTATATTCTGCTATTTACATAAATGGATAAATTTTTATATAAATTTTACTTAAGTTTCTTTTGATATTATGTTCTGTTAATATCATATTAAATAATCTTAATAAAGGTGAAATTCATGAAAAATAGAAAAAATAGATTAGAATTAATTTTCTTAATAATATTTATATTTAATCTCTTCCTAATGCCGAGTTTTGCAGTTTGCATCATAAAATCATCTTCAACCAAATCTGATGAATTACAACATAAATGGACTCAAGTTTGGTCTGGATATAAATTTGCTAAAATGGGTCGAATGGTTGTAGATTCTTCACAAAACATTTTCATTGCAGGGGAAACATATATAGAGGAAAGTGGAGACCATGATATATTTTTAGTCAAATTGAATGAATCTATTAGTGAGTTAGGAACATGGATCATTGGGCAGAATACAACATGGGGGGGTAACGAAGCAGAGATGTTTACTGATATGGTTTTGGATTCAAAAGACAATATATATATAGCAGGATCAACATTCAGCAATGGTTCAAAATTCTCTTATCTCTTGAAATTTAATAATGAGGGTATATTAGAATGGGAACAGATTTGGGAGGGTGTAGAAGGATTCGCTTCTTGTTATGGAATGACAATAGATTCTTCAGATAATATCTATATTACTGGGCTTATCTATGGTTATGACATTTTTTTAGTAAAGTATAATAAAGACGGAAATCAGCTTTGGAATCGAACTTGGGGTAAATCTGGTGATGATTGTGTATATTCAATAATCACAGATTCTTCAAATAACGTCTATCTTGGAGGTTCTACTGATTTTGATGATCTTTTATTGAAATTTAGTAGTTCTGGTGATCTATTATCAAATACTACTTGGAAGTCTTTAAGTTTTTATGATGCATTAGTTTCAGATTCTTTAAATAACGTCTATACTATTGGAAAACGTTGTAATGAATATAACCAAAATTATTGTAATATTACACTTGTAAAGTTCGATACTAATGGTACTCGATTATGGAATGTTTCTTGTATAGAAACGGATATATTAGGTGGAACTCTTTCTTTAATAATTGATGATTTGAATAATCTTTATCTTACTGGAAGCGAGATGTTGGATCAATATGAATTTGATATGTTTATAATGAAATTCGATAGTTCAGGAAATTTAAAATGGAATCGCAGTTTAATTGGACCGAATGATGAGGTTTCTTCATCAATAATTTTTGATTCTTCAGAAAATCTTTATATTGGGGGATCTGATAGGGGATCCAAAAGCGATATTTTTATAGTTAAATACAATAATACAGGTGCTCAACAATGGTATTTTAAATGGGGGGAACCGATAAAGGCATTTTCAAGATCTTTACAATGCGTTGATTTATATACTGATTTTTCTGGTAACTATTTTGTTGCAGGACACAATTTTAGCTCAGGAACAACAGATTATAAAATGTTTCTAGCAAAATTTACTGAAACTCCTGAAAAGAAGGGTGGGCTTCCAGCTATTTCGGGATATAGTTTTTTGATTCTAATCGTGATTATTGTAAACAGCATAATTGGGCTTACTTATTTGATAAATAAAAAAAAGTAATTAAACTAGAAAAACATACCATTGAATTACTTTTTTTTTATTAACATTTGAATTAGCAAGTATTTTTATATTTTAAATAACCTAAAAAAAAAAAGATAAATGTGAAAAATCTAATTTTTAAGCAAATTTGCCTTTTTTTTTTCAATTTTTATTAATAATGTTCCAACAGCTTTATGACTATTAAGTTGCAAATATGCTAATAACCACCACCATCGAGGAACAAAAACTTCTCTTTTATATTTACGTGATGCCTTTAGAATTGTTTTCGCAATATTTTTAACATCAACAAACTTGTAAAGAAAACCCATCTTTTTGTATTTTTCAATCCATTCTTTCAAACCAGAAGTTGCATTCCAGAATTTTGTTTTTGCTGGTGCAGGACATATTGTTATCACCTGAATATTATGATTTTGCACTCTATATTCTAACCTAAGAGAGTTTGCTAATCCAATTATAGCATATTTACTCATACTATATGCTGCCATGCCAGGAATACCCGTTTTACCTGCTGAACTTGAAGTAAATATGAGTTGCCCTTCTTTTCGTTCTGAAAATTTTCTTTTTGGTGCAGGACGTCCTATGTAAGGAAGCGCAGCTTGAAGTACAAGCCATATTCCATCCACATTTATTGACATAAGCTTTCGATATTCTTCAAATGACCCACCATTAGTTATTGAACAAGTCGAACCGATACCTGCATTATTATGTAGAATGTCAATATAGTGTTCCTTTTCACCAATCTCCTTGATTACCGATTCTACTTGTATTCGATTTGTTAGATCAAACTCATAAGTCTCGACATATTCAGCCCCTAATTCTTGTAATTCTATTTTTAATCCATTCAATGGAGTATTGGGAAGATCTAACAGATACATTCTCATCCCTAATGGCGCGAAAATACGACAGACCTCAGAACCAATATCTCCAGCAGCGCCAGTTATAACAAATACTTTTCCTTTATACCATTTTTTTTTCATGATTATGAAATAATTTGATAATTTATTAAATTTAGAATAATGAAATCTATGATAAAAAAATATAAATATTACTCTAAGACAGAGAATTATCAAAATACAATAAAACTTAATTTATTTTAAGTGAAATTCTATGAATTTGCATTCGAAAATGAAAATATTTATTCTATTGACTTTAGGAGTTATCTTTGTTATATCCTCCATAACTATAGTTAACAATAATCTATGTATTAAGACGGAAAGTAACCCAAGTTCTAATATTAATAACGAAAATTTAAAAGTCTCTAAAAATTTCGAGAAAATTCACATTGATAATAATTGGTCTGACACTAAATCTGCAGGAATATGTACAGGTTCAGGTAAAGAGTCCAGTCCTTATGTTATAGAAAATTTAGAAATAGATGGTGGAGCATCAGGAAGTTGCATACTGATTGAAAACTCTGATGAGTATTTTAAGATAGAAAATTGTTATTTTAATAATACTGGAGATGAATACTATGATGCCGGAGTTAAATTAATTGATGTTGATAATGGGCAATTAATTAATAATAATGTAACTGGAGACGCTTTTGGATTTTTCTTAAATCGAAGTGATAATAATATCATTATGGGAAATAGGTTGACGGGTAAGAGAGGTTTATATCTTGGAATCTGTTACGGGACAATTATGTATCTCAATAATCTTATGGGTAAACAGATGGATCTTTTTATTTTAATAAAAGATGAGACAGCCTATAGGTTTCATTCACCAAAAAAAGCAACTTACATATATAAGGGTAATACATTTGATAAATATTTAGGTAATTACTGGGCTGGTCTTAGCCAAAATACTGATAATAATAATGATGGTATCGGAGATGATCCCCAGATTTATTATGATTCATATGAATTACTCATTGATAGATACCCATTGGTAGAACCATTTGAAAATTATGAAATAATTAAGTTTTCTGAAGATTCTAAAAGTATGATTCCTGGTTATGACCTATTCTTACTAATTGGAATTATAAGTACAATCTCAGTATTTATGCTTTTTAAACTCAAAAAACTACATAAAATAAACTCCTAAATGGCTTCAATCTTAAATTATTAAATTTATTTTTTTTTTTAAAAACTCAATTTGTAAATCATTTAAAAATAATTTTAATTATGGGTGTACCATCAGAAATTCAAATTAGAGACTTAATAATTCAAAATATTTACATTTAATTTATGGTGTTTAACTAGGACTCCAAATAAATGTCTCCATTTTACAATATTCTTTGAATCCTATTTTTTTATATATATTTAATCCCATTTCAGAAGATTGTAAAATAGCAATTTCATATCCTAATTTCTTAGCTTGATATAGGGGTGCTAACGATATAGCGGTACCAATTCCTTTATTTCTTACATCCTCCAATGTCCCAACATTATAAATCCCTGCAACACCAGCACCATAAAATACATAAGAGGTAGCAACAGGTTTGCCATCATAATAAGCCAAAAACGCATTATCGGGTGAACTTATAGTAAGCCAAAGATCGAGTAATAATTCTTTTGGCCACTCTGCAGCAGTTATGCATACATCTGCCCATAATTTCAACATCTCAAAATTTTTAACCTTCACTATTTTTAAATTAACTAAAGGCTCAGTTTTGTAAATTAAATTTTTAAGATTACAAGCCATCCCTGGGGCTTTTTGTACTGGAATAAATCCTTTATTTGCTAACAACTCTCCTAAATCTTTTGGTTCACTTGATGGACCAACCACCCAAGCAAATGGAATATTCTTATCTTCAAAATAAGTAATAATTTGGTTAATTTTTTTCTCAGCAATTTCAGAAGTAAGTTTAGTATTAATCACTCCATTGGCCATAGGAAATGGAATTCCGGAATAAACTTTGAAGTACTCTTCGCTCTCTTCATATTCTATATCCTTAAGATTCTGAAATTTATCTTTATATTCATTCATCATATTTTTCATACATTCGTATGAATTATACTCAATTGCATGTATAATTTCTGAATCATTTGGATTTCTAAGAATAACTGTCATTATCATTCCTTCTTATTTTCATTTTAAAATTAAAACTATTAAATAAAAATTTATTTAAAAATGTTAAAAATCCTATTTTAATACTTCGTGAAACAGACCTTTTACGAAGAATTCTTAATATTAGCATAATATAATTAGAATTTTAATGAATCTTCAATTTATCATATTCAATACAGAAAAATCAATAAAGGGTAAAATCTTACTAGATATATTCAATATTTACAGCTAATAATGTCGGAAGATATAATTAACTCAATAATTTACACGACACTAGATGAAAATGTGGGTCCAAATCCTCTACTTTGGTATCCACTTGATTTATCTGAGAAAATCCGCATGTCCGTAAGCATTAAGATAATTACAATGCTTACCACAGATAATGGAGTAATACCAAGTTCTCTAGTAATTATGCCTTTTCCCTCATTCAAATTAAAAGGCATTATTAAATATATTGAACGAGAAGATAAAAGTCGTCGTGGAAAGGTTGCAATATCTTCAATCGCTTTATTATTTGATGAAGCACATGATATTATCTTCTATAAATATCTAGAGTATCTTGATTCTACAATTTGTGAGAGTGCTGATAAGATTGTTGAATTAGAAACTCAAAGGGTTAAGAGTGATCAAATCTATTTTGAAATTAATAATCTTCATAGTAGAATTTCTGAAATTTTAAAAGACTTACAAGAAAAAGAAACAGCATTATTAGATTCAGAAGCTTTTCCTCAAGGTAAAACTAAAGAGGAAGTAGAATCTATCTATATTTTCAAAATAATTGTGTGTGGAGACCCAGAAGTAGGAAAAACATCTACAATTTTACGTTTTACTGATAATGCTTTTAGAAGAACATATATTCCTACGCTTGGAGTCAATATATCAGAAAAAAATATAAAAATTAGTAACAACGTAGTAAAATTAATTCTCTGGGACATAGCTGGTCAAGAAAAATTCAATATCATGCGACGCCACTTTTATAAGGGACTCGAAGCAGTGATACTTATTTTTGACTTAACAAATCGTAAATCTTTTGAAAGCATACCAAATTGGTATAAAGATATAAAGAATTTTTTAAAAAGTGAATCTGGCTTGGTAGGATTTATTTTAGGTAATAAAGAAGATCTTGCTACTGAAAGAATAATAAAAAGAGAAGAGGCTTTAAATGTTGCTAAGGAACTCAAGCTAGAATATATTGAAACTTCTGCTTTAACAGGAAAAAATGTAGAATCAAGTTTTAATAAGGTTGTAGAAACAATAATTAAATCAAAAACTCCATAAAATGAAGGAATCTAAAATGAATTTTGAAGAAATTATATATAAAAGACGAACAATTAGAAGATTTAAACAAGATCCAGTTACATTAGATATTTTAAAAAAACTAGTGGATTTTGCTCGTGTTGCTCCTATGGCAAGCAATATCCAGGCTTTAGAATTTATTATTATAGAAAATAGTAAAATGAGACAAAAATTATTTCCATTAGTGAATTGGGCAAGTTCGCTTCCTAAGGATCAGAGAACTCCTGAAAGCGGAAGAGAACCTACTGCTTATATAATTGTACTTGTAAATACTAAAATTAAAAGATCTTTTGTTGATTTTGATGTTGGTGCTGCTGTTGAAAATATTTTGCTTGGAGCTCTTAATTTTGGGATAGGAAGTTGCTGGATGGCTAATATCAATGCAAAGAAAATTAGAGAATTGCTTGAAATTCCTGAATATTACGAAATAAAGCAAGTTATTAGTCTAGGTTATCCTGATGAAGAATCTGTCATGGAATCCTATAAAGATTCTTTTAAATACTGGAAAGATGATGAAGGACGCATGCATGTGCCAAAACGTTCTATAGAACAAGTAATCTTTAAAGTTTATTAAAAAATTGAGATTCTAATAATTGGTTCTCTTTTTTTTTTTATCCTAAATTTTAGCTCTTTTAATTAATACATTTATAAACTCAGTAATCTAATTATATATATAAAATTTAATTAACTGAATCTAATAAAAAAAGAGGACGATTTTTACAATGGTTGATTTCTCTAGTGAGGATTGGCTTATTGGTTTATCTACTTTTGGAATTCTTATATTTGGCTATAGTTTAGGAATTTATTATTTCTACAAATCAAGAAAACTAAAAATTAGGCTTCTTACTTTTTATAGTTTAGGTCAAATATTTGTAGCTACAGCTTGGATGCCAATTGTGGTTGATTTTTTCTCTGTATTGTTAACATCCAATAGTATCAATAAAGTTCTTTATGTATATATAATGTGGCTAAGTGCCCCTATTGCTAGTATTCTTTTAATTTATATAGCAGCAGAATTCATTGCTCCCAAAAAGAGATGGTATATTTTAATTCCATATTTTGCTTATGTTAGCTTTACAATGATCGGAACAATTTTAAATCCCTTAGGAAACGTTGTTTTTATAGAACCTCCTGAGACGGGGTTCATTCATAAAGCAGGACTAAATCCCGCAAGTATCTCCAGTTTTTTAGGATTACTTAATTTTCTTATACTTCTATGTTTTGCAGGAGTTGGATATATTTATAAAGCTTTTAAATCGGAAGGCATAATCAGAAAAAAATTTTTCTACTTGTCAATATCGGTTTTTTTAGTAGTTGGATTTGGAATGCTAGATAGTTTTACGTCAAGTATAGTTCTAATTTTAGTTAGACTAGGGGCTATGACTAGTTTCTTGTTTGTATATTTGGGGTTAAGAGAAGAACCTGAAGAGCGTGAAAAGAAAAAAGTTAAAAAGGAGATTAAAATAGAAGATTCATTGTTTAGACTTACTAAAAGACCAGAACTTATAACAGAAGAAGAAGTCACATTCCATCGTGAAAGAAAAATATGCCTTGTTTGTAAAGGAGATGTATCGGGGATAAATTATATCTGCCCCAAATGCAGCGCACTTTATTGTATTAAATGTTCTGAAGAGCTTAGTAATACAGAAAATATGTGCTGGGTTTGCAATGAGCCCTTTGATAAGTCAAAACCATCAAAACCTTATGAATTGGAAGAAGAGACCATAGATATTGAAACAGACAAATAAAACTAAAGAAATTAAAAATTAATCTTGATTATAGCCTTTAAAATAAACGTATTAATATAGTATTTGTATGAAAGTAAATCTTAAATTAAAGTGGCCTATTAGTTGTTATGCTGGTATTTTGGTGATAGCTTTTTATTGTGTGTTTACATTTTTATCTCTAGCTTTATTTCCCCCTCCTTTTAGCGCTTTCGATAATTGGTTAAGTGATCTAGGTAATTCGAGCTATAATCCAAATGGCGCAGTTTTATATAATTTAGGCTGTATCTTAACCGGAATAATACTATTTCCATTCTTTATAGGATTATACAAATGGTATAGAGAGGATTTATGGTATAAAGTACTTTTAATAGTAACTCAATTTATTGGATCTTTTTCTGGTTTTGCATTAATAATGATTGGTGTTTTTTCCGAGGATTTTCCCTCTCCACATATATATTGGTCTAATGTATTTTTTGAAGTTAATCTTATTGTTTTGGTTTTAGCATCGTTAACATTGTATTTCCATCCTAAATTCATGAAATGGATTGCTTTGTATGGAATTATGGTTGCTATAATTAATTTACTATTTGTTTTCTTTATAAATACTCCAATTTTAGAATGGTTTACTGTATTTACTGCGCTTGGCTATGTGGCATTGAGTGTGTTTAATATGTATAAGAAATTTCGCTAATATGATAGATTAAAATTTTTATTATACTTTTTTTTAAATCTTAATTTCATTATTCTAATACTCTACCATTTGGCAGAATAAAGTCATATTCCACATAAAAACCTCCTAAATCCTTAGTAGCATCTTTTAATATCTCATCTACGATGTCATATTGAGAAGGATTGGTCTTAAAATAATTCAGTATTGCAAGATTTTGTTTATGTATATCTCCTAATACCAAGACTGTTTCTGTTATTTGTCGAAGTGCAGGTTTAGTATTATTTGCAACATCAGGAATTAATTTCAAATTATAAAAAGGTAAAGCTTCAAACATAGCTTTAGGGTCCATTCCAGGAGCTTCCTTTTTGATCTCAACTTCAACATCAAATAAAATAGTTCCTTTACGACTTATCTTTCCTGTTATTTTATTATTCTGGATCGAAGATAATTCAATTTTAGCCATTTTTTTGGGAATTCCCCAAATTTCTCTCCCTGCGGTTAATGCTACATCATCATCAACATAAATACTGAATACATAAACTCCAGGTATATCTTTATATTTACAATTCAATAGCATTATACATTCATTATAAGGACCAATTGTAGTATTCGGATACTCCAAGATAATGAATATATCAAAACCATCATCTATCGATTCGAGTTCAGGTGGTATATATTGTTTTTTAATGTTTGGGGAACATTGTAATATTAATACAAGAGCACGTGCATTTAAGTACTCTATAGGAGGTGGAGGATAAAGACCACACTGTCGCGGCATAGAATAATCCACTTGTCGATTATATTCAACCATGTATAAGCTACCTTATTATTAATTTTTTATTCTAAAGGGAAACAACTATATGAGTTTCAGTCCTATTCACACCATCAATCTTATGAATCTTTGCTAAAATTGTTTTGGCAATAGTTTCAACATCTTTTCCCTCTACTTTAACAATAATATCAATTCCACCAGTAACTGGATAAGTTTCCTTCACTTCCTCTAACTTACCTAATTCATTTACTACATGTTCGACAAAACCAGCTTTAATTTTCATTAACACAAAACATAAAGTCAATTTCAATACACTCTCTTATTTAATTTGTTATGATTAATGTAAAATATTATTGACAAGATTTAAAAATCTTATAATCTGAATTATTTTTTTAAAAATTTTTTTTTAGATTTAAAATTTGCATAGTAATTAAGGTTTCAAAAAAAAAATAATTTTTGAGATTATAAATTTGTTTTTATAGTCATTAAGAGATAAGTTATCAAATTAATGATTAAAAGAATGATATACATTACTGGAAATGTGGTTAAACTCGTTACTTCCTCACTACCTGCCCCTGATTGATCACTTACCCATGTTAAAAACATTAGATTTAATAGGAATATCGCAAAATTTATGACACATGATATAATAGCCAATATCCTAGAAAATAAAACACTTTTTTCAATGTCAAATTTTTTTGAATTTAGCATTAAAATAATTACTATGGGTATAATCAAAAATGCAAGATTTGCTGCAAAACCAAATCCGAGATAGCTTAAATTTTGAAACAATCTTAATACTAGTGCTGCTATGGGTGTTGCTTCTAGAACAGATATAAAAGTCAAAATTGAAATAAATAAGTAAAGTAAGATCACAATAATTAATAGTATTGATATCAAAATCTTACGTATTTTAAAATCAGCCATTAAATTTCACTTTCTCTTTTTTTTTAGTATAGAACAAAATCATTTATTAATTAATTTTATTTTATCGTAGAATTATTTAAGAATTTAGATCTAGCTTATAATAAAATTTGAAAAATCTTTTTCTGATTATACCTAACAATAGTACTTTCAACTAAAAAATAAATTAACATATAATGTATTCTTTTCAAAATCAGACAAAATATCACTCATTATTATTCAAGATTTTTCTATTTCTAATAGAGTAAAATAAAAAAGGAAAAATTAGTTTATTGTGGCTTTAATTCTGGATGTTTTTCTAATTCAGCTCTCATGTTTTTAAGCTTCTCACCATGTAATTCATATAGTTTGAAACATATAATAGAGCCGATAAGTGCTATTGATGGAAAAAGAAACATTAGTAATTTTAAACCAAGAACTGTTAAAGCAGGATTTGCAGTAACAGGTACATATTCACTCCAACCAGTTCCTGAAAATATAAAAGCGATTGTTGTTATAGCAATTATGATGGAAAATCTATGAATAAATGCATTAACTCCATAATAACTAGCAGCTCTTTTTACTCCAAAATTAAGCGCATCTTGATCAATTACATCTCCATGGATTAGATCGATATAAAACAATGCAGAGGATATCCCAAATCCTAAACTAGCAAATATCAGAAATGACATTGTTCTACTTATGTCATTATTAGATAATAGAGTTAAAGGAAACAATGTAATAATCCAAATTCCTAACCCAATCATCAATCCATTACGTGTACCTACTTTTGACCTTATTTTAGTTTGGATCGGCACAAATATCGCAGCAGAAACAAGTGCAAGCATCAATGTTATTCCAATTAGTAATGAACCTGTTGTTCTTCCAAGAACGAACACAGCATATAGTGGAAATGTAGTTAATAGTAAATTAAAACAATACCAAATAAGCATATTTCCTATAGTAAATTTTACAAAGGTTCTATTTGAAAATGTAATTTTTAGAGATTCGAAAAAACCAGGTCTTTTTTCAAAATCAGAAACATCCTCACTCTTTTCTTCCACCGCAAAAAAGATAAATAAAAATGCCATTAAAGCAACAATAATGCAGAGAACAATTCCCGCTGTAATGTACATTGATTGTATGTTTGTTGCTTCTGCTGGATCGGGAGGATAAGAAGTCGGTACCAATGGATCAACAATAAATGTTGGAATTATTGATGCTAAGATCACTGCAATCATAGTAAATATCTTTATAAAAATATTCGTTGTAGCCCTTTCATTTTCGGTTGGAAACATTTCGGGGAACACAGCATTATTATTTACTGAAAACATAGTGTAAAAGAATTCAAAAGTAAAAATTATAATAAGAAAATAAATGAACTTGAAGCTGGTCGGAGTAGTAAACAGAAATATCATCATTAAAGATAAAGGAACAAAAGAAATTATCAAATAAAATTTCCTCTTTCCAAGTCTGCCTTTCTGCTTAGTTCTTTCGCTTAATGTTCCTAAGAGAGGGTCATTAATCATATTCCAAAATCCCCATATAATAAATCCAATCCACATATCAAGCATAGAAAGCCCAACCACAGCAAAATAAAAAGTAAAAACATATATAGTAAAAGCTTGATACGTTAGCTGATCTGGGAACGCTGAAAGTCCAAAGATTACCTTTTTTTTCAAATTTTTCTCTTGTTCTTCACTCATTTAATATCCCTTAATAAAAAATTTTAATAAGATAATAATTATATGTATTAAAATTTTAATCTATTAAAAACTATATCAATACTTATTTAGAATGACATTGACTTCAAAAAAGTTCATTCTATTGGCAGATTTTATCTACGAATTTTGATAAAGTAATATAAATCAGAATTACTTACTTCCTTTAAATGAAAATAAAAAAAGTCAATCCTGTAGCTTTTAAAAAAATATCAGATGAATTTCAGAGATATATAGATGATAATATAACTGGTTGCGTTCTTTGCGCAATTTATCATCAAAACAAAATAGTATATTGTAATAAATTTGGCTGGAAAGATAAAGAGAATCAGATCCCTATTGCATTTGATGATATCTTCCGAATATATTCGATGACTAAACCGATTACTTGTTTAGCTGCTTTAATTCTTTATGAACAGGGAAAATATGATTTAGATGATCCACTTCAGAATCATCTTCCTGAGTTTAAAGATCTTAAAGTATTGAAATCTTATGATTATAAAACAGGTAAAGTTGTCCTTGAAAAAACTAAGAATCCTATAACTATTAGACAGCTTTTTACTCATACATCTGGACTTAGTTATGGTGATTATCCTAATGAAATCCCTGTTGACAAGCTATATGGAGAAGAATTTGGCTTTACTGGTGAAAATAGATTAAAAACAAAATTAGAAATGTTTCCCATAATGCCCCCATTAGATGAGTTTAGTAAACGTTTAGCGATTCTCCCCCTTGCTTTCGTACCAGGAACACATTGGTGGTATGCATTTAGTCATGAAATCTTGGGTTATCTAATTGAAATTCTTTCAAGAAATAAATTGGATGTTTTTCTTAAAAGACACATTTTTGATAAACTAGGTATGAATGATACTGATTTCTATGTTCCTCACGAAAAATGGGAAAGACTAACAAAAGTATATACAAAAAATAAAGAAGACAAATTAATTGAAGTAGAAGGTTCAATTTATGAGGGATTCAAACATAGGATCAAGTACTTATCAGGTGGAGGTGGATTAGTATCCACATTAGAAGATTACATGAAATTCTGTATAATGATGCTAAATGGAGGAAGATATAAAAATAAACAAATTGTATCGAAGAATACTATTAAGATGATGACTTCTAATCAATTACCAAATAATATTAATTTTCTGGATATGCAGTTTATTAAATACGAAGATCCCGAAGCAATAAAGAGAAGCGAAGGATATGGGTTTGGATTGGGTGTAATGGTAAAAATAGCAGATAACATGTCGCGAAGTGGAATTGGAAATTATAATTGGGGTGGAGCGTTTAATACATTCTTTAATATTGATCCTGCAAATCAAGTGATAACTATAGTTTTAACCCAGTATTGTCCAGAAGACAGTGATTGGATCTTTCCAATTGATTGGCTCAGAATAGAAAATTTAGTTAATGAGGTTTTGGAAGAAAATATTAGTGAAATTAAAGAATAAAAAAAAATTTCTATCAAATCTTTTTTAGAAGAACTTCAACTTCAAAAATATTCATTTAATTAGAATCATAATCTATCCTAAAAGAAAAAAAAATCTAAATATAAAAAGAAAAAATTTTGATGTGATATGGCAGATTTAAATATTGAAGTTGTCTATTTCGAAAAACCAGGAGCGCATAATACAGAAAAAGCTCTTGAAATTGCAAAAAAATATGCTGATCAGTTTAATATAAAAGATATTGTAATTGCAAGCACAACTGGCACAACTGCTGAAAAAGCATCAGAGATATTCGATACAGAAATTTACAATATAATGGTCGTAACCCATGCTTATTATTTTGTCAATACTACTGTTAGACAAGAATTTCCTACAGAAAAACTTGAAAATCTAAAGAAAAAGGGATTAAAATTTCATATTGGCACTCATGCCATGAGTGGGATTGAAAGGGGATTAAGAATACAAAAAGAAGCATGGATATTTGTAGATTTGTTAGCGAAACTGTTAGGGTGGCAATTTTCTCAAGGCATTAAAGTATGTATCGAAATTTCCTCTACTATTTGTGATGCAGGATTGATTCCTGACCTCGAGAGAGATATAATTGCTGTAGGAGGTACAGGAAGAGGTGCAGATACAGTTTGTCTAATAAAACCCGCACCAACCAGTAACTTTAAAAATTTGAGAGTTAAAGCAATATTATGTAAACCTTTATAACTTCAATAAGTTTTAAGATTATTTTAAAATAAATAAAGATTAATTAAGAATAATTTTAACATTATCTTTATTCTCTCTGTTTAATATAAGCGTAAACACCCAGAACTAAAAGTATGGCCATTATGATAATATCTAAGATATTCTCAAAAAGAGCTCCAAGAGAGAGTTCTGAAACATATATGGCAAGCAGTGAACTTTCCATGATTATATTAATTATTAACCAGAAATACAAAAGCTCATATCCCAGTTTAATCTTTTCCCTTTCCCAATCCTTTTTGAAAAATACTAATAATGCGAAAAGTACCACCACTAACATTGCTCCACCAAACATTCTTGGGTGATAGGGATTTTGCCACTCAGGCATATCAACTACGGCAAGGAAAATGTCAAGAAAAAATATGAGATATATAGCAAATACTAAACAAACGATACCGTATACTAAGATTGATATTTTAGTAATTTTTTTAATTTCAGTCATTTTTTTACTTCTTTTTATTTATATTTTTTATTGGAATTTCTTATTCTGAAAAAAAAAATCAAATTTCAATTAATTGAAATATTATATAATTCTTACTTTTTTGTAAATTTGCAAGTGGAATCTTTATATAATATTTAATAAGATGGTAAAAAATTAAGCAGAAATTACAAATATAAACGTAAAAAAAAAATAAAGAAAAATTAAATAATATCTAACTTTTTGCCTACTTTTTCTATAGCCCTTAAAGCCATATTTAAGTCTTCCTTAGTGAGTAATGCGTTCATTTGGACTCGGATTCGAGATAATTCTTTTGCTACCATAGGAAAAACTATAGGTGTTCCATAGATTGACTCTTCCTCAAATAAAATTCGAGCAAGTTCTTGAGCCTTACCAGGGTCACCTATTATTAAGGGAATAATTGGAGTTTGTGAGTTTCCTGTATTATATCCCATATTTTGAACTTCTTTTTTGAAGTAATTTGTATGTTCCCAGACTTTTTGCACATGTTCAGGTTCACTTTCAACTACCTCAATAGACGCTTTATTAGCTGCTACAACACCAGGAGGATGTGCAGTACTCAGAAGATATGTCCGACTTTTGTTCGCACAAAATTCAATTAAATCCTTTGAACCGGCAACAGTTCCTCCAAAAACACCAAAACCTTTACTCATTGATCCACCCTCTACATGAACCTTTCCTTGCAAATTAAAATGTGAAACAATGCCTCGCCCTTCTCCAAGGACTCCTTCACCATGACAATCATCAACGAAAATCATAGCTCCAAAATCTTCAGCAACTCTGGCGATATCATCTAGCGGTGTTATATCACCATCCATGCTGAAAACACCATCAGTAATAATACAAATTCTTCTTGCACCTCCTTTTTCTGCTTCCTTTAATTGTCTTTCTAAGTCTCCAATATCACAATGTTTATAAATAATTCTTTTAGCACCTGATAATCTAACACCATCTATAATTGATCCATGGTTTAATTCATCTGAGACAACGATATCTGGTTTCCCAACTAGCATCGGAATCAGACCTGAATTAACAGCAAATCCAGTTTGACATAATAATGAGGCTTCAACTTCTTTAAATTGTGCAAATTTTTCTTCGAATTGCTTTGTTAAATCAAAAGAGCCGGCTATAACTGGCACAGCACCAGCACCGGCACCATATTTTTTAGTAGCCTCTATAGATGCTTGGATTACTTTTGGGTGTGTTGCTAAACCAAGATAATTGTTGGTATTAAGCATTAGGACTTCCTTTCCGTCAACCATAGAATGAGGTTTGGAACTTTTTTCAAGATATCTTATAATCCATTCTAAATTATTGTTTCTTAATTCAGTCATTTCCTCCTTAAGAAAAGCAACAGGATCTCTCTTCATTTTAACACCTTTACGTTATTTGATCAATTGAAAAATTCAATAATTTAAAGGTATTCTGTCATATATTTTAGTTTTACCTATTATATTAAAGGGAAATAAATGGGAAAAAATACGCAAAAGCTTTTTTTATTGACTAAATTATGATTCATACAAAAATTTCCGAAGTTAGTGGACATAAAAAATGAGAAAAATTATTGTTATAGGTGCTGCTGGACAAATAGGAAGTGAATTAGTTCCCACTTTGAGAGAACAATACGGAAATGATAATGTCATAGCTACTGGAAGGCGAACTCCACTTCCAGAGATGATCAAAAAGTCTGGACCAGTTATTTATCTAGATGTTTTGGATAAAAAACATCTTTCACGAGTTTTATATGAGTATGAAATTGATACAGTTTTTCATATGGCTTCAATTCTTTCCGCAACTGGAGAAAAGATACCTCAAACTGCATGGGATATAAATATGAATGGACTAATCAATGTTCTTGAAGCCAGCAGAAATTATAATGTTAAGAATATAATTTGGCCGAGTTCTATAGCTGCTTTTGGTCCTACGACTCCAAGAGATAATACCCCCCAATTAACTATTTTGCAACCAACTACTATGTATGGAATAACTAAGGTTTCAGGAGAACTTCTAGCAGAATACTATTATAAAAAATATGAACTAGACGTTCGATCAATGCGATTACCAGGGATTATAAGCAGTGAAGCCCTACCTGGAGGAGGTACTACTGATTATGCTGTAGAGATATTTTATGAAGCAATTAAAAATAAAAAGTATACTTGTTTCCTTAAAAAAGATACAATCTTACCTATGATGTATATGCCTGATTGCTTAAAAAGTATGATTGATCTTTTAGAAGCAGATAATTCAAAATTAAACCATCGTGTCTATAACGTAACTGGTATAAGTTTTTCTGCTGGTGAATTAGCATATGAAATTAAAAAATATATTCCAGAATTTGAAATTGAGTATAAACCTGATTTTCGCCAAGAGATAGCTGATTCATGGCCTAAAACAATAGATGATTCATTAGCACGCGAAGAGTGGGGATGGGATCCTTCCTATGATCTTTCTTCTATGACTAAAGATATGATCGAGATACTAAGTAAGCGATTGTAGGATGCTCTACTTAAATTTACACCATTTTTTGACATAAATTTTAAATTTAAACTAAAGATTACTATCTTATGGATGAAATTGATTTGGCCATATCATTGATGTTAATGGCAAATTCTCGCACCTCTTATACAGATCTTGCAGATAAATTTAATATGAGTGTCAATTCCGTTCATAAACGTGTAAAATCACTGGTAGATTTAGGAATTATTCAGAATTTTAAAACACGTTTAGGTTTTTCCTATTTTCCTGAAACTATTAATGTGTTGATGTTTGGTAGAACAAAAGTAAAAGATAAGAAAAATTTAATGGACAGGCTGGGAAAACATGATAGCATTTATAATGTCACTCAAGCAAGTGGCAATTTAATATATATTCATTCGTATATCAGAAGTTTTGCAGGATTAGATTCTCTTGTCTCCTTTGTGAGAGAAAAAGGTGAAATTGATACACTCACAATAGGACTGGATAAAAATTCGCCAGCAAATTTATTGAAGGGAACCAAAAAATCTATATTATCTCAATTAGATTATCTAATTATTTACTCTCTAAAAGCTAACTCTCGTAAACCGATTTCTGAAATAGCAAGAGAGTTAGGATATTCTTCTAAGACAATTAGAAGGCACTTAGAAGATTTAATTGAACAATATTCAATTCTTTTCACAGTGGATTGGTATCCCGACAAAACTTCAGATATTTGTTCCTTTATTATACTTAATATTAAACGCGATATGGAAACTGATGAAAATGTTCTTTTAAGAGATTTGCGTCAAAAATATGGCCAAAAGATTGTATTTACATGGACTTTTAGTAATTTACCCAAGCTAATTATAATTTTTGTATGGACTCAGTCAATGAAAGAACTTCAAGATATAGAAACTGATTTAATGGAACAAAATTTTGAATCTGTAGATGTAACTATACTGATAGAGGGTAAAATGTATTCAACATGGATTAATGAATATTTAGATGATAAAGTACGTGAGATTAAATCTTCCTCTCTTTAAGATTCTAAAAGTTGAAAAATTATTCTTTAATTTAATCTGGCAATAATAAAAATCAGAACCTTTTTCCTAAAAGTTATTTAAATATAAATTATTACAAATCCATTTAAACCGATATTTCAAGAGGTTTTTCTTATAATTTATATGTTTGGGAGGTACAATCTTTCACCTTATAGGGTGAAAAATCGCCCAAAATAAGTGCATTTTTGTTCTAATATATCAACTAAGCACTTAGCATTAGTTTTATTAATTATCTAGACAAATTAAACTCAAACCTTGAGTTTTACTAATTAACTAAGAATTAAAATATAATTTAAAAAAGTAAATAAAAGAGGTGTTAAGAAATTGTCAATAAGAAAAAATTACCGATATTTATCAATAGTACCTGAAGATGTCGTTGACCCCAATGCGGGATATGGTATAAAAGTTAAAAATTTAGTAAAGAGATATAATGGGGTAATAGCAGTTAATAACTTGAATTTGGAAATTGAGAGTGGTGAATTATTCAGCCTTTTAGGTCCTAATGGTGCAGGTAAGACAACTACAATAAACATACTTAATGGTTTAATAAAACCAACGAAGGGAACCGCTATAATAGGCGGATATGATGTAAAAAAAAATCTTAATTCTATTAAAGAATTAATAGGCGTTTGCCCCCAAGAAGCCGCCCTTTATAAATTCCTCACCGGTGATGAAAATTTAGAATTATTTGGTAGTTTAAATGGAATGTCAAAAACCAGAATAAAAGAGAGAAAAGAATATCTCTTAGAATTATTAGATTTTGAAGATGAAATTAAAAGAAAAGTTAAAGGATATAGTGGAGGTATGATTCGTAAATTAAATGTTCTTACTGCTTTAATTCACGATCCAAAAATTGTATTTCTTGATGAACCAACCGTAGGGATGGATCCAAGAGCTCGTAGAAAGGTTTGGGAATTTATTGGATCTCTTAAAAATCAAAATAAAACCATAATTTTAACTACCCATTATATTGAAGAAGCTGAAGCACTTTCTGACAGAGTTGGCATTATAGATTACGGTGAACTAATCGCTCTTGATACACCTAAAAGATTAATGGAGAAGCACGATTCTAAAAATTTAGAAGAAGTCTTTTTGAAAATAACAGGTAGGAGAATATTGGAGGGGATTTAAAAGTGAACCTGAAAATTATATTATCTTTAGTGAAAATGGAATTAAAAAAGGTAATAAGAGAACCAGCATATTTATTTATGATGATACTGTTTCCTGCTATGCTTACATTAGTTTTTGGATTAGCTTTTGGAACGATCCCTTCCGGAGTACCAGGAAAAAACCAATTTGATTATATGGCACCAGGTTTATTCGCATACGCATGTATATTTATAACAATGATGGTAGCTCAGTCTTTTACGGATGATCGCGAACAAGGACTATTGAAGAGAATAAATGTTACTCCTACTACCTCTGGAGAGTTTATGGGAAGTCATATTATTTCAAACACAATACTTTCTATCATACAGGTAGTAATCGTGGCAGTTTGTTCAGTTCTTATTGGTTTTAGACCTGAAGGAAACGCTGTGGGGTTCTTAATTGCATTTATTTTTGTAATAGTTCTCTCTGTATGCTCAGTTGGATTTGGTCTTATATGTAGTACTATTGCGAAAAGTGCGGGAACTGCTACTGCGTTATCATTTATCTTTATACTTCCACAGATGTTTTTTGGTACTTTTGTTCCTTTAAATGATGCCACAAGAATGATTGCATATATTCTACCAAGCTATTATGTTACCGATGCATTGAATTTGATTTTTCTTGAAGGAGTTCCATTAACAGAATTAACATTATGGATTAATCTGACAATATTATCAATAATAAGCGTTTTTATCATCTTTCTTGGGATCATAATATTCAAAAAATATGGAAAAAGTTAAAGTTAAATTATAATATCTATTTTTTTTATATTATCAGTTCTGAAATTTTATAAAAATAATATTCAATCTTTCATTTCCTGTATAACTATTTAATTCATCCTGGTTTTTAGGCATCTTTATGAAATAAAGAAAACAATAATATTCATATTCCTTTTATACAATTCTAAATGTAATTCGAAATCAAAATAAAAAGAGTCAGAAAAAATATGAAAATAGTATTTCATGAAAGTTATTTTAACTCTGCATATGCTGGCGATCCTGCTGCTTCTCCAGGACGATTGGAAGGAATTATTGATATTTTATCGCGTAAAAAAGAATATGAAATAATAACACCTACTCCTGCAGTTGAAGAAGATATTTTAAGGGCTCATACTAAAAGACATTTTCAAAATATAAAGAGAAATGGATTATTATTTGAATTAGCGTCATTAGCAGCAGGTGGAGCGATTTTAGCCGCACAAGAAGGTTATAATGGCAATCATTCCTTTGCTGTTATAAGACCTCCTGGTCATCATGCATCAGCAGATTCTTGTTGGGGTTTTTGTTTTTTTAATAATGTTAGTATAAGTCTTTTGAAATTGTATTCAGAAAGTAAAATTAATTCTGCTTTTGTACTAGACTTTGACCTTCATACAGGTGATGGTAATATAAATATCTTAACAAATAGAGATGATGATTTTAGAGTAAAAATTCTTAATCCTAGTTCAAATAGTCATATTAATTATATCAAAGAAGTAGAAACATATATGCAAGATTTGCATGATATTGATATTTTTGTCGCAAGCGCAGGATTCGACCAAGGAATTGAAGATTGGGGCAATTTATTATATCCTGAAGATTATTATGAATTAGGTAGATTAATGAAGAAATATTCAGAAAAATTGTGTAAGGGAAGACGATATGCTTTATTAGAAGGAGGATACAATCATAGCGTATTACCTAAAAATGTAAATGAATTTTGTCAAGGATTTAAGTGATTATTAGATATTGTTCAAATTATGAAATAGGTTGATAAAGATTAAGTTCTGTTTTAATTAAAGGTTTCACTAAAAATGGTGTTACAGGGTTGACTGAAATAGTCGATTCGAATATAATTAGTAAGATCAATATATCTATTCACCAACCAATTCAATATTTTTAAACTAATTAAAAAAAAAAAGAATTCATTTTATTACTTTTACCTATATGCCATAATGGAGTTAGAGATTTTCTTTTTATTGCTTCTCTATGGCTCTTTCTCTTAGTTTTCTTCTAAAAATTTTGCTCAAAGCAGTGCTCAGTAGTATATTTATGATTTCTACTTGATGAGGGTACTTATAGGTTGCTAAGCGGTCTTTTGACCACTCTATAATTTCTCATTTTCAAAATCTAAATTAATTTTCCAATCTGAATAATCTTTGATTGTGATCAACTTTAAAAAGTTGAATTAAAAGTAAAATATCCTAGGCAATATAATGATTTCTCTATATTTAACGCATTGACTTTATTGTATCTTAAACTAAAGAAAAAAGATATTTAAAAGGAAATATTTATGTTATTTGGAAAAAAGCCTCTTCAAATTCTGGTCTTCCCTTATACTTTGCCATAAGAAATCCCACACCTTTGTCCATATTTTGAACCATTGCTGATGGAAGTTCAATACCGATTTGGCTAAATGCTTGTCTAACATCTTCCATCGAAGGAGGGCACCCTTTGATTGGAATCATTTCTTTGATATCTGGATGATCTTTATTTTTATTATATTGACATTGACCAATTAGAATGGTTTTGTTCATACCAGGAGTTGGTTCCTGAAGTTTGCCGTTTAGAAATTCAACATTATCAAATGGTTTACCCTTCCTCGATTGCCAGGCACCTTTGATAATCATTAACAAGGCTCCATTAATTCCTGAGCAAGATGTACACAATGTGCTATCATATTTATGATATTTTAATCCTTTTACGCCTATTCTCATTAAAGGAAGTGGAAGATCCCCGCTATCATTATAAATGAAATCCCATTCATGATGTGAAGCTAAATCTTCTAAATTTTCACCTACAACTTCAACGTCTGATAAATCTAAAGGTCTATTTCTATCTTTAGCAGCTTGAACTAAATGAGGTACATTAGTAGTTTCTATGCCTAATAATTTAGTACCAATCATATCTGCAGAAAAAATATCCTTTGATGCAACCAAAATGTTCTTCCTATGAGGTTTCCCATCAATGGCAGGCCCTCTTTCGAGGGTATAAATTCCGTCAATGATTGTTAGTACCTTTTTTAATTTGTTAGGTAATTGAGCTACGTTATGGTGCAAGTCTTTAACAGGATCAGCACTATGAAATTTTTTACGAGAAGCTATATTGATTAATCCCTTTAAATTCTTAATTCCTAAAGATACAACAGCTTGAGCATGTGTTTTTAATACAGGTACACTTATAACAACATCAGCGGCTAGCGCATCAGTACTAAAATTGACATTAAAACCAGTATTTAAATCTATCTTCTCAAATGGACGCGAAAATGTGTTAATTGGTTTTACGCCATATCGCTCTTTAAGAAGATTATATCCAAGTTTCTCAAATGCATCAGCTGCGGTATCTGTATCCTTTGGACCTCCCGTTACAATCCCTTCTCCAATTGAAATATTGGCTATTCCTCGTTCTTTAAGCAGAACAACAATATCTTCTATAACGCGAGATGTTGTAATTACTCCCCATTTTGGAAAGTTGGAAAATCTATTCCAATAAACTATATTGGGCTTAATGAATACTTTTGCATCTTTGGGGATATCATCGAATAAATTTACTAAATCAACTAACTTCCTAACTGATTCAAGAGGTTTCTCATACTTTACAATAGCAACTTTTGATTTACTCATAAAATTACACCATTAAGTATTTTATATAGAATTTAATGTAAAGTATCTTAAAAATTAATTTGTTGTGAACAATAATTAAATATCTTAAAATAAAATTAATAATATGAAATTTTCATTTTCAATTCCAGTTCCTACACCCCGTTTGGAGTATATGATTGAGGGGGTAAAAAGATCTGAAGCATGTGGATTTGATACAGTTTTTTATGCAGACCATACGACAATGTTGCCTCCGGGTCCAGGTAGGTGTTTCGATGCTTTTGTTTTCTTAACAGCTCTATCAATGGAAACTAGTAAAATTAAGTTGTGTACTGGAGTATCAGATTGTCATAGATTTCACCCCGCACTCATGGCTCATAAAGTGGCATCCTTAGATGTAATCTCTAATGGGAGAGCTATGATTGGGATTGGAGCAGGAGAAGCAATGAATGTTGATATATATGGTCTTACCAGAAAAAGATCTATTACCAAGTTACGGGAATATATAGAACTTTTAAGGAAATTTTGGATAAAAAGAACAGTTAATGCGAACAGTGAGTTTTGGGGTAAAATGAAAAATGCTTATATTCAAATAAAACCAATTCAAAAAACACCTCCTATATATGTGGCTGCCAATAGTACCAAAACACGATTCTTGACCGGAGAATTAGGTGATGGATGGTATCCGATTGTTGAAACACCAAAAACTTATAAAGACAATTGTAATGAAGTTAAAGCAGGAGCTAAAAAAATTGGAAGGGATCCTAAAGAAATTGATTATGTTTTAAACTGTTTTGTAGCAATAGATGATGAAGATCCTCAAAAGGCGGTAAAAAGGTGTGAATTTTTTAGAGCATCATATTTAGTTAATCCCATGAAAACAAACCAAGCATATCCAAATTTGAATCTGCCCGAGGAATTAACAATACATAATTTTCTCATGGACAGTGAAGGTGCTGCAGAATTAATTGGGAGTGTAGATCTTCTTCCAGAGTCAATTATTGAAGATATGAATTGTGTTGGAACCACGGAAGACGTTATTGCAAAAATAGAAGAATTTAGGAGTGCTGGAGTAATACATTTCTCTTTTATGAATCGAGGCCCTGATGTAAATAAGGTATATGAAATTTTTAAAGATAAAATAATCCCTTACTTTATAGAATTAGAAAAGTAGATAATGTGAAAACAGAAAATGAGATATTATCAATTATAATATATATAGTTTAGATTATATTTTCTGCCATTCATTTTTCAAGATTCCCATCATAATAGCATCGTGATACTTACCGTTCACATATATAGCTTGCTGTCGAATTCCCTCCTCTTTAAATCCAACTTTTTGATATGATTTTAAGGCACGTTTATTGAAACTAAAAGTTTCTAGTTGTATTCTATTGAGATTTAAAGTAATAAATCCATAATTAACAAGTAATTCCATTGCTTCAGTTCCATATCCCTTACCCTGGTATATCTTTTCTCCAATTACAATCCCACAAGTCCCAACACGATTTTTCCAATCCACACCTATAGAACAGTTGCCAAGGAGCGTCTCGGGTTCATCTTGGTTAGCCAATAATATTGCAAAAAGAAAAAAATCATCACGATTTTTCAGACTATTATACCAATCTTCTTCCATTTCTCTTGTTAGTGGACTATAAATTTTTAGATATTGAGTAACTTCCGGGTTATTCATCCATCTTAAATAATCGTCAATATATTCTCTCTTAACAGGTCCAAGTGTTACTTTATTTCCCTTTAACATAAAAGAAAAAAATCGGTTTTTCTATAAAAAATTAATTTAGCTATTAGTTAATAAAATAAGTGAGATAAAATTTTTAATTAAAACGTAATACCATATCTACGTGCTATATATTTAACAATCTCGAATGAAACAATGCAGATTAGTGAAATCAAAAAGCATACTAACCAATCTAAACCTGTTAGAAACATAAACATAAAATTTAATCCAGCAGATGCTAATCCCACTTGAAAACCGGGAATATACATTAACATTATAAAAACTGCAAAGAGAATTCCAATTATCAAGTACATACGTTTATTGCTATCTTCTATCAAACTTCTAATTAGAGATTTGTTGGGTCGCCTGATTTGAAATACGAGAAATGATTCACAAAAAAATATGGTAACCATTAGCATAGTAAGAGCTTTTGCTTCTATTAATTCAACATTATATGGATTTAGGTCAACATTTTCTAATGAGTAGAGATAAGCTTTATTTAAGCTACCAAAATTCCAATTTTCATTAAAAACAGGATATACTCCAGTCATATTTATAAAATAAACGATCACCATGCTTATTGCAAGTAATATTCCAAATACGAACAGAAGATAAATAATATTTCGAGATAGGATTTCTTCTGAATCACGAGGTTTCTCCTCCATAACTTCGCTAGGTGTAGTATCAAAAGTAAGGATTAAGCCAGGAAATACATGTAGAGTTAATCCTAAGAAGACCCATTGTAAATAAAATGCCTCATCTAAAAAATAAGGTAAATCTAAAATGATTGCTAAAATAAATTGAACTATCCCCTCAAATACATTGATACAAATATAAAAAAATACCACTGCTCGGATTCTTGCAAATATACCCCTTCCATGACGAATACCGGTTACAATTGAGTTAAATGAATCATCTGAGATTACCATGTCAGAGGCTTCTTTAGCTACATCAGTTCCCATGATTCCCATAGCGATCCCTGCATCTGCCATATTTAACGCTAAAGCGTCATTAACCCCATCGCCTGTCATAGCAACTACTTTTTTTTGTTCTTGATATTTCTCAACTATATCTTCCTTATGTTCTGGAGAAACTCGAGCAAATACTTTAATATTTTTAAATTCATCAAATGATTTGAAATTTTGAATATCTTTTCCTTCTATTGCTAGATCATTCTCAGTTGATACTATCCCAATCTGGTTTGCGATTGCTCGAGCTGTTAAAGGAGAATCACCAGTAATCATTATGACATCTACTCCCGCTTCGTGACATTGATCTACCGATTCTTTAACTCCTTCTCTTGGGGGATCTAATATTGTTACAAAACCAATAAAAATTAAGTTTGATTCACAAACTTCTCTTCCTTCCTCCCCTTTGGGTGGTTTGAATTCCATTTGTTTATAACATAAACTCAATATTCTATATCCTTGATTAGCATAAAGATTTACAATTTCAGTAACTTTTGCTTTAATTTCTTCGCTGAAATCAATTTCAACATCGTTATATATTATTTTTGAACATAAAGGGATTAAAATTTCACTTGCCCCTTTTGTAAATGAAAAGTAAGAGAGATCCCTTTCATAGACTTTTGTCATCCTTTTCACTGACGAATCAAAAGGATATTCTTTTACAGATTTATAATCATCTAATACATAATCTCCCATTCCTTTTTGAAATAAAACCATTAAAGCTCCTTCTGTTGGTGAACCTATAACATCCCATTTAGGAATTGCTTTACCAGAGAGTTGAATCTCATTTTTTACTAATGCTGAATTATTATTTAAAAATCCTGAGGTGAGTAACAATTTAAGATGAGGATAATCATCAATATGCTTTACATAGACAGGATTTTTAAGATCATCCATCAAAATGATTTCCCCTTCAGGAGAATAACCACTGCCCGTAACTCTAAAAATAGAACCATTTGTCCAAACGTGTTGAATGCTCATTTGATTTTTCGTTAAAGTACCTGTTTTATCTGAACATACTATACTTACTCTTCCTAAACTATCAACTGATGCTAAATTTCTAATTATAACGCCATGATGTGCCATAGCTACTACTCCCGTAATCAAGACAATAATTGTGAGCAGTGGTAAATTGATTGGCATAAGATCGAGTGCAGAATTCAAACTTTGGACGATATTGGCTTCTCCTCTTACAACCCAGAGAATTAGTAATATAAGAAACCAGAAGCCAAAAATTATTAAACCTAACCATTTTCCAAAATTATTCATTTTTTTTCTAATAGGAATTTCACTAGTTCCTGCTTCCTCTAAGCCATGTGATATCTTTCCAATTTCAGTTTCTCCTCCTGTTTTTACAATAATTGATTTTCCATTTCCTGTTGTTATGTAAGTACCATAGAACACCATATTGCTACGTTGCCCAATAGCAATATCTTTTTTATCTAAAGGTTCTCCTGTTTCATTTTTTCTCACAGGTTCACTTTCTCCCGTTAATGAAGCTTCATTGACTACTAAGTTGTTAGATTCAATAATTCTCGCATCAGCAGGTATTTTGTCTCCTTGATTTAAGACTAATAGATCTCCTATTACAATTTCTTTAGTAGGAATTTCTTTTTTTTGTCCTTCTCTGATTAACATGGAAGTGGGGGCTGATAATTCTCTTAATGCTTTTAATTTTTTAGTTGCTCTATATTGTTGAATGACAGCGACTACACAGTTAAGTAAGACAATAAATAAAGTTAATAGGATGAATATTAAATTCCCTCCTCCACCAAAAATAGCTGCTAAAAACAGGATTAGCGCCCCTATTAGATATATCACAATTAACCAATTAAATAAAGGTGCTAAATATATTTTAATAAATCCTTTCGATACTTTTGGAACCTCATTTAACCCGTATTGTTCTAAACGTTCTTTGGCTTCTTGCTCAGTTAATCCTTTATTAGGATCAGTTTTAAGGTTTTGGTAAATTTGCTCTAGAGCAAGATTATAAAAATTCTCTTCTGGAGCTATCATAAGGAGTCTTCTATAATTTTTAAAATTGATTAAAGAGATTTAAAATCTAAATTGTCTCAATATAATAATATTAACTATAATAATCATAATTTTTAACTTATTACTTTTTCATTAGATAATTTTAGAAAAAATATAATTGAATATCTGATTATCCGTTATTTATTTTAAATTTCTTTATTTCTTTTGTTCAAATCTTTTTTCTTCTTTAACTTTTTAAAAATTTTTCCCCAATCGATATAAACTAATAGAAACATGATGATTATAGTTGCTGCCCATACTAATGAACTACCTAAAATATCAATTGGAGAATTAGGGGGAATCACTCCAGTTCGCGCAGCCTCAAGATTGATTCCAAATAAATTAAATAAAAAATTGCCAAAAGTGGTATCTGCAAACCATATTGGGAGGGCACTACATAAAAAGCAAAGAACAAACTTGCCGATAAATGTAAATATGAGGGTTTTTATGATACTATACTCTGCAATTCCCAGAACGATTAGAAAAGCGTCATCAGGAAGTGGAGTTGCCGCAAATATAAAAATTATAACAGGAGCCCAACCTAATTCTATATATTTCTTCATGTGTTCAATTCTATCGCTATCACCTATTATTTTTTGAGATCCTCGACCAATCAACCATGCTGATACTTCTCCGATACTCGCTCCAAGTGCCCCAAATAAACCAAGCATTATAGGATTCACAGTACCTAAAACAGCAGAAATTACAATAAGTGCAATTACATAAGGAACTGGAAAAATTACTGTGAAATTTCCAAAAATACTAATAAGAAAAACTCCTATATAAATTCCAATAACTCCATAATTCCTATAAAACCACATAATAGAATCTGCAAGCCATTGTCCAAAATTGATATTAAAAACAGCCAAAATGATAAAAATTACTAGAATTGAAGCTATAACGGTTATCCCTCCATATTTCATGACGATTTCTTTATTTTCTTCCGAATTGTTATTGAAATCTTTAGACATGTTTTTTCACTTTAGTTTTTTTCTACTTAATTTAAGTTTTTGTATGATATTTCTAATTTCACAAAAAATATAATTTCTTCTGTAATTATTGAAATATAGCTAAAATCTTATTTTTCGGACTCTAGCAAAATATTTTACTAATTCAATTCCTAGTATACCTGGTAAAGCAAGCAGGATGCATATTAACCAGTCAGTACCACTGAGAAACATGAAATTTATTTGAAAATTTAAACCACTGATATCATTTATATAATAGTTCACTACAAAAGAAAAACAAATATGCAGGATATGTAATACTAATGTAAAAAGACACACTATTAAAACTGTATAACTTAATTCCTCTTTTAAGCTCTTCGCAATCGATTTATTTGGTCTTCTAATAGACCAAATAAAGTTTGTCTCTATTATATATAAAGTTGTTATAAACATTGTCCTAGCTTTTTGGGCTAATAATTCTTCAGTTGTTGAATCTGTAGATATATAGCTAATATGTGGATTTAAATTCCATTCATTTAAAGGAATAAAGCCACCTATTGTTAATTGTATTGCTAATATTAGCCCTAATCCCATTAAGAATACTTGTATTAGTAATAAAATCCAAATATTTTTATTTAATAGTTCTTCTTCATCTCGGGGAGATTCATGCATAATATCTTTAGGATGTGTATCAAGTACTAATGCTAATGAAGGAAAAGAGTGAACAATGCCAAAAATATAGATATGTTGCCAATCTGAACTAAATAACTCAAAGGTAGGTAAAAATTCATAACCAAAAAATACAATTGCTTCCATTATGTTTAAACATATAAAAAAGTAAATTATAGTTCGAATCTTAGAGAAAATTCCACGTCCAATTCTCACTCCTTTTTCGATTGAGGTAAAATCATCATTTGATATTATCATATCAGCTGTTTCTTTAGCTACATCCGTCCCAGTTATTCCCATTGCTATACCAGCATTAGCTAATTTTAGCGCAAGAGCATCATTTATTCCGTCTCCTGTCATTGCCACAACATGATTCTCAGATTGATATCTTTCAACAATAACTTCTTTATCAGAAGGCTCTACACGAGCAAATACAGACACCTTTTCAAAATCAATTGGTTTTAGCTCTTTTATTTGAAAACCTTCTGCTACGATATTTCCTTCTTTATAAATTCCCATTTGAGTAGCAATAGTTTTAGCTGTAGCGGGATGATCTCCAGTTATCATAATAACTTTTATATTACCATCCTCACATTCTTCAACAGACTTTTCGACTCCAACTCGAGGTGGATCCATAATTGATACAAATCCTAAAAAAATTAAATTATTCTCGATATCAGCTCTATTTGGTGAGTAAATATCATTTAAAGTATTATAAGCAAGGGCTAAGGTTCTATATCCCTCTATGGCACGAGCATTGATTTTTTCAGAAATAAATTCTTTCATTTCATTATTAAATGGTTTGACTTCTCCATTTATTTCTATATGAGAGGATATATTTATTATTCTCTCAGGAGCTCCTTTTGAATATACAGATATATTATCGCCTTCATCTTTAAATCTATATATTGAACTCATTCGTTTTAATTCAGAATTAAAAGAAAATTCTGTAATCAGATCGTATTGTTTTTTAAGATCATAAATAGTATATCTTGCTTTTTCTGCTAATACAAGTAAGGCTGCTTCTGTAGGTGATCCTAAGGCGCGTCTTACAGCTATTTCTGTCCTATCTCTAGTCTTTACTTTAACATCTTCATAGATAAGTTTAGCATTATTATTGAGAACTATAGAATTGATGAATATTTGGAAAGTTGGATTATTATTTAAATCTAAAATTTTATTATTCTTAGAAATCTCACCGTCTGGTTCATATCCAGTTCCACTCACATCATATTCTTCGTTATTTATCCAAAATTTTTCCACAGTCATCTCATTTCTTGTTATAGTTCCTGTTTTATCAGAACAAATGATAGATACGCGACCAAGAGATTCTATAGCTGATAAATTTTTGATAATCACACCATTTTGTGCCATTTCCAATATTCCTGTTATTAATACTAAAGTTGATAATAAAGGCAAATTAAAGGGTACAACATTTGTAGCTCTCAAAATAGACCTAACAAGAGCATTAATAACTGTTGATTCAGTAAAGTTATCTTCAATAAGTAAAATGTTAAGTTTATAAATAATTAATATAATTAGACTTATTATTACTAGAGTTCCTAAAATATATCCTAATCGATTTAATTTCTTTGTAAGTGGAATATCTTCGATACTCCCCATTTCATTTAAGGTAACAGAGATTTTACCAATTTGAGTGTTTAATCCTGTGCCTGTAATTAAGGACTTTGCTCTTCCAGTATGAATATATGTGCCCATGAATAACATGTTAGCTTGATCTTGAATAGGTACTTTATCTTTTTCTATCATCATATTATTCTTTTCTACAGGCTCACTTTCACCTGTTAATGGTGCTTCATCTACTGTTAGATTAATAGAATATATGACTCTACCATCAGCAGGAATCTTATCACCTTGTTCTAATATGACAATATCTCCTGGAACCAATTCTCTGTTTGGAATTTCTTTTTGTTCCCCATCTCTTATTACCTTAGCTTTTAATGCAGATATTTGTCTTAAAGATTCTAAGGCTTTTTGTGCTCTATATTGTTGAATAATAACAGTAGCAGAATTAATTATAATAACGGTAAAAATTAAAACTGTTTCCTCTAGAGAACCTAAAATAGAAACAGTTACGCCAGTTATAATAAGAATTAGGATTAAAAAATTAAAAATAGGAGCAAGATATATCTTCCAAATCGATTTTTTAATTTTAGGTAATTCATTAAATCCTGATTTTTGATACCTTTCATTCAATTCATCAGAATTTAATCCTTGATCTTGATCCGTTTTAAAAGATTCTATTAAAGCATCAATCGGTTGAGTATAATAAGTCATTTCTGTTTTTTTATGATCAACTATTGAATAACTCATTGAATTGCAAATATACTAATAATTTATTATATAGGTCCGAAGCTTTTTAAGTGTTAATAAATACACAAAATACTCAAAATATCAAATAAAACTAGAATTTGGAGATTTCAGGTTTACCCAAAATCTCTTTTAAGGTATGGTATTTTTTTCTAATTGTAGTACTTGAGAATTTACTATATTTCTCGATAAGATTTTGGGTAAATATTTTTTTATTATCTAGAGTTTGTCCAATATAATAAATTAAACCTGCTGCAAACGCTTTATAATTTAAATTCTGAATTTGTTCATATGAAACTTTATTTAATAGTTTATCTGCTAAAAGTTGCATTTCAATCTTTAATTTTACATATTCTTGTTTAGTTAAAATAGATTTTTTAACAGCTTCAAATGGAATGCTATTTAAATCTTTTTGAAATACAATTTTTATTCGAGATTTAATCTCTTTTTCTAAATCCCTAATATTTTTCTTTTCTTTTAACATTCGCTCTGTTTTTTTTATTTTTAACATTGCATTATTCAGCATTTTTTTATTAATCTTATGACCAAACTCTCGTGAGACTGCAATAAACTCTTCTAAGCGTATATTTGTTGTATCCTTAATCTCCATCCAAACAATAGCTAAAAAGATAATAACCATGTTTTGATAAGTATGTCTATGATATTTGTTAAATCTAAGATATCGATCTTTTATTGTTTGGTATTTTACATTATCAATATTTAATCCCATTCCATGGCTTTTTAGTAAATCAATTGTTTTTTTTTGCTCTGAAAAATCTGACTGATAATCTCGGAACCACTTCTCGAGGATTTTAATTCTTTCATATTTTTCTTTTATTTTAGGATCCTGGAGGGCTTTTGAATCACTCATCCTTATTCTTCTTTCATAATCCCTCTGTGAATCAGTATAGTATTCAGTTCGAGGTACTGTTTTACCAAACGCTTTTTCTTCCAGAATTAGACCACAATCTTGGCAAACTATATGACCCCCTTCTTGTCTTACATTCCGATGTTCACAAGTTGAGATTTCCAGATTATTTTTCTCGTGATTCGTCAATAAAAAATCAATAATTATTTATGATTTATGTTAATTTAGATTTTCATTAAAAACAATAATATTAAAAATTTTTATAAATTTCAAAAACAATAATATGTAAAAAATTAATGAAATATAAAATTTGTCTTACAATTTCAAGAAGAGAAGTGAATAAACTAATGGATTATGAAAAAGTTAATAAATTTCTTAAAATATTTGGTTTAGTAAGTATTTTTCTATCAATTTTAGAAATTATTTTTATTGTAACATTACATTTTACCAAATTCATTATAGATAATAATCCAATATTTTTAGCGGAATTTATTTATTCAGCTAAAATAATACCACTTTCAGGAACTTTATTATGGATATTTGTAAATATTTCGATTATTACATATCTAATTTTTGAATTTATAATATTCAAAATTGGTCAAGAAAAAAAAATAGAGACGATCCCACTCGCAAAATTAATGGTTGTTTTAGGAATGATAATTTTATTAGGTGGTTTTGTTAAAATGGATTATTTAGTATTGTTGGGTAAAACCAAAATTACCACATTAACAGAACCAATCAGATTTCAAACTGCATTATATGATTTTGATATAACTCCATTTATGCCCGCAGTGTTTTGGATTTATTTCATTTCTTTTAATTGTTATATCTTAATCTCGGGTTTAGTTGTTACTGGGCTTGGGGTCAAATGGATTTTGCTTCTTGAAGAAGAAAAATCATCAAAAGAATAAAGAAATAATAAATTTAAAAATAATTTTTATAATAATTTACTTTTTATTTGCTTTGCTCGAGATCGTAAGGTGACCTCAGTAATTTTAGCGACATCTGCTACTTTAGATTGAGTTTTTCGAATAGAACCTTTCTTAGCTGCGATATATATACAAGCCGCGGCTAAACCTTTTGGATCCTTACCAGTCCTTTTCAATCCATTCTTAGAAGCGTTTTTTAACATATTGATTGCATTTTTTTGGATTGCAATTGGTAATTCTAACTCATTGCCAAAACGAAAAACTAAACTCTCTGCGGTAATTGGTTGATATCTTAATTTTAATTCAGGCAAAACCTCCCTAATTATCATAGCCAAGCTCCTATGGACTGTTCTCCTTGGTGTTAAAGATGCTTCACATACTTCATCTAATAATCGCGGAAAATCATGTACACGTATAGCAGCATACAATGAACCTGAAATAAATCCATTAATTGATCTTCCCATTGTTAATTTCTTCTTTGCTACTATGCTATATATTTTCCATGCAGTTTCTGCTATATATTCTGGGATATTTAATTTTGATGTAAGCATTTTTAATTTGGGTTTTGCTTCCCAGAAATTTCTTTCTATACTAGAAATTAAGGAATTTTGGATTTTAGAAAGACGAGAAAAAAGTGCTTGCTCCTTTGCACCAATTGACTTGCCTTTACTATCAGTTTTCGTGTTTGGAAGCATTGTTCTGGGTCCGAAATCCCGCCAACGAGGTTCAGTCCTTCTACGATTCTGTATCTCCTCGACTGTATATGCTCTCCTCTCATTTCCAACAAATGTCCTTTCAAATATTACCCCGCAATTGAGACATACCTTATTTCCATCTCGAGATTCTATGAATGGATTATCACAACAGCTAGACCGGCATGCTGTGTTTTCATCTAATTTGGAGTTTTTATACAATGATCGATACTGTTCATTCATAGTAAATCACTTGTATTTAAATTGAGAAGAAATAAAGAAATAACGTCATAAACACATATTATTTGTTATTTAATAATATGTTGATATAAAAAATATGATCATAGTTGGATATATAAATGTTTTTGTCGAATTTGAAAATGTTTAATTAATAATTAAAACAAGAAAAATTATTTTTAAGAAATATATTAGAATGGTTAAAGTAGTAATAAAATAAGTAGAAATAAATTAAAAAAATTGAAAAAATTTTTATCTTACTAGCTCTTTGAGATCCTGTTATAGATCTAGGTTATTTGCTGACTTAACTAATTTTTGTTGCTTTTATCTATTATACTATCAAAAATTATAATAAATTTCTTTTCATCCTTAAATATAAAGATTGATGATAATAGTTAATTGTAAGAATTTTAAAAAAAAAAGTAATTATGTATTTTTAATTACTCAACTGAGTTCTTAATACTGGTTTAGCTTCAATAATTTTAGTATATTTTTTTTTAAGATATTTTATCAATTTTACTAGCATAATTGTTCCTACTATTGCTATAGCAAATAAGATTAATGTACTATAAGGTGCAAATGAACAGTGTGCATAATAACCTAAATAACAGGGCTTGCTTGCTTCATCAGGAATTAAAGTCATAATTCCAGCTAAAATTCCACCTATTATTAAGAATCCTACAAATATTAAATAGAATAACAATATAAACGATTTTATGAAACTTTTTACTATTTTTTTTATTGATTTTTTATTTATTTCCAAAAGTTATCACTTATTATGGTTTTGAGTTAATTTATTAGACGAAATCAACCTCATATAAATTGATGTCTACTGAAGATTGGATAAAGTATACAAATTTAATACGGAAAGAGAGGAAATAATACTCCTATATCATAACAAATACCACATTTAATAGAGCATTTATCAACCATTTGGTTGAAAATCCTATTAAAACGAGTGATGAAATAATGTGATTCTTTCACTTAAGATTAAACTTAGAATTATATCTAGAAACATTCCATACATAAAATAAAAATATAATGAGGTGATAATGATAAGTTTTAATTGCCCATGCCCTAAGACAAAATGTTCGAATCATGGAAATTGTGTAGAATGTGAAAGATATCATTCTTCAACAAAAAACTTGCCTTTTTGCCAACGTGAACATGGTTTATTTACTAAGGTCTTTTATCGGAAAAATTATGAAATGGTTCAAATGTTAAAGGGTGAAGGAAAGATATGAAAAAGGCCCTGATTTTATATGATACTGTTTATGGGAACACGAAAAAAATAGCAATGTCATTGAGTCGTGGATTAGAAGCAGGTGGTATTTATGTAGACAGTAATTCAATCCAAAATTTTGAAATAAAAGAAATGTTAAATTATGATATTATTGGAATTGGAGGTCCAACTCATTTTCATGGAATTTCAAAAAATATGAAGACCTTTTTAAACAAGATTAAACATCTCAAAATGGAGGATAAATATGGATTTATCTTTGAAACTAAAGCAGATTTTCGATTATCGGGATCAGCCGCTAAACAGATCACAAGATTCTTAAAGAAAATGAAAATGGAGATTATTTATCCAATCATTACAGGGATAGTACTACATAAAGAAGGTCCTTTACAAGAATTTACTTCAGATATTATGGAACAAACTGGACTTAATATCTCTGAAAAAGTAAATAATAATTATACTCATAAAGATATTAATGAACAGCTCAAAAATATTAAAAATCCAATAATTAATTTGCTTTTAAATCGATTTAAATGGATCTTTTTAGGGGGAGGACCAATTTTTTTCTTTATTAGAGCACTCTACCTTGCGTGTATAGGTGGAGATTGTTTTGGTACAATAAATCTGATTTTTTCTTGGTTTCTTCTCTTATTAGAAATTTTCTTATCAGGAATAGCTTGGAGTGCAGCAATAGCAAGTATAATTCTATGGAAAGTATCGGGAAATCAGATAATATTACAAGAGAAAATAAATTTTCAAAAGATTGTACTCATTGCTGGAATAATTACTTATGTCATACATTTTATAAGAGTTGCTATTTGGATATTTCTATGTGTAATATAAGCATTGACTTCCTTACTTTTTTCTTAGCTTTTTATTTATATAAGATTTTCTCTTTCCAAGTCTCAAAATAATATACTTTATACATTATATCAAATATAATAGAATCAATGTTTTCTAATTTTACATTTTCAACCAATTCGGTTAATTCTTTCAAAGTATTAGCCCAAACCCAACATAAAATTATATTGGGAAGATTACTAAATGTCCAGCAAAAGAAAAGATTGGGATGATATTTTTCATTTAAAAATTGAGCAATCTTATTCTTATCGACCGAAGGGTTTACATTTATCTGGAAAGTGGCAAAAATATCATTTGAAGCTTCAGGATTAAAATCAATAGATAATTCAATGATACCTTCTTCAATCATTCTAGTTAAGCGTCGACGAATTGTATTTGAAGTACTTTTAACTTCATCTGCTACTTCTGATATTGGTTTTCGAGAATCATTATGTAATGCTCGGATAATATCTAAATCAAGATTGTCATAATTCATTGATCTTGATTTCGGAACTATATAGGGAATTGGAATGTTATAAGCTACACCTGAGAGTAGTCCAACTTGTGGAGTCTGAATTTCAGCATTTTGAGAAACAAATGATGAATACTCATCTAACTGATGTATATTCTCTAACATAGCCCCTATGTACATATAATTTCTACTTGATAAAATTATCTGCCAAGTATTATCATGTTCTCCTAAAATTGATATTGCTTGATCTATATTTTGAGCGTTGCTTTGTCCAAAAATAAAACTATAAATAGCATTAATTGCATAAGGTTTTAATCTTGCTGCGAATTTTTCTATAATTCTTAGATCTATGAGGAATTGAACCCTTTTATATACTGCATTAACAGATAAACCTAAATAATCAGAAATCTCTCTATATGTTAACCTCGAATTGTTAAACAAAAGTAGGATAATCTTTAGATCGATTTCATCCATAAATATAAGAAACATTTGAAAAAAAATAAATATTATCATCTTTTTATGATATTTTATAAATCTCTTAAATAAGATATTCTGTAAGATTCCTCTTATCAAAAATTAAATAGAATTAATTTTATTATTAAAAAAATGATAAGTTTTGATAATAATTGTAAAAAGAGTTTTACTACTTATTATTTACTACTTATACTTATTTATTACTTTTTAAATATTTATTATATTCTATATAATTAATAGAAACTACTATGTGAATAAAATTGTTGAGGTGCTTTCTCGGTTACAACAACATCATTCGCTTGTAGACCTTTCTGACCTTCTACAACTTCGAATTCAACCTTATCGTTTTCATTTAAAGCTTTAAATTCATTTTCGTCCCCAACAATCGCCGAGAAATGAACAAATACATCATTTCCCTCTTCAGTGGTTATAAATCCATAGCCCTTACGGCTATTAAACCATTTTACTGTTCCATGCAATTAAATTACCAATTTTTTAGATTTTTTAAAAATACATTTAAGTTCTGAGAGAACTATTCTTAAAAATAATTCACTGCTATTAAATTTTAGTGTTTATAGAATATAAAAAAAAATTGGGACAAAATTTTCAAGATCCTTTTTATATCATTCAATAAATAAATTTTGAGTGTTATTTAGATCGATTTCATTTGAATTATCATAAAGCAAAGAAAAAATCGGGATTTAGAGAATTATGATTAGTGAAAAATCTGAAAAGGTACTGCTGTACATCTCCAGATAGCTAGATCTTCAAATCCAAGCTTTTCTGCTAATGTTAATTGACCATTACAAGTGCTTTTTAACTTTGTCCATAAATTTTCTGCAATATCTTCAACTTCCTTTCCATCAGTAATTATTTTACTTGCGTCTACATCAATATTATTTGCCATCAATCTGCAAGTTTTTGGATTTCCACAGATCTTTATAACAGGCGCTACAGGATTACCACAAGGACTTCCACGACCTGTAGTCATAACAATTACCTGCGCTCCAGCAGCAGCAAGTCCTGTCATAGATTCTACATCTAAACCAGGTTCAATCATTAACCATAATCCTTTTTTCTTTGGGCTTTCGGAATAATCCAATATTCCTTGAATTGGAGCTTTTCCTGCTTTTGTAATTGTTCCAAGAGATTTCTCTTCAATAGTTGTTAATCCACCTTCAATATTTCCAGGTGTAGGTTGAATGCCTCGGAAATCAATACCAATATTCATCGTGTTATCCAAAAATGTTTTTAATGTGTTATTGATCTTATCTACTACCTGTTTATCAACAGCTCGCTTAATTAATAAGTGTTCAGTTCCTATCCATTCCGTAAATTCTGGGAGAATTGAGATACCCCTTAAATCTACGACTCTATCAGATATAATACCCACAACCGGATTCGCAGATATTCCTGATATTGAATCAGAACCACCACATTCAAGCCCCAAAATCAAATGTGAAAAGTCAAAAGGCTCTCTTTTTAATTCTTTTGCTTCTTCTGACATTTTATTTCCAATCTTCAAACCTTTTTCAATTGCTCCTCTGGTTCCACCTTCAATATCTTGTACATTAAAAAAATTTACCGGTTTCTTAGCTCTTTTAATGTTGTTAGCAATCAGTTTACTATTTAAATTCTCACAGCCTAAACCAACTACGATAACCCCATAAATATTAGGATTTTTTCCCAAACCTACTAGTGTTCTTAAAGTAGCAGAAAAATCTGGACCAAATTGACCACATCCTAATGGATGAGTAATGGCTACAGCATTTTCAATATTGTCAGCAATATCTTGAGCAACTTTATTTACACAAACAACTGAAGAAATCACAGCTATTTTATTTCTTATTCCTACTTGCCCATTTTCTCTTGCATATCCCATAAATTCTTCAATCATTTGACAACCTCCTCTAAATAATGACTCTTAATATTGTGAATATGAATCCAATCACCTTTGCTTATATTCTCTGTAGCTATGCCAATTACCTCACCATATTTAATCACAAGTTCTCCTTTATTGATATTAGATATAGCAAATTTATGTCCTAAAGGTATATCATGATTTAGTGTAAGAATTTTCTCATTGATTTGGATTTCTGTATCTTTTGATATATCTTCTAAAGAAGTAGCACAGTTGTCCGCTTTATGCATAACAATGAATTTATCTTTCATTTAAAACACATTCTTTTAATTTTTAGATAGAAAATATGCTAATTATAAAAAAAATTGATTCTTTAAATAGGTCATTCAAAACAAAACTTCCTAATAAAAATCTAATATAAAAATAGAATATACTTAAGAATATAATTTATCAAGGATTACTATATTTTCCTAACTTCATTATCGCATTATATCTATCTTGAGATTCATTTAATTTATAAATATATGAAATAAGAGAAAAAATAAAATAATTTAAGCTATTATAGTTATACTATGAAAATCGTAAGAGTTAATGTGGAGAATGAGGATATTCAATTTGAAGAAGTCAATCCAGATTCAAAATACTACTTGCTTGGTGCTAGAGGGCTAAGTTCTCAAATCATAAATGATGAGGTTCCACCTCTATGTGATCCTTTAGGAACAGAAAATAAATTAATAATAGCTAATGGATTATTAGCGGGAAGTCCATTTCCCTGTTCAGGACGTACTTCTGTGGGAGGGAAAAGTCCATTGACTAAAGGGATTAAAGAAGCTAATGTTGGAGGACGCCCTGCTATGATGTTAGCATCTTTAGGAATAAGAGCTTTACTCTTAGAAGGTAAGTCATCTGAATTAAAAATACTTTTAATAGATCAAGTAGGTATAAAAATTGATTCAGCAAAAACTTACAAAGGTTTAGGTAACTATGAACTTCATTCAAAATTAAGAGATAAATATGGTGATAAAATAGGGATTTATTCGATAGGGCCTGCTGGTGAACACTTAATGAAAGCTGCTAGTATAGCTACTAATGATTTAGAAGGATACCCAAGTCGTCATGCTGCTCGGGGAGGCTTAGGAGCGGTAATGGGTTCTAAAAGGATTAAAGCAATTGTAGTTTTCCCCGCTAGAAGCTCTAAAATTAAAATCTATGATATTAAGAAATTCAGAGACTTATCAAAACCTTTTGCTAAAAATCTAGCAGAGTCAAAAAGGAATTTTTCAATTTATGGAACTCCAAATATGGTTAGAGCAATGAGCATTTATGGTGGTTTACCTACAAAGAATTTTAGAATGGGTTCATATGATAAAGCGGAGAAAATCTCGGGAGAGAAACTTCATGAAATGGTAATAGAAAGAAGTGGCAAAAAAAGATTACCGTGTTCACCTACATGTGTTATTAAATGCTCCAACCTAATAGTGGATGAGAATGGAAAACATATTACTTCTAGCCTTGAATACGAGACTATATTTGCCAATGGATCTCTATTATTAATTGATGACCTAGATAAAATTGCCAAAATAGATCATTTATGTGATAATAATGGTATTGATACAATTGAATTTGGTGTGACTATGGGTATGGCGATGGATGCTGGAAAAATTCCCTGGGGGAATGCTGAAAAAGTGTTTGAGATATTAGAAGAAATTAAAAAAGGATCTAAAATTGGAAAACTCTATGGAAATGGTGTTTATCATCTCGGAAAAGAAATAGGGTTTGAAAGAATCCCACATGTTAAAGGACAAGGAATTTCAGGTTATGATCCACGTGTTTTTAAAGCAATGAGTGTAACTTATGCTACATCTCCTATGGGAGCAGATCATACGGCAGGAGCCGCTATAGCTGGAAGAGTAGCGAGTCAAGTAAAAGAATATGGTGAACTTACTGAAAATAAAGGAAAACTAGATTTATCATATGAATTGCAAATTTACACGGCAGTTTTAGATTCTATGGGTTGCTGTTATTTCATAGGACCAAGTTGGGAAAATATGGAACTAATTGCTGGTGCTATAAATTCTATGTATGGAACTAATTTAACACGAGAGGATACTATTAATATTGGTAAACAAATTATAAAGAATGAGCTAAAATTCAATGAAAACGCAGGTTTAACCCGAGATATGAATGCACTTCCCTCTTTTTTCAGAGAAGAGCCTTCTGATCCATTAGAATTAAAGGTAACCTTTACTAAAAATGAATTTCAAAACTTTTGGGAAAAACTTAAAGAATAATTTTTAAATATATTTTAATAATCCTTTTTTTATCATCCTTAACTCTATTACAATTATAAGAGCTAATCCTATAATTATAAAAAGTAGAGGTACCAGACTTGAAATCACTCCAAATTGATCCATTGAAGTTTTAATTCTGAAAAATATTGAAATAAGCAAATAAATGATACTCCCTATGAGAAAAAACACTTTTTTCATTTTATATAATGATAAAGAATAATGCCAACTTATTATTATGAGAATGTTAGAACTCACTAATAGAAAAAAAATAAATTTATCTAAGCTGTATATTAAACCTAATGTCAGTAAAATAAGAAAAAAGCCACTGACAAGTAGTATTATTATCAAATAGTTCTTAGAAACAAAATTTACCTCTAATTTTGCACATATTATAAAAGAAAACAGGATCATGTCTATTAAAAAAAGAATAATTGAGGATTGTAATGTCTTTATTGAATATATATCAAAATATATTGAAATAACTAATCCTAGCAGAAATATGCTCGCTCCCATGAAACGTAAAAACATTTCTCGTTTAGCAAGAATTCCCATATATTTTTTAACCATTGAAATTTTAAAAAATTATATTAGTTATATTATTTAATTTTGAATTAAATTTTATTTTTCAGTATATATTCGAAAGATAAGAATTTGAATGTGATTTAAAATGAGAATTGGTGCACATATGAGTGTTTCAGGTGGAAAATATTTGGCATTTGAGAGCGGAAAAGAATTAGGTTGTGAAGCAATTCAGGTCTTTGTCAGAAATGTGCGTAGTTGGGCTTCTGGTCCTTTAAGCCAACAAGAGATTGACGATTTTATAAATAAAAAAGAGGATTTAAAAGAAGAAATTTGGCCAGTAATTTCACATAATAGTTATTTAGTTAACTTAGCGAGCTTAGATCAAGAGAAATTAAAAAAATCATATGACGCAATGATTGATGAACTTATTAAAGTAGACCAATTAAGTATAGAGTACGAAAATATGCACCCTGGAGTAATCCCTGTTAGTGATAAGAAAGAAATAAGTAAAGTAGAAGCATTAACACAAATTGCTAAACAATTAAATAAGCTGCTGGAAGCAACAAAATCATCAAAATCAACTATATTACTTGAAACTACTGCTGGGCAAGGTAAGGGATTAGGAAATAAATTTCACCATTTTAAAACTATAATTGAAAAAATACAAAAGAAAAATCGTATAGGAATTTGTTTTGATACAGCTCATTCTTTTGCAGCAGGATATGATTTTACGACTAAAAAATTATATAACGAGATGTGGGATGAATTTGATGATGTCATTGGCTTAAAGTATCTATTTGCATTTCATTTAAATGATACTGATAAAGATTGTGGATCAAGAGTAGATAGGCATACTCATATTGGCCAAGGTAAAATTGGAAAAGAACCTTTTGGTTTTTTTATTAATGATGAAAGATTTAATGACATGCCTGGTATTTTGGAAACACCCAAGGGCAAAGATACTAAACTAGATATTATGAATTTAAAAACCCTGAAATCATTACGAAAGAAATAACTTATTCTTCTACTTCAAACCACATAGATGAATCGTTATAAGGTTCTCCATTGTAATTTACAGTAATTTCTTCCCCCTTAGAGATATTTCGAAGAGTAATATATTCAATACATTTATTTTTGTAATCATAAATATATTCAACATTTGGATCATACGAATGATTTATAAACTGGCTAACACTCAAAGAGATTGCGGAATCAAATTCTCCTCTAAATTTTGGATCATCCCATTCAAAAGAGTAATTAGATAAAACAGTTTTTTCAATCAAATTCCAATCTTTATTAGAAATAAGGATTATATGAGCAATATCTATGATCCTCCCTTTTGGTATAAATTCTTTAGCAAATACACCTTTTCCTTTTTTTCTTGAGATGAATCTTATTTCTAGTAGATTATTCATGAAATTCACCTTTGTCAATAATTAGTGAATATACCCTTAATTATATAGATTAATAGCTTACCTCTCTCTTCCTTCGTATAACTGATTGTTTTTATTACATTTTTCGTTGAGAGTATGTGAAATGGTTATTGATAAATCATTATGATATTAAGGAATTATTATTCCATATCAAACCAAACTGAACTTTTATCATCAACTATTCCATTATAATTCATTGTTATTTCTTCACCATTGGAAATGTCTCTTAATGCAATATATTCTATTGTATTATTATCATAATCATAAATATATTTTACATTAGGGTCATAAGAGTGGTTTATAAATTGGCTAATACTTAGGGGGATAACATTATAAAATTCTGAGTTGTGTTTTGGATCATCCCATATATAACAGTAGTTATATAAGACTGTTTTTGATATTTTTTTATAATCTTTATTAGGTAAAAGAATAACATGGGCAACATCAATTATTGTATCCTTTCTAATATCCTTACTTGCAAATACACCTTTACCTTTTTTTGTGGATATAAATTTAACTTCTAATATGTCATTCATAAAATTCCCCCACTGATTAAATATAATTGATAATTAATATTTCACATAAAAGTTTACATATCGCCTTATGTTGTTTTAATTAAAACTATCTTCTCAATAGGTATATATACTATTTGGTCATGATCTTCATCTTTAATTAAAACAAGGTGTTCTGTTACTTCTTCAATTTTCCCATATTGGATACAATGGGGATCTGGTAAATCTTTTACAAAAAATCTAATTTTTTCCCCTCTTAGTTTTTCAAAAACTGTTCTTGGTATCATTTTTAAAGTTTTTAAAATTTTTCTTTAGATCTTAATATATTTTTAAGAATAAAATTTTAATTACCCGTTTATAGTTATTATTCAATTGAAGCATGCCTTTGATTAATATCTTTTTCTGTTAGATCTAAGAGCTTCATTAAGGTCCCCCCTATAGAATCTAAAACTGCTAAAGTCGAGATATCAAATAAACTGGTATATGGCGCTAATGTGTCTTGTTTTATTGCATTATTTTTACTTTTACCCGCAATTATAAGTGTATAAGTAGATATTTTGGCAATTGTACTTTCAGGATTTGTACTTAATAGCCAAATTTTTCCTCCTATTTCTTTTGCTTTTTGGGCAATCGCAACTGAGGAGGTTGTTTCTCCGCTTCCACTAATAATAAATAGAAGATCTTTATTTGTATATTGATAAGTAATTGCATCTGATATAAAACAAGACTTGAGTCCTAAATGCATCAATCTTTGTGCAAAACATCTACCAATAAATCCTGAACGTCCGGCACCATAAATGAAAATCATATTATTATGGTTATAGATTTGTAATATAGCATCAATTGTGTTTATAAGATCATTAATCTGGATTTTTTTTGCATTCATTTTTACCTGACTTGCAATTTCAAGCATAGTATCGTAAAACCTTGTACTAATGATATCCTGATCCATTATTATTACCTCAATTTTATTTAACTATTCGCTGTATTTTTCAGGATTTACACATCTTTTCCATTGCAAGACCGTTTCTTTAGGACCTAATCCTATCAGTAGATCTCCTTGTTCAAAAATAAAGTCGGGTTTAAAACTATAAATCCATTTATCTTCTCGTTTTAATGCGATTATATGAAAACCACGTTTATAGCGACTATCCTGGAGTTCGCTATAAGTTTTATTTTTAAAATAAGAATCTTCTGAAAGGGTTTCTCTTACTACTATTTCAGAAGTTTCATGAAAAGCTTGTTGAAAAATTTTATGCGGTTCAAATCCTTTTAAGATGTTTTCTGCTATATGAGAAGCAGCATCGGATATTATTTCACAAGAAAAAATTATTCTCATAACTCCTGTGAGGTCTCGAGGTGATTCTAGTAGTTTAGCTAAGTCTAAAAGATCCTTTTCGAAAGCAATATTTAAGCCATCCATTAGTTCTTCCATTTCTAGAACATCTTCAGCAACTTCTTCATTATTAAAGAATAAAGCTGCTAAAGATAATTCTATCATAGTTTCTGAAATATCAGTCATTAATACATAATTTTTTTGCAGTTCTTCAAATTTTTCACATATATTTGAATCTTGAAGATCAAAAAATGGTTTCTCTTTCTGTTTTTCTATATCAAATGAAAAAGGCTCTTGATCAACACATTCATTCTTCAATTCTGTTATAGGTTGAATTTCACCCTTCACTATCAAGATATCACCTAATAACACTTTTTCATTTTTTTCGAAAAGCCATTTGTTTCCTCTTCTAATTGCGATTAGATCGACTCCATGTTTAGACCTAAAGTGAATATCTGTTCTAATCTGACTAACAAAATTACACCCTTCATTTACAACAATTTTTACGATAGGCTCAGGTACATAACTAATATCACTAAATAATTGAACAAAGTATGAAATATCATTATTAATATAAACTACTCGTGCAATATCAGATAAAGCGTCAGAAATTTTATCAATGGCATATCCCAAATAAACTATAGGTTCTAATTTTTTAGCTCCCTGTAAACCTCTTGGATTTGTTTGAATTATTTGAAAATTTAATAGAAATGTAAGCTCATGAATTCTTTGTTCAATATTGTAAACTTCATCAGCAAGTTCCTTGCTTCCGAATTTTAATGCACTATAAGCCAAATCTATCATTAAATCAATATTTTGTTTCATTTCCCGAATAATATCCTTTAAGGAAAGTGGCTTATACTTAAATTTTTTACTGGGCTTAGTCATGTTGTTTTATTCACTCACTTTTCATTATAATTTGATTTCATATAAATATTATCATAAATAAAATTAAGAAAGAAGGTGTCAGAAAGTCTGCCAGGGAGGTAACAAATGGAATTAAAAAATTATTCGGATCCTTCCCCCGTTTAAACAAATATATAGTACTTATAAATAGGAAGATAAACAGGATAATAAAAATCAATAAAACAGTAATACTGATAATTAAAATCATTAAAAATGGATTAACAATTTCTAAACCAGAAACAGTTCCAATCACAAAACCTAAAGCGATTAAAGAAATTAAACTTAGTAAAAGAGTCATGAGTAATCCATAAAAATCTTCCTTCAATCTTTCAGATTTTTGAATTGTGGGAGGTATTGTTCCAATATAAAGATGTGTAGTCAATCGAGAGACGAGTACAGTTGATATATCTCCTATAAGGGAATTTAAAGCAGGGAGAATTAATAACATAATTGGAATAGTATAAATTAATTCATTATTTGAAGATAACACAGAACCAGAGACTAATCCCATTAAGGAGGAAAATATCACAATTACTAACGATTCCTTGAAAATTTTTACAAAGTATTTCATTATGGAACCCCCAATAAGTAAATTGTTAAAAGAAAACAAAAAACGGTAAAAAAATCATCAACTGCTGTCATAATAGGATTAACAACATTATTTGGGTTTAGTCCTTTTCTGAAAGCTAAATAATTTAATCCTGTTGAACAAGGAATTGATATAGATAATGCAAAAATGATTGATATTATAGGTATCGCAATAAGATATCCAATATTAAGTATAAATATCTTAAAAAAAGTTATATTTAAAACTATTGTAAATAGACCAATAAAACAAGCAGTGATAATTGAAAGAGCATAAGTTGCTAATACATTTTCAATCCATGACCTTTTTGAGAAATTTCCAATGATAAAATCACGGGAAGTCCTAGCAATAAAAGGACCACTTAAATTCCCTCTTAAGGATAAAAGGGCTGGTATCATTAATATTAAAATAAGGAAACTTTCAAATGGTAAAATTAATAGAGAAAGAATAATCCCAGCAAAAATATCTCCCAGAATTGATATGATCTCTGATGGGACGGTCTCTTTAACAATTTTCTCTTTAGTATCTTGAGACTCCATATGTTATCCTCATCAGAATCAATTGAATTAATATTATCCTTTTGAAGCATTTTTTTAAGATATTTCATTATTTATTTTTCTTCTTAATTAAGTTATTTCTCATCATATTTAAATTTTAGGTGAAGCTAATTTCATATTATTTATTTTAAAATTTTATTTATGTTTTGCGTGTTATATATAGAATTACAAATATTTTGTAAAAATTTAAATAAAGTGAATAATATTTACTCCAGATATTTTAAGATTTTCCCTTATTGGTTTTTTTAATACCATATGATATTCAAAACTATAATTTTTATATTATTTTTTATAATAACTATTAATAATGAAATTCATTAGATATAACTCCAGATTTGAAGCGGGGAAGATCTTAGCCGATTTTGTAATAAAAGAATCAGATTACTTCAAAGCTCATATTCTTAAAGAAAGACAACATTTTTTTTGTTTTGCTATACCTAATGGTGGTGTGCCAGTTACCGAAGGTTTTTGCTCCAAATTTAATATTAATTATGATATTTTAATAGTTCGGAAAATAAAGATTCCCTATAATACAGAGGCAGGTTTTGGAGCTGTAACCACAGATGGCACAATTTTAATTAATGAACCTTTATTGAATCAACTTAACTTATCAGAGAATGCTGTAAAAAACTCAATTCATATAACAAAAGAAGAAATAAGCGATAGATTAAAGTTTTATAAAAAAACTTCGATTTCTGAGGATACTTACAATAAAAATATTGAAAATAAATGCATATTTATACTTGATGATGGTTTAGCTTCAGGATTTACTATGCTAGCAGCACTCACCATGATAAAAAAATATCATCCACAAAAAATTTTCGTAGCAGTACCAACAGCACCTCTTAGTACTGTAAAGAGGGTTGAAGAGGGTGTTGATGGTTTATTTTGTCCTAACATTAGAGATGTTCGATGGTTTGCCGTTGCAGATGCTTATAAAAATTGGTATGATGTACCCGAAGCTGAAGTATTGGAGCTAATTATTAAATCAGATTATTATATTCCAAATAAAGATGAAACCTAATTGGTAGTACATTTATAAAATTAATACTATATAAAAGAAAAGTAAAAAAAAATAAATTTTAAGCGCTAATCAGACGAAATAATATAGAGGCATGGGGTATAAAGAATTCATCTTTACGCTTGATCACAACAGTGTGGAAATATTCTGCAAGACCGAGGAACCCGCGGATAACAGATTCATCCTCTTCAAATTTGAAAATGACGGATGCAATCGCCGATCCTGCACTGAACTTAACATTGTCATATACCCTCTCATCAATTAAGGGAATTTTAAGCTCATTTACAATCTCATACACTCTCTTTATGAAGAGTTCACGCTTTGGCATTTTTCTACCATCTTTTTTATTTATTCAAATATGTAGTATTTTAAAAAATTGAATTTTAAAAATTACTAATGAAATATGTTATATAATATTATTAGTTTAGGTTTTTTAATAATTAACGTTTTTTCATAAATAGGGATTATTTCAGATTAAAAGATCATTCAAGTATGGAATAAAAATATAAATACATATTAATTTATTATATAATTAAATTATTAGATTATTACTAGTAATAATAACTATTTATTAAACTTACAATAATATTAGAGGAATTGAGAAAGACGTGGTTTCAAAAGAGCAAAAAAAAATCGAACGCGTAGTTAATTTTATGAAAAAAGGTTTAACTTCATTAGCTGATGATCTTGAAGAGACTGTAAAAGGAATTAATGATTTTATCAAGTCTTTAGCTAAAGCTCAGAAGGATTTAAAAGAAGTTACTGTAGAAGAAGTTCAAACAGTAAGTACTTCCTCTAAAAAAATAGCACCAGCAGCGACTCCTGATACTGCCAAAACAGCTGCAGCTAGTACCTTATTTTCATTATTAAGCGGAGGAGGTCCACCTGGGGTACCAACAGCAGCTTCACCACCCCCAAGTTTGACCGCAGCTCCTGCTCCTCCAAGCGGCGGAGGTCCGCCTAAAGCACCACCTGGTGGAGGTCCGCCTAAAGCGCCACCTGGTGGAGGTCCCCCTAAACGTGGCAATTTACCCCCCGCTCCTAAACTACCTCCTTCAGGCGGTGGTCCTCCTAAAGCACCACCTGGTGGAGCCCCTCCAAAAGCACCTACATTTGTAAAAAGACCCACCGCTCCAACAGCAGCACCTGCTGTAGCTCCTAGTGGCGGACCACCAAGACCTCCAGTAACAGCAGCAACTCCAGCCGCACCTGCTGCGGGAGGAGGTTTAAGCTCTCTTAGAGATGAAATGCTCGATGAACTAAATAGATTGAAAAAGATTATGAGAGGAGAATAGCTAAAACCTTAAATGGGCTAAATTTTATATTCTATTGAGATAGATTAATGGTAGAATAGAAGTTTAAGATATTATTTCTCTCTCTTTTTATTAATCATTTTTTATCTTTAAAATTCATGTAGTTAGCTACTAACTCGTAATATAGAACGAATTTAGGAATTCAATAAAATTTTTTATACTTAAGATAAAATTAATACTTAATGTCAGAAAAATCATTTTTTAAATGTGAAGACGAGCTTCCTGTAGTAATACCAAAAAGAATAATAGTGTTTGCAGGGCATCCTGATGACGAATTAATTTCTTGTGGAGGAACTATTTTAAAATATCAAAATCTAGGATCTGAAATTGTTATAATTATAGCTACTAAGGGATTAGGGGGGTATGCTAAACAACAAGATAAAGAAAAAATCTCATTTCAGAGAGGAAAAGAATTAGATTTTGCAAGAGAGATATTGAAATGTGAAATTATAGAATTAAAGTATCCAGACTTAAAGGTAGAACGAAATAAAGTCTCAGAAATTACAAATTTAATAAGAGAGTACCAACCTCAGGTTATTTTATTACCTCATTATACAGATTTTCATAGAGTGCATCGAAATTTATCACTTATAGTAAGAGAAGCGATTTATCATTGTTCTACTGGGAAAGCTTACGGAGGTCATGGAAGAGAATGGAAACCATATGGAGTTTATTATTATGAATCCCCATCATGTAAATTTCAATATATTGAAGGATCTGTATTTGTAATTGTAGATATTACTGATACTTGGGAACGTAAAAAAGAGATTTTTAAACACATATACATTTCTCAAGAAGAAGTTTTAGAACGTGTTTTAGATTGGGCAAAAGATACTGCAATTTTAAGGGGGAATGAGATTAATAGCGAATTTGGTGAAGCGTTCATGCCTGAAACTACATATACTCCTCTAAAAATTTTATTAGTATAAAAGTAAATAATATTTTTGAATTAGTATAATAATATATTAAATATAGGTCTTATAGCTATTTAACAAAAAGGGATCTTGAATTAATTTAAATTATGGGAAATCTTACTGTTGTTTTAGATATAGGTCAGTTTAGTTCAAAGATAGGTTTCGCTGGAGAAGATTCACCTAGTCAAGTGTTTTTGACAATGGTTGGGCAACCAAAATATCAAAGTGTGGGTATTGATTATATAACAAATGAATCTCGAGAAAATGAGATCTATGTAGGTGATGAAATTCAGTCAATTGGCTTATATAAGATTTCTCATCCTATTGAGAAAGGAATCATTGTTGATTGGGCGCGTTTTGAAAATATTATTGATTACATTTTTTATAAACTGAGAGTAGATCCAACATTAGTAAATGTATTATTTGCAATCCACCCCTTATTCCCATATAAAGATTTAAAAAGAGTTTTTGAACTTTTCTTGGAACATTATCAGTGCATGGCCTTTTATCCTGTACTTGATTCCATGTTAACCCTTTATTCAGGAGGTTTTCAAACAGGTTTAATTATTGAAATTGGTGATAGTAACACCAGAATAGTGCCAATCTATGAAGGATATAAGATAGACCATGCGGTAAAAATTTTGGACATTGGAGGGAGAGTTTTAACTCGATATATGGAACAAACATTAGAATCTATTGGATGGTCTGTAGATTCATCTATAAGACGAGAACTAGTTCGAGTATTGAAGGAAAAATCTTGTTTTGTATCCTTAGATTATAAAGAAGACTTAAGAAGAAGTGAACAATATGAAAAGGAATATTCTTTACCTGATGGATCTACTATATCGTTGAATAAAGAAAGATTTTTAGTGCCAGAGCTCTTATTTAACCCTTCTTCAGAATTAGAGGAAATTTCATTACCAGTCGCTATAATGGACGTTATAGGAGGGTGTGATTTAGATATTCGTCCCGAATTATTAAACAATATATTTTTATCTGGAGGATCTTCAATGTTCCCTAATCTAAAAGCTCGTATGTATCAAGAATTAGAGTTAGAGTTGGCTAGGAGGAAAAAAACAGATCAGGTTATTAGAATTATTGCTCCCCAAGAAAGAACATTTTCAGTATGGATTGGAGGTTCTATTCTGGCAATGATTCCTGAATTCTCAGAGAATTGGATAACTCGAGCTAGATATTTTAAAGAAGGTATTCCTCCTGATTTGATATAATGAAAGGTTACCCTATTGGTTATTCATAATACGGTGATAATATATTTAGTTAAATAACAAAATTAGGTATTATTCCATATTATAAACTCTCTTTTCTGAAGGTAATTTTAATAATGGAAGGAATTGAGGAACATAAATATTATAAACCTGGTTATTCAATTTTATTTAATAAAATTAAGGATATAAAAACCCCAATAAAAAATGAAATTCTAATAGCTTTACTCGATGGTCATTGGCATTCTGAGCTGGAATTAATAAGAATAACAAAAAAACAGCATGAGTTTATAGGAGCAGTTACTTTAGGTACTATGATAGGAGCTCTTAACCATACTATTAAAAATAATTACTTACAGAAAAAAATAGTAAATGGTAAAATGTTTTATAAAATCTCAGATAATTATGTAGGACTAACAAGAGCAGCATACAGATTTGAGACAAGAAATTTCTTCTAAAAGAGAGATCGTCTTAATCCTTTTTTACTTTCTTGACAGCAATTATATTAAGAATCAAAACAATAATAGTTAAATAATAACCTAATCCTATTATATCAAAAAAAGAGCCAAGATCCTCTAAAATCAATATTATTTCTATCCAACTAAATATACTTAATATCAATAACAATAAAAGTATATTTAACTTGAATAATTTTAAAGAATTGCTTAAGTTGGCTTTAGAAGTTGAGGCCATTATCGAATTCAATCCGATTATGAATATAAAAGACCAAATACAAACATAAATGAGAGATTCAGGGAAAGAACCGAGAAAAGGTGTAAAAACTCCTTGTTCATTAGTTTTATAACCCCAGTAATAAAAATTAGTTTTGTTTAAAGAAAATAATTCAAAGCTAATAACCCAATTTTCTGGGGGGTAAATAGGGATCTCAGCTATAAATGTTATAATAAATGCAATTATTCCTGCAGAAATACCTGATTTTAGTGTCATTTTAAAAGTCCTCTATTTATTTAATTGGGTGAGTGAAATAAGCTATTCCTGCTATGATAACATTAATTAACAAAATAAAAAATCCATTATTGAGATAAAAAAAGATATCTAAATATCCAAATTGAATTCCAAAAATTTCCTTACTGTATATAGGAATCCCAATTATGATGTATAAAGAAATAATTAATAAAATGACGAAATTTGCATTCATAAGTTTCTTTCCAGCTATATTTTCTCTAGAAAAGCCAAATATATTCAAAAGTGCAGCAAGTGGTGTAAGAATTATTAAAAATATGCTAGTGAGAAGATTTATATTAAACCAGAACTGGAAATTTCCATCCATTTTTATTCCCCAAAAAAAGATCTCATCATTTTCATAAGCAAAAATATGAATTGGAACTTTTACAAGAGCACTTATAAATGGCGTTTCAAATTGGAAGTAAAACCCTAAAGGTATAAACTGTAGGAAATAAAGGATGATGGTAAAAAACAGAGAAATAAATCCAAATTTATTCATTTCATAAAACAAAAAAAAGTTCTATTATTTAGGTTATAATATAAGTTTATATTTTATTTCTTTATGCATTGTCCTTTAAGAATTTTATAATCAATACAATTGTTACAAAATCCTTTACCTGATATTTTTTCTTTTAATCCTTCATTCCAGCACCTAGGACATAAGTAATAGGCATGAGATTTATTATTTTTCTTGAGGCTAACTTTAAATATATTAAAATTGCATATTGAACAAAGAGAATCTAATAATTCTAAGTTTCCATTCTTAGGTAATGATAAAAAATTTTTACAACTATCATCAGAACAAACTAAAAATCTTTTATTTTTAGTATTAATAAATTTCATAAGCTTTTTATTACAAGAGGGACATTTTGCAGAAGTTAATAGGATATTTACATTCATCTTATAATTCTCAGCTTTAGGAATTAGTTTATGTTTATTAATCAAGAACTTATCAAATAGTAATAAAAACTCTTTTCTTATCTTCTCTACCACATCATTCATCTTTTTTTTTTCCTCCTTAATCTCTTCAAGCTCTTCTTCTACTCGTCTGGTAAAATTGGGTTTTAAAAACGGTAACCATATTTCAATTAAATTTTCAATAATAAATTTACCTAAATCAGTTATAAGATTATGATTTTGTGTTCTTTTAATTAGATTACGAGTTTTTAATATTTTAATTATGACTGGTCTTGTTGATTTGGTTCCAAGATGATTTTTTTCCATCAATGTAAGTAGAGATGTATCAGTATACCTTGGTGGAGGTTTTGTTTCTTTTTGTTCAAAGATTATTTCCTTTATCGGTAGTTTGTTGTCAATAATTTGAATTTCTTCATCATATTTAGGTTTGAGGAAAGGGGCAATTTCTAAAAATCCAGGGGTAGTTAATGATACAATTTGCGAAGTAAAAGGTTCCTCTTTAATAAGAATTTTTAGAAATTGTTTTGATTCTAAGGCAGGTTCTCCAAAAAGTGCCAAATAATGACGTACAAGTAGATTATAAACTTTTTTTTGCATTATGTTCTCAAATTTGTTAGAATTCTCTTCTAAACTTTCGAGAGGCGTAATGGGAGGATGATCTCCCAAATCTTTTTTTCCTTTTGTTGGAATTACTTTATTATTCTTCAGTAGACTTAGAGTGTAATTTTTAAATTTTGAATGTGAAGTAAATTTTAGTAATATCTTATTATGATCGAAATTCGGTTTGTAAGTATCACTATCAGTCCTGGGATACGAGATTATCTTATTAAGGTATAAAGCATTCATAGTTTGCATTGCCAAGTTAGCAGAAACTCTTAAATTCTTAGTTAATAGTACTAAAGCTTTTGAAGTGTTTAATGGACTTGGAGGAGATCTTCTATTAACATTCTTAGAATTATTAATAATCTTAGCAAATTTTTCATCTTTAACTTTTTGAAATATTTGGATTGCTTTAGCTTCCTGATCATCCTTAAATGGATTCTGCTCATGATAAGCCCTGAAAACTCCATTTTGGTGAAATAAGTCAGCATTAATTAAGAAATAAGGTTCTGGGGTAAAATTCGATATCTTTTGTTCACGAAGATATATTAGATATAAAAGACAAGTTTGAACTCTGCCAATTGATGTAAATCGAACTCGAAATTTATTCAGAAGTGGACGAAAAGTATTAGTAACTTCACGAGTAGCTGAAAATCCTATAAACGCATCTATATAAGCTCTTGCTTCTCCTGATTCACCCCAGCTATATTTTGGCGTTATGAGGTTATTAAATTTATATATTATTTCTGCTTTTTGAAGTGAACTAAGCCACATTTGAGATATTTTTATATGAGGATTTACTTGTCTGACGAAAGGTAGTGCATCAAATAATCCAATGTTACAACCTTCAATATCTGCATCTGTACCTATAATGCAATGATCTGAAATTTTAGAGTAATCTTTTAAAGCATTGATATAGGGATAAGCATAACTTATAGGAATTTTCTTAATAGCTTTTGGGTTGGTAATAATTTCCCTCGGATTTGTCTTTGTCCAACTTTTATAAGAATCTGTATTATGATACTCAAGAATGTGTCCACGGAGCGGAACAACGTATATATCATTCGAAGGAATTGTATATATATTTAAGGATTTAGCTTTCTTTATTACTTTAACGGTCCCAAGAGCATTCGCTATAGCTTCTGCTGCTTTATTCTTTTCAGTAATAATTAATTTAGCCATTTTGAATTTCTACACTAATAAAACATATCAATAGTTTATTTTATGAAAAATCAATAATATATTATGACGGGTCAATAAATTTCTGTTTGTTATTAAATAAAAAATAATGGAACTCTTAATTAAATAAAATTAAAATGGTAATGTAAAAATGAAATTGGCACCTTTATTTTCACCTTCAGAAGTTGCCCAGATTTTTCCTCCATGCGCATTAACTATACCTTTTGTAATGTAAAGTCCCAAACCTGTTCCAGAATCTTTTATATTAACACTTTTACTTATTATTGGTTGTTTAATTCTTTCAAATTTTTTGAATAAACGCTCAATTTCGCTTTCTGTTAATCCTATTCCATTATCTTTTACTTCAAAAATATAATTCTTTTTATCTTTTTTAGTAGATATTTCAATCCATCCATAATCAGGTGTAAATTTTATTGAATTTGAGATCAAGTTAGTAAAAACAGTCATAATTCGCGTTGGGTCTACATTTAACACCACTTCAGGCTCAATATTCAGAATTATCTCAAGGTTTTTTTCATTAATCAAATAGCTTAATTCATTAAGGCAATTATTAATTATATTACTTATATTAGTAGGCTCTACACGTAACTTTAATTTTTCTTCATCAATCTTCATTACATCAAGTAATTGATCCATTAATATTTCCAATCTGTTAACATTTCGTTGTATAGTTTTTAAGTCTTCCATAATTTCTGGATTTAGATAATCTTTATGTTTCATAAGTATATAATCAGTGTATCCTGAAATTGATATTAAAGGAGTTTTTAATTCATGTGCCGCCATGGTTATGAAATCATTTTTTATTTTATCCATTTTCATTAACTCAATATTTTGCTCTCTTAATTTCCTCTCAGATTCACGCAATTCCTGTTCTAAGTTGTAGCTTTCAGTAATGTCTCGTATTATTGTAATTACTTGCTCAACTTTTCCTTCATGGAAGATTGGGATTTTTCGAGTTTCAGTAATAATATCAGCATTCTCTAATATTGTGGTTTCTTTAGTAATAAGAGGTATTCCAGTATCAAAGACTTGCATATATTCTTTATGAATCTTAGGTGGTAAAAATGGGAACACTTCAAAAATCTGTTTACCATGTAGATCGAAATTTATATTTAGTTCTCTAAGCCAATTTTGAAGTTCTTTATTAATTAAAATTATTCTTAAATCTCTATCTACAACATGGAGTGGATCGGCTAGTGAATTAATAGTTGTACGATGTTGTCTTTCAGATTCTATTAAATCTTTTGTTCTTTCTTTAACTTTTTGTTCTAATTCTCGATTTAAAATTTGTAATTCTTCTTGAGATTTTTTTAATTTCTGTTCAGCATTTTTTTTTTCAGTTATATCTTGTACTATGACCTGAAAAATAGTTTCTCCCCCAATTTCCACTAATGAATCATCAATACTTATCCATATTTTTCTTCCATCCTGAGATCGAGTAATTTGTACTTCTAAAGATTTTACTACTTTCCCATTAAGAATTGATTCATATCTTTGTTTAAATAGGGGTAAAACTTTTTCTGGTTTTATTCTTATAGTTAAAAAGCTTTCATTGATTAATTCTTCAATATTTCTCCCAAATATAGTCTCTGTTGCAGGATTCGCATCTACAATTTGCCCTTTTCTATTAACTAAGATAATTCCGTAAGGAGAACTTTCGAATAAATGACGATACTTTATTTCTGATTCCATTATTTTTTGTTCTGCAGTTTTCTTTTCAGTAATATCTTGGATTATTGCTTGTGTTAGATTTCTTTCTCCAATTTTTACAAATGAACTCTGTATCGATAACCAAATTCTTTTACCATCACCACGAGTGATTTGAAGTTCTAATGGTCCTCCTCTTTCACCTTCTTGAAATTTTTTAAATCGATCTTCTAGCATGTTTATGAGATATTCTGACCTTTTTAGAACTGATATGACTTCTGAAAACTTTTTTCCAATAAGCTCCTCAATTTCTAAAATTGAAAGTAATTTATTTGTAGTAGAATTACAATCAACAATGACCCCATCTTCATCTATAAGCCAAATAGCATAAGGAGTATTCTCAAATAAATGATGATACTTTTTCTCAGATTCTTTAATTTTTTCCTCCGCTTCTTTTCGATATGATATATCTCTTGCTAAATTCAATATTTTGGCAATATTTCCATCTTCTTTTAGAGGAACTGAGTTTACTTCATACTCAAAAATTCTTCCAAGTATAGATTTAGCTTTAATTACAATTTCCTTAACCACTTCTCCTGCCCTAATTTTTTCTATAACTTCTTGTAATTCATCAATGTTATCACCGGCATAAAATTCAGCAAAATTTCTTCCGCGAATTTCTTCTAAAGTAGTACCAAGTTTTTCTAACAATGCAGGATTCATCTCTAAAATATTCCCACTGATGTCAGTTATAAAAATATAATCTGGATTAGCATTGAAAATTGTTCTATATTTTTCTTCAGACTCTTTAATCTTTTGTTCTAAAATGTATTTTTCCGTAATTTCACGTGTTATACCTCTAAATCCAATTTTATTACCCTTAGAATCATAATTCAAATAAACTGATGTTTCACATATTACATTTTCTCCAGACTTATTCCTAATTTGATATTGAAAATCACTTAAAGGTTCACCAGTTTTAAAGACGCTATTAAAACCTTTAAAAATCTTTTTTCTATTTTCTTCATCAGTAATATATTTATAATTTAATCCCATAAGTTCATTTCGTGAATATCCAATAAGTTCACTTAATGAATCATTAAAAAATGTGATATTCCCTTTTAAATCAACTTCAAAATAACTTTCTTTTATATTTTCAAGTATTCCACGATATTTTTCTTCAGATTCTTTTAATTTTTGCTCAGCGATTTTTCGATCAGTAATATTTTCATAAGTAACCAAAATTCCTACAACGTTATCTTCCAAATCGTGCAAAGGAATTCTATTGATTTCAAACCAAACTTGATTGCTATCAGGCATAACTAATGATTCAATAATATTATATTCTGCACTATTCTTCATTATTACTTGTGTTTCTATCTCTAGGATGTGTGATAAATCATTCTTTAACCAAATTAGATCATTATCTGTCTTGCCTACTATGGAAGAAGGTTCATTCATACCATTTATTTGGGCATAATTCTTATTACATCCTAAATACACCAAATTTTTATCTTTCCAATAAATTAATTGAGGTATATTATCAATTACTAGCTCTAACATTTCCCTGGTTTTTTGAACTATTTTAATACCTTCTTTCGATTGAAGAAATTTCCAATATCTAATCTCTGGTAAGGAATCTGCTAATTTATTGAGCTTTTCCTGGCTTTTTGTGAAATAGTCCTCCTTATTTTTAAAATATGTAATATCTCTACAAATAAGAAATATTTTTTTTGATTTATTATTAAGCTGAATTCGTTTACATTTAATTTCAAACCAGTTATATTTATTTCCTTCCAGTTTCATCCTTGCTTGTCCAACTGCATTACCATTTTTCAAAACATCTTTTAATAATTTCATTAAGTAATTAGTTTCATTAGGGTGGGCAAAATCGATAAAAAATTTATTTTCTCCAAAGTCTCTAGTATTAACATACTCACACACAAAATTCTCATTTAGGATAAAAATCGGATCATCGATATTTTCTGAGATTATTTGATTTAATTTATTTACATCTTTAAGTGAAGTTGACATTTTCAATCCTACCTCAATTAATCTTTTAGATTATGATATTATTTTAAGAAATTTGATTATTTGTCAATAAATAAATTTTGAAAGATTAAAATAATCATTTCTTATGTAAAATTATAGACATTAAAAAATATATTTTTTCTCCATATTAGAGTATGAACTAAATCTTGAGATAAATAACTAAAGAGTACTCAATTTTAATACAAAATTTGATAAATAGATTCCCTCTCATAAATAAAAATATTCTATCCTAATGTTCCTTCCCAACCACGTACTTTTTTCCTCATGTTTTCCTGAATCGCGATTATATGTTCTATTTGTTCTTTTGATTTATTTGTCAAATCTCTTAGATCGGGTACAAAATTATATTCAACAAAGAGATCCTTACAATTTTTTGAAATTAACTTATTAGGGATTTTTCTTGGATCATACCCAAAAGTTTCATATTTTAATTCCCACCTTTCTAGAAACTTGTATATGTCTTTTTTAAAATCAAAAATAGGTAAAGTTCCTAGATTACTTGGAGCAGTTACTGCTATATTAGCTCTTTTTAAGCTAAATCGATTCCCGTTAAAAGAAATAGCAATACCACCTTCATCATTTAATCTTTGAAGCATATCAATATCTGTAATTGAATCCCCTAGAGCTATCATCTCTGAAATAGGTGTTCCTGTTTTGTCTGATATTTCTTCTATGGCTAATTCCTTACGCTTTCCTCCTCTAACTTTTATGTTGTTCATTATTTTTATATAATCAGATTCTCCCCCTTTCCAGAAGAAGTTATCTAAGTCTTCAATAACAAAGTTTAGATCCATATTATTATTTAAATATTTTTGAAATATTTTTCGAATCAAAATATCTACAGAATTTTTGATATCATTTAGACCTTCCGTTAGTTTTTTAATATTAAAATCAGTGCAATATACATGATTTTTTGGAATATCTAAAGCTGCTGTTACCGCATGAGCAAAAGGAGTATAACTTGTAGAAATAATATAGATATCCCAATCTTTTTGTAAAATTTTCATTAATTCTTTACATCCTGGCAATAATCCAAGGTTATTTCTAGCAAGGTTAATCAATTCCCTATCAGTATAACTAGCAACATACAAAGGAGCCATGATTCTAAGCGTATCACCTGGCTGATAATCAGGAATCTTTAATTTTTCTTTAATTCCTGGAATATCTATTATATAATCATCATAATTTGAAATCATCTTGAAAAAATCTCCCATGTTATAGTCATTTAGATTTAATTGAGGCTTTTTACTTAATTTTTTTCCCAATTCTGCTGCAAAATCAAGAGTACTGATAGGTCCCTCTAAATCCCAACATACACACAATTTTTTCAGTTTCAGAACCTTACTTAGTTTTATTTAGATTTAAAAATAAAAGGATAAAGGAATCATAATAACCTAGTTATTAAACTTTTATTATAAAACAAAACTTAACACTAATATATCATGAAAAATATTTTTTTAATCATTAGTTTTGAAGATTTCTTGAATTGATTTGTTTCTTTCTTTCTTTATTATTTCTTTCCAATTAGGTTCTATTATTTCAAAAGTCTTGTAAGCTAACTCTCTTATTTCTTCATCAGATGATTCTAAAAAAGAGCTTATATAAAATAAGGCACGTTTATCTTTTATTCTTCTAAGACTTTCTAAAATATATATTATTCTATATTTATCTGGATTTGTTTTTTCTTTTTCTTCTTTGAGTTTTTCAATAATTCTTAAAGTTGCTCTCCCATCTCCTATTCTTCCTAGTGATTCAATTATTTTGTTAATAACTATATGATCTTCTTCTGTTCTAAGTGCTCTACATAATAAATTTATTGCCCTTCCATCTTTTAAAATACCTAATTGCCTCGCAGCATCAGCTCTTTTTTGCCAATTTTCATTATGAAAAAGCTGTTTAATTAATGCATTGAACATTGCGTTTATTTCATTCCAATCCATTGTTCAAATAGAGGTTAATTAGAAATTATTATAAATTGATTATTATAAAATATAATATTTCAAATAAGAGAGAGAAAAGGGAAAATAAAAATATTTTTTTATTTTTTAAGGAGTGAATTCATATGATTAATTCTCTTCTGTAATAATTTTCGAGTTCCAA
>JBHLOC010000079.1:0-9569 GCA_048940925.1 Promethearchaeota archaeon | reverse complement strand
TCTGGATCTGCTTGTATGATTTCTTTTATCTGTTCTTGAGGAGTATAAACAGTATATCTGAATAAAGGTAGTTTAGTTGCTTTTTCATAACGAGAAACAGAATATGACAATAAAGATAATATTTTCCTACGCATGTCTGTAGGAGCAAAGGTTGTTTGTATTCCAGTATTGTGATCAGTAAATATACATTCTTTTTGAGAAACTCTTCCTTTTCTATCTTTTGATAAACTCCGTTTAATTGAGTACTTCTTACTATCAATAGAAAATGTTAAATTAACTGAAGCTTTATTTTTTCCTCTCCTTAAAAGAGAATCGCCACTTAAATCCCCATGTATTAATGTCCCAAATAATGCAAATTCTATTGATTTTAAAACTGATGACTTACCACTTCCTACATCTCCAAAAAATAACATTGTGGATGAAGGAAACTCAATTTCTTCACTTCTTATGCTACGAATATTAGAAATTTTGATAGACTCTAAAATCATTGTTTATTCTCTTTAGATTTCTGAATTTCAAATATATTTATAAAGGATTGCCTTAATGACTCATTATAATTCATTACTTTAGTACCAATTTGCCTTTCGGCTCCAAGGGTGTTTAAGAGCTGATATATTTTTTTTTCTATCTTATCCGTTGGAAAGTCCTTTATTTTAGTTTTATTTGCATGTTGTTTTATTAAAATGGCTTCAATTTCTTCATTAGATTCACCTGTAGAAACACTTATCGCTTGATATTCAGCTGTTGTAAGTGCATTTTTATTAATTAAAACTTCGTAAGCTCCTTTCTCTTTGAAATCTTGAATAATTTCGTTAGTATTTATATTGTATGTTTTACCTGAAGATAGTTGCCCAAATAATCTGATTGTTACTATCTTATCTTGAAAATCACTGTTAGATGATTCAACTTTCAGTTTACTTAGAACTGCAGACACTGATTTATTGTTACAATCCAAAATTATACTTTTTATATCGATTACCTTGATTGGTTTAAAAATTACTTCTAAGTCTAGTTTTTCACCTTTCATTTCCCCCGACACTAAACAAAAGCCCCCATTTTTAATTCTTTCAAGTTCTCTGAAATCTGTAGGGAAAACACACCCAGGATAAATTATATTATTTTTCTCACTGATATGTATAGTATTCCCTCCCTCCTTTAATTTATCTGGGAGCGTCTTATGAAGATGACCTCCAGCATAATAGTCAAAATTTTGAGGTAATAGAGATTTAGGTGCAGATTCCATATCTTTAAATTCTTTAGGTTTCAATTCATGTAGCATTGTATGTAGAATAAAAATCTTTGGACCTTTTTCAGCTTCGAGAGATTCTCTGTCTAAATTTTTGTAATCTTCTATTTCAAGGCTACGTTTTCTAGCTCTTAATCCTACTAATTTAATTTTAGTCTTATGATCTTGGAATAGGTTTAATTTTAGCTTCCCATCTTCTGTTATTTCTCCTTTAGATACATCTATAAATAATCCTGCTGTAATTAATGGTCTAATCATTGACTTGTTTGAAGGAGAAAAATCATGAGAACCCATAATTCCATAAACAGGTATTTCATGATCGCTTAATCTTTTTAATTCTTGAGTTGCTAAATCCACCACCTCTACTTTTGGATTACTGACATCATATAAATCGCCACTTATGATAACAAAATCCACACCCTCATCAATAATCCACTTAATGGCATTTTCAAAAGCTTTATATCCTAGCTCATTTAATCTCTCATCACGCCAAGCACCTAAATGTATATCTGAAATGTGAGCAAATTTTGTTTTCATAATTCCGTGTTTTTCTTTTAATATTTATTATCTTAAAATCCTGGAGATCCTTTTTTTATTTTTTTATCATATTTTATTTTATCTGTTTGACCTTTTAATAAATCTTCATATAGGGGTATTTTAATTGGTACTGCAAATTTAGTGAAATTTGATGTAACAATAGCTTCACCGATATCCAAACTTGCAATTGTCTGACTATCATCTGAGAGATCTTGAGCAGAGCTTTCTATTAATGTTCTTCTTTCTGGACCCATTTCGTTTCCAAGTATTATTTTAGTATTCATATTAGCTAAAATTTCTCTATCAATTAAACTAGGTAGTTGAGTAATTCCAATTAAACCAATGTTAAACTTTCTTCCTTCTCTAGCTATTTTGCCAAAAACATTATCTCTTGTTTCCAATACTTTTTTCCCGATTACTCTAGGAGCTTCTTCTAGAATAATAGTTATAACGGGTTTACTTTCTAACTCATCTTTGAATTTTAATCTTTTATACTCATTAAATAAGTTCTCTACAATAATAGTTGCCACAAATATTTCTTGAGCTCCTTCAAATAAAGAGGTGTCAACAATTACAGTTTTACCTTCAATCAAGGAGTTTATTATATTGCTAATCGTTAATTCATATCCGCTTAGGGTATAAATTCCTCTCTCTATTATATTATTATCTTCATCAAATCCAAAATTTAATAAAATCGCTAATCTTCTTCGTATAACATCTAAGGTATTGGGGTGAAGTCCTTGAGGTCTTTGATAAGTAGTTTCATCATTACTAAAGATTGCTTGAAGCCACTGTCCTCTATGTATTCGGTAAAAGCCTATTAATCCCTCTATCTGTGGTAAAGTAAAACTTAAGCTACCAGTAATATGAAATGGGTCAATTAAACTTACATTAAATTTTAAATCAAGCTTTCCAGGAATTGATCTTATTGTATAGAAATCGACGTATTTTGAGCTTTCAGGATGTTCCTTTAATCCTTTTTGATGTCCAGTTCCATAATACTCATTATGGGGGTCAAATACTAATTTTCCGCAATTTTCATTTTCCATTAAGTCAAAAAGTATAGTTTTAACTAAATTAGATTTACCTCTACCTGTAGTTGCTGGAATTAGAATATGATGCCTCAAAACGTCAGTTGCTTCAAGTTTGACTTCAGTATTTAGAACTTTAGAACCAGAGCGAATTTTTCCTAAATTTAATGGATTCTCAATCTTCTCTTCTTTAAAAAATTCCAAATGATTATCATCAATATCAAATATATCCGAAAAGAAGCTTGGTAGTCTCTTTGGTAATAATAAATTATTTTCTTTAACATATATTAATGGTCTTGCAAGAGCTAAAACATAATTTCTTAATTCGGGTTCATATACTCTCAGATCTGACCGATCTCTCTCTAGTCTATAACCTACCATTAATTCAAGAACATTATCTGGAATTTGACTACCATAATATAAGTCTTTGATTTGATAAATGCTATAATCTTTTCTATTTTTACCAGCAATAAATAATTGTCCTAACTCAAATTCTTGATCTGATTTCTGTCTTAATATTAATTTAACTAAGGAGGTCCCAGTAACAAAACTACCAATTTTTTTTCCTAATTCTACCATTTTTTACACTATATTAATTAAATTATCTTCTTATAATGTTTAATAAATCATGTGCGTTTACTGAACGAAGACGTGGTAAGATAAATTTATTATAATCCTCTTGATTAAATTCTGCTATTAGTTGAATTTTTTGAGGTTCAAGTTCATTAAGCCTTACGGCAGCAAGCTGATCTGCTTTAATAAGCCCATAAGGGTATCCAGGATAAGAAAGATCATTAGAATTATTAGCAAGATTTGATATTATTATTTCACGTAAATGTTTTGACATTTTTTCAGCTTGATTTAATAAAATATCAAACCGAAATGAATAATATGAATTTTTATGTAGTTTCACAAAATATAAATCAGCTTGTTCCTGAGCTTTTGTTATCCTATATACCGGATGGTAATACCATGCACTATCTGGAAATTTTTTGTTACCCATATAATGAACTAATGAATTCAATGAATTTCCAGTTTGAGTGATTAATCTACAAGTCTTTGAAAGCCCTGTGACTATTACTCCTTTATTTATTGCTGTTTTGTATACGCTCTCAGCGATTTCATTCTCTCCAGTATAACCAGATTGAAGTGACCCATCTCTCACAAAAATACTACCTTCATCCAATTCATCTGAAATAAATTTATTTGCATATGTCCATTCAGCAAATCTCATCGCAATGCCCCCAAAAATATCTATATTCGGTAAACGATATCCCTCTTCTCTTATTGAGGGATCATTTATTGAGAATTTTAATTCCTCATTAGGAAGATATTTCGAGAATTCAGGTTCTGTTGGAAAAAAGTGTGTGATATATCCTAAACTATCATGGTCTAGAACATCCAGAACTGTAGCACTATAGAACTCTATTCTTACAGGTGTTTTAATAGGTCTAGTCCACCTATTAGATGTAAATAATACTCCTGCCACACGGTTCAGACTTACATTAAAGTCTGCGCTTCTTAGGAGTGGACCATTTCCCCCATCAACAAAACCAATATTCTTAATATCAATGTCCTTGCATTTAGGGACTTCGAATATTTTATCCTCTTGAATCTCAAACGTTTCTTCTTCTGGGTCGGAAGAATATGGCTCATCTTCTTTTGAATATCTCAATTTTCGTTTTTCTATAAATTCTACGCATTCTTTCAGAGGATTTTTTCTTCTTTCAGCACACATAGTTGTAATTTCGATGCTAATTTTACATAATATATCATTTTTGGTAATAAATCATTTAGACTCAACAGATTTAACAGTTTTTAAGGTAATATTTAATTTTTTATTAATAGCTTATTGTAATCTTACTTATTAAGAAAAAAATAAAATTAAATTTCCCAAGGTAAAATAATAAAAAAAAAAAGCGGGTATCATACCCCGAATTTATTATTTATCATTTATATTATGTTTATTTAATTTACCAGTATGAAACAGTAAAATTCCATTGCCATGCCATGCTTTCTTGCCAGGTGTGACTTCCAACACCATTATACCAACTGATCTCATGATCTATAGTGTGCTCTCCCCATCCTAGAGTCCAAGGTTCATAAATATGGTAAAATACTAAAACTTTAAGGGGTTCACCAAATAGCACACCTTCCTCATCGTTCCACCAGAAAGTTTTTAACTCAATAGCTTCCCATCCATCCATTATCATTGTCCATTCCCAAGGCTGCATAAATACTTTATCTTTTTTTTCTTGTTCAGTTTGAAGCATCCCAACAATAATATACTGCGTTTCAGCAATATTTGCTTCATAATTGTTTGTTATTCGGTTTCCCCCGTTTAACCAAACATCTAATACTGTATCTTGCTCTTGTTTGATGAAATCAAATTGGTCAACACCAATTTCTTCCCAAACTATAGGTATTGTTACACATCCCCGTCCTGTTATTGGATTAGTTGGTCCTGAATCTCCTGTACCAGGATCTTCAAATGCCGCATAAGCCCAATTGCCACCCAAAACAAAGAGTATAGTGATAAGTGCTTCGGGGTATGTATCAGTTTGAGTTTTAACAACTCCTGTACCCTGAATAATCCATACATATTGCCACCATTGCCCGCTGTTAGGATCGTTCCACCACTCAAGAAAGTATGCAAAACCATCTTTAAGCTTTCCATGATATAACATAACCTCCTCATTCGTTACTGGATCAAAGCCTATTTTTTTGAAATCTGCTTTTTCCGCCCAACTGCTAACATAGTTATGTTCAACATTTGCAGTGATCAAGATATTAGCTGTTGGATCAAAGTATCCTGCTCCCTCTGCGCTCAGATGGACTTTTACAACTTCGCCAGATTTGACGGCACTTACTGAGGTAACACCTGCTATAGTGCTTAGCAAGAAGAGCATTGTTATCACCAATACTACTTTAGATTTCGCTTTCATTGTTAATTTCTCCTCCTTTTTTATTTTCTTTTACAATTTTAATTGATTTCAATTTTTTGATCAAAAACGATCAAAGATTATTTTTCTTTTTGAAATAAAAAGGTTTTTTCAAGCTTAACTAGTAAAAATTTAAAAATGGTGGCAGAATAATAATTTTAGTTGCAAAATTTCATCGATTACTCGTAAAATTATTGGAATCTGTCAAACAATTTTTCACCAGATCAAGAATTAAAGAAATATAATCTTAATATTTCATAAATACATGATTTAACTCTTTTAGTTTCAGATCCTAATTTTACATTTTAGTAAAAATAGATATATTAAAAAGGAAGCAGGAGATTTTTGCACAATAGTTATAAAAATTTTTTTGAATTAAAAAGAAAATTTATAATTTTGAAGGAGAGAGGTTTTTGACGGCTTTAAATGTGGAATCAGAAACAGTGAATGTGAAATTTATAAATAGTATTGAATCAATCTTCGATGCTTTTTTCCTACTTTCAAAGGAAAATCAAATTTTGTTGTACAAAATTAAAGATGAATATATTAAATTATATTTTGGAGAGGAAAATCTCCAAAATAAAAACTTTATTAGCGTTTTCATTTCAAAAGAAAAAAAGGGAAGAAAGGTTGAATTAATTCAAAAAATTGAAAAAAAATCATCTTCAAGGTTTGAATATAATCTTTCGGTAAACGGTCAAAATAGATATTATGAAATTTTTATATTTGCATTATCTAATTATCAAACTCTTATAACTCTCAGAAATATTGATGAAAGACAGAACATAAATGCAGAACAGAAATTAAAAGAATCTGAACAGATGTATAGGAATTTATTTAATAGTACCCCCTATGCAATTTGGCTTGTAGATTTAAAAGGGGAAATTATTGATTGCAATGAAACCATGGACAAATTTCTAGCAATATTTAATTATGCTGATTTAATAGGAAAGTCTTTCAGGGATGTACTTAAAATGTTTGCACGTGAAGGAGATCCCAGATTCGAAAATTTAGAGAAACTTATGAGAGATAGATTTAAGATATTACTAGAAAAAGGATACATTAAACCTATTGAATTCGAAATTAATAGAGGGGATGGTAAAACCTTTTGGATAACCCTTGAATCTGCTTTCGTCAATATCGGTGAAAATAGACTTATTCAAACATTTATTAAGGATATTACAGAGAAAAAATTAGCTGAAATTGAATTAGAAGATTTAAGGAGAGACTTAGAAAAAAGAGTAAAAGAGAGAACTATTAAACTGGAAAATTCAGAAAAAAAATATCGAATGGCATATAATAGAGCAAATTGTTTTAAAGGTCTGTTTACTCATGATATATCTAATATGTTCCATACAATTGGAAACTCTATAGATCTATGTGATATTTTATTAAAAGAGGGCGTGAAAAATGATAATTTGATTGATTATTTTGATGTAATTGAGCAACAAATTAATCGAGGAAAAAGATTAATAAATAATATTAAAAGTTTATCAGAAATCGAAGAATCTGAGATACCACTATTATCTACAGAGATTTTTGATAAATTGAGAAGCGCTATTCAATTTGTTAAATTAAATTTCCCGAAGCAAGATATCAGTTTCAATGTTAAAGCGGATTTTGATGAGATTTATGTACTTGCTAATGACTTATTACTTGATGTGTTTGAAAATATTCTTATTAACTCTGTGCTTTATAACAAAAATGAATCAATAGATATAGAAATTGACATTTCTAAATTGAGAGAAAACGAGATATCATATATTAAATTAGAATTTAAAGATAATGGAATTGGAATAAAAGAGGATAGAAAAAATCTCATATTCGTGGAGAATAACAAAAAAAGAACCGAATCTAAAGGTATGGGCCTTGGACTTTCTTTAGTTGCTAAATTTATAGACCTTTGTAAGGGTAAAATCTGGGTTGAGGATAGAATTAAAGAAGACTATAGTCAAGGAAGCAATTTTGTTATTTTAATGCCAGAAGTAGAATGATTTGGGATAGATTATAAAATATCGATAATTAAATCTAAAAAATATTCAAATATGAATGATAAACGTTCAAAAGAAATAAAAAAATCGAAGAAAGAAGTAAAATGGTATACATATGTAGATACTTCACTCAATAATAAATTGAAAAATTTTATGGAGCAGTATAACATCAAAAATCAAGCAAAAATGATAAGAGATTCAGTCAATTACTATTTGGATTATGTAGAGCAAGTATTAGAAAGATCTACTAAAAGAAAAGATTTTAATGAGAATATTATTGATAATCATATTAGAGAAGCAATCGATGGTTATGAATTAAGTAATACTTTTTATGAAGAGTTAAAACAGAAACTTTCACCCCTTAAGGTATCAATTTTGATGTTGAATAACCTTTTGAATGAACCAAATAAATTGCCTGAAAGTATTGAAAATGTTAAGCAGGCTTTACTTGAATTAGAAAGTTTAATAAAACGACGTTTTGAAGAACCAAAATTTATAAGGCATATAAAGAAATTTGATATCTTATATATTGAAGATAACGAACTAGAACGAACCACAGTTAAAAAATATTTCAAGACCAAAGGTGTAAATATTGAAGCTGTTGAAACTTCTGAAGAGGGATTAGATATTTTAAAAACATCTACGCCTCAAGCTATCTTACTCGATATTGATTTAAAAACAAGTAATATTGATGGAGTAAAATTGAGTCAAATCATAAAAAATAAACCTGAATATAGAAAAATCCCAATTATATTAATATCTGCTGTTATTTCAGAAAAAGAAAAAAAGAAAGTACAAACTATTTCCAGAGCAGATGATATAATTATTAAACCTATTGATAAACTAACAGATTTAGATGTTCTATTTAAATATCTCAAATAATCTATTAATTTGTTTTTTAAATTTAGTTTTTTTAAATCCAAATTCAAAAAATCTTAAATCTGAATAGGTAATATCTCGGGATTAATGAGATAAGTAAAAATTTTTAGAATTAAAAAATAAAAAAAAAGTGATTAAACGGAAAGACTATAAATCTCGTGCTTTTACAGTTTTTCGGTTATTTCCTTTTGCTCGCGCTATTGCCTTATCAAGTAAGCCCATGATGATACCATTTAGAGCATCCCCATCAAGGACTCCGCTACTTGTATTACATCCCTTTCCCTTAATATATTCTCGTACCTTGGATTTTACATATAAAGGTTCAGCACCCTTTTTTGCCAACTTACTCATCCTCTTTTATGCTAATTTTAAGTATTTATTTTTAAAATTTTAATAAAATACGGTTTAAAATTGAATTAAATTATTTTTTTGTTAATTATTATTTTTTCAACTGTATTATTAAATCTTTGTAATTTTAGGACAACATTTTCAATTTCCATTTTTTCTACTGAATTTGTGGGAGAATTTAAAGATAGAAAAATATCTCTCAAAAAAAGAAATAGACTGAAATTTCCTGACATATTATCTTTATCTTATTTCAGTGTGACCAATTCTCTAAGGATTGAATTTAATTTCATGAATTTTAACTTATACGCTACAGAATTAAATTTTTATCTTATTGAGAATTGAAATGCAGTAAAATTATTTAAAAAAAAAGATAAGGATTGTTATTTTGTTTGAGCGAAGTGAAAATGTAAATCTCTTTATTTTGGTGGTGCAAGTACAATTTCAATGCTTGAAACATTGTTATTTTGTCCATTTTCTCCTTCTAATTGTTCAGTGCTAAGTTTGATGTCCTTATACTCAGTACCCTTTAAAAATCTATTTCTAAGAATTTCGCATACATCAACAGCATGAGAAATAGCTCTTCCTCGGGCTTTGA
>JBHLOC010000043.1:0-40533 GCA_048940925.1 Promethearchaeota archaeon | reverse complement strand
ACAAGAATATATAAACAAATGGAAGATGCTCCGCCCTGTATGAAAAATGTCAAAGCATTAGAGGAATTCTTACGCTGCTTACCTATTAGGATTGAAGAAGATGAGCTTCTTGTAGGCGTAAAATCTAGTAAAATAAGAGCCGATCCAATAGAAATAGAACGTGGAATGCGTGCTAGCATTTTTGGGTTTATCTTTAATGATTCAATAGATAAAAAAATAAGAGATGGTTTCAGTAAAAGTTTTACATTTATAAACCGATATCTTCCCTTACCAAAGGAAGAAATGGATGAGTTGAAAAATGAAATCGTCCCCTTCTGGAAAGAAAGAACAGTAGCAGCTCGAAAGCGAGAATATTGGAAAAAAGCAGGTTTAATTGAAGCAGGGGCTGCATTAAGTCCTAGAGGTAGGTCTCGGAGCGGTACTGATATATTTGCGGGAGCTAGCGGTCAAGGACATGTCATTCCCGGATATAGACGAGTTCTCAAAATGGGATTTAGAGGAATTGAAAAAATGGCAGAAGAAGGACTTGCGAAACTCAAGGAGACAGATGAAAAATATGACCAACGCAAGGATTTTTATGAATCGGTTGTGGTAGCAGCAAGAGCAGTTTGCGATTATTCCAATCGCTATGCCGATCTCGCAATCGAAATGGCAGAAAATGCGCCAGAAACAAGAAAGGCTGAACTTTTAGAGATTGCTGAACGTACAAGAAGAGTACCTGCCCTCTCACCAAGAACGTTCATGGAAGCACTTCAATCAATATGGATGACTAATGTCGTCATGGAAATGAGCTATGGTGAAGGAAATATATTTTCTCAAGGACGGGTAGACCAATATCTTTACCCATACTATGCCGCTGATTTAGCTGAAGGTCGTATTACATATGATGAAGCTTTAGAACTCATTGAGGAATATTTAGTTAAACTTGCTTCTGTCGTTATCGCAGGACAGAATAATGTAACTATCGGTGGACTAGACAAGGATGGAAATGATGCAACTAATGATGTTTCATACATGTTTCTTGAAGCTGTTGCAAATGTAAAAAGCTTATTGAATACAATATCGATACGAATTTCTTCCAAAACACCTCATAATTTTGTGAAAAGAACTATTGAAGCTTTTAAATATACTGCTGGAATGGGCATTCATAATGATGAAGTGTTAGTGCCACAGCTTCATAATACGGGATATTCATTAGAGGATGCTAGAGATTATTCACTTGTAGGATGTGTGGAACCCCATGGTACTGGTAATGATTTCTCTTATACTGCAGGTAATGCCGTTCAGATTTCAATCCTTCTTAACATGGCATTAAACGAAGGACGTACTATTTTTTCAAGAAATAAAACTGTTGGAGCGAAAACACCCCCAGCTAAAACTTTTAAATCTTTTGAAGATGTAAAGAAAGCTTTTGTAGACCAGCTTAAATTTGCGATAGATCTCACTGTGAAAAAAGCAGAGTTAAAGGATAAAGCATTTGCTGATCATCTACCTTCCCCATTGCTTTCATCTACAATAGAAGGATGTCTCGAAAGTGGAATGGACGCAACTCGAAACGGAGCTAAATATAATAATAATCCTATGGGTTCACAAGGATTAGCAACTGTTACCGATTCCTTAGCAGCAATTCGTTGGGCAGTATTTGAAGAGAAATTAGTGACAATGGAAGAATTAGTTAACCACATGAATAATAATTTCAGAGGGGCAGAAGAACTTCGAGAAAAATTACGAAATAAAGCTCCCAAATATGGAAATGGTGATGAGCGGACAGATGACCTAGCAAAATGGGTTGCATCTACCCTATGTGACATTACAAGAAAATATAAAGCAAGAGGCGGTGATGGTATATATCATAATTGCCTTGTATCTTCTGGAACACAAGTTATGGAAGGTAAAGCATTGGGGGCGACTGCAGACGGAAGATTAGCCTATGAACCTGTAGCAAACGGTATTTCTCCTGGAAACGGTATGGAAAAAAATGGGCTTACCATGGCACTCCGATCAGTAGCTTATGCAACCGGTGAACCTCATTTAACTAATGGAGCAACTATGAATATTAGAATCAATCCGAGTATACTAGAAACAGACGAAGGACTCGAACATTTAACTTCTATAGTGGAAGCTTATTTAGAGATAGGGGGTAGAGAACTTCAAATAAATCCAATAAGTACAGAAACGCTAAGAGATGCACAAGCTCATCCAGAAAAATATCCAGACTTGTCAGTTAAAGTTTCTGGTTATTCTGCTCGATTCATAGATTTAACAAAAGAGCTTCAGGATGATATTATCGCGAGAACAGTGTTCAGTGAATTATAAACTGTACTCTAAATTTAATAAATAAAATTTTTATTTTTTTTGAATTCAGATATTCTTTTTTTTCCTTTCATTACTTAAATCTTTAAAATCTACTACTTAGGTTAATATCATTGTTTAAAATGTGATATCTGAAGTTGAGATTTATGTATAACATTTAAGAAAAAGAGAATTTTGTAAATTAAGTTAATATACGTAAATTGTTTTTTCTGTTTAACGAGTTAAACCAGACCACTTGACGTTTTTAACACCTGTACTTTTGGCAATTTCAAGAAAATTTTCCATCTCCTCTTTTGTCATTAATGGCTCATCTTTTAAAGGCCATGACTTGCCTAATCTTGAATATTTAATTTCGCAGAGTTTATTAAAACTTAATAGATCCCATTGATCAGGAATATTATTTAATTCATTTACAATAAAATCTCCAATTCCTTTAACATTCTCCTTTGTAGCGGTATAGTTAGGTATTATTGGTGTCCTTATCCACATTATTTTTCCATTTTCTTTGATATAACGTGAAATCCATTTAGCATTTTTTAAAATTGTGTTATTTGAAACGCCTGTATATTCTTCATGTTTTTTAGGATCAATAACCTTTATATCTAAAAGGATTATATCAACGTAGGGTAATAAATCTTGATAAACTTTTTTACTTGAATATCCACAGGTATCTAAAGCAGTAGTAATGTCATTTTCCTTACATAATCTTAAAAGTTGTAAGAGAAAATCTGGTTGAAATGTAGGTTCACCACCAGAAACGGTTATACCTCCTTTTGTTTTATCAAAAAATATTTTTTCTTTCTCTATTTCGCGAAAAAGAATTTCTAGATCCCACAACTTGCCAAGCATAGTTAATGCTGTACTAGGACAGGCTTCTACACAATCTCCGCAACTATTACATTTCTCTCTATTGATATGTAAACCATCTTCTTCAAAAAATAAAGCAGCCTCTTGACATGAGTCTATACAACTATTGCAACCAATACATTTCCGATCTATCCACTGAAGTTGAGGTTTTTTTGGAATTGATTCCGGATTGTGACACCAAACACAATGTAAGGGACAATAATTAAAAAAAATGGTTGTACGAATACCAGGACCATCGTCAGTGGCCATTCTCTCAATTTTAAAGATTAATCCTTTAGATCTTGATGCTATAACAAGACACCATCTTTTTTGTTAAAACCAAATTGAATAAAATTTAGTAAAGTACTTGAACAATAAAACATTTTAAATTAATTATGTGAATTTAAACTCATTTTAAAATTCTGTGAAATCAATGATTAATGAAAAAAGCAATAATGAGGGTAAAAAACAAACAAGAAGTAGATCTCCTGAGAAGAAAGCTCAACAATTTGATGAAATTATAGAAGTAGGGAAACAACTATTTCAAGAACAAGGACGAGATGGTTTTACACTGCGTGGATTAGCAAAAAAATTAGATATGAGCCAAAATAATCTCTATAATTATGTAGAAAGCAAACGAGAACTATGGATTGCGATAAGGAAAAAGTTTTATGAACAATACAGGAATGAAAATAGAGAGATCATTAAGAATTTTAGCGGTTCAATCGTTGACTTATTATTAAAAATTTTTGAACACTTTTTTGAATTTGCAGAAAAAGATTATGCTGCTTTTCGAATGATGCACATTATCCGTTCCCCTCCATCCGAAAAAGTAGGACCATTTGAAAAAGAATATAAACAATTTAGCTTTTTAGACGGAACTACTCGCGAAATTCAAAAGGCAATTGATAAAGGAGAGATCAAGGAAAAAAATGCTGCTTTACTCTCGTTCTTTCTATTTAGTCTTTTACTAGGATCAGCTATGGTGGAATACGCTATGCGGGATATTGAAGAGACCCATAATAAAATAGGAAAGGAAGTAGAGGAACGTATGCAATTTGCATCACAGAAATTCACGAGTAAGGAATTTCGGAAATATGTATTAAAAAAAATCGAAAAAGGATTAACAGATCTCAATTTAGTTCTTGATGAAACTGAATATAAATAAGAGCTTATGCTTAAAATCGAAGTTTTTTCAAGTATTTCTGAAATATGAGTATTTATAATTTCATCATGAAGTTGAAATCATTGATTAAGGTGTTAATAATTCATAAATTGTATACCCAGATTCTGTATTTTTTTTTAAAGGTATTAATACCAGTATAAAGTTTTATAATATCAGAGTAAAATTTTTTTGATTTCCAGAATTAAAAAGAAATAGTAAAACATGAATGAATTTATTGTCATTAAAGGTGCCAGAGAGAACAATTTAAAAGATATTGACGTAAAAATCCCTCGTAATAAACTCGTGGTTATCACAGGAATAAGTGGAAGTGGTAAATCTAGTTTAGCTATGGATACATTATATGCAGAAGGGCAGCGAAGGTTTTTAGAATCATTATCAAGTTATGCAAGACAATTTTTAGGAGAGATGGATAAGCCCGATGTAGATTCAATAGAGGGATTATCCCCCGCAATCGCTATTGAACAAAAACCGCTTTCAAAAAATCCGAGAAGCACTGTAGGGACTGTCACAGAGATATATGACTATTATCGACTATTATATGCTAATGTTGGAATTCCCCATTGTCCAAACTGTGGAAAAGAAATAAAACCTCAAACTCCACAACAAATAATCCAATTAATTTTAGACTCAATAAAAGAAACCCAGAAATTTATAATTAAAGCCCCTGTAATAAGGGATAGAAAAGGACAATATAAAGAACTTTTACAAGATCTTAAAAAACAGGGTTATGTTAGAGTTGAGGTTGATGGGATTCAATATACTCTTGATGAAGATATTTCAATGGATAAAAATGTCAAGCATAATATCAATGTTATTATTGACCGATTAGTAATGAAAAAAGACATAAGAACACGTCTTGCCGATTCAATTGAGACTGCTTTAGATCTTACCGAAGGAATTGTAATTATTGAGGTTATTGATCAAGGAGAACAAATCTATTCTGAACATCTTGCATGTGTTGATTGTGGTATCTCGTTTCCTCCATTAGATCATAAGATGTTTTCATTTAATATACCCCATGGTAGTTGTAAATATTGTAGTGGTTTAGGTACAGTAATGGAATTTGATTATGCATTGCTATTAGGAGATGATTTAGATATTCCTCTACGAGACTCTCCGATTAGAGATATTCCTGGTTTTGGGGCTGATAATGGCTATTCTTGGCAAACAATTGTTCAAGTAGCCAAACATTATGGATTTGATACAAATAAGACTTCGATTAAAGAGATAGACCCAAAAAAACTTCATAAAATACTATTCGGTTCTGAAAATGAATCAATTTCATTTCATTTTGAAAGTGATAATAATGACTATAGGAACCATAATAGTGATTTTAAATCATCTTGGCAAGTAGTAAGACCTTTTGAAGGGATAATTCCAATTCTGCATAGAAGGTACATGGAAACTCGTTCAGAATGGGCTCGTGAAACATACGAAAGTTTTATGAACCGAATAGATTGCCCTCAATGTAATGGTAAAAGATTAAAACCAGAAAGTTTATCGGTTACTGTAAATGAACTTAATATTTCAGAACTGACTATGTTATCTGTTAAAGATTCTTTAAAATTCTTTAAAAAATTAGAATTAAATGAAACAGAGAAAACAATTGTTAAAGAAGTATTAAAAGAGATATTGAATAGATTATCTTTTCTAGAAAATGTGGGATTAGATTATATCTCATTAAACCGTCGTTCAGATACTTTATCAGTAGGCGAAGCAGAAAGAATTAGATTAGCTACTCAATTAGGTTCCAGTTTAGTAGGAGTCCTTTATGTCTTAGATGAACCTAGTATAGGTTTACATCAAAGAGACATCAATCGTCTCATTAGTATGCTAAAAAAACTAAGGGACTTAGGAAATACAGTTATTGTTGTAGAACATGACGATGCGATAATACGTAGTGCAGATTATATTATCGATTTAGGTCCATTGGCAGGTGAGCGAGGTGGTAAAGTTGTAGCTGAAGGTTCTATAGATACAATTATGAATTCAAGTACATTAACGGGAGATTATTTGTCAGGGAAAAAGAAAATCGAAATTCCAAAAAATAGAAGAAAAGTAAGCAAAGAATTTATTGAAATAAGGGGAGCAGCAGAAAACAATTTAAAGAGTATTGATGTTAGGATCCCTTTGGGTGTATTTACTTGTATAACAGGAGTCTCAGGTGCGGGGAAAACTAGTTTAATAATTGATTGTTTATATAAAGGACTTCATAATTTAGTAAATACACGAAGTTCAAAAGTGAATCAAGGCAAGTTTGATTCGATAGATGGTTTTGAGAGAATTGATAAAATTATTAATATAGATCAGTCTCCTATTGGAAGAACTCCAAGATCGGTTCCCTCAACTTATACAAAAGCATTAGATTATATTAGAGAAATTTTTGCTGAATTGCCAGAATCAAAGGAGAGAGGATACAAAAAAGGTAGATTTAGTTTTAATACAAAGGTTGGACATTGTAAAAAATGTAAAGGTACTGGTTATATACTTAAAGAGATGTATTTCTTACCTGATGTGTATATAAAATGTGATTTATGTAAAGGAAAAAGATATAATGCTGAAACTTTAGTGATTAAGTATCGGGGGAAATCAATATTTGATGTTTTAAAAATGACCTTCCATCAAGCTTTAGAGTTCTTTGATAATTTTCCAAAATTGAAAAGAACAATAAAGACAGTAGTAGACGTTGGATTAGGTTATTTGGAATTAGGTCAATCTTCCACCACTCTTAGCGGAGGAGAATCTCAACGCCTTAAAATTGCTAGAGAATTAAGAAAAACTAGCACTGGAAATACACTTTATATCTTAGATGAACCTACAACTGGACTAAGTTCTTTTGATATTAATTACCTGCTAAAAGTACTTCAAAAATTAGTAGATAAAGGTAATACTGTAATTATAATTGAACATAATATGGATATTGTTAAATCAGTCGATTATATTATTGATCTTGGACCTGAAGGTGGAGAAAAAGGAGGAAATATTGTAGTGTCGGGATCCCCAGAAAAAATTATTAGAAGTAATCACTCTTATACAGCCCAATATTTAAAAAAATATCTTAATCACATTTAATTTTTAAAACATTAATAAAATTAAACAGGTTAAATTAAATGTCAATAATCTTGGCAAATGAATCCCATATTCCTCAAATAATAGAAGTATGGAAGGAGTTCATGGATTATCATAAAAACTTGGATTCTTTCTTCAGTAGAAGGGATGATGGGCATCTAAATTTTAAAAATTATGTTAGTGAATTAATTAAATCAAAAGAAGCACTGGTTTTGGTTGCTTTGGATGAGGGAAATGTTGTAGGGTATTCTATTGCATTAATGCAGTATTATCCACCCGTATTTAAACAAAGAGTTTATGGACTAATTAATGATATGGCAATAAAGGAAACTCATAGGAGGCGTGGAATAGGAGGGCAACTTTTATCGAGAATATATGAATGGTTTAACTATCATAATTTAAACAGAATAGAATTACGAGTATCTGTAAACAATCCAATTGGATATTCTTTTTGGAAAAAACATGGTTTTAAAGATTATATGCATGTTTTATTTTTAGAAAAAGAGTAGAATGGGTTTAATCATTAAGAATTTAGGAATTAGATATATTACCTAAATTAATTGTCAAATTTTTCTTAAAATTTAGAGTAAAATTCTAAATCTATGAATAATAATTTTATACAAGAAGTAGTATAATTACTCTATTAAAGAAATCGAGTGAGAATCGTGATGTAAAATGACTGAAGTTGAGAGTAAGTCTATTAGAGCTCCAATTATTTGTGTTTTAGGCCATATTGACCACGGAAAAACCACTATATTAGATTATATAAGAGGAACAGTAGTCCAAAAAAGAGAAGCGGCGGGTATTACTCAGCATATCGGAGCATCTTATTTCCCAACTGGAGATATTAAAGATTTTTTAAGGAAATCAAAACAAGAATTTGCTGAAATGGATTTAAGACTTCCTGGTATATTAGTGGTAGATACTCCCGGTCACGCAGCATTTTTGAATTTAAGAAAGCGAGGGGGTGCTGTTGCAGATATAGCAATTCTCGTAATTGATGTTACAGCGGGAACGATGCCCATAACATGGGAATCTGTAAGAATTTTAAGAGAAAGAAAAACGCCGTTTGTAATTGCTGCAAATAAAATTGATAGAATATCTGGTTGGAAATCTAAAACTGATGCTGATTTTTTAGATTCTTATAAAACTCAAAAACCTCATGTAAAAGACTTTTTAGATGAAAAAATATTTCAAATAATGGGTAATTTCTTAGAGGAGGGTTTTAAAGGGATTGATAGATACGATAAAATAAAAGATTTCACGAAAAAAGTAGCAATTGTCCCTACAAGTGGAAAAACAGGAGAAGGTATATCAACTTTGTTATTAATTTTAATGGGATTAATTCAGCAATATCTAACAACAAGTCTTAAATTTTCAGAAGGTGCTGCTAAAGGAGTTGTTCTAGAAGTTAAAAAGGAAAAGGGACAAGGTAAAACAATGGACGTATTAATATATGATGGGATAATTAATAAAGGGGATGTATTTATTGTAGGGGGTTTAGAACATCCTATTAAGTCAAAAGTAAGAGCATTATTAACACCCAAACCGTTAGATGAAATAAGGGATCCAAGACAAAGATTTGATTCAGTTGACTCTGTTAGTGCTGCAGCAGGCATTAAAATCTTAGCTCCTAATATTGAAGATGTTGTAGCAGGTTCTCCATTTAGAGGTATTTCAGATCCATCAGAAGAAGATATTGTATATAAAGATATAGAATCTGAAGTAGATAGCATTCGAATGAAAACAGAAAAAGCTGGGGTTGTATTGAAAGCAGATACTTTAGGTTCTCTTGAAGCTTTAAATAATTTCTTTACTAAAGAAGGAGTAAAAATAAGTGTAGCAGATGTAGGACCTATTAAGAAGGAAGACATTATAAATGCAAGCATCGTAAGAGATTTTGATCCTTATTACGCCGTAGTTTTGGGTTTCAATGTCCCTGTTTTACCTGATGGGGAAGAACAAGCTTATAATGATAATATAAGAATTTTTACAAATAATGTTATATATCGATTATTGGAAGATTATATAGAATATGCTGAAACCAGAAAAGCAGAAGATACTGCGAAAGGATTAAGTGAATTAATTTTACCTGCAAAGTTTAAAATGATTCCAGATTTTATATTTAGGAATTCAGATCCCGCAGTTTTTGGAGTCAAAATATTAGCAGGTACATTATATCCGAAAGTTCCATTAATAACTGAAAATGGCAAGAGAGTCAAAAGAGTTCATCAAATTCAAGATAAAGGGCAAACAATTGAGAAAGCAACTAAAGATTATGAAGTCGCAATTTCCATTCGGGGGATTGAAATAGGAAAAGATATAGGAAAAGATGAGGTGTTCTATGTAAATATCCCAGAATCTCACGTAAGGCAATTAATGGGGAAATTTCTTGATGAATTAACTTCAGATCAAAAACTCGCATTAAGAGAATTCATTAAATTAAAAAGAACTGTTGAACACCATTGGTGGGGGATGTAAATCCTTTATATTGAGTAAACATTTAATGTATAATACGAATCGATGCTTAAACATTTTTTATATCGATTTTTAAAAGTATGAAGTAATTTAATTATATAGAAAACTTAATTTTTACTAAATTAAATTTCAATTCTATGCAATCTATTAGAGAGATTCTAACCGAAGTTTTAAAAAAGATTACACCCAGTTCTCGGGAGATAAGTTTAATTGAGAACATAACAAATAAACTAAAAAAATTGTTAAACTCAAAAGCTAAAGAATTAAACATTAAAAAATTTCATATCGAGCCTCAAGGTTCAACTGGTATTAAACAGACCCAATTAAAAGATGATTTTGATATTGATCTTTTTATTGGATTGGATTATAAGGAGTATGAAGTAAAATATAGGGATTTAAGCAAGAATCAATTAAAAAAAGAATCTAAAAAAGATTTTTTGTGGCTTTGTAAAAATTGGATTATTCAAAGTTTAACATCAGATAAATTTCATAATCCCAGACTTCTCTATGCTGAACATCCATATGTTACTGTAGACTATTTGGTTGATGATATTCAAATTAAAATTGATATTGTTCTTTACTTTTCATTAAGTTTGGAAAGAGTAAAAGAACACGGTCCAATAACTGCTGTTGATAGATCTCCTTGGCATGGACGTTTCGTAAAAGAAAATTTAACAGAAGAGCAAAAAAATGATGTAAGAATTTTAAAGCAATTTTTCAAAGCTAATCATTGCTATGGTGATAAAAGTGCTGTAGGAAAAGTAGGATTCATAGGATATAGCTCTGAACTTTTAATTTATTATTTTGATGATATCGTAAATCTTTTTACAAATTTTAACGATTTGAAAGATAAGCCGCTTGATTGTTATAGCAGGACCAGAGAGGAGTTGAATAAAATTACACATTTCCAGAATGATTATCTTATTATAGTGGATCCTATTGATAAAAACAGGAATGTAGCATCTGCAATATCAGAACGAGCTTATAAATACTGTAATCACAGAATTAGTGAATTTTTAAGAGTGCCTAATATAAAGTTTTTCGAAATCAATCCCATTCCAGAAATTGATTTATCTAATTTAACAGATCCTTTACTTACAAAAATCTTTATTTTAGAATTAAAAAATGAAGATCAAGAAATTCATTATACTATAAATAGAGATAAATTATATTCACTTGGAGAAAGCATAAAAGCTAATGCTGAAAATGAATTTTCACATGCAGAAAGATTTGGGAAAATATTATATGAAGTTTATTTTGAGGATGATGTAAATGAATATAATCTTGCATTTTATTGTGAAAAACCAATCATTTCAGAAAGTTATATTCGGAGAGGTCCTCCAATAAGCGAGCAATTTCATGCTTCTAAATTTAGAAAGAAGAATCCAAAATATTTTGAAAAAGAGGGATATTTATGGATAGAAAGTAAACGAAGCTATACAGAATTCTTAGATTTTTTACAAAATTTCGTTAAAAATAAAATTCCAAAGAACTTAAAAGTCCTAAATATTGCTAGTTCATTTAATAGCCAAAGTAGATTAGCAAGAAAAACTCTATACATTCTTATAAATATGGTATTACCATTTTATCTTTAAAATTCAATGATTTTATATTCATTTTCTAAAGATTTTACAGTATATACTAAATAATACTATCTTCTTATTATCTTAATCCCTCTTTTATTTAGATTTTTCTTAACAAAAGGATAATCTATTAGCTTCTCATATTCTATTCCTGGAATTTCCAAACTATTAATCTGTGCATCAGTAAATAAATCAGATAAGATTGCAGCTCTATACTCAATTTTATATTTTTTTAGTAGATCTAAAGCCCTTATTTGAGTATTAAAAAATTTACCTTCAGCTCCCGTAATTTTTTCAAAAGTTCTTTCATCAACACCTTTTAAAGAAACTCTTACGAATAAATTTCCGAATATGCTTAAATCTTTAATAAAATCTTCGTCTAAAAGTATACCATTAGTTTCAAGAATGAATAATTTATCTTCTGGGATTGAACGTATCAACTCCATCAAATATTCCCTACAGATTGTTGGCTCTCCCCCACTAACTCTCATTAAAGATAAATTCATTTTAATTAATTTTTCACTTACTGTCTTTGTTGTGTAAAATTTACCAAATTTTCTAGGGTACCATACCTTGTTTTGAGCCCAGCAATAAGCACATCTCAAATTGCATCCCACACAATCTGCAGTCGCACATCCCCCATAAAATCGTGTTTTTCGAAATCTATAAAATTTTTTAGTATCTCTCTTACAAACTTGTCTCTCAATAATTCTAGCTAAATTTAATGGATTAATCATATAATTTCAAAGGAGGATTATAAAATAAATTTTAATCAAATCATTGAAAAGCAACTATACTAATAATGTTTTCTAGTTTATTAGCTTAAGAAATTCTAATAAAAATAGCGATTTATAGCTTAAATTAATAAAATTTTTATGATTTCCTATATTTTCTTCCTAAAATATAATAATTCAATTAATCAAAATTATATCAAAGTGACTTGCTATGGTTAAAGTAAAAAATGCTGAAGAAATAGCTAAGCTGGTAACTACCGGTTCCTATGAAAAAAAGCGCTTGTTTTCAATCACAGCCCACATCGACCATGGAAAAACCACAGCTACAGATTACCTTCTTCGTAGAGCGGGACTAATGCGACCTGAGGATGCTGGTCAGCTCCAAATGACTGATTCAGATTTAGATTAAGTTTTCCTTAATCTACTGAATGATGAGGAACAGGAGCGCGGCATCACTATATTCACGAGTGTAGTTCTTCTTGCATTTAAAGATCCTAGACACCCGGAAGATGATGAACCCTATATAATTCAACTTAATGACACTCCTGGTCACATAAGCTTTACAGGGGAAGTTTCTAGAGCACTTAGGGGAAGCGACGGTGCTATCATATTAGTTGACGCTCTCGAGGGAGTAATGACACAAACTGAAACAAATATTCGTTTAGCGGTAGGAGAAGAATTGTGTAAACCTGTTTTGTTCATTAATAAAGTTGATAGATTAATAAGTGAATTAAAACTTAGCCCTCAGGATACCTTTGCTAAAATAGATAAAATAACACGGGAAGTAAACGATCTTATAAAAAAGGTGCGACCCGAAGGATCGGATTGGGGAATTGATTTTGCAAAAAATTCTGTAGCCGTGGGTTCAGCAAAACATGGATGGGGTTTTACATATGAGATCTTGCTTGAAAAGGATTTAAAACCTCAAGATGTTTTTGAAAAATATGATGAAGGAGATGTTCAATGGTTAAGAGATAATCTCCCATTAGATGAACCTATGTTAAGAATGATTGTTGACCATCTTCCAGATCCAGTGAGTGCTTCTAAATATAGAATCCCTCATATCTGGGGTGGTGATTTAAACTCAGAAATTGGGCAATCTTTGCAGAAGAGCGACCCAAATGGACCACTTTATGGGATGATTACTAAGATCTTTTTGGATCCTAAAAGAAATTACCAAGCTACCCTTATAGGTCGTGTTTTTTCAGGCACTTTTGATCAAACTGATTCTATTTATTTAATTAATAGTGATTCAAGCAATCGAGTGAAGAGACTTGGAGTAATGGAGATAACTGATATTTTAGATATTCCTAAGATACCTGCAGGAAATCTATTTGCATTATTTGGATTTGTTTGCCCTGCTGGTGAAACATTTATGTTGACTAATGAGGTCCCTAAGGATAAAGAAGAAAAGAAATTGTTACATCCTTTCGAAAAAATTCAATATGCCTGTGAGGCAGTAGTATCACGAAGTATCAAACCCACTGATCCCCATGAAATTGATAAATTAGATGAAGTTGTAGGAAAATGGCTTAAGGCAAATCCAGAAGCAGAATATCGAAGAGATGATGAATCCGGTGAATTCATATTAAGTGGTATCGATCCTCTCCAAATAGAAATCCTTACTAAACGAATTAATAATCAAGTTCAAATTAAAATAGGAGAACCTATAATTATTTATAGAGAAAAAATCACTCGAAGAAGTCCAGAATATCATACCAAATCAGCGAATACACACAATCGAATCCTCTTATATGTTGAACCATTAGATGAAACTACTGAACATTTAATAAATATCGGTAAAGTTAATGATTTACAAAATGAAAAGGAAAGAGCAATGATTCTTAGAGAAGAAGCGGGATGGGATGCAAAAGAAGCCAGACGTGTGGTGGATGTATATCATGGAAGTGTGCTTGTAAATGGAGCAGCTGGGTTACAAAGATTTGATAGAGTTAAATCTTATATGTCAGCAGCGTTTAGGGATTGGCTTGGTAATTGTATTATAGCAAAAGAGCCTGCTACTGGATTTAAAATTGTATTTACAGATCTTGTAGTACATGAAGACCCTCGACATACACAATATGGGCAGATTGCAGGAATGATCTTCTCAGCTATGTCCTTAGCGATGCTGGATGCAGATCCTCACCTTTATGAACCAATCCAACGAATTGACATAAAATCACCGCAAGGCACGGAAGGGAGTGTAACTGCTACCATAACTAAACGAAGAGGTAGAATTACTAATGTCATCCCTGAAGGTGAATATGTACGAATCCAAGGTCAAATTCCTGCTGCTGAAACTATTGGGCTTGCTGATGATATAAGAGGTTCAACTCAGGGCCGTGCCTTTTTCGGATATGAATTTGAAGGTTTTTCTCGTGTTCCTCCCTCTTTAGAAGAAGATTTAATAATAGAAATACGTAAAAGAAAGGAAATGCCTTTAGAACTGCCGAACAGAAAAAGCTGGGATCGTTTTATTTATAAACGCACGTAAAATAAAAGACACCTTCTCTCTTAAAATAAATAAAATCTTTTTTAAAATCTAGATTCTGTTAACCAAAGCTTGAAATTTTAGCTATCATATACAATTTCTGAACTAGTGCTTTAAATGCATCAGTCACACCCTGTCCTGTTAAAGCACTTGTTTTATAATATCCTACAAATTTAGATTCTTTGGCAAAATTATCAACATTAGCATCAGAGGTAGGGATATTTGGATTTGATGCTAATTCTCCATCATTAACCAAATCAACCTTGTTACCAAAAAGAATAGTTGGTATATTTCCACAATGTTTTTTAATATCAGAAAGCCATCTATTTACATGATTAAAGCTTTCTATTTGCTCAGGAGAATGTGAAAAAACAATAATTGCTCCGCTACTTCCGGTATAAAATCTTTGACGTAAAGCTTCAAACGAGTCCTGACCTGCAATATCCCATAAGTATAATTCTATTTTTTCCCCATCAATAATTTCTTCATATTTAGAAAATTGTGTACCTAATGTTGATATATAATCTTTTTGAAACGAACCTTGAGTGTAATTTTTAATTAAGGAGGTTTTTCCTACGGCAGCATCACCAATTACAGTAATTTTAAATCCAAATCCCTTGTCATCAGCACCCATAATTTAATTTACCAATTTATATCTAGATCTGTTTTTTAACTAGTAAAAATAAGATATTTTAAACTTTTACAATAAATTACATATCATTAATCCTGAAGATTCTAATTGGTTTTGTCTAATTAAAGGTTATATATTATCACCATAATTTATATTGTAAAAAAATAGCATGGTGTTGCTTCATTGAAATAAATTAAAAATTAATTGAGCGTAATTCTTTATCAGATTTAGAAGTTAAATAGGTCTATTAATTCTTTTGTGTTATTAACTAGAATATCTGGTTCATGTTGCAATAAAGTTTCTTTCTGAGCAAGACCACTTGCAACACAAATCATTTTAACCTTAGATGCTTTACCTGCTTCGATATCAGTTGTCATATCTCCAATAAATATGGCTTCTGATGGTTTAATATTCCATACATCAAGTATTTTTATAATTCCTTCAGGATTTGGTTTAACTTCTGTTACATCATTAAAACCAACGATTGTACCGAAATACTTTGTAAGGTTAAATTTATCTAAGATTTCTTCAGCATAAGCACTTTTATTATTTGTAAAAATTGCTAATTTCAAATTTTTATTAAAAAGCTTATCAATTAAGGTATCTATTCCTTCAAAAATTGTAGCTTCTGCATCTTTATATTTATTAAATTGATTAAACAAAAAAATTGCTATTCTCAGTTTTTTGAAAAAGCTAATTCCCTCTAAAAAATCTACTTTTAACAATTCAAACGAATTTAGAAGAATTTTAGGAACAGGATAATTTTGGATTTCTTCTATTAAATGAGCCACTTCTTCCATAATAGCATCACGGTTAACAGTCAAATTATATTTTTCTATTCCATCATCAACTGCTTTCTTAATTACTTCCGTTATATCATAAATAGTGCCGTCAAGGTCCCAAATAATTCCTTTACAATTATCTAAGCTAAGTTCATCCATAATAAGATGTGATAATGTTTAGAATAATTTTAACTATTCGTATATCAAAATTTATAGAATCAAACAACTATTATTTATATTAGTAGAATGAAGTTTGACTCTAATTAATTCTAATTGATTGAAAAATGACCGAAAATCAAGAAGGAGAGATTGAAGAACAAGAGAAAGAGGAAGAGAAATCAGAACAGGATGATTTACAAGAATATATGAAGGAGATGGAGATGTTAGAGACAGATTTTTCAGATTTAGAAGATTTAGATATGGAAGAACTTCAAGAAATACAAGATGCTATTGCTAAAGTTAAGGAAAGTGAAGAAGTATTAGGGGATGAATTAATGATTGAAAATAACTCAAGTGGTATCAAATCTGAATTAATAAACTACAATGAAATTGAGGACATTAAAGAAGAACATGACCTTAAAGAAACAATGATTTCGGACTTTTCAGATATCGATGAAATTGATTTTGATGAATTAAAAGAAATGCAAGAAGCAATTGAGACGGTAAAACAAGAAGAATTGGCTGTGTTACCTGAAGAAGATAGAGAAATCCAACCAACTGGCGAAATTTCAAAAGAACTAGAAGAAAGAATCAAGCAAGAACTTCTCAAAAGAAAAGAGACTGAAGAGAAGGAAATAATAACACCAGATAAATTTCTAGATTATATTAAAGAAAAGCGTGATAAAATTTGGTATCATGCTCTATATTATTTAGCTTTTAATGTAGAAGATCATATAGCTTCTAAAGTATTATTATATGATGTCTTAAAAGAAGTTACTAGCAAATCTCCTATTGATCCCATTCCCGAACATCAATTCTACTTTGGACTAGGATATATTTTAAGACTGACTTTAAACGAGAAACAAGTTGTACGTTTTTTAAAAGATGGTAAGTTTAAAATAAGTATTAATGTTGATAATCTAAAAGTGATGCTTCAAAAAGCTGGTGAGCCTATAAGTACTAGACCAATTATTAAAGAAGAAGAAAAAAAGCAAATGTTTCAAGATTTTCTTAAAGAAGATTTTAGTGATATATTATAAAATTAGTTATTTAAATATCCAAATTTTTACTTATTAAGAATTATATAAAATGAATGAAAAACCCTCATTGCTAATTATAGGTAATTCAAATGTTGGGAAGAGTTCAATAACAAAATTATTAATACCTAATCCTAGGAATTTTAAAGGGAAAACAGGTAAAAAGCCTGGCAGTTCTTTATTAATAAAATCATTTTCTCATCCAAGATTGCCATATCGAATAAATGATTTGCCTGGTTTTGGATATATGAAAACTGCAAGTCACCGTAGAGAGGAACACATTAAAAAGCAAATTGTAATCCATATTGAAAAAAAAAATGAAGATTATTTCTTTGCACTTATTGTTATCAATATTTTAAGAATTATGGACGAGATTAATAAATTTTTTATCAAAAATAAAATGACAATTCCATTAAGTTTTGAGTTAATTGATTTTTTACGAGAGTGCTATATTCCAATAATGGTTATTATCAATAAAATTGATAAAATATCTAAATTGGATAGAATCAAAATTATAAGCTTATTTGTTGAATCAGCAAAAGAATATGGTTTAAAATTAGTTCATTTTGACAAGTACAAACTCGAAAACCAAGAAGAAATACCATATTTAGAATTTTCCGCTTTGAAAAAAATAAATTTAGACAAATTAAAAAAAGCAATTCGATTATTTTTGAGAAGATCAGAGAATTGAAATAACCTAGAAACTTAATATTTGAATCAATATATAAAAATATAAAATTTGTATAAAATCTCTTAATCTCTTTTTCTCCGAATAAAATATCGAATTGTTCCTAGAATAGGGTTAAGTCGAGGTACCTTTAATTTGTACTTTTTATAATCTTCACCAAACTTTTCAATTAGATTTTTATCCTCTACATATGTCCATTGATATGTTAATATAATGATGATAATACTAAGAAACAAACTTAAGAAAATTTGAGTCCAGAATGTAATACTAATACTGAATAGCATACCCCCTAAATATTGTGGATGACGAACTATAGCATATGGTCCATTTTCTACTAATTTTGTGGTATACACATAACTCTTTCCTTTTTCTACACCACCCTTTTTTTTAAAAGTCCAAAAAGTAATTAATCCAAAATAAAGGCTAAATCCCCAAATTATATATCCTATATATACTAAAATGATAATACCCAATTCATTAGAAAACAAGAACATTAAGATGATTTGAATTATAAATGATACTGTAAATAGTGTAGTAAATACTATATCTCGTAAATTGAACTTCTTCCCATCCTTCTCAACAACTTTTGCAATATTCACGTTTTTCCCTCCTTTCATTCAATTTTATAAAAGAGAATGTGTATCATGTTTATTTCTGCGCTTTTTTAAGATATTTTATAACTCCTAAGATTAAATTTAATCTTGGCACCTGTTTTTTATATACTTTATAATTTTCTCCAAATTTTTTAATTAATTTTATATCAAGCAGATAAGTTTCCAGATAAATAACAATCCAAGCTGGGATACCTAAGAAAAACATGATCCAATGTTGAGATATTAATGTCAGGGATAAGCTCAATAATATCCATGATAACCAATATGGATGCCTGATAACAGCATATATACCCTTATCTACTAACTTGGTAGTATATACATGACTTTTTCCTTTTTCTATTTCTCCATATTTTCTAAATGCTTTTCTTGGCAAGCCTCCAAATAAAATAAAGAAGCTAAATAAACTCCAACCTATCCAATTAAGAAAGTCAAGATGAAGATAATTATAAGTAAGAAATACAAAAATAACTTGAAGGATTATAGTCGACCAATAGAACATTGAAGGAATTAAATCTTTCCAAGAAGATTTTAATTGAATAGTCTCATTTTTTTGCGTGTCTATGTTATTGATATTTTCATTATTTATTATTTCATTTTTCAACATTTTTCAAACATCACCCAAAATTTTATAAATTGAGAGTTACTATTATATAATTAAAGTTGAATATTTAAATTTAACTATTCAAATTTGAATATTTTAAAAAATGAAAAATGAAATTATTTGGGCACATATAAGGAATTGAGGGGATAAAATGCCAAAAAAAAGATATACGCCATTGAAATCATTCATATTGGGTGTAATGAGTACAATTCCTAAACCTATGAGTGGTTATGAACTAATTTCTTTGGCAAAAGAATGGAGATATGATCATTATATCAAAGCAACTAATGCATCTTTTTATTATACATTAAAGCAACTTGAAAGGGAAAATTTCATCAAAGAAGTAGGATCGAAACAAGAAGGTAATCGTCCTGAACAAATTATTTATAAACTATTAAATAAAGGAAAACAAGAATTTCAGGAACAGATTTCTTATTATCTAAATCAAGTTCAGGAAATATATTTTGATATTGATGCCGTAACTCCCTTTATATTACTTTTTGGTATGGGTAAAGGAAAGCAATTTATATTAGATTCTATTGATAAACAAATTAATGAAAGAAAAAAGATGTTCCAGCATGCTGATGAGGGAGAAAAGCTAGTTGAATCTCATTTTCTTTATAAATTAAGTCCTTTCTATATTCTTCCTTTAAAACATTGGAGATTTCATAACGAGGCAGAAATTAAGTGGTTAGAATATTTTCGGGAGATGGTTGATCAAATTGGAAATTTCGAGGAACAATATAATAAAGTAATAAAAAAGATGATAAGTAAAACTCAGGATTAATTATTTTTTTTTTTTAAAATATTATTAAGGTCTAGTAATTTTAGGATCTTTATCCTTATCCCAATTTATAGTAAATAAAAAATCTCTGCTAGCTTTATTTTTATAAATAAGGGGAAAACCACTTATTTTTTCAAATTTCAAAGCAAAATCCTCCAAAAATTCATAATCAGGAAAATAATATTGTAAGGATTTATCACTCTTCAGACGTTCTTTTATTTGCAGAGCCTTAGCTTGTAATGTAAATCCCTTAATTTCAAAAAAATTTGGATTGGCTTTCTTTATTATTTCAATATAATCTTGAATATATTGGTCATTTAAGTTCAGATTTTTTAATCCAGTTAGTCGCACTACAGTTCTACAAGAAAGAGTGTTTAATGATTCTAAACTTTCCTTAATTCTATTCCATCCATTTTTTATCATGGGACGACAAATAGTTTTATATAATTGTTCATTTGGAGCAGGAAGTGTAATATAAAGTTGAGAAGGCAATGGATCTAAATTTTTAATTTTTTCTGGTAATGTCCCATTTGAAACTATAAAGGTAGTCATATTTCGTTTTCTGAACTCCTGAATAAGTTCAGATATTTTCGGATATAATAAAGGTTCTCCATCGAGAGAAATAGCCGCATGATTAGGATATAAAGCTTCACTATGTGTTTGCATAATTTCATCTGGAGTAGTTAATTCTCTATTAATCAAAACCTCAATTTCCTCTCTACAATCGATACAGTACTTAATATCATAATCTAAACCAAATTCATTTGAGGTATGACTTTTCAATTTTAAGAAGTTTTGATTTTTTAATAGATTAATAGCACGTTCTAATTTATTCTTAGAGACGTGAATTTTCTGACTTAAAGAATTTATGCTATGATGTTGCTCCCCATTTAAAAGAATATAATACAAAATATCAATCATTATTTCATAATTATCTAGATATCGCCTTAAAGGAAGATGATTTTTAATAATATCTTGATGATGGCGAACCATCTCATCTACTAAAAACTTTGGATCATCAGGTTCAACAATAAATTCGCTACCAAGAGAACCAAATTCGATATCTCGCCAACAAAACACACACTGATGATTACAAAACGGTAATGACGGAGTATTTTGTAGGCATCTGTGACTCTGAATTCCAAAAATACCTTTATAGCAATTACGATTATTTCTTCCGGTCAATAGTTTTTGTTCAAGCCAATGACAAGGTTTAATAGATGTATGTTTATTTTCACCTATAATACGATATGTTGTTTTAGTATAAGCTTCAACAAATTCATTTGTAATTTTGTTATCAATGATGTATCGATTCTTCATTGAAGGTACACTACGTATACAAAATTCTCTCTAATTGGTATAAATAATTGTATTTATGTGAGATATTAAATTATATTATTAATAATTATAAGTGTGTAAATAATTAGTCTGCTACTTTTGAATTATAATTTAAATTCTATAATGAATTAGATATGATAATCAGTAAATAATTAAATTATCATTTTATATGGTTTGACAGGATAAGAAATAAGAAAATAGTAATTAATTAAAAAAATTTTAATTCTATATACTTTATTATATTAAAAATCTATTTTCTCTCTATCAAGAAAATTACTGTTTTTAATAATAATTTTAAATATAATAGGATATAAGATTATTCATATTTCATTAATAATTCTTTGTAGTCAAAATGTTAAATCGAATTAAAAGTGAATTACTAAATCTTGGATTAAAATTCATCAGCGTTGATGAGAAAATTGTTCGAATGATTCTAGAAACAAGCCCGTCAAATGTAAATGAAATAGTTATTCTCCCTGCTGTAAAAATGGTAATGCAGAAAATTTTAAAAAAACTTCAGAATAAGAGAACTTATGGCAGGTGTTATAATGGAGAGTTAAACAATGTGAAGGTAAGCATTATCCGCTCATTAATAGGAGCTCCCAACTGTGCGATTGCTGTTGAATGTTTAAAGAGATGTAAAACAAAAATCATAATAAGGTTAGATGTATGTGGTGGAATTGAAAACTACGAAACAAAAATCAATATTGGGGACATATTAATCCCAGAATTAGCATACTGTGATGATGGAACGAGTCCCCAATATATACGAGAGCATCCCTCTTTAGCAAATGATTTGGACTCAATACAGACTCCATTTGCTAGATTTCAGAACCTTTTAACAGGAAATCAAACGATTTTTATTTCTCGTCCAAATCCTATATTAAAGGAAATATTATCAGATAATGGAACTTCACTCCTTTCAAATAAGGTTAAAAATAATGTGAATTTATGGACATCAGATGCCCTTTTTTGTGAGTCTTTAGATTTTGTTAGAGCACTCCAATCAATAAATATTCATGGGATAGATATGGAGTCTGCAATATTATTCTTGTTAGGTACCTTATACAATTTAAAAACGGCTTCAATTCTTTCAGTAACAGATTTACCAGGAGATCAAAAGTATGATTTACTTAATTCAAAAGAAATTCATCCAGAAATGGAAAATGGGATTGATAACTCTATCAAGGTCTTAATTAAGGCTTTACCAAAAATAAAATATAATTTATTATAGAGCTTTAAGTAAATCACTAAAATCTGGTTCATCAAAAAACTCGTTATATTTCTTTAATAATTCAAAATTTACTAAAAATATTTTTTTACCATCCTGATTCTTTGCAGATCTCACTAGATTTAACTCTTTCAACTTTTTTACATGGTATAATATTGTTCCTGGATAAATATCAAGTGAATCCCCAATTTTTGAAATTTTAATAGTCTCATCTTTAAAGATTTCTTCTAAAATCTTAGGGATTAAAGGATTTAAGAATATAACCTTATATCGGTCATATTCATCAGGTACATCTGATATAAAATAATGAAGTGTTTTCCCGATTTTCTTAGATCTTATAAGTTCAAATCTCTCAAGAGTCATAACATGTTTTAAAAAGGGTGTTCGAGTGATTTTTAATCCATCTTCTATACTTTCGTCCCTAGCGTGAATTCCAGGATTATTTTCAATAAATTTCAAGATTTTCATTAATTTTTTATTACTTAAAATTTCTAATTTAGTGCGCCTCTCATTTGTTACAATCCAATTTTTTTCTTCTAAAGTCCTAATCGCAAGAAAGATTTCTTCTTTACTATATCCTTTTTTATAAGAAAGTTTTGCTATAGATTTAGCATAGAGTTTTTCAATTATTGGATATTTTTGTATTTGACTTTCTGACTCAATCTCAAATTCAGCATCATAACGTTTTAATTTTAAAATCTCTTTAGCGACATTTAGAACATCCTTTTCAATTTCAGTTAATTCTTCGATTACTTTTTCTTTTTTTATCTCTTTTTCTTTTACTTCTCTAACTTCCTGTAATGGTCTAAAATCTTCACGCCTAAATGAACTTTCCTCAAGAACTTCTTTATCTTTTGTTCTTTCAACTTCTCTTCTTCTTTCAAGTGACATTTCTAGGCGTTTTCCTCTAAAAATTGTACAAATTGAATTTGTTCTTCATAATCCATATATTTTAATTGATTTATTATCTTAGAATAGTGCTCTGGTTTAACATTTGGAAGTTTCCTGATTCTTGCTATAAGTTTCTTAGGTATTTCTCTATACAAATTTATTAATGCTCCTACATATTTTGTTTGCTCTTCCTTAGTTAAAAAAGCAAGCTCTTCAAGTAGTTCCTTTCTTTCTTTTTTAGAAATTTTGAGATCAAGTATTTGCTTTCTCAAATCCTTTGATAATACTGTAAATATTTTAGTAAAATATTGTTTGACTAATTTTTTATCTTTTTCGTCTTTTACAGGTAAAAGAGACTCATGTAATTTTAATTTGAAATCTACTTCTTCTCTTTTCTTTTCTATAACTTCTATTTCCTCTTTTTTTTCCAATTCTATTATTGGTACTTTCTCTCTTTCTGGTCTACTTCTTTCATCTAGTGGTGCTTGACTCACTATTGGCTTAGTAATTTCTTTTATTTCTGTTTTTTCTGGCTGAGGGGGAAGTTCCCTATGTTGTTTATATACAGGAGGGACATATTCAGGTTTCTCTTCTAATGCTTTAATTTGGATTGGTTCGGAAGGTTTCCCTAGAAATAGGAAAAACAGTAGGATTCCTTTTAACAATACAAAAATACCCGCAGCATAAAATAATGTGCCTAAAATTCCGAGGAAAAATATTTTAATCGAGTCATTTAATTCAAATTTATTTTTCTCTTTAATCCCACCCTTTAACCTACTATCAATAAATAATGCTATAACGGAAATCCAAAATAAAACAACAAAAACTATTATAATTTCTGGAAAGCTAATAAAAGGAAAATAATTGTAAAAATCGATACCTAAATAAAGCCTATCTGAAAATACTCCATATATTGCAAATAAAATAATTAAAAAGCCTGCTTTAGCAGAAAAATAATTTATTGAATTTTTTGCTAGCAATCCATAATCATAGGAATGTAAATCTTTATTTTCAGAAGCGCTAAACACATAGAAAATTATGAAAATTCCCTTTATTAAAATTATTACTCCTGTTCCGTATAAGATGCAGCCTAATATACCCCAGCAAAATGAATCCAAAAATATGTCATTATATTTTTTTTCTTTTACTTTAGGAGCAATATATGCTCTATCATATATCACAAGCACTAAACCTATTAATCCTTGTAGAAATCGGTTCGTAAGAACAAAAAACCAATTACTTGGCTCAATTGCAATTTCAGCAATTAGCCCAAATGAAATTATTGTAAAAATAAAAATAGGAATAAATGAAATTTTATTCAGAAATTGTATAAATTTATCTAAACTTGAAGATTTCTTTTTAGATAAAGCATAAGAAGGTTTTATTTTTTGGGTTGCATAAGGTGTTGCTGGTTTAAACTGCACACCTTCTAACACAAAAGGAGAACCACATCTTTCACAATAAACTTGAATTTTTTGACTTATTAGATTTGAAAGTTCAGTAGGGAATTCATATCCACATTCTCTACAAAAGTAGAGCATTTTTTTTGACATTTTATTTACTACTCCTTTATTATTATTATTATTTTTTTCTTTAATTTTTTTTTATTTAAAACAATTTTTTTATATTTATTTAGTTATGATTGGAGCTCTAATAGGCTCTATTAATTTAAACTGTTTTCCACAATTTACACAGAAGATTAATTCATTACTCTTTAATTTCATAATCATTTTTTCTGAAAAAGATTTACCACATTCAGGGCAATACATTATAGTTTTTCTATTTGACTCTTCTCTTGGGAAAGAATCATCTTCTTTTTGTTGTTTGGAATTAGATTTTCCTGAAATTAAATTATAGAAACCTTTAGATAACTTGAAAAAACCATATCCAATTCCTTTTAGAAGATAATAGATTCCTTTTAATATGTAATATATCAAATATGCAATACCTTTTATAAGATAAAATATTAATACTATTGCTAAACTTAAAAGTGTGAGGATTCCAATAACTGAAAGAATTTGAACATATATAGGTTGAAGAATATACCAATTAACAAATTCATTATACCATACATATATATTTTCAAAAATATTGCTCCAATCCATTTTTATAACACATTTCTTTTTTTTTTAATATCAATTTAATGATATCTCTAGTCAATATTAAAAAAAATGGGGTCCAATTTTTATAGACATTAATTTAGATATAGTTAGAATAAAGTGGTCTTTTCTATCAGCATTATGAATTTAAAACTATTTTTTTCCAGTTAATATTTTTAGTTGTTTTTTGAAGCTTATGATCATCATCTACTATATTATATGTAAGATTTTTAAAGAGTTTTTGAGCTCGCATACGCGATTTTTTCATAGAGACTACATTATCAAGTGTTCCATGATAAATTATGACCGGTACATAAGTAGGAATAACTTTTTTCGGATTCAATAGTGGAGTGGATAAATAGGGAGCTAGTAGAATTAACTTTTTGACTCTTTGAGGGTGATTACACGTATATAGTACACCCATTAGACCTCCAAAACTTGAACCAATAATTGTCCATGAATTTTTTTTGTCTAAAATCTTTGAGAGCTGACTCATTCTTTTTTCTAATAATAATTTGATGGAAAAGTGAGGAGTATATTGTTCAAAATTGGGAGTCAAACATTCAGGGAAGATTTTCCGTAATAATTGACTTTTGAATCCTTGACTTGAACTTTCAAGACCGTGTATAAAAATGATATTTTTCATTTCTAATACTCTCTATTTAAGATTCATCTCATAATTCATATAATCTGTTAAAATTCTTCACTTTCTTCTTTAGAAGATAATCCATTTAGTTCCGATTTCAGCAATTTCATTTCCTTTTTATGACCAAGAAAAACGAGTAGCCCAAATATACTAAAATATACAAAAAGTAATAATAATGTGAAGTAATAGTATTTATAGGTAAATGACATAAAATGCAACGCATTTCCTATAAGAAATCCGGTTAATAATCGAGATTCCGTAGTGCTTTTTCTTAATAAAAGCCTTTGAGTGCCCCAATCAATCAATCCTGGAATTGGAAATAGGACACATAGCAATAGAGCAATTTCTCCGCTAAACTCAGTATTGTAGATTTTTTCCAGTAAATGAGTAAAGAACATTGCTATTAATCCCCCAATAATTACACCAGAACATCTTGAACAGAGATAAACCTTGGTTCTACCGAAAGTAAGAAAAAAGGTGTGATCACTTGCCGAAATTGGATGATGTGTTAAAATCATATAATATAAATGTTTTTCCTCTGAAGCAAAAATTCTATCATATACCCATAACATTAATGGAATTAAAAAAATTATTGATAATAGTGCCTGAATAAAGAATGTGAATCCATAATTAACTATTAAAGATTCTAAGGAATACTGTCCGGGATAAAAAGTATATTGAAATAAAATAAGAATCCCTGAAATGGCAAATGAAATGATAATTAATGATAAAAAGGAATAATAAACTTTCATTGGATCATGGTATTTTAGAGGTTTATATCTATACATACCTACAAGAAATCCAAAAATAGCTACCAGTATACACCATTCTACGTATAATGAATCATAAACCGCTAGCTGAAAAAGAAGTTCGCTTATAAACCCATCGAATAAACCATGGAAAGGTCCTGCCAATATGGAGAAAAAAGTAAATAGTAATAAAGTGATGCTAAAATTAATAGAAAAGTTCGGATTTCTTATAAAAGTCGTAGAAATTGAGCCAAATGCTTCAGAAATATATACATAAGTGATTATAATAAAAGCAGAAATAAATAAGTTCAAAAAAATGGCTCTTAAATAATTTTTTGGCTCATTGTTTTGAATAGAATCTTTCAAAGAAATTCCAGACTCACTTATTATGTATTTACAATTCTACTAATTATTATTAAGCAAAAATTTCATCGAGTTCCTCAAGCAATTTTTGTTTAGTTAACTCGAATCCCTTCCTAAGTACTTTTAAGATAACTTTTTTTCCCGCAGGCACATTTAATATCGAATCATCTTGCTCTACAACTGATATCCCTTCTTCATTATAATCCAATTGACGTTTCAAAGCTTGAAAGGCTTTTTCTTTTGTTTTAAATGCTGCTCTTGATAATTCACTGTAATTTTTAATATCATCATTAACCTTCAAAAATAAAATACTCTCTTCGACCTGTGTAATAAAGCATTGTTTTGTTACCTCCCTTAGTTTGTTGTAATTACGATGATCCTTCTTACATTGTTTGTCTGTTTGATCATTTTCAAGGTATACAGGAAAATTTCTGTTAATAATACTATCAAATTGTTCTTTTGAGCCATCTCCATTTAATAAAAAATCTTTAGCAGAATCTAGAGTCACTCGAATTTGTTCGATAATCCCTGTACGAGCATCTTTATCAGCCCAGTATTTATAAAAAGATTTTATGATAGGTTTCACTAAAACATTTAAAACCCCTGCGTCTAACTCAGAATCTATCAAAGATTTTCCATCATTAAGTGAGATTTCCATCTGATCTTTCATTTTTTTTTCCAAGATTTTATAGTTTTTCTCTAAGAACTTCATGATTTCCCTAAGAAATTTTTTTACATTCAGTTAACTTCATTTCAGCAAGCTGTTTTAGATCTTGAAATTTTTTATTCGATTAATTATTAATTATTTTCGATTATAGGTATCTTCCAGCGCATTTTCAAATTCAATTTTAGTTTGTTCAAATCCTTTTCTTAAAGCTTTAAGTAAAATCTTCTTTCCCATAGGAATTTTCAGTATAGAAGGATCTTCTTCAATAATAATAATCGCTTTTTCTGTAAAGCTTAGCTGCTTCATTAAGTTTTCCTCTGCTAATTCTTTCGTTTTAAATGCTGCTCTACATAAATCCCCATAATCATCTATGGTATCATTTACCTCCAAGAGTTTGACTACTCTCTTTAAATAATTTATAAAAGTATCTTTAACTACCTGTTTTAACCTTTCATAATTCTTGTGGGAGTGGGAACATTGTCGTGACGTTTGATCTCCAGCAAAATATTTTGGAAAGTTTTCATCAACAATTTTATCAAAATTTTGATCTAATTCTCCATTTTTTAAGAGCAATTTTCCAGTGTCTAAAGTAACTTTAATTTGTTCTAAGGTTCCGACTCGAGCTTCATTTTGAGCCCACCAATCGTAAAAAGTTTTAATAATTGGCTTAACAATGAAGTTTAAAAGACCTGTGTCTAATTCTGTATCTATTATCTTTTTTCCCAATGTGATGGAATTTTCCATTTGTTCAATCATTCGCTGTTGTATAATGCGATAATTCCTTTCAACGTTATTCAATTGTTAAACTCCCTTAAAAACAAAAATATAAATTCTCAATCTCAATTAATTATACTTAAAAGAATATTATACTTTTAAAATAATTTCATAAGTTTGAGAATTTCATAAGTTTGACAAAATAAAATCAATAGAAATTAAAAAAAAATAAGAAATGTCATTATTTTACTTTCACATCTTAATTCTTGGTGATCCTGAAACTATTCATTTTTATGTTTCAAGAGCTTTTGAAGAACCTGGAGAGGAGAAAGAATCTTATTTTTCATGGTTACGTCAGGTAAAGGTCGTAGACAATGTTTGCGATTTAGAAATAGATGTGGTTGAAAGTTTCTCAGCTAATTTGGATGAGATAATTGAACAGGTCGATGGTATTATTTATTTTTTAAATCCATCGATAAAAGAAGAATTTGAATTTTTCCAAATGATACTCCCAGATATTTTTGCTGTTAAACGTGATCTCCCGACTATAATTATTTTCTATGATCAGAATGGGATCTTACCTTTTAGTGTCAATGAATTACTCGAAAATGTCTGGATAAATTATCCCAGTTTAGAGGCTTTCGTAAATCTTGGTCCTAAAGAATTCTATCAAGCATTACGCTCCTTATGTCAGGCGATAATTAATGGAGATAATCCTATAAATTTAGAAAATGCGTGGATGAGATTTCCAATCTTTATAGAGATGGCAAATATCTATTTTGAAAATAAAAATTACTATTATGCAGCTCAAGCTATAAGAAAGGCAGCTTTAATTGCTGAAATTTATAAGAAGGAAGAATTTTATATCATCACTGAACAAACAGCTTTCCTTTATTCTAAAATTAACTTGTACTTAGAAGCTAGTAAGATTTTAGAAAATATAGATAAGAAAAAGTCCTATAACTACAAGAAATTATATGCTGAAGCCATGATTACTGATGGGAATCGCTTGTTTAATAAAAATAAATATGAAAAAGCGGCTAGAATGTATGAACAAGCTGCCCAATGGTCTAGTATTGAATCAATTGAAAATTCTCTTATTGATGAAGCTTTTAGATTATCAGTTTCTTCGTGGATTTCTGCATGTAAAGTGGAGGATGCATTTAGAATTCTTGAAAGCTTACCACATAAAACAATTATCATGATCCTTCGGGAGATTGTAGATAAAATTGTAGCAGAAGGAGAGTATTTAATAAGTAGTGATAATTTCGAATTAGCTAGAGAACAGTTATATCGAGCGATAAATAGATATCAGCGAGAAGATCTTTTTGAGGAATTAAAAAAATTAACCCTTAGCTTAACTAATATCTTGATTAAAATTTTTAAAAATCAAGTAAAACAAAAAGATTCAACTGCAGCTAAAAACACTTATGATGAACTTGAAAACATGTGGCAGTCATATAAAGTAGAAAAAAAAAATTTGGACTCAACTTTAAAGACCCTAATTAACACTTTTTTAGAGGAAAACAATTTTGGTATGGCTACAGTTTTTATAAATAAACTAGATTCGCTGAAATTAAAACAAGATTTAACGAAGTTAAGTTCTAAATATGAAGATGAATATAAAAAACAACTTAAGAAAGAAACTGAGGAAATTATAAACAAGGGTATTAACATTTTAAGAGATTATGCTAATTCTGAGAGAGATATTATTGCTGAATTAAATACTAAAATAATCAAAGAAGCTAATAAGCTTATAGAACAAAAAGGTCATATTAAAGCTGCTATACATTTAAAACATCAAGCAGATTACCTTAAAAAGATAGGGAAAGATGAGATAAGAGATCAGATTTTAACAAGATCGTTGGATATATTGCTCGAAGGAAAGAATTTTGAAGAATTTTTTACTTATTTTGAGGAATTATCAATATCTATGAAAAGAAACTATTTAATTAGGATTTACCCGATTTATATAGAAAGTTTAAAGGAGATTAAAGAATCAGATAAATTTGAAAGAAATAAAGAAATATTCAAAAATTCTAATAGAATTTTCAGAAATTTAATGTTTTATGATGAATCAAGAGAAATTAGTCAGCTTTTTATTAAAGTAATTAAACAGGAAGCACTTAGAATTTTAGAGGAAGAAGAAGATATTTCAGGAATCAATAAAGCTACAGAATTAGTAAAAAATGTATTAGAAATCTCAAGCTCTTATTTAGAAAAAGAACAAAAAATAAAAGTATCATTTAATAAAATATATAAAAAAATTGCAGAAATATACATTGAAATGGGGGATTTACCCAATGCTCAATCTTATAATGATAGAATAACAAACAAGGAATATAAAACAGAAATTCACGAAAAAATTGCCATCCTTGAAGAAAAAGAAAGAGCTGCTCGATTAAAAAAGGTAGAGGAATCGCGTAAAGGTGAAACATTAAAAGAAGAATTATCCATTATTGAAAATCGGGGACGTGAAGCACTTTTAGACAAAAATAATGAATTAAAGGAAAGAAAGGCATTAAAAAAAGCATATTTTGAAGGAGCATTATTATTAATTAAAAATGAGGATTATGAAAAGGCCATAGAAATATATAAGAAACTAGTTATACAATTCAATAGAACTAAAAAATATAAATTAGCGAGTGTATGCTTGGCAATAGCTAGTTTATTACTTATAAAAGAAAACCGGTTTATAGATATAAAGAAATTCTTAAATGATACAAAAAAGGAATTATCAAGTTTGGGTAGATTATTTGTTGACACGTATCCAGTTACTTTAATTGAATATATCAGTGATGTGAAAGAATATCAAGATGAATCTAAATTTAAAGAGTCACTTCATTATTTTGAAAATCTCCCCTTATTTGAAGAAGAATTAATAGTACTCTATGACCTTTTAGGTAAAGAATATAAAGCGGAATTAAAACCTGAAAAGACAATTGAAACTATAGCTGAGATTGAAAATATTAAACGAGAAATTAAAAAAATTGCAGATTCAATTGAAAAAGAAAAAGAAGATGTTGCAAGAAGAAAATTGATGAAGAATCAATATTGGAAACTTGCTTTAGAAAATATTTCCAAAAATAAATTGACTAATGTTTCTCTCTCCTATCTTGATACAATTACAAAACTAGTAGATAAGAAATTTTTAAAGCAAGCTGCTATTTCCTTAATAATGGGTTCATTAATTCTTATTAATGAAAAGAATGTCGAAGTTGCTGAGGAAACTTTTGAAAAGCATCTTAAAAAAAGCGGCACTGATTTTAGATCTCTCCAAGAAATTCAAATAATGAAATTTTTATTCTCTGCAATAAAAAAAGATGATTTAGTTATTAAAAATTTAATAATAGATTCGCTTATTGAGAAGCTAGTACTATTTGATCCAGAAATTAAAATTTTAAAATCTATTTTAAGCGAAGAAGCGCATAAGGAGGAAATAGAAAAAGAGGAGTTATCTCGAAAACAAATTGTTAAATTGTCAACACTTCGAATTGAAATGGATCAAATCTTTGGAAAAATACAATCAAAAATGGGGGATATTAGACAAGAAAAAGATGATATTTTTAATAAGCGAAACGTAATGAAAAATAGGTACTACAGAAATATCCTAGATCTTTTAAATTCAAAAACGTACAAAGAAGCTGGTTTAGAGTATCTCAGATTAGCCGAAACACTCGCTAAAAGAAAAGATTTAAGCACAGGTTCTCTTCTTATACTTTTACATGGACTCTCATTATTGAAAGCAGGAGTGTCATTAAAAATTGTCAAATCTAATACTGATAATTTTCTCAATAGTTTAGGTATAAAAAAAGAATTGGTTAAAGATACTTTTTACATTATGTTAATCTTATTCCTGTTCGATGTTAAAACATATAAATTAGAAATATATTTATCAAAGATTCGAGAAATGCTAGAAATTTTACCCTTATTTGAAGAAGAAAAAAGATTAATTGAAATTGAAGATTAATTAGTATCTAAAACTTTATTTTAATGTCAGTTTTATTCTGATTAATATAATATTTTTTTAATATATTATTCAACAACATTGGCATATTTCTGTAAGTCTTTTACACGCATTCGGAGAGTTACCTCGGTTACTTGAGCAAGCTTGCTTATTTCCTTCTGAGTTCTGCTTTCATTGCAGATTTTTGATCCAATATAGATAGCAGCAGCAGCAATACCTTTTGGATCCTTACCCGCTGAGTTAAATCCACTTTCTCTAGCTTTTTCAATCAGTTTAACAGCTATATTTCGACATTTCATTGAAAGTTTTAATTCTTCATTAAATTTATCAACATAACGATCAGCAGTGAAATGTTTCACTTTCATGCCTAATTTAGGTAAAACTTCCATTAATATTAATCGATAACTCTTAATGACCTTCTTTTTTGGAATTTGAGCTACTTTTGTTATTTCTTCAGCAGTTCTAGGAATTCCATGAACTCTTAAAGCAGCAAAAATAGATGCAGATAATAATGTATCGATGCTTCTGCCCATAGTTAATTTTTTTTTAACTGTTTGAGTATAAATACGAAGTGCATCTTCTGCAACAGCATCAGGGATACTTAACCTTTTCTGCAAACGTTGTAGGTTTGGCAACGCAATCCATAAATTTCGTTCATAACTAGTAGTTAAAGATCGATGTATTTTAGCTAAACGATTAAATTTCGATTTATATTTTGGGCTTAATAAAGTACCACGAGCATCTCTTGATCCTCGAATAATAGTTCTGGGACCAATAGGACTATACACTCTTTCACTACTCTTTCTTTTTTGTATTTCCTCCTGAGTAAAAGCTCTGCGAGGACTATCATCAAGTATTCTAGAATGAACAAATCCACAATTTAAACAAACATAAAATCCGTCTTCTTCACTAATCTTAGGATTATCACAACAAGGAGAACCTGTTTCTCCATTTTCATCAAAAAAGTTATCATTTTCGAACTGTGCTGGCATAATTATAAAGATAGTGAAGAAAGAAATTTGGAATTGTTAATTTTATGTATGAAATACATAAAATACTTCATATTTAAGTTTATATAACATTCACTTGTGAAAATTTAAATCTTAATCTTTTTAATTAGGATCTTAAAAGTTTAATAAATAATAATAAAAATTATTATGTATCTATTAATAATAAAGAAAAATCATTAATTACTATGTCCTCAAATGCGATTTCTAATTTTATCAAAGTGGTTTCTAAATTTTTAGACCTTAAATCTACAAAAATTGATAAATTGAAAACAATAGATGAAGTTTTGAAATTACCAATACACGATTTCAAATTTATAGATAAAGAAGAATCAACAATAATAAAACAATTATTTGAAGTTTCTACCATAGAAGACGCTTCTACTTTAAATAAAGAGGACCCTTTTGAAAGTTTAACTCAAATAGAAGAATCAGACGAATCTTTAGAATTAACTGAAAGTTTAAAAGATAAAATCGAAGAATTCAAGAATAAATTCCCCGATTTAGAGAGTAAATTAAAAAAGACAATAACAATAAGCTCACTTATAGCTAGTGTTAAAGAAGAGAAAGAAGGAATCGAGATTGGTAAACAGAAAATACTATGTGCAGGATTGGACAACGCAGGAAAAAGTGCTACTTTGTCTAAATTTGGAGGACGTTTAGGAATTAGCGAAACTATAGCAACTCATCCGACTAAAGGAGTAGTTAGGATGAAATTTGGAAGTTCTAATTTGTCATTATTCATCTGGGACCTTGGAGGTCAAGAAGAGTATAGAGAGAGGTATTTAAGCACTCCAGAGCAATATTTTATCGAACTAGATTTACTTATTTATGTGATTGATGTCCAAGATCCTGATAGATTTGATGAATCTCTTGAGTACTTAAATAAGATTTTAGACTCAATTATAATGTTAGAGGAAAAGCCTTACATACTCTTATTTATTCATAAAGTAGATCCGGATATAGTAGATGATACAGAAATCCTTTTAAACATTGAACTTTTAAAAGATAATTTGAATGAGCTTTTTAAAAGTAAGAATTATGATTTCGATGTTGAAATCTATCTTACTTCCATATATTCCTTAATTTCTAGAGAACCTCAATTTGCTAAGTATATTAAAAATATGATGAGTACGCATTATTCGTTAACTGATCCAACAGTTAGGAAAGTAGAAGGACTTGGAAAAATACTAGAACAAGTAATGAACGCAGTAATTCGGCTATCAGAGAGTATATCTACACAACTAAATGATCTTGATAATCGACTTCGAGCTATAGAAGCGGGAGCATTTCAAGCAGCTCAAAGTGGCTTACCTCTAGAAATTTCTAATCCTGCTCAAAGTCCTGTAAGAGGTCAGCAAAATACTAGACTGCAAGTTCTTAATGAGTTAAAAGATTTATTTAGTAAGAGAAAAAGCTTAAAACTTTAATTATTCTGAAACTTATTTTTAATACTTTCATATACTCTTTTATACACTGCACTAAGAAGTATGATACAGAAAATAAGTAAAGATAAGAGGAAATACCAAATATTTTCATATAATAAAGAATTTATTTTCTGATATTGAATAGTATATGTTATTAATTGTTCCAATTTTGTGATAAATGTTAATAGTATTGGAGAAATAACATAAATTGATAATAAAAATCCAAATATACCAATGAAAAAACCAACTATCACATCACTCGGATAATGAACACCTAAATATATCCTAGAAAATGAGACTATAATAGAAACTATGATAATTATTACAGTTATTAATGGAGATCTCAAAAAAAACAACCCAAATAAAAGTCCATGAGCTACTATATTGTATGAATGCCATGAAGGAAAACTCCTTGAGGTTGGTTTTCTTTCAAGAACAATAAGTTCATTTTGTTTAAAGCTTTCAAAGGGTCTTGCTCTTTTTACAATCTGTTTAATCACTAAGATAATTAACAATCCAATCAAAAATGTAGAAGATATATATGAAAATAAAAATGGGTCATACCAGATGAATAAATAAAAAAAAATCAGAAAAATCCATAATGTTTCTCTTCCAAAAAATGAGAAAAATTTTAATATGTAGAGTATAGGTTTTCCACCTATACCATTAAATCTTAAAATAATTCTCTTATCCCATCTGTCTATCTTGTGTGAAAATTCTTTTAGTTCCATTAAAATCTTATTTCAATCTTATTTTAAATTAAACCTAAAAAATTATAGGCTTCTTTAAGCTTATTGATTTGGTTTTCAAAATAATCAATAGAGTGTGAATCAGACCCTACAAAAAATTTAGCTCCATTTTTTTTTAAAGAAGATACAACATTTCTTGAAGGAAATGGACGCTTAATCGGGAATTTCAATCCAGATAAATTGTATTCGATCTTAATTTTATTATTTATACAAAGGTTACCAAGTTCTATCACACGATCTTCTGAAATATCACAATTATTTTCAGGTTTCAAATCATTATCATTAATATAGCGAAAGATAGTATCGATATGACATACATTTTTAAAAATATTTGAGTCAATCATCATCTTATATATCTCAAAATATTCATCAATAATCTTCTTCATTGATTTTCTCTCCAAGAAATTTAAAAGACTATCCCTTGTAGTAACAGGATACCCAATAATCCATTCATGGACAGACCCCGCGATAAAATCTAACTCTTTCTCATAATCATCCATAAATTCTAATAACTCAATCTCTTTGTCTTTATAATATTCAACTTCTAAACCGGCCAATACAAAATCATAAGTTTCTTTTATTTGATCGATTTTTTCTAAGTAATCCTGAACTTTTCCATCATAAAAAGGATTGAATTTATCATTTTCGACATAATAAAGCTCAAAATGCTCAAGAAAACAAATATTTATCTGTTGTTCTTCAGCAACTTCTATGTAATCTTCAAAAGTTGGACCATCTTCTGCTACATCTACACTATATAGCCTAGTATGCACATGATAGTCTGTAATCTTAAACCTCATACATCAACATATTTGGTAATTATAGAAAAAAGATAAAAATATTGATTATTTATTCCATAGAATTTTCTTTATCAAAAAAAACTTCATAAAACAGTTCTTTTTCACTAGGATCACTTGGAGGAGTGATTTTAGTATATCCACCTGTCTGAATTATTCTTACGGCACTTTTATTCTGAATATGGATATTTCCGTAAAGTCCTTTTAATCCTTTTTCTCTTGCGATAATAATAATATGTTTATAAAGAAACCCGCCGACTCCTTTACCTCGATAATCTTCTCTCACAAGGAAACTATATTCTCCCATGTTTAATTTTGGATTTAGATAATAGGTCGCATTTCCAATCATTTCTTCATTTCCAATTTCACCTATAAATGCGCCTATAGAAAAAACATTATTATAATCGATATTTACCTCAAACTGAGTTTTGGAGTGTGTAAATTCCTTTTTTAATCCAAAAAATCTTAAATATCTGTCTCTTTCACTTAATGAGTAATATAACTCTCTCAATAAAGGCTCATCTGTTGTTTTTACGGGGCGAATTCTTATTTTTTCTTTATCTACGGTTTTATAAATAGTTTCATATTCAGAGGGATAAATACAAATTCTACCATTCTCGTCACATGCAAGCATCTGGTCAGAATAGACATAATTCAATTTTTTTGCTTCTTCTAATAACCATTGTTGGAATTTTGGATGTGCTATGCATATCAATTCAAGTACCCTTTCTCTGATTGATTTACCATGGAGATATGCCACACCCCATTCTGTGACGACATAATAGACATCCCCTCGCGATAACATTACTCCCGCTCCTTCATCTAAATGAGGTACAATTCGCGATTTTTTACCGTCTCTAGATGTTGAAGGCATAATTATAATCGGCTTTCCACCCTTAGAAAATGCAGATCCTCTCATAAAATCAATGGTCTCCCCAAAACCAGAATAAAATCTATAACCTTCTGTTGCAGCATTAACTTGACCAGTCAGATCAATTTGACGAGCAGAATTAATTGAAATCATACTTTTGTTCATACCAATATACCTAGGATTACATACATAATCAGAAGGATAAAATTCAATGTAAGGATTGTTATCAACAAAATCATATAGTTTTTTAGTTCCTAACGCAAAACTAGTAATAATTTTCTCTGGGTGGAAATTCTTTTTCCTACAAGTTAAAACTCCATCCTCAATAAGAGGAATAATATTATCAGTAATATAATGAGAATGCATTCCAAGATTTTTTTTATCTCCTAGATATTTAAGCATAGCATTTGGTAGATCTCCAAAACCAATATGTATTGTTGAATTATTCTCAACTAAATTTTCTAAATTTTGCCCAATTCGTTCAGCAATCTCATCAGGTTCCTCAAAATGAAATTCTAATAATGGTGTGTCATTATATACAAAATGATCTATTTCTTTCATATGAATAAAACTACTTCCTAAAGTACGAGGCATTTGAGGATTAATCTCAGCAATAGTAAGGTAAGCTGATTGGGCTATTGGTTTTGCTATATCTACATTAATTCCTAATGAGCAGAAACCATAGGGATCTGGGGGAGTTACTTGTATAAAAGCAATGTCAATATGCTTTCGACCTGATAAAATTAATGAAGGAATTTCACTGGCGTATATAGGAGTATAATCTGCTTGTCCTTTATTGATTTCCTCACGAAGAGTTCTTCCAATAAAAAAAGCATTATGTCTAAAAAGATCTTCTGCTTTATCTTTGAAGTATTTTTCAGGCCCAATAGTTAAAAAATGAAGGATTTCTGTATCGATTAATGTATTCGATTGTTTGATTAATTCAGAAGTTAATAATTGTGGCTCTGAGCACCCTGAGTCTATAAAAACACTATTACCTAAAATTATTTTTTGTATTGCTTCTTTAGCAGTAATTTCTTTTTCCTTCCATTTTTCTTTCCATTCAAAATCCATTGAGATATATTCTCCATTATAAATTTATAAATTATTATCAGAAATTATTATTCATAATATCTTATATTGAATACCATTATTATTTCTATTTTCTATCATATAATAATTTTGGAAATATAAATAAAATGTTTAAATTTCATTTAATTCTTTTTTGACTTAGAAGTTCCTGTCTAAAAAATAAAAAATTTGTACTAAAAAAAAGATTAACCGATACAAAAAAAGAAGTAATTCAAAATTGTGAAACATAATGTCAAAAGAAGAAAGAATGGAAAGTATTCTAACTGAAAATCGTATTTTTAATCCAGTTGATCTCAATCCAGAATTTGCAAAGACTGGAATGTCAATGGAACAATATCAAAAACTCTACAAACAATCAATAGAAGATATAGAAGGTTTTTGGGATGAACAAGCAAAATCTTTAGATTGGTTCAAACTATATGATAAAGTTTGGGAAAAAACTGATCTATTTCCTGGTAGATGGTTTGTTGGGGGAAAACTTAATGTAAGTTATAATGCTTTAGACAGACATGTTAAAGCAGGAAAAGGAGATAAAATCGCTCTGATATGGGAAGCAGATGAACCGGGAAATGTAAGAAAATTCACCTACAATAAACTGCTAAAAGAAGTAAGCAAAGTGGCAAATGGAATGAAGAATTTAGGCTTAAAAAAAGGTGATCGAGTAACTATTTGGTTACCCATGATCCCTGAACTAGCTATAATTATGTTGGCATGTGCCCGAATTGGCATCATACATTCAATTGTTTTTGGAGGATTCTCAAAAGAAGCTGTTAAAGATAGAATTGAAGATTCTGATTCGCGTCTTCTTTTTACTAGTGATGAAACAGTAAGAGCTGGAAAATTTTATCCAAAAATGGCGGATGTCGTCCAAATAATTGACGATGTCCCAACCATAGAACATGTTATTGTTGTACAACATTCTGGAAGGGATATTCCTCATACCAATAAAGACATTTGGTACCATGACTTTATTGAGGGGATGAGTGAGGAATGTGAATCAGAAGTAATGGATTCAGAAGACACTCTATTTATCTTATATACAAGCGGGACAACAGGAAAACCTAAAGGAGTAAAACATACTACTGCAGGGTATATGCTCTATACATCATTCACTCATCGAGTCGTTTTTAATTATCATGAGGGAGATATATGGTATTGCACTGCTGATATTGGATGGATAACAGGACATTCCTATATTGTATATGGACCATTAGTAAACGGTGCAACATCTTTAATGTTCGAAGGGGTACCAACATATCCAGATGTAGATCGCTTTTGGGATATTGTTGAACGTCATAAAGTGACCCATTTTTATACAGCACCTACAGCAATTCGTGCTTTAATGAGATATGGTGAAGAACCGGTTAAAAAACACGACTTAAATTCAATAAAAGTTCTAGGAACTGTTGGAGAACCAATAAATCCGGAAGCTTGGACATGGTATCATAGAGTTGTGGGAAAAAGCAGGTGTCCTATAGTTGATACTTATTGGCAGACTGAAACTGGGGGATTTATATTGACCCCCATTGCTACAGCTACCCCCACTAAACCTGGTTCTTGTTGCATGCCATTTTTAGGTATAAAACCTGTTATATTTGACTTAGAAGGTGAAGAAGTAACTGAACCAGATGAAGGTGGATATTTAACAATTCAAACTCCTTGGCCTGGAATGTTGAGAGATGTCTGGGGTGATACTGAGAGATTCAAATCAACCTATCTTGAAAGATATCCTGGTTATTATTATACTGGTGATGGAGCTCGTCGAGATGAAGATGGATACTATTGGATTCTTGGACGATTGGATGATGTTATAAAAGTATCAGGACATCGAATAGGAACAATGGAAGTAGAATCTGCTCTTGTTAGTCATCCAAAAGTTGCTGAAGCTGCTGTAGCCCCCTTTCCTCATAAAATTAAAGGTCAAGCAAT
>JBHLOC010000042.1:0-41701 GCA_048940925.1 Promethearchaeota archaeon | reverse complement strand
GAATATAAACCTGTTTCCCTTTCGCGCATACCAGTTAAGGGTGCGCTTAGGATCGACTAACTCTTCGCTGACGACGCATTGCAAAGAAACCCTTGCCCTTTCGGCGGATGGGATTCTAACCCATCTATGCTTTTACTATTACCAGGATTTTCACTCCAGGCCGGTCCACAGGAACTCACGCACCTGCTTCTGCCCAACCTGGACGCTCCCCTACCAGATCACGGGATTCTTCCACCCGTGCTCTTGGGTCTCGGTGGCAGATTTAAGCCCCGTCCATTTTCGGGGCTATATTTCTCGGCAAATGAGTTGTTACACACTCGTTAGGGAATGGCTACTTCTATACCTATCCTTTTGCTGTCTTAGAAATATAACGCCCTTCAGTTTAACACTTAACCTGCACTTAGGGACCTTAACCCAAGTCTAGGTTGTTCCCTTCTCGGCGATGGACTTTACGCCCACCAACCCGTTTCCCAGAGTCTTAAGTGCCAGCAGTTTCGGAGTTTAAGAGCGAGGCGAGGGATCTCTCCCCCGTACCACACAATTAGTGCTCTACGCCACTGGCGACCTCGTCTGAGACTTGGCTGATACCAACTTCGGGGAGAACCAGCTATCACCGGTCTAGATTAGCCTTTTGCTCCTATTCCCAGTTCATCCAAGCGAATTGCACGTCAGCACTGGTGCAGACCTCCATCGCCCTTTCGAACGACTTCATCTTGACCAGGAATAGATCGACCGGCTTCGGGTATTATAGCAGAGACTCTTGGCCCTTTAAGACCATTCCTCTGACCTAACCCCTTAGAAGGATTCACTACAAGTTTTCAGAATGGCAGAACCACTCATTAACGAGTAGATCTTCCTAATGTGATAGTTAGGCTGCAGGAATATTGGTTTCCCTACGCCTTCGTGGGTGATCCACTTAAGCTTGCCACTACTATAAACTCCCTGGCCAATGATTCCAGACTGATGATGCAACCCTAGTCCTCTACATTATGATATTCTGTCACCAGAACTCATTCATGTAGAATCTATCCTTTCAGGCTGCATCCTTATTAAGCTATTTGGTTTCAAGCACTTTTCACAGCCCTTCCGGGTTACTTTTCATCTTTCGCTCACGCTACTATTTCTCTATCGGTCTTGGGACATATTTAGATTTGCCAGCGTGTATCTGGCACATTCGTACGAGAAAACCATCCCGCACTACTCGGGGACACTCGCAGCAACCTTCTAGATTACGATTACGCGGCTATCACGCTCTATGGCTCAACTTTTCAGGAGTATTCATCTTTTCTAGTTAGGTCGTACAAGGCCCACACACCACATTTCCCATAGGTTTCCCTAGGGATTCGGTTTGATCTATTCCGCTTTCGCTCGCCGTTACTCACGGAATCACTATTGTTTTCTTTTCCTCCTGATACTAAAATGTTTTACTTCTCAGGGTTCCCCTTCCCTATCGGGAATCTTGCGGATTATTAGGCCGCAAGCGGATGTCCTATTCGAGCATCTCGGGGTCAGCGTCTTCATGCGACTAACCCGAGCTTATCGCAGCTTGTCACGCTCTTCTTCGGTGCCCAAGCCAAGATATCCACCAAATAGCGGAGGCGTATTGGCGTCTAATTAAGGAAAGATTCAGATTGCTTGCCTAAGGGATTGCATTTTCGATATTGGTAATTAATAATTTAAGACGATTGACAATAAGCCTTATATAAATAGGGAGTATGTTCTTATGAGCATGATTTTTCATGCTTGGCTTGGTTTATTGCTTCCTGTAATACTTTAGTCATAGGGTAATCCATGCGCCGTAATAAAGAATTCAATAAAATGCATACATCAGAAATCAATTTCTCGCATGTTTCTCCTCTTAAAGTATACTTCTACAAGACCGTTGCCAATTAAAGGTGTATATCATCCGTTTGGATGAGATATTTATTCACCAATAATTATCGAGTGTAAAAGTACATTCGACGAAATATTAGAGTAAATATTATATTAAAAATTTTATGGTCAGATTTCATAAACTTTCATTTACGAATTAATAATTAAGATTTTCATAAATTAAGCTGTTAAAAATTATTTGTTAGAATAGAATAGAAAAAGAAATCAGAAAATTAAGTAAATTTTAAAGATTAAATTGGAATAACATAAATTATTAGCAATAAGTAATAATGATTTGAAAATATTCTTCATAACAAGTTTGAGATATTAAGTGAAAAATGATTAAAAATGTTTTAATCGGGACTTCTGGATGGGGCTATGATGAATGGGTAGGGCCATTTTATCCTAAAAATCTAAAGCCAGAAGATTTTCTTTTTTTTTATTCAGAAATTTTTTATACTAATGAAATTAACACTACATTTTATAATATACCTTCAAAGTGGGTAGTAAAAAATTGGGCTAAAAATACTCCAAACAATTTCTTGTTTTCAGCAAAAATACCTCAAAAAGTTAGCCATGAAGCTAAGTTAGATATTAATTTATGTTTGGATGATTTGGAACTTTATTTAAATGCGATGGAACCATTGATTAATGCAAATAAACTAATAGCTTTTTTAATTCAATTACCACCTTCATTTAATAAGAAAGAGAACTTTCAAAATTTAAAGGAATTCATAGAGCATTGGCCAGGAGATCCGAAAAATGACAAATATAATTTAGTTGTCGAGTTTAGACATAAATCTTGGATGAATAAAGAAATATTTAATTATTTAAGAGAGAATTCTTTGACATATTGCGCCGTTATAGAGCCTTTATTGCCTCCTAGAATGGATATAACAAATCCTGATTTTGCATATATTCGATTTCATGGTTTTGGTAAAGAAATTTGGTTTGATTATTTCTTTAAAGAAGAAGAAATAAAAAGTTGGGCTCAAGAAATAAGAAAAGTTATTAAAAATGTAGGTAAAATAGGCATTTATTTTAATAACCATTTTTCAGGTTATGCTGTTAAGAATTCTTTAATGTTAATGAAAGAATTAAATGTTAAGCCTAGAAATTCACCTGAGAAGGTAAATATTTTAAATATTAAGAAAAAGTCAGGAATTTATCCAAAAGGTCAAACTGGTTTGGATAAATTTTTACAATAGATTTTTCAAATATAAGATATTATTTTTTAATATATATAAGAAATCAAAGGGGCTCAAATGAAGCTTGAATAAGAAAAGTATAAGAATTGGGTTTATTGGAGCTGGTTCAATAGGAAGTCTTTTTGGAGGATATCTTGCTAATATAAAACCTGATATTTATGATTTAAGTGTTACTTTTTTTTGTAAAAGGGTTCAAGCGACTGTTATTAAGAGAGATGGCTTAATAATTACAAAAAATAAAGTTATTAAGAAAATTAGAAACATTGATGTATGTGAAGATGAGAAATATTTTGAGCAAAAATTGAAAGAAGATCCTAATTTAAAATTTACTTATATTTTTCTTACAACAAAAGCATATGATAACAAAAAGGCATTAATTCAATATAAACCTATAATTGATTCGAGCAAATGGTTGGTTATTTTACAGAATGGAATTGGTAATGAAGATATAGTAAGTGAATATTGTTCAAAATTAAAAATTGTAAGAGCAATTACTACAAATGGAGCAATTTTAAAAAGACCAGGTCGACTATACCATACAGGCCAAGGAATAACAAAAATAGGATTTCCATATTTAAATTATCTTAATTTAGAAAATAATCAAATAGAAAAGGCAGTTAAAGATTTAGTTTTATTACGAGATCTTCTGAATCTAGCAAATTTAGAGACAATTATCGTACAAGATATAATTAAAGTGAGTTGGGAAAAAGTATTTGTAAATGTCGGTATCAATGCAATTGGGACATTAACTAGGTTAAAAAATGGTCAATTATTAAAAATTGATGGATTAAAGCAATTTATGGGCAAAGCCATTAGTGAAGCAATTCACGTCGCAGAACTAAAAGAAATTAAATTTTCTAAAAAAGATTATATCAGTTTAGCCTTTAATGTCGCAAAATCAACAGCAGAAAATAAAAATTCAATGTTGCAAGATATAATGAATAATAAAATCACTGAGATTAATTTCATTAATGGGAGAATAGTAAAATATGCTAGAGAATTAGGAATAGATGTACCTGTGAATGAAATTTTAACATATCTAATAAAAGGATTACAATTTTCTGATCTTTAGATATTAAATATAATTACTGAACTTCACGAACCATGAAATAGGCATTTTCTCCGTCTCTATAATAATTCTTTTTAATGCCTTTTGTTTTGAAATTAAATTTCTCGTATAATTTAATAGCACTATAATTTGATACTCTAACTTCCAGAACATAAGATTTGATTCTATATTTCTTTATTGCTGACATACTATGCGACAATAATTCAAAAGCAATTCCTTTTCTCCTATAATCTTCTGAAACTGCTATAGAAACTAGATGTCCTTTATTTACATATTTTAAACCATTGAAAGAGGGTGTTTTTTCAACTCTCCACATGATATATGCAACAATTTTACCATTTTTATCTTGAGCTACTAAAAAAGATTCTGGATAATCATCAAGTATACTTTTATAAAAAAAGTAGGGATAATCTTCAGGGAGTTCTCTTTCATTCACATCAATTACTCCATCTAAGTCATCTAAAGTACATCGTCTTATAAGAACTTCTTGTTGATTTTTATACGTATCGAATAAATTCATCTTTGTATCTTTATCGGTACCCATTACTATTCTTGCTCAATTAATTTTAATATAAAAATAGTTTTGTTAATATATACGATATAAGATTTGAAACTTTTAAGTTTTTATGAATAAAAAACAAAAAGGACTATCCTTTTAGGATATTAAATGCTTCGTTTTTTTGTTTTTCAATATAGTTAATTATTAAATCTAACATAGTTTTAATATTATTTTTATTATCAAAATTATCTATAATTTCATTTAATTGTGTCTGATTTAGATTTTTTAATTCTTTAACCATTTCTATCATTTTAGGTATAGCTCGTACTACATTATCAACAATAGTGATATCTGCCCATAAAGCAGTTCTACTTATGGGATTTAAATCTATTGCAATAACCTTTTTTTTTAACTTTTTTAGAGCTTCTGTTCGATCGCCATCTTCCAAAGGAACCATTACTAGATCAGCATTAGCAATTAATTCTACTTTTCTTCTATTACTATCAAGACCTTGAAGTTCAACCATCTTTTCTTCATTTATACCTCTTATATCAGTAGCACCCGCATTTTGTAATACATTTTTAATAGCTTCAATTCTACCTTCTTTTTGATAAAACAAATTAATTTCAAGGGGGATTTTTAAGATTTTAGCTAGAAACGTTAGTTCTTCGGGAATTAAAGCTGCAATATTTCCGTTTACGCTAATGACGGGTCTCTCTGCAAGTAATAATGCGGCAACAGCTGCTCTTATTGCCAACATCGCAGGTTGAGTTGTTTTTTCTCCTATAATATAATCAAAACATTCACCTCTCCCATGTGCTATTAAGCCTGCCTCAGCAACTACTAATTTTTTCATACCTTCAATAATTTTATGACGATATTTAAGACTTTCATAGCGAGGATGGGTCTTAGGAATTTCTTGTATTTCATTTTTATCTAATGTCATAGTTTAACGTTAATATTATTATGGTTCTTTATATAGATTCATATAAAGAAAAACTATTAATTTTTTGTAAATTTTTAATTTTTGAAGATTGATATGAGTTTAGCAACAAAAAAGAAAACTAATGATTTAAAGATTTATAGAACTAAAAAATTAATAGAAGATCTTAAAAGTAAAAAGGGTTTTCACACTGAATTAATTTCTGTCTACATTCCTCATGATAGAAAGGTTTCAGATGTGACAAATCATCTGAAAAATGAAATAAGTGAAAGTCAAAATATCAAATCAAAACTAACTCGAAAAAATGTATTAGATAGTATATCTAGTCTTTTAGGACAATTAAAAAATATTAAAGATGTCCCCGAAAATGGGCTAGTTATGTTTTCTGGAGCAATCCCTCAAGGAAATACCCCAGGAACTGAAAAGAATGAGTTATTTATAGTTGAACCTCCTGATAGAGTTACCACATTTAGATACCATTGTGCAAGTGAATTTTTATTATGGCCTTTAGAGGAAATGCTTACTTATAAGGAGACTTATGGTTTAATAGTAATTGGAAGAAAAAATTCTGCAGTAGGTTACATTAAAGGAAATACTATAGAAATAGTTAAAGAATTTACATCTGGAATTCATTCAAAGCATAGTGCAGGTGGTCAATCACAGAGAAGATTTGAAAGATTAAATGAGGAAGCAGAAATTGCGTTTTATAGGCGAATTTCTGATACAGTGAATGAGATTTTTCTAGGTTTTGAAGATTTAAAAGGTATTTTTATAGGAGGCCCAGGACCTTCAAAAGAAAAATTTGTAAAGGATGAAAGTTTAGATTATAGATTACGGGATAAGATAATGAACGTAGTTGATATAGGATATAGTGGTATTGAAGGAATTCGTGAACTTATCGAAAAGGTCAAAGATCAAATTGAAAATGTGAAATATATTCGAGAAAAAGAAGTGATGCAAAGATTTATGAAAGAGATCACTAGTGAAACAGGATTAGCTACGTACGGATTAGAAGAAATACAAAGAGCATTAAACTATGGTGCTGTCGATATTCTCTTACTTTCTGAGAAGTTGGATAAATATAGAATTCAAATAAGATGCTCTAATTGTGATTATAGTGAAGAAAAAACAGTTAAAAAAGAGTTTCTAGAAATACAGATAACAGATATCCAAGAAGAGATTTGTCCTGAATGTAGTTCAAATTCTTTCAATATTATTAAAGTGGATTCTCTAATTGAAGAATTGGGAGAAATTGCAGAATCAACTGGTACAGATGTGGAGATATTATCGACAGAAACCGAGGAAGGAGAAATGTTATTTAGTACTTTTGGGGGAATTGCGGCAATCCTTCGGTATAAAATTGACTATTAGAATTAGAAAATTCATATTTGTTTCCTATAAAATTTAAATATTAAATAACAAAAAACTGTTGGTAAAAGATGCAATTAAAAGATCAATTATTAAAGTTAAAGATGATTATGTTTGGGGGAAAAGGAGGCGTTGGTAAAACCAGTTGTGCGGTAAGTTCAGCAATTTGGGCAGCTGAACATGGAAGAAATACACTTATTATAAGTACTGATCCCGCTCATTCATTAGGGGATAGTCTAGGTGTTGAATTATCACCAGGTGTACCTACTTCAATTGAAGGCATAGAAAATCTAACAGCATTAGAAATCAATCCTAAGGTAAATATGGCAGAGGTTCAAGGATTAACCAATATAAACCCAATGGAAGAAATGGGAATGTCTGGATTAATGGAAAATATGCCATTATTTGGGGATATGGAAGAATTATCTTCATTAACACCTCCTGGAATTGATGAAGCTTTAGCTTTTGGAAAAATTTTAGAATATATAGAAACCGAACATGATTATGACTTAGTAATATTTGATACAGCACCTACAGGACATACTCTACGGTTCTTAAGTTTACCAGAAACTTTGTCCGGTTGGATAGGCAAACTTATAAAAATGCGACTAAGAATAGGAAAGATGTTTGGTGCGGTAAAAAGATTATTTTCAAAAGAAGAAAAAGATAGTAATAATTCTCTAGAAGTACTAGAAAGACTAAATAATGCCATTTTGAATGCAAGGGATGATCTTACAAACCCAATTAAAAATTCATTTATTATTGTAATGATCCCTGAAGAAATGGCTATCACCGAAACAGGTCGATTACTTAACGAGTTGATTAAATATAATATTCCCATCTCTAATATTGTTGTAAACCAACTATATCAAGACTCTACTGAACTTTGTGTCTTTTGTAAAGCTAGAAGAGAAATGCAACAAAAGAATTTAGTTAAAATAAAAGATATTTTTATGGAAAAATTAAATAAAAATTTGATAGAAGTTCCATTATTTAAAGAAGAAATAAGAGAATATAAAAAATTAAAAGAAATGGGAGAATATTTAATTGAGAGGAGTCATTAATCGATTTCTTTTAAATAACTACAGAAAATACAAATTTGATTATTTCCGCATGGATACCCACAAGATTGACATCTCTGAGAAAAATTTACCTCAGTTTGTTTATAGAGCATAGCAGATAGTTCTAAAAATCCATTGAGTAAATTAAATTCTATTTCTGGACTATATTTTTTACATTCTTGAATGAAATCTAAAACTCTCTTTCTAATAATTGGATCTTTTTCTCTGTATGGACAATGTAATGGATAATAATTGAATTTCTTTATATTTGCATATAATAATATCTCTTCTTCAGGAATTCTCATTAGAGGTGAAATCCTCTTTAAAAAATAATGCCTTATATTTGTATTTTCCTTTTTAAATAGGTATTGATTCCCAATTAAACGCAATCGTTTATAAAGAATATTGATTAGATAAGTTTCTGCAAAATCTGTAAGATTATGTCCTAATGCAAGCAAAGTACCGTTTAATTCTTTTGCGCCATCATTTAATAATCTTCGTCTGAATGTAGCACAATAATTGCAAGCATATTTATAATCTGCAGTATTACTTTTTTTTTTAATTATTTCATCCAATGTATAGCCAATTCTTTCTTTAAATGATATTACTTTGTATTCAATGTCATATTTTATGCAAAATTCTATAGCTTTTTTTATACTATTTTCTCTATAATTTTTAATACCCTCATCAATGATTAAAGCGATAATTGATTCAGATTGATATTTTTTATTTTGAATCTTGTTTAAGTTATATAGGAGGGTAATGGAATCCTTTCCACCAGATAATCCAACTATAATTTTATCATTTGGGCTTAACATTTTATACCTTGAAATTGTAGAATTCACATTTTTCTCTATGTTATTTATGAAGCAATGCTGACAGAAATTTTCTCCTGAATATTCTCGATGTATTATGCCCGATTTATTACAATATGAACATTTACCTTGCTTTAAAAAATTGTTATGATGAGGCATCTAAATCATAAAACACTCTTGTTTAATTAAATCCAGAAGAAAAACGCGCCAAATTTTAGGAACGATAATATAAAATTACCTACTACAATGAATAGGGTTATTAATCGTAAACTATTAAGAAGTATCCTTTTTATCCTTCTTTTCTCATCATACCAATATTGATATGTTATCTCAATTATGGTATTTTCTTTAATGTTGTTATTTTCAGGGAGATCTATAGTTAATGTGTCGTTAAATCCATCTTTAATCTTATCTATCAATTTATATTTATCTTTAGGTAGTATTATTTCACTTTTTTCAGTTACTTTTGTAGGATCCTCAATTAAGATTTTAACAGTGTCTATTTTTTCAATGCGGTATTCGGATAATTCATAATAGTTATTTTCACTCTTAAAATAATGTTTATCTGTTTTCTTTTTTAAAGAATTATATTTTTCACCAAATCCCCAGTTTAGTAACTCTTTCACCATTCTATCTCCATCAAAAACTGGTAGAGGTAATGTATTAAATAATGTTACACTAAATGCAATTATAAAAAGCCAGGATAACTCTCTTATTAAAAATTCCGGAAAAAAACTTGTAAAGAATTTTGCTATTTGATTTTTATACATAAAATATGAATTACTTTGAATTCCTATAAGAACTCCGTCAACATCTACATCTAAAATATAAGTTTCTGAATCTGTTGTTAGATTTATACTTTTTAAATTGAATATTGTTAATACTTTCTCTAATGAATTACCAATAGAAAGGTTTATAGGATTTCCATTCACTTCTTTTATTACTAATCCTACTGACAGATTTTTATTGTAATTATTTCCTCCCTCATTCTCAAGATAAATTTTCGTAATTTCAAATGCGGTACCATTGGAATTATATTTGTATCTGATCCCTATATTATATCGTGGTCCTAAAACAATATTTTTTTCTAAGTAAGTATCTTTAGAAGGATTATATATTTTGAAAGTGAGATTATCACCTATGGAAAATTTGACTCCTGTTTTGTTATATAAGATATTAGAAAGAGTATATCCTTTATAATCATCAAGATTGATATATTGATCATCTGAAGCATCCTCTTTTTTAATTGCAAGAATTACATCACCACTCGAAAGGTTTCCATAATTGAATCCACCCTCTTCTGTTTTTAATACGGTTCTTACTTGAGTTACTTGTCGATAATTAGGTGAAATAATAAGAGGAAAACATAATATTAATATAAAAGCGACTAATGCTGTAATAGCATTAACATAAGTTCCAGCTCCTGCAATTCTCAATCGTGTATTCCTATGAATTTTGATTGAATTTAGTTCTCGTTCATCTACCTCTACAAAAGCTCCAAAGCCAATGATAAAAAAAAGACCAGCTCCAAGAACACCAGTAGACTTAACGTCGATATCTTCAGAACCAGCGGAAATACCATGAGCAAATTCATGGGTAGTTATGACAAATACGAGAGGAAGGATCATATAAAAATAGAGAGGAAGATTAATAGTTACCCCGGGAATAAGAGGAATAATTGCTTGTTCAATTTTAGGTCTTATAATCAAATTAATAAAGTTTATGAAAAAGAAATAGAGGGCAAAAATAGTAATCCCAAAGGAGATAAATATTCCTACCGTCCAAAAAACTTTCCAGAATTTAGGTGCTTTTCTTGAAATTTTCTTTATAAAATTGTTTAGTCGTTTTGTTTTAAACATCACTAATAGTGGAAAAAAAAGATACACCGCTTCTTTTTTATTCCTTAATAAGTAAACTAATACTAGAACAATCAACCAGAAAAGTAGTGATAATAGAAACCATGGATTTAGAAAAAAATCTATTATAATTGAATTAAGTGTAGTCATTTAGCTGTAATATTCAAAAACTATTTTTTATTATTAAATTAAGATTACAAGTTAAACTTTTCCGTTAAAAGAAATATATTCTAAGGAGAATTTCACTACATTAATTTAAAAACGATTTCAGATTTATTTAGATTAAATATTTTACAGTTTGGTTAAAAAATTACTAAAAATATTTAACAAATCCTATGAAAAAGTAAAAAAATTTAATTATGAGATTTATATTGCAATATATATAATAACTATATAACTTTAACAATTATTTCCCAATACATTCATTCTTAGCGGGGTGGGCTAGCCTGGTTTATGCCGCAGGGCTCATAAGTGGCACTTCCGCTCCATAGAGAAACCCTGAGAACATTTATCCTAAAGAGATGAATGGCAGATTCGTTCGTTCAAATCGAACCCCCGCTACTAATATTTAAAATAATTTTTATCAAATTGGGGATTATGAGTTTTAAAAAAAAATTGATACAGGGAACTATTCAAATATTACTTATTTAATAATTACTTCTATATTTAACGAGATTTGAATATATAATATTAAAAAATGAATTAAGATTATAATGAGCGATTCGTCTAGCTACAAAAGATCTCCTGCCATTCATTGTTGGATTAAGCATATTAAGGAAGCTATGTATGATGAAGATAAGAAAATTTTCCATACAATATTCGGAAGAGCTAAACGAGTAAGAATATTAGCTACAATAACTAGTAAAAAAGAAAAATTAACTGAAATAAAGGAAGATAAATTCGAAGAGGAAATAGATATAGACTCAAATATAGGATTAGATTTCGATTTTGATGATGGTACCGGATCAATAAAAGGTTTAATAAGAAATATTAATCCTGATTATTATAAAAAATTTAATCCTGGGGATCTTGTAGATGTAATCGGTCGAGTTAGTAAATGGCAGGATTTTGTTTCACTATGGATTGAAATAATTAAAAAAGTGGAACAACCAAATTTTATTTTGTTGAGAAATGCTGAGATAATAAAAAAAATCAAATTAAGCAAAATTCAAAAAATTCCAGCAGGAATTCAAGATATTGAAGAATTTTCAAACGAAATAGATATTGACAATTTACTTGAAGAGGGTGAAAATGATAATGAAATCGAAATTAAAAAAGAAGAAGTCTATTTTATAATAAGAAAATATTCTGTAGAGGGAAATGGTGTAGATTTTGAAAAAATAAAGGAAGAAGCAAAAATTAGTGATATAGAATTAAGGACATATCTAAATGATCTAATCCTAGAATCACGTATTTATGAATCAGACGAAAATATTTATGAATCTTTTTAATTTAACTTAGAATTTTCGTCTCTATTTTAAATAATGGTAAAGTATTTTTCTTATATTGTATTTCATACTATTAAAGAAAATGAAAAGAATAATGAATCATGGATCTGAATAATTATAAGGATTTATTAGATAAAGCATATGAAAAGATTCCGGAAAATGTAAAGCAATCCTCTAGATTTGAAATACCAAAAGTAGAGTTGCGAATTGAAAGTAGGAACACTTTCATTACTAATTTTAATAAAATTATTGGTATTCTGAATAGAGATAAAAAGCATTTCACAGGAATTTTTCTTAAAAAAGCAGGGACAATGGGTGAGATCAGGGGTCAACAATTATTTTTAAAAGGTCAATATAAGGCTAAAGTCTTAAATCGGTTAATTGAAAGTTATACAAAAACTTATGTATTATGCAGTATTTGTAATAAACCAGATACGCAAATTCAAAGAGAAGGTAAAAAATATTATTTGAAATGTACAGCCTGCGGAGCTAGACAAGAAATTAAAGAAAAGTGATTTTAAAATAAAAAATGAGAGTATTCCTTAAAATTCATGTTCAAGGCGAGTTAGAAACAATTGCTTGTTGTGATGAAGAACTCCTTAACCAAGTTTTTAAAGAAGGAAATTTAAAAATCGAAATATCTAGTCAATTTTTTGGAGGAACCTTAATAAATTTGGAAGATGCTATTGAGATTTTAAGAGAAGCTTCATATTTCAATATAGTTGGTGAAAATATAATCAAGAGAGCAATAGATTGTAATATAGTTAATCACTACAAAACCATTTGTGGTATTCCAATGGCTTTAAAGATGATGTTTTAATGCCTAATAGATTTTGTGCTATATGTGGAACAAGATTAGAAACAGATTCTCCTCATTTTGGAATGTGCTTAAAGTGTTATTTAAAAGAAAATCCATTATTTAATTTGCCTAAAAGTTTATCTTTAAATATTTGTATTGATTGTGGAAGTTATTCTAAGAAAGATGTTTGGATTTTGCCTTCAGAAAATGAACTATTTTCTATAATAAAAGAAGCAGTTCATAAATTTCTATTAAAACCTTTATTAAAAAAGAATAAAATTGTTTTTTTTCTCAAACTTGAAGAGAATAGTTTTAAGTATACTTCTAAAGATTTTATAAAATCTGTAGAAGTAGAAGTTAAAGGAAATTTGAAAGGAAATTCTAAAATAGAACATAAACAAATAATTAAGTTGATCTTTAATCCAATTTTATGTAAAAATTGTTCTAATCTAAGAGGGGGTACTTATTTTATATCAATTATCCAATTAAGGGTAAAAAATGAAAATAATATAGATCTAATATACACTATATTAAATGAGATTAATAATTTTGTAAATAAGTTATTTGAAAAAGATCCGAGACAATATATTTCTAAATTTATTGATCAAAAGTATGGTATAGATCTTTATCTTAGTACAAATGAATTAATGAACTCCATTATAAAATTCTTGAAATCAAAGTATCATTTCTTAATAAAAAGAACAAAAAAATTGATAGGAAGAGATTCTCAGAAAGGAAAGAATCTTTACCGATTAAAAGCTTCAATAAAGATTTTACCAATAAATGTCAATGATAAAATTATAATTGGTGAGGAATACTACAACGTTGAGAATATAACTAAAAAAAAAATAATTTTAAGAAGTAAAGATGACAGAAAATTGATAAAAGACTATAATTTTTTTTTTAGTGAAAATATAATGAAAAGGAAAGAATAGAGGAACATTTTATTGGTAGAAGATAATAATAATTTTGATAAGGATTTTGATGAAATCTTAAATGATGAATTGAATGATAAGTTTGAAACTAGTATTGATGATTTAGAAAAAAGGAAAATAGACTTTAAAAGAGTTAAAAAGATCGACCAATCTAAAAAAAGAGCTACCATTGAATCTGTATTTGATGAGCGTACCGTCTTTCAATTGAATAAAATATTAGTAAATGGTCCATTAGAAAGAATAGAAGGGATTATTTCTTCTGGAAAGGAGGCAAATGTTTATTTAGCTTACGATCAAGAAGGTTTTGAAATTGCTGTTAAGATTTATAAAATTGATAGTAATACGTCAAGATGGATGAGAAAGTATATTATCGGAGATCCAAGATTTAAGAAAATACCTCATAATACATCAAAAATTATTTATTTATGGGCAAGTAAAGAATTCAAAAATCTTAAAAGAGCATATAAAGCGGGATTAAGTGTCCCCAAACCTGTATTTATTAAAAACAATATACTTTTAATGGAATATATTGGTTTTGAATCTATACCTGCCCCAATTTTAAAGGATATTAAGAAACCCAGAGAACCAATTAATCTTTTTCATGATATATTAGATTTTATAAAAATTTTATATCAAAAAGCTATGTTAGTTCATGGTGATCTGAGTGAATTTAACATTTTATATCATAATCAGAAACCGGTAGTAATTGATATATCTCAAGCAGTCTCTATACAGCATCCAAAAGCAGAGGTTTATTTGGTAAGAGATATTAAAAACATCTTTAAATATTTTGAAAAATTTGATATTAGACTTCCAGAACCTATAAAATTCTATTATGAAGTTACTAATCTAAATAAATAGAAAATATTGATATTTTATTAGGAAACATTTCATAAAAAAAACATAAAATGAAAGTAGGAAAAAGTCGTATTGCGGTTTTAATAGGGAAAGATGGGAGAATTAAAAAGGAAATTGAAGAAAAGCTTGGTGTAAAGATTAAAATAGACAGTAAAACTGGTGATTGTGAAATTTTGCCAATACCAGATGATCCAAATTACATACCACTTAATATTTACACTGCTCAAAAGATAGTCAACGCAATTAGCAGAGGTTTTAATCCAATTAAAGCAATGAAATTATTAGAAGAAAATTATGATCTCGAAATTTTTAATCTAATGTCGATTTTAGGAAAATCTGATAAACATATAAAACGTGTAAAGGGAAGGATCATAGGAAGGAATGGGGAAGTACGAAAAGCTATTGAGAGATATGCTGAAAGTTTCGTTTCTGTTTATGGTAAAACAGTTTCTATAATTGCAGACTACGAGAATTTACAGATTGCTAGAAAAGCAACGAATATGTTAATAAATGGTATACCACATCATGTAGTTTTAAAGTTTTTAGAGAATAAGTATAATGAGAAAAAGAAGGAACAATTTAGACAACTTTATAAACCTGAATTTTAAAAAAACTATTTTGAAAATGCATTTTTATAAGTTTTTGAGGCACTACTTAATAAAGCTTTTCCATATACTACTTATTAGTTCTATTAATAAATTTTCAGGATTTTCTCCATTTTCTTTCAAATAAATTTCTTTGAATTCCTCTTTTTTTAAGTTTTAAAGGTATATCTCAAAGCTTTTAAGAGTAAATGTGTTTTTTGCATAAGATTTAAAAATTATTATAGATCTAGGATAAAGGTTTTTTTCTCTTAGATAAATTACACATCCATCAAAATAAAACTCAACATGAAAGGAAAACAACTCTTTCCAAACATAAATTGCTTCAAAAATATTAGCTATTTCATTTTGAATTTGTGTTGATAACTTGCTTTTCATATATTTATATTCTAAAAGAATAATAAAAAGGAATGATAAAATTCCAACTAATCAAATCTGATTTCACTAATATTAAAAATATCGTCTGATAAACTAACCTTTGAAGATTTAGATATTGGTTTATAAATTGGTTGGTTGCTTTTATACCCATTACCAAATATTTGAGGCGATTTTATTCCAGTTATAAGAAGCATAACTCTTATAAAACCATCAAATTCATCTGACACTCGGGCACCCCATATTACCATAGAATCATGCACATCCATTTTCTCAGTAATTTTTTGTGCTACAGAATTCGCTTCTGCTAATGTCATATCATTTCCTCCACAAATATGGATTAATGCTCCTTTTGCTCCATCAATGTTAACATCTAATAAAGGAGTATTTAATGCATCATTTATAGCATCTTCAACTCGATTTTCATTTTTATTCGATTCACCTACACCTACAATTGCGACGCCCCCTGTACTTAAAATAGTTCTTACATCAGCAAAATCTAAATTTATCAAGGAAGGCAACGAAATCGTTTCTGTGATACCTTTTACCATTGTAGCTAGAACTTCATCAGCTACACTAAATGCTTCTATAATGGGTAAATTGGGAGCAATTTCTAGCAGTCTATTATTATCTATAACTACCAATGTATCACCATATCTTTTCAAAAGATTTAATCCCATCTTAGCTTTATCAATACGTCCAATTTCAGTTTCAAAAGGTAGAGTTACTACACCTACTACTATTGCGCCCTCGAGTTTGGCTATTTCTGCTACAATTGGAGCGCTTCCAGTTCCTGTTCCCCCACCTTCTCCACATGTTATGAAAACCAAGTTTGATTCTCTTAAAACTTTTGTTAAATCTTGTCGAGATTCTTCAGCAGCAGCTCTCCCCACTTCAGGATTTCCTCCAGCACCTAAACCTTTTGTTAAATTCTTTCCAATTAACAATTTAATGTGGGATTCAATACTATCTAAATGTTGACAATCTGTATTTATAGCTACACATGTAGCCCCACGAATCCCAATTTTCATTAATCTATTAATTGTGTTGTTTCCTGCACCACCACAACCTACAATTTTAATGTTAGCATGACCATATGGATCAATCTGTGGCTTAACTATCTCTCTTTTACGGGCATTTCTAATAAATGATTCCATAATAAATCAAATCTTTTAGTTGATGCTACAAAATAAAACTTAATTAAAAAAATTTGAATTAATGTATTATGCCAATAATACTTAAAATCTCCCAAAATTTTATTTAATTTATTGAAAAATCTTGATCTATTTCGGGATTAAATATCTCCTTGACATCATTATCCTTTATCAAAAGGATTTTTGGTAAAGTATATGGAAAGCGATTTGAAAAAGTTAAACAATAAGCACCTGTGTTTGTGACCATAATCTTATCACCTTTATTTAATTGTTTAGTAAAAAAGTAATTTTTTGCTAACACATCTTGATCAGTTGGAACAATCCCTGCTATTGATGTTTTATATTTATGTGATTTATCTATTTGGGATGCGTTATAAAACCTTAAAGAGCATTTAGCAAATTTAGGACAAATATTATTCCCTATATTTAAAAAGATCCATCTTTTTTCATATATCTTTACAATTTTTGCTATAAATAATCCAGAATCACCCATAATATATCTTCCAGGTTCAAAATAAATATTTTTATAATTAAATTTAGATTCATCGAGTAGGATTCTAGTAATATGGGCTATTTTTTCTAATTGTTCTTGAGGCATAACAGTAGCTTCTGGAAATCCGCCACCAAAATTTATATTTTTAATTTTAATATGATTGAATAGTAATAATTTTAAATTATGTAATATAGTAGCAATATTTCTTTTATACTGGTTCATATCATTCATTTGAGTACTGAAATGAGATAAAATTGAGGTAATTTTAATATTTTGATACAGTTTGTATGATTCCATTAATTTTTTTATTTTTAATTCATCTAATTCTATCCCTAACTTACTTTCATATTTTTGAGAAATTACTCTAATGCAAATTTTCTGAATTAAATCATATTTTTGGGCAATTGAATTGATTTTTTTTAAATCATTTAAATCATGAATTATTATTTCTTTAACTTTATTTTTGATACTTGCCTCAATAAGTTCTTTAAATAAATATGTTCCTCCAATTATTATCTTATTTGGGGGAAAACCAATTTTTAAAGCCAGTTTTAGTTCAGGTAATCCATTAAGTTCAGCTCCAATTCCTTCAGAGGAAATAATCCTACATATTTCAGGAAGAAAATTTGCTTTTAAAGAGTAGAAAAATTGAAAATGCTTGAATTCTCTGGTAAAAACGTTTCTAAAAGATTCAATATTAGCTCTAATTCGATTTTCCAAAAAAATAAGAATGGGTGTTTTATACTTTTTTAGTAAGTCATCCAGAGGGAATAAATCAAGAAAGATTTGTCCATTAACTTTTTTTAAAAATGGATTTCCAGATATTATTTTCATATTATAATTATTAATATTATATTTTCATTAAAGTTTGATATAATTCATGAGTTTTTTGGGCTATGCTATCCCAGGTGTAATTTTGAAGGACTTTTAATTGTCCAGCGGTGCCAAATCTTTTCCTCAATCTCTTACTTTTTAATAGTTTAACAACCTTTTGAGCAATTTCCTCTGGATTATCAAATTCAACTAAAAGACCATCAATATTTTCTCTGATCACTTCAGGAGTGGCCCCTATTCTTGCACCAATAACAGGCTTTCCAGCAGCCCATGCTTCTAAAAATGAAATTCCAAAAGCGTCACTACGACTTGGCATTAGATATAAATCTGCTTCTTTAAATGCGCTTATTTTTTTCTCATCATAATAACCAGTTAGATTATCTGGTGTAAGATTGACTACTCTTATCTTTGTAGTTTTCAAAATTTTTTTTAATTCATGATTATAAGCACTAGTTGACGGTCCAATAAAAACGAAATTAACTTTTTTGATTTTTTTAAGAATATATGGTATTGATTTTAAGATGGAAATTGCACCTTTTTCATAATTCTTATTTCCACAAAATAAAATCATTTTATAATTTTTTTCATTTTTATCAAAATAAATATTTTTAAAAAAGTAATTTTTTAATTTAGATTTAGGAATATGTTCAAATCTGTAATAATCAACACCCATTGAAATTACTGTAATATTTTTTTCAGGTATATTCAGATTGTTTATTAAAAATCTTTTCTCAACAGCTGTACAAGCAATTATAATATCAAATTTCTTCAAAACTTCAATTAAATCTAAATCTGAATATCTAGGATTTGAAAAATGAAAAAAAGGGGTACAAACTTTTGGTATATTCAATATATTTCCAATAATCAAGCTTAAAATTAAATTAAAATATGGATAAAAAGTTGTATGAATTATATCATAATTCAAATCTTTTGTCCTGATAAAAAAATCTAATAAATCTCCTAAATATGGTCCATTTCTAATATATTTCTTCACACAATCATCAGAAAGATTTAATGATTTAAATACTTCAATTTTATTAATTTTATTTATAATATCCTTTTCTGTAACATCATAATTAACCGAAAATCTGTTTATTTTCAAATTATTGACACTATGATAAAATTTATTTGACTCATCTATAGTCTTTCCTCTCCGATTTCTTAAGGCTTTAAAATCTATGGCATTAGAAGTAAAGATATCTATTTCATAATTATATTTTGAACTTAGTATTTCAGCCATACGTTGCAAATAGAATTCGGCACCGCTTATTGAAGGAAAGTATCTTGTTGGAAGATATAATATTTTTTTCAAAACTTCAATGATATTTTTTTATAAAAATATTTTATTAATATATATAATACAAATGTCAAAAGATTTATTGTTAGATTTTTTTGAAAAAGCAAAAAAGAAAAAATTAATTGATGAAGATCTAATCTCATTTTTAGAAGATATCTTTCCTGAAAAATCTATGGCAGTTATTGAAGTCCTAAAGAGAGGAATAACAAAATATATCTATAAACCCTCTAATAGAATCGTTTGGACTGCTATGGGAGAAAATCAAGAGCATTTAGTTTACCCAAAAATATACTGCTCTTGTCAGGATTTTTATAAAAATGTTGTTGTGAATAAGTTGCGTAATTTTTGTAAACATATTTTTGCACAGTTAATTAGTGAAGCTTTTAATAACTATAAAATAGTTAGATTAGAAGATAAGAAATTTAGCATACTAATTAATGATTTTAAATTACAAATTTAATTATTAAATCGCTAATTAATGAATTTATTCATTTTTCTTGATATTTTTAAAGAAAAACAAAAATTAGAAAATTCTATACTTTAATTTCTTCTCTATCCCAATTTGCTAAATATAAATTATATGTATCTAAGCTTATTTCACGAGGTATTTCTATTTTTTTAGTTACCTCTAATTTCCTTATTTCAAACATTAGGTTTTTATTCTTTCGAAAAAATTTTTCAGCTTTAGGATATTCATCTTTAAAGATCTTTTTTAATTTTTCTAAATCTAGATTTGTTAATTCGTTATAATTATCTATTACATAATTACATAGAGGATCAATAGATATTTCAAAATTAAATGCATCAATACGTTTTAGAGCTAATGGATAGGCTTGACACGCTAAAGGTTTATTATTGTGAATAACACATCCCTTATTTTTTGTATAGAAAGGGCATCCATGAGTATCATTTTCCAAACTAAATCGATAAGTTAGTATTAAAATTTTTTTATTTTTAATATCAGGAAATACCAAATCCTCTATAACTTTAAATTCTATTCCAAGTTTTCTACTCATCTCAATAAGTTTATCAACCTCTTCAGGATATAAGGGAATTCTCTTTTTATATTCCCCAGGAACCTCATGACAACATGTTCCGCACATTAAACATTTATAAATCAAAGGCATCATAACCAGAATTATTATTTAGATAATTATCTAATATTTCTTATATGTGATAAAACTAATCTTATTAATTTAATTTTTTGATATTATGATTATATTACTTTTACAATAATTCTTGTGTCTACTAGGATAATACATCGTTTTTAAATTGAAAAAAATATCCTATTATTAGATATTTTTTAGCTAAAATAAGGTTAAACATATGGAAGGAATAAGAATTATTCACCATAATCGTATCACTAAAGATGATTTAATAAATCCAATTTGTATTTTAGGAATGCCAGGTATTGCCGATGTAGGCAAATTTGCTCTAGATTCGTTAATTGGTCAGCTTAATGCGAAAAATTTAATGGATATAATTTTTGATGATTATCCTGCGGGAGCAATTGTAGATGATAGTATATTATCGGCTCCTAAAGCTGAAATTTTATTATGGAATGATCCCACTCAGATAAGAGATATTATGCTAATAACAGCAGACGCCCAAAGTTTAACCCCAAAGGGTATCTATAAGATTTCCAATTTCTTAACAGACATTATTAATCAATATGGAATTAAATTAATTATTGCTTTAGGAGCATATCCAGTTAATAGTCGTAAGTTGAATTCAAAAATACCTAAAATTTTTGCGAGTTCAACAAATCGAGAGATATTAGAAAACTTTATAGATGGAAATAATTGTGAAAAGATTCAAAAAGGAGTAATTATCGGCGCAAATGGTTTAATCCCCACATTAGCAAAAGCAAGGTTTAATATTGATGGCTTAGTATTCTTAGCAGAGACAGATAACTTAGCTATGATTAATGAAGATATTACTGATTTAAAAGCCTCTATTATTCTTTTAGAAATGTTAAAAAAATCTTTTACTTTACCTATAAAAAAGAAATATTCTATAGAAAATATTGAAGATATTACTAAAAATCTTCAAATCAAAAGAGATCAATTAGAAAAAGATCTGGATAATCTTAATATTGTAGAATCTGATGACAAAAGGAAATCATTATATATTTAGGATATAAATAATAATATTAGTTATCTCTTTTATCTAAAACTTTTTTGAATCTTAGCAAATAAACAAAAAGTATTTTAATTATGTAAAATTTGAAGATAATATGAAGTATGTATGCGCAAGAAAGAGTTGTGGGAAAGAAGTCAGTAAAAAAGAATTAAGTGCACTACCCGGTATTAAGTGTTCCCATTGTGGTTTCCGAATTTTATATAAAAAGCGACCTGATGTTATAAAAAGAATAAAAGTTCGCTAAGAAAGCCTTTTTCTTAAAATATTAATTTCCTTATATATTCAAATCAAATTTTAAATGATTTATTAATTCTTTATAACGATTTCTAATAGTTGCTTCCGTTACCCCCGCAGTTAGAGAAATTTCTTTCTGAGTTCGTCGTTCTCCCTCTTGTATGGCAGCGACATAGAGAGCTGCACCCGCTAAACCTGTTGGTGCTTTACCTGCAGTAATACGATACATCTTTGCAAGTTTCAAAATAGATGCTGCTCTATTTTGAGTTCTACCTGATAATTTTAATTCTGCACAAAATCTAGGAATGAAATTGATTGGTGATGATACCTGGATATTCAACTTGAGCTCATTTAAGATTAATCTATAACATCGTGCTATTTTTTTCTTATCAACAGATGCAAACTCAATAAAGTCATCCAAAGTTTTTGGTATGTTATTCAGTCTACATGATAGATAAATTGAGGCAATTAACATTGCTTCAATAGATCTTCCCCTAATTAAATTTTTATTAGCCATTTTTCTATAGACATGAGCAGCAGATTCTTTTAAATCTTTAGATAAATTCAATTGAGAGGCAAAACGGTCTAATTCATTCATAGCATATGCTAAATTTCTGTCAATAGATTTGTTAGTTCTAGTCCTCACATGCCATTTCCTTAGCCTATATACTTCAGCTTTCATTTTAGGACTTAATGTCTTTCCAAATGCATCTTTATTCTTCCAGCCAATCATTGTGCTTAACCCCTTATCATGTAGTGTAAGAGTTGTGGGCGCTCCTACTCTAACCTTTTTAATAGCCTCTTCAGATGTGAATGCTCGCCATTCTGGTCCTGAATCTATTATTCTTTGACTCAAAACTAAACCACAAAAATTACATATGATCTCACCACGAGTCTCATCTGAAATTATATTTTTATTACCACATTCTGGACATAAATTAAAATTTTTTTGAGATGATGAGAGATCCACTAACTTTAACCCTTAATAAGTTCTCTTCTTTAATTCACATAATTGTTTTCGCACATTTAAATGTTTGCGTTTTTAGGATTTATCCATTAATAATAATCGCATTTTTAAGTTTTAGATTTTTTATTATGAACATAAAATTTTAATAAGTTTGTTCTTTGTATTCATATAATGCGACATTTTTATAAATCACACGGAAAGCATTGTTATCTAAGATCTTTTCAAACAAAATGCCCAAGATGTGGTATAGACGTATTATATTGGGAATGTCGGCACGGAAGTAAAGTTTTTTTCAATTATCCACCCTATGGTAAATTAGTGAGACATTTATGTCGGCAAAAGAAAGGAGTTTTGAATATAAAGAAACAATATAAAATAATAGTAAAAACACCTCAAGGTCTTTTAGGGAAGGAATCACCAAGTTGCCCTGTATGTGGGAAATTATTTAAAAGTGATATAAATCTCAAAGATCATTTAAAAAATTCAAAAAATAATGATGATCTTCATAAAGCTTTTTTACATAGTGAATTAATTTTTGAAGAAGAGAATCGAGAAATTAATATAAAGAATTCAGATAAAATAAAAGTGTATAATAAACCAAAGTTTGGAAGAATTAATATTACAAAAAGGAAAAATTTTAATAACAATTAAGTTATCAATAAATTTTTAATAAATTAGTATATAATTATTTTATAGCAAAACTAAATGACTTTAGATATTATTTATTTGAAAATTACCAAAAGAAAGAGAAAAAAAGATGCCAGTAGATCCAGCAACTGCAGTTTATAATTTGATGCAATCAGATCCTAATATTATCGCAGCAACTGTTGTTAAAGGTAAAGAAATTATTTATACGACAGATAATTGGGATATTAGTGGAGATATTGACAGAGTAATATCAAGTTGGATTGGTCAAAATGCTCAATTCATAATGGTTTCTGGAGTTAAATATTCGATATTGCAAATGGAGGCTGAACGTTTAGTTGCTATATCTTTGAAAGGCGAAGGAAGTATTTGTGCAGCAAAAGATGAGGAACATAAACTTATTTGCTATCTTCAGCCAGATGGAGATGCGCGTGGAGCTATAATGGATGTTCAAAGAGCTGTGGGATCTATGAGTACACAAGGACCATATATTGAAGCTTATGCGCAATTAGGTCAACAAACAAATCAAATAAGCGGAACTTCAACGATGGCAGGAACTACTTCAGCTGGATTTAGTCCAAGTATAGATCCTCAACTTAAAGATGAAATCCAATCATTTTTAGACTGGATTAGAGATAGTGAGGGATTAGCAGGATATATTAATTATTATCTTCAACAAAATAATACCCAAATAATTTCTGAGTTATCAAAAATATATAATGAGCTTAGACAAATTTTTGGAGTTTAAGAAACTCTTTTGTCATTGATTATATTTCTTCACATTTAATATTTTCAATATAATACTAAGTAATATCTTCAATTTTTTTTATTACTGACAGAAATGAGAATTTTAAATTGAAAAGATATAAATTTTTATAATTTTACTTGAATCATAATAAGTAGAGAATTCAATTATTAAACAAATGTGAGATTTTTGGTCAAAAAAGATAAAAATAAGAAACGTGAGATATCTGTTTTTGAAAAGATTAAAAGCAAAATTAGCACTAGAGAAATTGAGAAAAAAAATAATGCCGTATCCTCTAGAAAAGAAGAAGAAATAAAAAAAGAATATTTAACAAGCGAAGATCTAGAATTAGAAATTCCTATTGTTCCCGAAGCACCCAAACAAAATGAAAGACTTACTTTAAATACTTCAAAGTTATCTAATGATGTTTTAGAGAGAATAAAAAAATTTGAATCCCCCAATACTAAAGTGGTTTTAGTGAATTGTGAGAGATGTAAAGCAATTATTCCTATTCCTGTTCCCATAAAAGCTGTTCTCAAATCAGAATTACCAGTAGTTCCAATAAGCTATGTTCACAAAAATCTCCAAAATGCTGACCAACATTGTATAACTATACATGTAGACCATGATTTTGATATAAGAAGACAAAGAATTTCTGATGTGATTCTTTCTCGTGATTAAGAAGATTAATTAAGACATAAGTTCTTTTAAAATCTAAATATTTTGTAGTTTTTAGTTATTTTAGAAAAGTGTTGTAATAAATTAATAGCTAACAATAAAGAAAGAATCATGTGAAAGAAAATTTTTTTATTATGATTTTATACTTTTTTAATTAAAAAAAAAATTTATAAAAAGATGGAATTATTAGCAGAAAAGAACATAAAAATAGATGACATTACGATATATTTAAGTCTCTTCCAATTACATAAAAGCTTTCTATTATTAATATCAGATCAAAACAAAATGGGTATTGGTACTGTAACATTAGGTAGTCCTCCTATAATTGATGGTGTTAAACCTCCTACAACCTCCTTTAATCTATTTGGAGTAGATTCAAATTTACTAAGTACTATTATTGCTGAAAGAGCATCTCATACACTTAAAGCTCCGGTACTACTACTTCTATTTTTAAGAAGTAAGAAGAAAAATGAAGAAATCATAAAACCCTTAATAATTTTTTTAGACCAAGTATTAAAAGAAATAGTTGAAAGTTTATCATAATGCAAAGACAGGGAATTTCGATAAAACAGAAAAACTGTTAAATTTACGAACCCAGGCACTCCTATGAGATCAGATACCTTATTCAGTAATGGATAATAATTTTTTTTTTTTTAATATAATGATTTTTATTGTTTGAAATATTATTTTACTTAAGAACTCTTCAAGCAGGGATAACCAAGTTGGTCAACGGTGCCGGACTCTTTTGGGAAAAATCTATTCTCATTAGCAGGACTCAAGATCTTTTTGAATTAATATCCGTTGATTATACTATTTCTTATGAGATATCCGGTGAGATAGCTCTTCGTGGGTTCAAGTCCCACTCCCTGCATTTGAAAAATACTAAAAATTAAGATATAAATTCTTTTTGTTCTTCTTTAATTTTGCATTATAGACTAAAGTATTGTTATTATAAACTGTTTTGATAATAGTTCATTTCCAAGCATTAAAAAGGAAAGATTAGAAAAGATATGGTATAAATAACATTAACATCATAACAACTAACATTACTATAAGAAACACACATTGAAGCCTTCCCTTTTTTTTTTGTTTTCTCTCACGTCCAAGATAATTATCACGACAAGTTTGACTGCAAAACTTCTTATCTGTTGGCATAGCCTTACCACATATAGGGCAATGAGAATGAGGGCCCCATTTTCTTTTAATTTGATCTTTCCATGAAGTTTGAGACATTTTGTTTTCCTATCAATTAAAATAATCAGTAATTTATTTAAGTAAAACATTACAAGTTAAAATAATTTATGAATACTTCAATCATTTGAGATAATTGTACCAAATACGTTTTTTACTCCATTCCAGTACTTTTTAAATTCATTCAAATCCTTCCCTGATAAGATAATAACTTTAATGTTACTACGTTTTAAAATCTGTAAAGATACTGCATCAAAGATCCTATATTCTCCTGCAGCAGCTTGCTTCTTGTCAGAATCTTTTAAAATTAATTCTTGAAGTTGATCATAGGTAAGATGTTCTAATAATTTCGCATCATCAAATTTTTTAGGGTCTTTATCATAAATACCTGGTACATCAGTAAGTATAACAATTTCTTTTCCACCAATGAATTCTGCAACTTCTAGTGCTACTGAAGTTGTAGATTGCCCCGGTTGTAATCCTCCCATCACAATAATTTTATTAAAAAGCATTGCTTTTGATAGTTCTTCAAAAGATTTTGGCACTTGTGGAAAAGCTAAATTTTTTAATGAAGCTATAATTAATTTGGAATTGATATGGGAGATTTCAATTCCAAAAATATCACATAATGCTTCTGATCCTTCAAATGATCTAACAGCATCAATATATTCCCTTGCAATTAGTCCACCTCCACAAATAATAATATGATTACCAGGATTTTCGTTCCTTTTAAAAATATTTGAAAATTTAATTATTTTTTTTGAATCAATTGTTCTATTTCCAGTGAATAATAACGATCCACCTATTTTAATGATACGTAATTCTTTCATAACATTTTCATTCGATTTATCTATTTATTTAAATATAGATATTTTAATAAATTAATCTTCTTAATATAAATGGTTGTATTAGATAAAGAAGTTATTGTTGAAGTACCTCATAGAATTTCGGGATTTTTTGAAATTGTTGACGAAATAAATGGTATGAAGATACAAGATCCTGAAAAAATTGGATCAAGAGGTGCTGGTTTTAATTTAAGCGCTGTGGGAAGAACTAAAATTGAAATTGATGAGTTAGATAAGTCAAACAAAAATGTATTAAATATCTATATTAATAATGAAAAAGTAAACAAAAAGGCTGAAACAACATATTACATTTACAATAAGATTAAACATTTAATTAATAATCCCGTAAGAATTAAAATTTTTCATTATTTTGATTTACCCGTTGGATGTGGTTATGGTGCTAGTGGTTCTGGAGCTTTAGGGACGATTTTTGGTTTGAATCATTTATTAAATCTAAATCTTTCAAATATCGAAGAGAGTAGAATAGCTCATATTGCAGAAGTTGTAAATAGAACTGGTTTAGGAACTGTTTGTGGCCTATTACGTGGTGGTTTATGCATACTGAAGGAACCAGGTTATCCTTGTGTTACTGAGCGCATTGAAGTTCCTGATAAATATATAATAGTATGCGGTTCTTTTGGAATGATTCATACAAAATCTATTTTGACAGATCCAATTTTAAATTTGAGAATAAAGAAAGCAGGTAGAAAGGCTTTAGAAAAATTGATACAGCAAAGAAATATCAGAACATTCATAAAAGCGTCAATTGAATTTGTTAGGGAGACAGAAATTCTAGATATCTTGAATTTATATGAAATCAAGGAATTAATAACCAATTTAAATAAATTGAATGTTTTAGGGTCAAGTATGAATCAATTAGGAAAAGCCGTTTATGTAATATGTAAAAAAGAAAGCTTATCTAAAGTATTAGAGATTTTTGATTCATATAAACCGAGGATTAGAGTTTTTAATTTATTAATTAATAATAATGGGCCTCGAATTTTAAAGGGCTAAGAATGAAAGAAAACTTTTTTTACAAATTATATAAAAAAATTAAAAACTTTAAATAGATAACTTATTATGAATCTATTTTTGAAGAACTAATAAGAAACAGTAAAAATATTTCCTTTTGGATTTAGTATTATTATATATTCTGTTTTACAGCTAATCTATTAAGAGTGTCTATTTCTAATAATATACCAAGAGCAAAAACTGAAGTAATTCAATTAAATATATATATATAAATTTAAATTAAATCATTATTATTAAATATAAAAAAAAGTGATAAGATTGTTATGTCTCCTAAAGAAATTACAAAAGTAGATATTACTAATGAAGTATTTAAAGAACCAATAGAAGTTGTTAAGCAGTTATCTTCAAATTTGGGTTTAAAATATACTAAAGTTATTCAAACATACGTGATGGAAGATCGAAGATTAAATATACTATTAGATCATCAGGGTTCTAGTTATTTTAAAGGTAAAATAGTATGGATTGGTAATAAAAAGGATGATACAGAAGGAACTATTTTTTGCGTCGATACTAAGGATGAATTAAAGCAAATTAATCCAACAGCAGAAAATACAGAGAAAGTTATATTAGATGTAAAAAAAGAGTTATTAAAAATATCTACTGCATCAAAAACTAAATGTTCCGTATGTGGGAAAAATATTGAAATTTTTGATGACGTGGCTGGTTGTCCTATTTGTGAAGCGAAAGCACATAAGGAACATTTAACAGATTGGGTTAGAATGAAACATTCTTGTCCAGTTTGTAAGAAATCTTTAAATGTATCTAGTTCTGGTGTTATTTTTCTCGATTAATTCTTAAATCTTAAAGAAATTTTCTTACTTTTTTAATATTGATTGTTCCATCATATAAAGCTGTTGCAACTAATACTCCTGAAAATTTTTGTTTTTTATAAGATATAAAATCTTCTTGATTTTTTATTCCACCTCCCACAAATACATTCCCGTTAAAAAATGATACAATCTCTGAAAATAAAGCGGGAATTCCTCCAAATTTTTGACCTACCCTAAATAAATCTAAAAGTATTATATTTGTAATACCTAAATTCGAAATTTGATTGATAATTGATTTTGGATCTTTATTATTTAAATCCTCTAATTTTGATATAATTTTCCCTTTATACATATCTATACTTATTATGAGCCTGTTTTGACCGAGTAAGGATATACTTTTACTAATAATTTCAAGATTATTTATGGTTTCTAATCCAATTATTAATTGATTAAATTTATATTTAGAAAAAACAGAAACATCTTGGAAATTTACAATTCCTGGATCTACCATAATATATAGATCTGGGATTTTTGAGATTTTGTCAAATATTTGATAATTAAGCTTTTTATTAATAATAGAATCTAAATCTGCGATATAAATTTCATTAAATTTATACTTGTATTTAAGAGTTTTAATTATCTTAATTGGATTAGTGGAATTAAACATCCTTGATTTTAAGGGCAAATATTTATCTCTTTCACCCTCTTTGGCATGTACAGCTTCAGAGTTTAGAATATCAATGACAGGAATAATTTTAAATGTTTTCATTTTCGTCTAAAAAAAGTATTTGTTGAATTTAAAATTAGTGGTAAAAATAAGATGTTCTCCAATATCATACAAAGTAATTCCCATTAGAAAAATTACCTTTATTTAATACTCTTTTATTTTATAAGAAATTGAATTTTAATTAACAAATAAATAATTTTTTTTTTAAGTAATATTTTCTAATGCATTTTTAAAGTCAAAGTTGTTTTTTAATATGAGTGTAATGAAAACTGAAGTATATATTAATAAAATTATTGAGGATACTGGATTAACAAGAAAGGAAATTCAAGGCATGGTGAAGGATAAAAAAGTAGAATTAAAAGGACTCATTTCTGAGGAGGGGGCTCTATTTATAATAGCTCGGGAGTTAGGAGTAGATGTAAAAGATGAAAATAGAGATCTACTAAAGGATATTGAACTCAATATATCTGATATTAAATCAACAATGAAAAATATAACATTAATCGGCAGAATAAAAGAAGTTTATTCGGTTAATAGTTTCAATAGAAGTGATGGAGAGACTGGATATGTTGGATCATTTTTACTCCATGATCATACAGGAGATATTCGGATTGTTTTATGGGATGATCATGTGAAGATTTTTAACATGGATAATTTCAATGTAAATGAAGTAATTAAGATTGTGAACGGAATTGCGAAAAAAGGTAAGTATGAGCAACTTGAGATTCACCTGGGGAGATTTAGTAAAATTATAATATCACCCGATGATGTGGATTATAATAAATATCCAAAAATAAAATTTGAACCAATAAATATTAGTGAAATTAATTTAAGTCTCAAATCTTTATCTCTCGAAGGTAAAGTAATCAGAAAGACTCAAATAAATGAATTTGCAAGAAAAAATGGTGATTTAGGAAAAGTAGGATCTCTAACATTACTTGATACAACTGGAACAGCAAGAGTTACATTTTGGAATGAAGATACAAAAAAAATGAATGATATAGAGGTCGATGATATCGTCTCTATTACCAATCTAAATCCAAGATTAAGTAATTTAGATTCTAAAACAATTGATTTATTTGTGAATAAAACTTCAATTATAAAGAAAAAGTCTAAAAAACTCTCCATCGAAGGAAAAGAGATCAAAAGCATTAAAACACTCCAAAATCAGAAAGGTATAGTTAAATTTCGAGGAATTATTACTTCCATTGATGATTTAAAAGCAGTTACCTTAAAATCAGGGGAAAATACTTCATTATTAGGAGTTGTTGTAAGTGATAATACAGATGGAATTAGAGTTACTTTATGGGGAGAAAATGCTGAAGAATATTCAAAAAAATTAGCAACAGGAAAAGGTTTGCTTTTAAGTAATGTCCTTGTTAAATATAGCAATTTTTCAAAAAGAAATGAAATTTCTTTGATAAGTGAATCAAAATTGGAATTAATCGATTTAAAAATAAATAATCTTAAATTTATGGAATTATCTAAGAAGGGATTAGAATCTTCATATTCGGGTAATTACAAAAAAATCGAAAATATTAATTCTCCTGACAGAATTGAAATAAAAGGATATATCGCCAAAGATATTAATAATATCACTACTTATGAAGCCTGTACGAACTGTTTTAAAAAGGTTGATAATTGTACATGTGGTATGAGAGAAAACACAGAATATAGGATGATTATTAATCTTATCATTGATGATGGAACTGGTACCATAAGAACAACATTTATAGGTGAAAGAGCAGAAAAATTAATAGGAATAAAAACTGATAAAATCGTACAAATTAAGGATACTCCTGATTTTGAGAAAATTTTAGAAAAAAAATCTTCTGAACTATTAGGTAAGGATATTATAATAAAAGGCAAGGCTAAATTCAGTGATTATTCAAATTCATATGAAATTTCTGTATATGATTTTAAAAGTTTAAATATTGATGAAGAATTAGAAAAGGTTATGAAAGAAATAAAGTTATAATTTATGGTTTTTCTCTTTTTAAAATTCAATTTCTCTAAACAATATTAAATGATAGTATTTTCTAATTTATGAAGAAAATTGATATAATAGGATTAGGGGAAATAGTTGTAGATTGGGTTGCTACGATACCTCACTTTCCTAAGCCAGATGAAAAAATTGATGCAATTAGTGAAAATTATTTTCCAGGAGGAGTTACTGCTAATTATCTTGTTGCTGTAGCTCGATTAGGAGTTTCTTGTGGGTTCATTGGAGCTGTTGGTGATGATGCTTATGGGAATTTTTTAATTGAAGATTTAATTAAAGAAGAAGTGGATACTACTTTTACTTTAAGGAAAAAAGATATGATTACACCGATTAATTTCATTTTTATATCTAATGGGGAAAAAATAATTATACAATCTCCCCACATGCAGAGGACAAAATTAGATCTCACTGATTTGGTGGAATCTTATATAGCTAAAGCTAAGGTTTTACATACTACCTTAATACATCTTGAGTTATCAAGAAAAGCAATTGAAATCGCAAAAGAAAATAATATTAAAGTAAGTATTGACTTAGAACCTCAGATTGCCCAAAAAGGTTGGAAGGAATTAAAAAATATTTTATTAAAAACCGATATTTTAATTCCTAATAAGGAGGGTGCTAAAATAATTACCAGAAAAGATACTGCTAAAGATGCAGCAAAAGATTTAATTAAAAAAGGGATCCCCATTGTTATTATAACCTTAGGGCAGAAAGGCGCACTATTTACCACAGAGGATTCTCAAAAATTAATTCCGGCCTATAATATTAATAATGTAATTGACACTACTGGAGCGGGTGATACATTTAATGGAGCTTTTTCTGTAGCATATTGGATAAAAGGATGGGTATTAGAAGATTCAGTTAAATTTGCTAACGCTGCAGCAGCATTAAAGATTCAAAAACTTGGCGCTAGGACAGGAATGCCTTTAGAGGTCGAAGTAAATCAGTTTTTAAAGAAATATCAATAGCCTGCTATTCATCACTAGGTTTTGAATATATTCAATGTTTATTAGTTTTTTTAAGCGTATTGCATTCAAGTTTTTTTAACTATATTGTTGATACGATAAGTATAATCAAAATTATCAGCAATCTCAAGAAATTCATCAGCAGTATTAGATTTTAAAGCGCAAAAAAAATGAAAAGTTATAAAATGTGCTTGATCTTCAGTATATAAATGAAAATAATTCGGTTTTCTTGTATTCATGATTTTTTTATGACACATTTTACATTCAAGAGAGTTATCGTAATTTCTTATATTTAAAAGTATTTTAAAAGTTTCGAACTTTAACAAGGATTTAAATTTATCATGTACACTAGCTTTTTGTAATACATTACTCCGATTTTCAATAAAATTATTAGCTTCCTTTTTTTGAGATATTAAATTATTTGAATAAATCTTATGAGACTGGGGAGTATTCATTGAATAAAATCTCAATTTTAATTTTTTCATAATTAATGATCCGTGGTTTCTTTTAATATCAAATTAGGATAAATATATTCAAATTTTTTGGTAAATAGTTTATGGTTCATCCAAATTTTATCTTTAGGATTATATTTCAAATTTGTAAGAGGATTATATGAGTTTAGGAAATCTAAATTTCCATATATTGATTTTATTAAATTGGTACCATCAATCAAATCTCTTAAAATTAAATAATGGTTAATTTCTAGATTTTGAAAGAGCAAATCGAATATTTTGATAAATTCGCTGAGCTCACATTTTGGTAAATATAATTTAATCATTATACCATTTTCGAATTTCTTCTCTTGCGGAAATCCATAAATAAAGAACTCTCCTTCAATTCTAAATATATAACATAGATTAAAAAAGCTAAATATTTTTATAAGAGTTTCTTTTTGCTCCTTTTTTGTATTAGGTAAAATTATATAAAGTTTCTCCTGAAAGCCTAAACTTTTTAGAGATAAGTATGGAAAGATTAAATTTTTTCTGAGTAAAGTGGTAATATGGTTTATTATTGTGCGTTTTTTCGTCCCTAAATAAGTTTTTAAGTCAAGAGGACACCAATTATATATTTGTGTTAATGCTTCAAATTCAGGTGAATCTGGTCCAAAATGTTTTTGACCTTCAATTTCGTCAAGATTAAAAGTTTTAGTTTCGGGAACTTGAACTTTGTAATTAGGATTGAAAAGAATATTTTGCAAATATTTTTTAAACTTATCTGAATTATATTCCCAGCCTTCAGAATTTAAATTATAATTAAAGTGAAAAATCTGATGGACTTTTTTGACAGAACATGCACAATATTCACGTATTACTTTTTTTGATTTAGTTAGCCAATTAATGTATTTCATATTTGGAGTTCGATGGGGCATTATATACTTAATAAAGAGAGAATTTGAATTATCTATGCAAGCAGGATATTGAACTTTTTGAAATGTATTAATGAGAAGCATTTTGAAATCTATCTCATTCATATCTGTGGGATATAGGTAGAGAAAGAATTGCTCAAAACCAAACTGATGAAAAGCAGGAATAAATTTAATAGATTTTATGTATTTTTTAAAATAGTATTTTTGTTTAAGTTCTCTAAATTTGGAATCGTCTAAAAGATTCTGCTTAAGAGATAAATTGAGATCTTGCAATTTATATAAATTTGTTAGCGTGTATTCAATATTTTCCATATTATCCTCATATTCTATAGTTTTAATCAAATTTAAAAACCACATTTCTTTTGACCAGATTTCTCCCTGATTCTTATTGAAATTATCAACAATTGGACTTAAAGATTTCCCAAAAATTCTTTGAGTATAAAGAAAGAATTGTTCAAAAAGCTCTTTTGAATAAAAAAATTTTTTTGTATCAAAATCATAAAAATTTTTTCTAGAAATTCCTTGGTTATAGCCACTCCATATAAAGAATTCTCCAAATTGGAGATCATCTTTTGCTCTATTATATAAAATTGAAAGGAGTCGTTCCTTTTCTTTCTGGTTTAAATTAGGAGTTGAAATCTCTAAGCAATACACATTTTTATTTGAGATAATATTTTTTGTGTAATTTATTAGGGTTCTAGGAAAAAGGATTTTTATTTTTCTAATTATTTTTCGAGTATCTTGAGAATCATTTAATATTAATTGGAAAAAATCTTTTATATATTCAATATCACTCGAAATTGTATTAATTAAAAGTGGTTGAATTATAGGAGGATTGTTATTCAAAAATCTTTCTAATATTTTATCTATTTCTTGTCTAGTTATTTTATAGAGCTTAAACTTCTCATAATAAGCTTTTAATTTTAATTCTTTTTTTTTGTAAATAGTATCAACAATATCTTGTTCCAAAATAATTTTTTTAATCGAATTAAGACTAAATATTTTTAAATTAGTGCAAGAGTTAATTAAATCGTAAAATATTCTTAACCTTTCAGTTTTACTTTTATATAATTTCTTCGATTTAAAGTAAACAGGAAAAATTTCTTTAAAAATGATATTTTTTGCGAAATTTTCAGTCAACATTATGTTTTCTTCAATTAGGTGTGTTTTATACTTGTTTTCAATAGTATATTTAAATTGGTAAAAATTGTCTATATCAGGATAGCGATTGATTACCTTTTCAATTAATTTTAACAATATTAAACTCTTCTCCAACATTGATTTAATAGTGAAAAATCCAAATTTTTTATTTAAATCTAAAAATTTTAAAAAATCATTTTTTAAATTAACTGATTTATGAAATTTTTGTAGGATATTCTTAAAATCTTTAAGATAAAGATGTTCTTTTATTATTTCATTGAGTAAATCTGACTTTAAATCTTTTAATGTATCAAGTCTTCTTTCAAATCCTAAACCGCTAACAGAAAAAAACCTTATTCTATCTAAAATTAGAAAATCGAGAAGATTTAGTTCAGATTTATAAAATTTTTTACCAAATTCAATTTGAAATTCGATCTCATATTTTTTATTATATTGTTGATGATTTGGGTTAATAACTCGGTATTTTTGTAAATATTTTCTAAAATAATTAAGATTCAAAATAGTTCTATTATTACTTATTAATAAACAAGTAATTTTGAGGACATAACCTAATTCTTTCAATTTTTTAAAATATCGAACTAAATCCTCTATATAAGATACAGGGATTATAATATATCCAGCGAGATCTACTGCAAAACTATTATATGAGATTTTTGGGGATAAAAAAAATGGAAATTCTTCTATAAACGAAAAAATATTCTTCTTATTTAATATCGGATTAAATCTTATAAAAATATTGATAATACATAGATTTATAGCATTCCAATTTATTTGATATGAGGGAGCAATATAACTATATTTTTTAATCCAATCTATGTTTTTGCTAAATTTCCTTAAGCTTAAATCTGTGTCAATTTCATTGTTTTTTTTGAATTCTTGAAAAATTTTTTTATAATCTAACAAACTTTTATAGTTTTTAATTTTATAGAATAATTTTATTATACATCTGATTGTTTCTATGAGATCTTCATTATTGATAATTGAGGTTTTTAAGTAATTTTGAAATTCCTTAAAAAATATTAGATGAAAATTATCTTTTCTGTCATGTATTAGATTTTTATTCTTTCTAATGTAATGAAAGAAAAAACGTGTAGGATTGAATGAAACTATCTTCCGTTGAAGTTTAAAAAACCTTTCTACACGATCAAATTCGGCTAATCTATTGAAACCAACTGTTAAATAATCGTAATGTTCAATCTTTTCTCTTATGAGGATTCGCCATTCATTTATATGAGGAGACTGATAAAGATCATTAATAATTATTTGATTGATTATAATTTGGATAGATTCATAATTCTTTAACTCATTCGGAATAAATAGACCATATATCTCTCTAAATAAAATGAAATTCAAGAACTTTATATAATCTTCATAGATCTTTATTATTAATATATTATTTTGGATATACCTCTTCACTCCGATATTGGAAATATTTGTATTTTCTGTATTTTCTAACGATTTTGTTTTACTTATACCAAATTTAATTCTTCTGGAAAACGGTTCTAAATTTAGATCTGATTTTATCTTATTAAATAGAGCTTGAGATATCGAGTCTATTTTTTTACAAACTTCTTCTAATTTTAAATTTCCAAAACTTTGAAACTCAGCAATTTCGAGCATTAAGAAAGAATGGGAAGGAGTATGACTTATAAATTTTTTCCTTAAAAAATCAATATAGTGAGGAGAAGGCTTCTAAACAAGATTTTTTTAGTTTCATTATGATAGAGATAAAAGGAAAATTTAAAAAATTTCTATTTTGAAGATCACTAGACAAAAAAGTCAACTTAGAAAATAAAGAATAAAATCAATAGATATAAATTTGGGTTTGGAATAATTAGGGTGCAAATTTATGGAGTTTATTTTATAAAATTTTCAAATCACTCAGACAATATTTAGTGACTATCGTAGAATTTCTTTTAGACTTTTTCCTAAATTTTATTTTAGAATATATTTTTAATAAAAAAAAAAATGAAAAGTATAAAAGAATTAAGGTAGTCCGGTGCCACCTCTAAACAATTTTCTCACTCCATTCTTTAATTATATAAATTATTCCTATTCTTCAATATCTGGAACTTCTTATCCACAATTATTAATGAAATATAAATGACTTTTCAAAATAAACCTAGAAATTGAATGTCTCATCGAAACACTTGAAAAAATATATGAAATTATTTATTTAAACCCCGATAAAATTATTATAGGACTCTGTTTTTTGGTATTGTAAATATATAATTTAAAACTAATTAGATTCTTATTTGTTTTGCTTTAAATCCTGTCTTATACTGATAAGTTCAGCATTCACATTTTTTATATTTAGAAAGAGGTATTTTATTTAGTGTTAATTTATACACATCCAAAATAATATACTTTCCGTGATTATTGCTTTCTAAATTACATATATCGCTAATAATCATTCCAGCAACAACATTTCCAGTAATAATTACACTAGAACTTAATACTGCTCCAGTGGTTTCAGTATTTTGCTTTCGGAAGCGTAAAGTTTGTTGTTTATTAAAAAAATCATAGGGACCAAAAATACAACGTAAACAAGCTGTTTTTTCTGGAATAAAACTAAATATTTCTCCAAAAGAATGATTACATATTGCCCAGTAATAAGGCTTGTGATTTCTAATGCATAGATCATTAATTAAGAAAGGAGCCCCATAATAATCAAGAGCATTGACAATAATATCTCCCCATTTTATCAACTCGTCAACTTTAAGAAATTCATTCGGGAGATTTTCACTTCTAGCTTTTAAGATATTTTTATTTAATGGATATTTAACTCTTAAGTTATATGATTTAATATTTAATTTTGGGTTAATTTCCAATAATCTTTTCTCAGCAACTCTGCATTTTAATTTTCCTATGTCATTAGGAATGTAAAGTGTTTGTCTATTCAAATTTGAAGCTTCGATTCTATCATGATCGACTATCTTATATTTATGCACACCTCCATAAGTCAATCCTAATAAAACATTTGAACCAATTCCTCCTAAACCAAAAACAACGATTTTTGCTTTTTTAATTCTTGTTTGATTAATCAGAGGGTGTTTTAAATGAGCTTTCCACCTTTCTTTTTCACTCTCATTTAAAAATGAATTCTCTTTGTTCCGGTGCTCTTGATTAATTTGGTTAGGATAATTTATTTCAATATCTTTGAAAAATGATTGATATTTTATTTTAGCTAATTTCGGTTGTTTAAAAAATCTTAGTTTTTGCTGCTCTTTGAGATATTTATATAGAAAAATTTTACCAACATTGAGATTCTCACCACTACTTTTTCCCTTTAACCAGTTATACTCCGCTCTTTTATCATAAATTTGCTTAATATGTTTTTTTTTAAGCTTTAAGCCATTATTCCTATATATTAGTTTAATTTCTTGATTTAAGCACAAAATATCTTCAATCTCCTATTTTTAAATATTTGAATATTCTTTTAAAAATCCAATCTAAAAAGTCATATAGGAGTTTTATTATTTTTACTAATTTTTAATCAAAGGAGTGTAAGATAATACTGATATTATGCTTTTTTTCAATAAAAAAGATAACTTTTTATAATTCTTTATGTAATTTTGAATAATTCTTCCATTAGCAGAATTTCATTAAATAATTTATTTTTTTATTAAGGAGTTTATTACAATATTTTTGCAATGAAGTTTAGAAAACTTTATTGAGTAATGAGACAGATATTATTATATTTTTGCGGATTTTTTAAAATATCATTAATTTCCTCTTGAATTATTTCAGGAGATAATGAGATATCTTCTTTGTTAAATGGCCAACATCCTATTAACGTATCCCCTGTATTTTTTAAGTTCCCTATTAAATAACCTTTTTTTATCCCACTTTTTTTATTAGTAAATAAGAGAACAAGATAATAATTATATATCTGTTTAGATGATGTATTTCCTATTGTTAAAACTTCATCAATATTTTGGAAATTAATTATATCAGAGCGTTCTTCACTTAGTTTCTTTAACTCAAAAAGAATACTAGCGGGGATAGAAATAGGTTTTTCAGAAAAAATTCTTCTAAAACTTAAATTAAGATTTTTGCTTTCAGATTGCTCAAATGCCTTAAAAACTACCTTGTATATAGTGAATTCCATAAAAAAATTAAAATTAGATTTTTTAATATAAATTATAAATATCCATTTTGTAGTAATTAATTCTAATATAAATTAAAAATAATATTCATATCAAGATATCTATGATTATTCTTGAATGAGAATATTTTCCTCTGGAAATCCTAAATCTATCAATAATTTTTTCATCTTGAATCGGTGATCTCCCTGAAGTTCAACTTCATTGTTTCTAACAGTTCCTCCTGAAGCACATTTTTTCTTAGCTTTTGTTAATATATTTTTCAAATTAACATCAAAATTTCCTACGAAAGTGATAACCGTGACAACCCTCCCCCATTTTCGCGTATCGTTAGATATTACTATTTGTTGTTCATCAGCACTTAAATTATCACATATACATAGTTCTTTTGGAAAACTACATAATGGACAAATATCGTCGTCTTTAATACTCTCTTATCACAACCTTAATTATTTTAAACTTATTAAATAAAGTTCTAAAAAATAATAGAATAAAATCTTATAAAAATCTTTTTTATTTTTGAGTGTTACCAAAATAAATAAATGTTATTTACTTTAAGATATCCACAATAATTTTGATTATTAAAATTAAACATAAGATTACATTTAGTTAATTAAAAAATAGGAAAATATATTAATTTCTTTTAAGAAATGATGATTTCAAAAAAAATTTTTAAACTAATATTTTTATTATTTAACAATATACTAGTTCTTTATTTTTAAGTTTTAATGTGAATAATTAAAATGCAAAGCTCATGGATATTTAAAGTAATTGTTGCTGGCGCTGGTGGTGTTGGAAAAACAGCGATGATAACACGCTACTGCACTGGAAAATTTGAAGAGGGTTACAAAATGACGATAGGAGCAGGATTTCATACTAAATCTGAAACTCTTGATACAGGTATTGCTGTTAAAATGCAACTCTGGGATTTTGCCGGAGAAAAAAGATTTCGTGAATTATTACCAGATTATTGTAAAGGTGCGAGTGGTGCTTTTATCTGTTTTGATATAAGTGATTATGATACTTTTAGAGAAATACCAGAATGGCTAAAAATAATTCGTCAAAAAGCGGGATTTATCCCTATAATACTTATGGGTATGAAATGGGATTTACCAAATCATGAGGTAGATTTTCAAATTGCTAATGATTATGCTACAAACGCAAAGTGTAATCAATGTGTGTTTTGTTCTTCAAAAGATGATATAAATATTAGTGAATCATTTCATGCAATGGCAAAATGGCTAATCTATTACGCAACTCAAGCAGATAACGAATAAAAGTATAAAAATGTCTATATTCATTAGCTTTATTACCCTTATTAGAGAAAAAGCTAAATATTATATTTAATAAAATAATATATCAAAAAAGAAAATGTAATAATTGTGCCTCCGTAGCTCAGCTAGGTAGAGCACCCGGCTGTTAACCGGGCGGTCGCATGTTCGATTTCATTGATCGACTTTCCTATCAAGACGAATACCATGCCGGGGGCGCTATTTATTTCATTTAATTATATTTAAAATTCATCAATTTCTAAATATGTAAGTTTAAATTATTTTCTCTATAAAAATATTGAAATGAATAAAGATATTGATGGAAAAGCTGATGAGTTGCTTTGTGAAAAAGAGATCTTTAATGATGATATTGAAAATAAATTCGAACCTATGGATGAACCAATATATAGAAAAAGAAAAAATAAATATTTTATGTGTAAATTGCCTTTAAAAAGAAATCAGTCATGTATTTAATAAATATAAAGAATTGATTCAAGAAACGAATTTTGAGCCCAATATTACAAATAAAGAATTAAAACTATATGTTAAATCTCAAGTCTTTAATCCAATACATCAAAATGGAGTGGTTCAATTAATAAAGAAAAACGGAGTAATAAAACAATTATCTGGAGGGAAATGTATAACTTGTAGAAAAATTGTTGCTCGTGACAATTTACCAACTCAGCATTTTCATCATAGATACAAGAAAAAACACATATGATAAATCAGAAACATTCAATGGTATTAAAAATAGAGAAATTAGAAATATGAAAAATCAATTGAAAGAAGAAAATTGTATTGTTTTATATGGAAATTATCATAAAATGGACTGTACTTTTCATTTTAAGAATCTTTATAAGAAAGTGTTTCTTTCAGCATTTTGGAGACAAATAGAAAAGGATTATAAAATGATCGAGAAAAATGTAGAGAACTTTATGTTTAAAGATGAATAAAAATATATTGCTCCTGCCGGGATTTGAACCCGGTTAATGATACAAAACGAAATGATCTGTATTGTCACCAGGGTGAAAGCCTAGCAGTCAAGTATATATCCAAATGATAACTATTGCTTGGCCGGACTACACTACAGGAGCATGGTACTTTTACTATATCGTGTTTTTTTAAATAAAAATGTTAAGAAATCCTTAATTATTATTAATAGTAGATTTCGAATCCATTAAAATTTTTCTTTTCTTTTAAGGGGATAAAGAATAAAAAGACTTGATTAAGATTTTATATTTTTAACTCAATATTGTCTCTATTTGAATATTTCTATCCAAAGAAAGAAATATGCGGGAAGGGAGATTTGAACTCCCGAACTCCTACGAGAATGGATTCTAAGTCCACCGCCTTTGACCAGACTTGGCA
>JBHLOC010000006.1:0-126151 GCA_048940925.1 Promethearchaeota archaeon | reverse complement strand
TTTTCGTCTAATTGATCTCGAATAATCTCAACTAGAGCTTCAAATCGTAATTTTCCTAATGTCATTAACTCTAATATATTATTAATCTCAGATTGAACACATGTATGATTAATAAGTGCTTTCATCATTGAATATCCTGCAGGAAGACATGAAGGAGCACTAACAGAACAACCTGCCCCTACCAAGAAAGTGAATTTTTTATTCAATTTTAACAAATCATTTATTTTAAGATTAGTAAGTTTCATAAGATTTCTCCAATGATAAATAAATATTAGGAGTTATAAGAAAGACAATTATTTAATCATTATGTTTCTCCTTAAATTTAAAAAGATAAAACTAATGCAATGAAATTTATTATGGAAGATATGTTGAAAGCTCAAAATAAAATAATTCTCTATTTCATGTAAAAATTGAAAAAAAAGAAGAAATTATTTTTTGAAAAGATTTTTCCTAAATAAAATATTCTCTTGACTTTAGTTTGTCACATTTAAAGGAGATATTCCTAATTCCTTCAATTTTTCTTCAGTGGGTCTTCCTGTTTCCCAATCCCAGCCACGGATGCTATAATACTTTTTCAAATTGTCTTCTAAATCGAGTTTTACGCCTTTTGTTCTTCCTGATGATAAAACTTTCATATTATGATTTGTCAACCTATCATCTTTCCTTGTAATTCCTAAATTACAGCTGATTAAACGTTTCACAGTATTTATTCGCGATCCAACTTTCATCAGTGATTTTCTATTATATTTAAATCCAGTAGCAGCATTGATATAACCGATAATATGCTCAAGTTTAGGGGTTGCAAAATTACAATTTACTGCTGAATCATCAATAGCTCTAAGATCTTGAAGATTAACAAGTCCCTTTTCTCGTCCTGTTACATCATATCTATTTTTACCCCTTTTAATATCAAGAATTGGAATATTAACGGTCCCAGATTCCGCCGCATACCAATCACATTTATTATGATTTGCACCAACACATCCAGTCATATAACTTAATGCCTGTCCGGCGAATGCTCGTGGTTCATGCATAGGTATTTCTAATCCTTTTACATGTGCTGCTAATTCAGGATCCACTTCCAGCTTCTTTGCCATTATTCTCACCCCTTCTGCAAGTATATCTCCAATACCTTCCCTATTAACGATTTTTTCAATAAGTCTACAAACAACCTTTCCGTTTCCCCATTTAATATCTTGTATTGGAATATCATTTAAAAAATGATTTATTTTCTCAACCCCAATATTGTTCTCAACCAAATAAATTAGAAAAGCAATTGAGACTCCGCAAGAAATAGTATCGATACCAAATTTATTACATAAATGATTGGCAAGAAGTACTGCTTTTGAATCAAAAACACCGCATAAAGTACCTAGAGCAGCCACAGATTCATATTCTGGTCCATCGCTCTCAATTTCATTTCCATCTATTTCAATAATTGCTGATTTTCCACACTTCAGAGTACACCCTGCACATCCATAACTAAACATTGGATATTCTTCTGTTAAAGTTTTCGATGTTAAATTCTCGGCAAAAAATTCTGTTTCTGTAAAGTAATATCCTGGTGTATCACCACTAACCATTCCTAAATCGAGATACATGTTAGTACCATATAAAGTAAAAAGTAAATTCCCCAAATTTCCCATTGGATTTGCTTCTCTTTCCAGTTGTGCCTGTTTTCTTAATTCCTTCCCTACTTCATTATCTGCAAGATTAATCTTTTCTTTTCCGTCTACTACTAATGCCTTCAAATTCTTTGAACCCATAAGAGCCCCTAACCCACATCTCCCTACTGCTCTCCCTTCATCATTTATTATAGCACTATATTTAACAAGGTTTTCTCCCCCTTGACCTATACAAGCTATTCGAACCTTAGGCTTATTTAATTCATCTTTAATTAATTTTTGAGTTTCATAACAATCTTTACCATGTAATTTTGAAGCATCTTTAAACTCTACATTTCCATCGTGAATATATACATAATTTAATCTATTTGCTTTTCCTAAGAAAACAATAGCATCAAAGCCACTATTTCTTAAAGAGATACAAAATAAACCTCCTGAAGATCCCTCACCCCAAATCCCAGTTAAAGGTGAGATTCCACTCACGGTATAGCGACCAGAATTTGGTCGAATAGTGCCTGTTATGGGACCAGTAGCAAAAATTAAAGGATTAACTTCTGAGTAAGGATTTTCTTTTAATTTAATGTAATCATCTTCTGAGAGCAGATCATATGTTATTTTCGCACTTAATCCAGTCCCTCCCAAATATTCTTGTGCAATTTTGGGGCTTAAATCCTTTATTTCAAAACTTTCTCTGCTTAAATCCACAAAGAGGATTTTTCCATTATAGCCATATAATTTATCATTCATTCTTTTAAATCACTCCAAATAATTTAAAAATCAATGGTTCTACCATCCCAAGCATATTCAAATATTCTTTTTATAATTTCGCTATCAATATAACGAGTAACCATAAAAGCTACTGGATCGGTTTCAGCATACTTCACTAGTAGATCTAAATTTTTAATGTACTCTTCCTCAGTAATAATAGGATTCTTCATTTCTTTTACGCATACTGGGCCATCTAATGAATGTATGAAATCTTTAATACATTGAAGAAATTCGATCGATAATTTATTATTGTCTTTATCTTTAATATCAATTCCAAAAAGTGGACACAAATCTTTCCACCTTTCTGAAATTTTCATTTGGAAAGCAATACTATACTGAAGAAACATCCCAACACAAAGTCCATGATGAACATTGAGTACTTTCCCTAAACTATGACCTAAGGCATGATCAATTCCAACACGAGAATGAATAAATCCTAATCCTGCCATCAGTGCAGCTATTTGCATTCGTGATCGTGCTTCTATATCTTTAGCTCCATATTTATATGCACGAGGTAAATACTTCACTATTTGTTTAATAGCATAGGTATTCATGGCATCAGAAAATGGAGTTCCTATAGTTGATACATAAGATCCTACTGCATGCGCTAATGCGTCAAGTCCTGTAGCCATTGTTAAAAAGGGCGGCATATCTTTTACAAAATCAGTAATTAATATAGCATAATCAGGAATCAACTCTGGATGAGAGACAGTAAATTTTTTTGGTGGATTAAAACGTGTATCAGTTAACATCGAAGCTAGAGTTGCTTCAGATCCAGTTCCAGATGTTGTCGGAATAGCAATAAAATATTTAAATTTTTTGCGTAAACCAAGAGGTTTTAAAGCTGTAACATTAAATAGATCTATTTCAGGTCTCTCATATCTAACCATTAAACCTTTCGTACTGTCAAGTACACTCCCTCCACCAATCGCTATAAATATTTTAGGTTTAAAGTCTTCACATATTTTAAATGCCTCTTCAATAGTAGCGACAGGTCCCTCTGGTTTCACTCCAGCCCATACTTTTGACTCTATATTTATTTTATTTAACATATTACTAATTTGATTACCATATTTTTCAGTAAAATCATCAGTTATTATTAAAGCTCTTTTCTCTTCCTCTTCAAGATTACCATTTAAATAATCGATTAGTCGGTTTAATGCTGTCATTCCAAAAATAACCTTTGGTGATCGAAAAGAAGTCAATATTCCTGAAAGTGCTCTCGCTTTCAACATATTCATTAGATTTCTTAAATTCTCGTTAATTTGCTGGGTCGCTGGCTCAGGTGCTTGTTCAGTTTTTTTTTCCAAAAAACCACCTATTTATATTTTAATTTAAATTTTGATAAAATACTATTGAATAAGTTAAACCTTCTTAATAAATCTTAATCTATTTTAAAGCTGATTATTAAATTGATTATGATTGTGAAGACTAAACCTAGTTTTCTTGAAAATAATTGAGCCATAATTAATTCTGGATTAAATGATGCGATGGTGCTTATTATAGAAGATATGCAAAAGGCACAGAATAAAATAATTTTATCTCTGTATTTAGTTGTATTTCTAATTCTAGTATCAATAAAATTAAAAAAATAAGAATAAAAATATTCAAGATTTATTCCTTTTTAAAAATATTACCACACCCGCCACACTTCACATTCTTAGCATATACTGGAGTACCTTGCTTCAGCAGTATGCTTAAATAGCATTACTTATACTATAGTAAAGTACCTTACTTTTATCGGACTCCTCATGAAGCTTACGTGGGTTCTCATTACCACACTTCGGACATTTAACCCTTTTATACTCAGTCAATTTAATCCCCTTAACTCTAAAATGAGTTTTTTACATATTTAGTGGGTTCTATAAATATAAATTTAGGTTTTTGCTAGGGTTTTTATTATAATCTCTTTCACAATATCTTTTATTTTCTTATTGGTGGTATCAATAATAATATCTGCTGATGCTTCATAAAAAGGATTTCGAAAATTTAAAACTCTTTCTATTTCTAATTTAGGATCTTGTTTATTGATAACAGGTCTAGTCTCTTTTCCATTCATCATTATTCTATTAAATATTTCTTCTGGTGTCGCTGTCAAAAGGACTAATATACAATTCTTTTTCAAATTATCAATATTAATTTTATTTAAAACAACTCCACCCCCACATGAAATTACAGTTTTTTTTAACTTAGATGCTTTTTTACATGCTAAAACTTCATATTCTCTAAATTTTTGTTCTCCTTCCTTCTCAAAAATTCTTGGAATTGATTTACCTGTTTCTTTAACAATAATCTCGTCGGTTTCAATAAACTTATAATCATCTCCAAGCTTTTTTACTATTGCTTTTCCAATAGTAGTTTTTCCTGTAGCCATAAAACCTATGAGCGCAATAGAGTCCTTCTTCATTTCAACAACAATTTTGCTTTAATGATGGTATTTAGCAATAATTTATCCTATGACACCTCTAATGAAAAGCCATGAGTTCCTAAAATAGTCTTCTTCAATTCGATATAAAAACCAGATAAATACGCAAATAAATTAATCTTTTCAGGATCTAAATTACCATTTCTGGTATAATATGGATCAGAATGTACAGCAAGAACTTCGCCAAAATAACATACGTGTGAACCTAGCTCAAATCTTTTTATTACTTTGCATTCCATATTCCATGGAAACTCCTTTATCATTGGAACTTTTACTATTGAAGCTTCTTCCCTTGTTAGATTTAACTCCGTCCACTTATTAACATCTCTTCCTGATCTCGTTCCACAAAAATCCAATTCTTTTAATTGTTCTACTGTAGGATAATTAATTACAAATTCTCTATATTTTTCAATTAATTGGTATGAATGACGTTTAGGTTGTATAGAGATAGCTATAATTGGGGGGTTTAAACACACTTTACCAACATAAGCTAAAGTTATTAAATTTGCTTTTTCATCAAATCCTACTGAGATAACTGCAGCAGGCATAGGAAAAGTGGAGACTTTTGGACTAAGAAGTATTTTATTCATGTTTTTTCTCTTCTGTCATTCAATAAATTGGTAATATAATTATAAATTGTTTATAATCTTAAAAGATATTATAAATTTTTAATTTAATTAGGTAATTTTTGAAGGTGTCGGCAATAAATTCTATTACAGCTCGTACACAGATCCTTTGTGTTATTGGACATCCAATAGAACATTCTATGAGTCCAATTATGCATAATGCTGCCATAAAAGATTTAAATCTTAACTATATATATGTTTCATTTAATATTCTTCCAGAAAGATTAAGAGATGCAGTAAGAGGTTTCAAGGCTTTAAATATTAAGGGTATAAATGTCACTCTTCCTTACAAACAGACTATAATGAAATATTTAGACGAAATAGATCCTTTAGCAAAAAAAATCGGGGCAGTCAATACAATAAAGAACGATGATGGTTTCCTGAAAGCAAAAAATACAGATGCAATAGGGGCTAAAAGGGCTTTAATTGACGCAGAATGCGATTTTTCTGATAAAATTGTCTTGATAGTAGGGGCTGGTGGGGCCGCTAGAGCACTTGCATTCACATTAGCAGAGGATGTGAACAAAATAGTTATTGTAAATAGAACTGAAAAAAAAGCTCTAAAAATTGTATCTGATCTAAAAAAATCTTATGAACTGGATTTGGAAGGAAAAAAATTTAGTAATAAAATTTTGGAAGAAGAAATTAAAAATGCTGATATCTTAATCAATACGACACCTATCGGTATGTATCCAAAAATAAACGAATCACCAATCCCTTTAGAGATTTTACATGAAAATTTGACTGTTTTTGATGTAATATACAATCCTCTAGAGACTCAATTAATAAAGAATGCAAAAGAAAGAGGTTGTAAAATATTAGGGGGTTTAGATATGTTAGTAAACCAAGGAGCATTAGCATTTGAATGGTGGACAGATAAAAAACCAAATAAAATAATTATGAGAAATAAAGTAGTTGAATATTTAGGGTTATAATGATGTTAGGGAAAAATTTAACAATAATAGGCGGTTCAGGAGGAATGGGCAGCGTATTTTCAAGATTTTTTAAAGAACATGGTTTTAATGTAACAATACATGCCCGAAATGCAAAAAAACTAAGACTAGTTGCTGAAGACTTAGAAGTAAATTATGAAGTGGATCTTAAAAAAAGTGTAAGCAATGCCGATATCGTAATGATTTCAATTCCAATTCACTCTACACCTAAAATGGTTGAAAATGTTGCTCCATTCATGAAAGAAAATTCATTGATTTTTGATATAACATCAATAAAACAAGAAACATTCAGAATGTTAAAGATAGCTCAAAGCAAATTCCCTATAAATTGTTTATCTCTTCATCCTATGTTTGGTCCTGGTATTACAAATTTTAAAAACTACACTCTTATTGTTTTGAGAGTTGGAGGTACAAAACATTATAACAACATCGTGGCAGAACTCTTAGATTTATTTAAATCAGATGGATTATTCATAACTGAAACTACATTAGAGGTACATGATAAACGTATTGCTTTAACACTAGGAGTACCGCATATGTTCAACATCCTATTTTTGAATTTATTAAGAAGAACTAATGAATCTTTATCCGAATTAACACAATATACTGGCACCACATTCTTACTCCAAAAAGTCTTCGCAGAAAGCATTATCCAAAGAGAAATGGAAATGTTTGGAGAAATTCAAATAGAAAATCAAGAATTTTATACCATCTTAGAATTATTTGAAAATTTAATTAAAGAGTATAAAAACATAATTAAAACAAAAGATTTAAAGAAATTTTCCAAGATTTTTTCTCAGGATTTAGAATACTCCAAAGAAGATATCCACTTTGAGAATTCATATAACTACTTCTATGAATTTATGAAAATCCTAAAAAAATAAAAAGAATAAAAATAATTAAATTTATTCAGTATTACTTCCACATAAAGGACAAAACTTGGCGCCTTCTCTCAGATCTAATTCCACACCACAATTATAACAGAATTTAACCTTTTCCTCATTCATATGTGTTTTTACAACAGGTTTCTGATTTTGAATCTGAGTAGAAGTACTAATTAATTGATAATTTGAACTCGACTGAGTCGTAATCATTTGATGTGGTTCACAAACATGATTACAATTTGTACAACGATTCTGAGGTTTGTCCAAATAAATTGCAACATAAATTAATAAACCTAATCCACCTGTAAATATTGCTAAAAGTATTGCTAAACCGATTCTGAAATCCTCTTTTTTTGTAAAAACGTTCATCTTACAATGAGGACAATACATTACAGACATAGACATTTTTTTACCTCCAATTTTTCTTTTTTAAATCTATTTCTTTTCTTTAATTAAGAAATAGACAAAGAGATACTAAAATGATCTTTAGACCAATTTTTAATTGGAGAAAGAATACCAAATTCAAAAATTTAAAAAAGATTGAAGTTATAAATAAAAAAAATTATTGTTTTAAACTTTGCCACCGCAATTTGGACAATATTTTACTCCAGTTTCTAATTTTTCACCGCATAACGCGCAATAATTAGTTATATCTCCTGTTACTTTCTCAGTTTCCTCAATGGGAGCTTGTGCAGAATAAGGTCCTTGCAGATTTTGGGGTTGGGATTGATATGCAAATTGACTCTGCGGTTGAGAGACTGTGATTTTAGTCCCACAATGTACACAGGTGTCTTCAGCCTTAGAATAATACCAAATCAAATAAATTATCAAACCAATTCCAGCAGTAAAAATTAGCAAAATTATTGCGAGGCAAGTGTCAATTCTTTCACGAGTTAACAACACATATTGATTACACCTAGGACAAAAGCCGGTAGGATTAACTGTTGGCATTTCTAAACCTTATGTTATAATAATTATTTTACTGTTATATTTAAAATAAAGAATGATTATATTCATATATATTTTTATTCTTTAAGAGTGACACCACAATTTGGGCAAATTTCTACGTTTTTAGTTATTTCTTGTTTGCAATAAGGACAATAATCTTTATTTTCTTCTTTTTCTCTTTTTTCTTCTTCTATTTTATTAAGGATTCGGGCTATTTGGGCTTTTGGTTCAGGAATTTCTTCACGGGTACTGTAAAATTCTAACTGATTGTGGCAAAATGGACAAACATTCTTCTTTAAATAAATATAACGATAAATTAAAAAAGGAATGAGAGCAAAGCCTAATGAAGCTAAAATACACAGAATCCATATATTAAGATACATGCCTTCAAAAGCTTTTCTTTTTGGATTTTCGATCTCTCTCTCACAATTATCGCAATATGCAAATTGCTTGTTTTTATCCATCTCTCTCAATTTAAATAAGATTACACAATCATTTTAATTTTTCTGGTAAACCTTTTTTATTCTATTAGATGAAAAAATTTTATACTTCAACTTGTTAAAAAATTAATAAGATAAGTTCATTAAAAATAAAATCAATATGTCCTTATTGTTTTATAATCTATAGAATTTTGATTTTGAATATTATTAGTTTTGAGTTAATTTGACGCAGAAATCATTGTTTATTGCATTAGAAGGTATTGATGGATCAGGTACAAGTACTCATAGTCAACTCCTTAAAGGATTTTTAGAAAGTAAAGGTCTAAAAGTTCATTTAACAATGGAACCATCTAAAAGCGATATAGGGAAATTGGTGAGAAAATATTTAAAAGATAAAAAAGTGCCTCCTACTACGGATGCTTTACTATTCGCGGCTGATAGAGATCTCCATTATAAAAATGAAATACAATATAAACTTGAAGAGGGATATATTGTCATTTCTGATCGATATCTGGAATCTTCAATAGTATATCAATCGGTACAATCTGATGAAATTTCAGTTGATTGGGTTAAAGAAATTAATAAATTTGTAGGTTTACCTGACATAACGATAATTTTAGATATTGATCCAAAAATAGCATTAGCAAGAAAGGAAGATAAAGATTTAGAAAAATTTGAAGATACTAACTTTTTAGATCAAGTGAGAGATCTTTATTACTCTCGGGCTAAACAAAATAAATATAATATTATTAGTTCGGATAATATAATAGAATTAGTCCAAGAAAAGATTCAAAAAATTATATTGGATAAACTCAGCAAATTGGGTTATGTTATAAGTTAAAACAATAAAATCTAAATTATAATTGGCATTTTAGAAATTGGGATAATTTATTCTGAATCTATAAAATTTTTTTGAGAAAAGTTGAAGAATAGTAAATCTACTGAAAATTTTTCCTTTAATGCTGATCAATTATTTGATTTAGTAAAACTATTTAGTTTTCCCAGATTAGCTGGAACTGAAGGTGAACAAAAAGCTGTAGAGCTTGCTGTGGATTTATTTAAGAAAAATGGATTTGATGATTCACAAATCCAAAAACAACCCTTTGAATTCTCTGATTTTTATTCTACGACCTTAATTAAGTTAATTATGGTTATCAACTTAACTTTTTCTTTATTTATTTTGATGTTTGTATATATTCAGTTATTTATTACAACATTTATAATTGGTACAGGGATAATATTAATTATTTTAATTATTAAAGGATTAAAACATCCTGAAGAATCTGGATTTTGGGGGGAATACTATGGAAAAACTATTTCGGCTACAAATGTATTTGTAAGAGTAAACGCTACTGGAATTCCAACTGAAAAAGCTGGAAACATTATTATTTCCGCACACTTAGATTCAAAGTCACAAACCTTTAAAACATATTGGAGAGTAATACTCTACCGTGTTTGGCTTTATGGAGGAATTTTTTTAGGAGGATTTCTTATTGCGTTCTTTATTCGTACTTATACTGTTTTAAAACTAAATTTATTAATCCTGAGAATAGGTCTTTGGTTATTTACAATCTTAATTTCAATTTCAAACATATTTTTAATGTTTTTAAACACTCATAATAAATCACCAGGTGCTTTAGATAATGCATCGGGTATGGTAATTACATTTGAATTGAGCAAATACTTTAAAGAGAATCCATTAGAGAACTTCAATATCTGGTTTTGTCAGTTTTCTGCTGAAGAATTAGGAACTATGGGATCAAGAATCTTTGTCAATACTTACGAAAAACAATTCCTTAAAGGAAGAGTATTTCAGATTAATTTAGATATGGTTTCATGTGCGAATGATAAAAACAATAAGTTACAATATTTGCAATCCTATGGAGTTTTTCCTCGTAAAAAGATAGCTCCTTTACTCAGTCAATATTTAGAAAAAGCCTCGGAAGATCAAAATTTGAATATAACAGGATTTCATCTATCTACAGGTGCTCATACAGATTCTGTTCCATTTCATTTAAGAGGATATAATTCTGTTGATATCACTACGAGAGTTGCTGGAAAACATACTCATACTATACAAGATACTCCAGATAAAGTTGATCCAAAAATATTACTACAAGCATGCCTAATTATTAAAAAAGTTATATTAATGATTGATAATGATTATAAAATACTATGCCAAAATCAACAATTAATATGTGAGGATAATTAAATTATACAATTGCTGAAAAAATTCTGTTAGATCATTCAAATCTTAAAGAACTTTACCCCGGACAATTTATAGACTGTAATATTGAGTTAATAATGGTTCATGAACAATTAGGAGGACGAATACATAAAGAATATGAAAAATTAAGGATTGATTATATTTGGGATCCTAAAAAAATTCTTTTTCATTCTAGATCATTGGATACCCGCACCTACAATTTCAGCAGTTGAAATGCACCAGGATTGTAGAAAGTTTGCGAGAAAGTACAATTTTATTCACGATATTGGTATGGATAAAGGTATTTGTCACCAGGTCTTACCAGAGATGGGATTTGCACGACCAGGTATGTTAATAGTAGGTTCTGATAGCCATACAATTACTTATGGCGCATTTAATAGCTTATCTATAGGAATAGGAGCTACTAATGTTTCTGTTGTTTTTACTACCGGAAAGTTATGGTTTAAGGTTCCAGAATCATTTGAAATAAATCTTTCTGGTAAATTAAATAAAGGTGTAATGCCAAAAGATTTTATTCTAAAACTAATAGGTGATATATCAACCAAGGGTGCTATTTATAAATCTTTAGAATTTCATGGAGATGGTGCAAAATCATTATCAATTGATGGACGTATGACAATTTCAAATATGGTTGTAGAAGCGGGTGCTAAATTTGGAATTTTTTTACCTGATGAAAAAGTAAATGATTGGCTACATAATAGGACTAATGAAACATATGAGTTTGTATTTCCTGATAAAGATGCCCTGTACGAAAAATCTTTTGATTATAATTTATCGGAGATTACTCCTGTTGTCGCAAAACCATCTACTCCTGACAATTTAGCTTATATTGAAGAAGTAGAAGGAATTGAATTTGATCAAGCATTTATTGGAAGTTGTACAAATGTAAGAATGGAAGATCTTAGGATTGCTGCCAAAATATTAAAAGGCAAGAAGATAAGTTCTAAAATGAGAATGATAATCATTCCTGCCTCTAAAGAGATATATAAAGCAGCATTTCATGAGGGATTAATTGAAATCTTTATCAATGCGGGAGCAATATTTGGACATTCCACTTGTGGTCCTTGTTTTGGGGGACATATGGGAGTATTAGGACCAGATGAGATTTGTATAAGTAGTTCTAATCGAAATTTTGAAGGAAGAATGGGTTCACCGAGGTCCAAGGTCTACTTAGCAACACCTGCTACTATTGCGGCTTCTGCTATAAGGGGTAAAATTACTGATCCAAGAGAGGTTTTATAAATGGTTGATACAATTGAAGGTTTCACTTATATTTTGGGAGATGATATTACTACTGATGACATTGTTCCTAGTGATGTTTTAACAATAAGAGATCCTAATGAGATGGCTAATAATACTCTGAAATACATTGATCAACAATTTGTACACAATATTAATAAGGGTAATATTATTGTAGCAGGAGAAAATTTTGGATCAGGCAGTTCTCGGGAAGAAGCTGTTAATGTGGTTAAGACTTTAGGTATAAAAGCTATTATTGCTAAATCTTTTGCACGAATTTATTTTAGAAATCTGATTAATTTAGGTATTCCAGGTATTCAGGTAGAATGGGAAGATAATCAATTTTAGAAAGAAAATAAGTTAGAGATATCACTTGACAAAGGAATAATTTTTAATAAAAGCAAGAATCTAGAGATTGAATTTGAAAAGTTACCTGTTTTTTTAACAGATATTCTGGAAGGAGGAGGAATTTTAAACCAGTTAAAAAGGAAATTAAGGAAGTAATTTTATTACATTAACCTTTCTATTTCTTTTTGAATCGCTTCGATTCTTCTTTTTGATTTTATTAGAATTTTACTTCTACCATATTTTTGAAACCATCTTTTAAATCTTTCATTTATTGTTACTTCTCTAGTTCCTGCCATGTGTTTATCGGCTAAACATATAATTTTCTCTTCCAATGTTATCGGTAAGTAATCTTTTTCAGGTAATCCAAACCTCTTAGCGTCTCCTTTATCCAATCCTCCTAAAATATGCCTTTCACAGATTTTTGCGAGTTTATCTGAAAAACCTCTCCCTCTTAATATCTTACCTCCAATTAACGCATGTTTAAACCCATGAGTTGTAGTTCTTCCTATGTCATGTAATAACGCTCCAATTTCAATTAAATTCATATCAACTTTAGCCTTTGTTATTTTTTTTGCTATGTCTAAAGCCTTATCTGCAACTTTTTCAGAATGACGCCTAACTGAATGTTGAATTTTTAAATTTCTTAGTAGATCAAGTGCAAATTCCCGATCAGGTAGAATTTCTTCTTTTTTATTCCCCATTAATAACTTATATTATTAACAAATATTAAATTTTTTTAAGACAAGATGGATTAAAACCTAATTAGTATTTCTAAAAGAAAGGAAAAAGATAAACAATAAACTGATTAATAAAACTCTTCATATGGTCCACTTACTGATCCGCCGATTAGTCCTCCTATAAATGCTCCTAAAAAGCCACTAAATATCCCACCTAATGTTTCAGTTAACTGATTACCTTGAAATAAAGCCATTAAATCTACCCCAGAAATTATACTTAAAATAATCCAAATTAATAAAACTACTACTACTACTAATACGCTTGATATAATACCTCTTTTTAAACCTTTTGCAATTGTACCACTGACATATCCAATGAAGAGCCAAGCTAAAAGTTGCGCTGCGAAAAATCCTGTAACTGTTAAAGTTCCCGAGAAAAATGCAATAATATCAAACTTAAAATTCGCACCAACTAATAAAGCAATTGCTTTCAATAGATCAGAATTGGCATTAGTTTTGATTTGATTAATCAGATTCTCCATATTAAAGAAAAATACACTAAAAAAACTTAAAACAATACCAATTATTATTCCCAATATTAATCGATAAGAAGCCATGATTTAAACCAATATAAATTTAAATTTTTATATAATAAATGTAATTGATTAGATATATTAATAATTAAAATCATCATTGTTATATTAAATCTTTAGTTCTAAGAGAATGAGCTAAAATCCCTTAATAAAATATTAAAGTTATGGTATATTTAAGTAATTATTCACTGAAGTTTGAATATTTCAGAATAACAAATTAAAATTGATATAAGAAAAATATTAACAAGGCTTTTATTGTGGCAAAAAAGAAAAAAAAGACTGACAGTGAGGAAACAGAAAGAAAAGATGAAATGTTAGAAGATTTTGAAGACAATTTTGATATTGACTTTGAAGAAGATTTGGATTTAGAAGAAGAACTTGAATTATTAGATACTGAAGACATAGAAGCTGGTATTGAGGCTAAAGAAGAATTAATAGATAAGGATGAAGAACGAAAGCAACTATACTTAAGTTGCGGAATTCATATTGGAACTAAGCTTCTTACAGGGGATGCTAGACGTTTTATATATCGTCAAACAAATTATGGCCTATACGTAATTGATTTAACTAAAACTGATGATCGATTGAAAATAGCTGCTAAATTCTTGAGTAAATATATTGAAGAAGGAAGTGATAGAGTAATCGTAACAAGTGTACGAAGATATGGGAAAGAACCAGTTCGAACATTTTGCAAAGTTCTTGGATGTAAAGCGATAACTGAACGTTTTATACCAGGAAGTTTAACAAATCCTTCAATCGATCCATATATTAAGGACGCCAGTGTTGTTCTAATTGTTGATCCTCATGCAGATAAAGTTATTCTGAGAGAAGCAAAATTAGCCCGAATTCCAGTAGTATCCCTTTTCGATACAGATGATACCTTAAGAGGTATAGATCTTGCGATTCCAGCAAATAATCGTGGAAAGAAAGCATTAGGTTTAGCTTTTTGGTTATTAGCACGACAAATTATGTTAGATCTTGGTAAGATATCAAGTGAAGAAGAATTTCCACACACTTTAGAGGAATTTACTTCTAAAATTGTTCCAGTTTATAGACAGGAACAGTAATAAATTTGATATGTATTTCTAATTTATAACTTAATCCCTAATATTAATGGAAGCTCAGAAAGGTTCTTTAGAAAAATAATCACCTGAGACTGATTGAATGCGTCTTGAGGAGTAATACCTGAAAGAACAGCAACAAAATGAATTCCTGCTCTTTGAGCTGTTTCAGCATCAACAGCACTATCACCTATATATATGACTTCTGAGGTATGTAAATTTAACTTCTTAATTGCATGCATTAAACCAAGAGGATCTGGTTTAAGATGTGAAATATCCTCCCCACCAACGATTACATCAAAAAACTCTAAAAGATTTTCTCTACAGAGAATATTTTCTATTCGATATCGAAATTTCGTGGAAACAATCCCGAGTCTGAGACCTTTGTTATGTAACAACTTAATTACATTTGATGTCTCTACAAACATTGTGGTATTATCTGCCATAACTTCATCTGCCTTTTCGATAAAATAAGATTTGAACCTTTCAGTTTCATCAATGTGTTGTTTTCCTAAAAGCATCAAAAATGTATGTTCAAGAGTAAGACCAATTGTCTTCCTAACCTCCTCTGCTGGAACTTTTGCGAATTTAAGTCTTTCTAATGCATAATTAATACACTTAACCACTCCCCTAGAAGAGTCAGCAAGGGTATAGTCAAAATCAAATAAAATTCCTTTAATAGCCTTAAGTTTGTTTTTCAATTTTTTTGCCCTCTTAATCCAGAAAATCAGGTGGGTTAGCGACAAAACCAGTTTTTATTCCTTTTTTAAATCCTGCCTTTTCATAAAAGTGATGAACTGCTGGCTCTTTTGAACCTGTTAATAACATAACTTTATAGCATTTATTTTTCCATGCAACATTGAGGGCATGTTGGAGAACCGAAATTCCAAATCCCTGTTGACGGTGATCAGTATGAGTTACTACATTTTCAATCAATCCATATGGTCGTCCACCTCGTGTTAAATTCGGAATGATTGAAAGAGCACAAGATGAAATGAATTTATTATTATGTTCTACTACAAAATAGTGTAACAGGGAATTAGACATGATTTCATCCCAAATAGACATTAATATAGATTTTTCTGGTAATTGTTCATCTTTCCTATGGAGATGAGCATAAAGGTCTAATAATTCACCCATTTCATTTTTCTTTATATACCTTATTGACATGGTTTATATAGAATTTTCTATTTATTATTAATTTCTATCATTACCAAGTTAATTTTTCTTATTAGAAAGCCATTTAGTCCTTTTAATTATTTATTTTTTGACCTAAAATCAATTTTTTTAAATTTGGAAACTAATTATTATAAAAATAATTTTAGATTTCCTATTTCTTGTGAACAAAGCTACTTTTCTCAGAGTGAATCCCTAATTTTTGTGAACAAACCTCCTAAAAGACCGAAACATTTAAATACACTTGTTCCTATATACATATTAATAATTGAATGGTGGCTTGATTTGAGCAAAGAGCTCGATAACAAAGAAATAATTGGTTCACTGGACAGTATTTCAAAACTAGCCAAAGCAATTGCGCATCCAAAAAGGCTTCAACTATTAAGTTTGTTGCTAGATAAGTCTCTAGATTTCTCAACACTCATTGACAAAACTAACCTGAAGAAAACGGCTCTTTCTAATCATTTATCGCAATTATTAACACACCATCTTGTGGAAAAATATGGGAGAGGTAGTTATCACATCACCACAGATGGAAGGGATTTATTGAAAGCCATGACTACAGTCTATAAAGATTCAAGGTCGAGAGAGCAATTAGAAAGAGAAAAGCTCAGGAGACGCTATTCAAATATGATGGTGAAAAGAATGAAAAAAACTGAAAATTTAGTTTCTCACGAACCAACGATTCAGAGAGCTTGGATTTCATACCTTGGTGCCGTCTTGGGGGTGTTGCAATCCCTGGGGAAGGAAAAAGAAATTGATATGGTGAGTGTTGGGGGTTATACTGGTTATGCTTTTGCACTACCAAATGTTATGAAAGGTGTGACCTGTCCTTCAGGACCGACCGCCCTTGCCATCTGGGAAGACATTGTAAACTCCACGGGAAATCTTGGTTTTAGGGTTCATAGGTATATTAATGATGGATCTTATCCCACATCCGATGAAGTGACGGACGATGATAGGGAAAGGGCAAAGGAGCTCTTTGAACTTGTAAAATCCTCAATTGATAACGACAAACCAGTTGTCCTTTGGGGCTTAGACGTCATTGAATATTGTATCGTGAAGGGGTATACTAGAGATTCTTACATCGCAAGTACTACTGTAAACCGACCAGATACACCGATCCAGATACGGAGACCAGATACACCGATCCACTATGATGATCTTCATGCACCTGGAAGTCTTCATGCAATTTTCTTTGAGGAGGAAGCTCCAGATATTTCAGAAGATGTCGACAAGGAAGCTGTTCATCGTGCGATCAAGTTCTCCGAAGGTACTCTAGTGTACGACCAATATGTGGCTGGTTCTTCGGCTTATGACGAGTGGGCAGAATGTTTGGAAAGCGAGATAGAGGATGACCATCCTTACCATGGAAACAGTTACAACGGCGAATGTGTCCTGGAGGCAAAACGAATCGCGCAGATCTTCACAAAACGGCTTTCAGAAAAATATCAAGGAAGACCCCAAGCAAAATACCTCGATGAGGCATCCCAAAAGTTTTTTGAGATCGTGAAATGGCTAGCAAAATTTCAACGTATATTTCCCTTCGCACTGGAGGGAGCAATGCCCAGAGAAAAGCTCATTGAGGGAGCTGAAATCCTCAGAGCAACCAAGCCATTTGAAATAGAAGCTCTGGCACATCTCAAGGAATCTTATGAAGCATGGGCATAAATAAATCTTTTTCTTTTCTCAATTGTTGAAAGCAAATTAAGTGAAACTATGTATATTAATGAAAATAGAATAGAAAAATTGAATAATAACCAATAGCTAAATAATTATTCTTCCACTATAACCTCTCTTTATAAATTTATTAAATATTATTACGGTATCCATTTAAGTTTTAACTTTTTAATAGAAAAATATCTCTTCTTTTGAATTATGTATATAACATTTTTAATCTTTAATCAATTTCATTACCTTAAGGAATAATAACTTATTTTAAGTGTTAAATATTAAAAAGATAATAGCTTTTTCCGGAAAAGGTGGAGTGGGTAAAACTACAGCTTTGGCACTTTTTTTAAAATACATTTTAGAAAATAAAAATAAACTCGATATTCTCGTAATCGATTCTGACCCCGATGCTAATGTTGCTGATGTTATTGGTGAAGAAATCAGCTTTAGTGATACTATTGGAGGAAAGATGAAGGTGCTCAAAGATAAAATACAGGCACGAAAATTGCCCTTAGATTTACCGAAGAATCAGATTATCGAAGGAGATGTGTATAATTGTCTCATTGAGATGAGTGAGTTTGATCTTTTAGAAATGGGACGGACAGAAGGAGAGGGATGTTACTGTTATATTAATTCCGTACTAAAAAATGTTATTGATACCCTGGCTAAGAATTATGATATAACATTGCTTGATTCACCCGCTGGATTAGAACATTTTGCACGAAAAACTGGTCGAAACGTCACAGATTTAGTAATTGTAACTGATCCTTCTAAAATGGGCATTCATACCATGAAACGGATATTAGAAGTAAGCAAAGAGGTAGATTTACGATTTGAAAACATATGGATCCTTGGGAATAGGTTTCCAGAAAATTTAAGGGATATTTTAAAGGAAGAAGTAGAGAAAATAAATGAAGATCATGTAAAATTATTAGGATTTATATCTAACAATGATGAAATAAGTCGAGTAAACTTAACTGGTGGGAATTTACTAAAATTACCTATTGAAAATTCATCATATCAAGAAGCTCAAGAAATATTCACGAAAATAGTATAGTATCAAATAAAAAGTATTTTTCCTAGTTCTTAGCAGTCACATTACTGAATCATCCTTGGATGTTATTAATATGTGAAATACATATATTGAAGCTTAAATATAACATAATAAAAGAAATTTAAAGTTTAAACGAAAATAAGTGGTGCTATAAATATTTAGTGATAAACCTCGCAGAATGTACAACATTTATATAGCTTTTAGTTTTATAATTGCAGGCTTGATTGTTATTATCTCAGTGATATCTGTAGGTATTATAAATTGGTCATTATGGATTGCTGTACTAGTATGTGTTGTGTTTATACTTATTGGTTCCTTTGTTCTTTACAAAAATAGAGGAGTTTTTGGGTTAGATAAGTTAGAAAAGTATGGTGATAAGACATCAGAGTTATATAATGCTACTGAAAAGAAGTTATATAAATATCTAGGAACTAACATCGGAAAAGCATTCACAACAAAAGCCTTGTTAAAGAGAGTAGGAGAAACCATTAAAAATCCAAATTTTAAGAAGTATGTAATGAGAAATGGTGAAAAAATCCCGGATGAAATGGTTACTGATGGAAGGATTCAATCAATTAGGAAGAATGAAGATACTCATTATTTCCTTAAAGGACAAACCTAAAGTTATTAGAGACTATATGCTTTTTATGTTCTTGTTATAAGATATCAAGAAATATTCACGAAAATAATATGCTATTAAAGATAATCACTGATCCTTTATTTCAATTTAAAGTTCTTTTTTCTTTATACCCTTTTTTTACCCCAAATCTCAGTCCTGGAAATTTATAACACTTCTCAAGGATGATTCTCTTAAAAAAACATGGATTCTCACACTCAATTACATTTTAAGATTCGTATAATGATTCTAAGATATCCTTACCGGAAAATTGTATTTCATAAAAATATGGTATAATTAGGCGTTTTTAACTAACTATTTCGAACTCCTTATTAAGAGATAATTTTAGCTCCTTGATAGTTCCCTCATCATAGATTATATTCGTAGTCTGGTTATTTTAACTATATAAACAAATCCCACTTTTCGCTGGTAGACATCAGTTTCTAAGCATTATATTTATATATTGAATATAATCTAATAATATTATTCCAAAATTAATAATTTAGATGAAATTCCAATGTCATCAGAATTCGAGCAGAATTTAGAAAAGTATGTAGATATAATATTAAAAGTAGGTGTAAATTTACAAAAAGGACAATGGTTATTAATCACTCCATATGGTTTAGGTACATCTCTTCTTGATTTAGCTCCTTTTATTGAATTAGTTGTAAAGAAGGCATATCAATTGGGTGCTAGATTTGTTGATGTATTATGGAATAATCCCAAACTACATTTAATTAGACTCAAGTATGCATCCCGAGATTCATTTGAAGAATTCTCCAGTTGGCAACGAGATGCTTCGTTGGAGAACATTGAAAAAGGTGGAGCTGGCCTTAATATATTGAGTGCTGACCCTCTTTTTTTCAATAATCAAGATCCTGAGCTTATGACAACTATGATACAGACAATAAGAAAGAAACAGAAACTTGTTACTGATCTCTTGAATCAAAAAAAAGCTAGAAATGGGTGTGTTGTATCTGCATCTTGTGATGCTTGGGCAGAGAAAACATTCCCTGATCTTCCCCCTGATAAACGGATAGTCAAATTATGGGATAAAATCTTTGAAATTTGTCGTGTAAAACAAAAAGATCCTGTTGAAGCTTGGAATGATCATATTGACCAACTCAATGCAAGAAAAGATTATTTAAATGAGAGACAATATACATCTTTACAATTAAAAGCTCCAGGTACAAATTTAACAATCGGTTTACCTGAAGGGCATATATGGGAAAGTGCAAAATCTACTAGTCAAAAAGGAATCGATTATGTAAGTAATATCCCAACAGAGGAGATTTGCACTCTCCCTCATAAAGATATGACAGAAGGAACTGTAAAAATAACAAAACCCCTCAATTATGGAGGCTATTTAATTGAAAATATTGAATTGAAATTTTCAGAAGGGAAAGTTGTAGAATTAAAAGCAGAAAGAGGTAAGGATCTTCTAAATATGCTTATCCATACTGATGAAGGGGCAAGTAAATTAGGAGAGATCGCTCTTATTCCAAATAGTACACCTATTTCACAATCGGGATTAATCTTTTTCAATAGTTTGATTGATGAAAATGCTTCTAACCATATCGCTTTAGGTTTTGCTTATAAACCATTATTAAAAAATGGGAAAAAAATGTCAGATGAAGAATTTCTTGCTGCTGGGGGAAATATTAGCTTAATTCATGTCGATGTCATGATTGGTTCAGGGGAAATGGATGTTGATGGGACTACTAAAGATGGTAAAGTAGAACCTATCATGCGAAAGGGAGAATGGGCTTTTTAGGTATAACTTAATTTAAAATTATATTAATTCTTCTAAAACTCCATTAATATCTTCATTTTTCTCTCTCTTGATATATAGAATACGTAAATTATCAAAATCAACTTTATAACACGTTTGACATTCTTCCTTGTCATCTAGATTAGTAGATTCAACATGTTCTTCATAACTAATTGATTCATACAATTCTACACACTCTGCTACTCTATTTTTTTCGATAGTAAATCCCCTCTTAGGATGTTATTTCTATAGTTGCTAGGGTTTATTTTTAACAATGATGAAATAAGTCGAGTAAACTTAACTGGCGGGAACTTATTGAATATCTCTAATGAAAATTTATCATAATAAGAAGCTCAAGAATATTCACGAAAATAATCTGATATTATATAAAATCATTAATCCTTTTATTTCGAAAACGCTTTTCTACTCCACCTCTCAACCCAGGTAATTCAAAACACTTGCCTGGGATCATCTTTTTAAAAAAAGACTGGTTCTCTCGTTCAGGAATGAACTGTGAATTATACAATGTCTCGAAAATTTGTTCACCAGAAAATTGGATATCATTGAAATATGGAACAATGGGGCGATTTTTACTTACTTGTTCTACTAATGTTTTAAGGGAACTGTCAATATTACAAAGTTTCCCTCCCTCATCCATTGTTGATGTTTTATGGTTATATTCATTATATAGACAGACTATACAATCTGGCCATCTCTTATGGAAATAACTTAAAACACGGTCCATCACATTGTGTTTGAGGGAAACTACTCCAAATAATACCCCTCTATTATTTATTTGTGTACGAGTGAATTGTATCGCTCTATAGGTTTCTTTAGAAATTTCACGCATCATACGATTAATTTTTTTTGCGATTGGAGTACCAGAATTACGTAAGACAACTTCTGGAATTCTTTTAATCTGTTGGATAAGAGCAGGATAAAAATTACAATGGCGGGGAAGATTATGTATTAATTCCTCATGTGAATGACCTTTAGCGCACCCAACAACTTCCAGAGGATCATTTCCTTTCGTTATTTTTTTCACACGATTTCCCTCTGTGGAATATTATCATTAATTATGTTGAAATATTTATTTAAAGTCGTTTGATTATGTCCATCTATCAGAAGGAAAGGTTCAGCTCGTTTTAATACTACTCCTACAGATTTAAGGTCTTGTCGATGTTTAAATATGAATTTTTTGGATTGTAAATTAATAATACGTTTAGCAGATATAGGTCCAATTCCAGGAACACGCAACAACTCATGGTAAGAGGCTCGATTGGGATCTACAAGATTATGATCTCTAAAATATTTTCTTGCTAAATGAATTTTTGGGTCTCCTTTAGGTAAATTACCTTCATCGTTGAAAATATATTCTAAATCTTTTAATTTGTAGTGATATATTCTTAATAACCAATCACTTTGATATAAACGATGTTCCCTTGCTAATGAGGCTGCTTGTTTGCCAGCTAGAGGTGTCCCTTCGATTGGAATAAATGATGAGAAATAAGCTCGCCTTAAATCAATTTTTCGATATCCCCAATCGATCCTTTTAAGTAGATCATAATCACTTTCATTTTCAGCGGCACCCACTACAAATTGGGTAGTCTGTCCACTATTAAGGATTGGGGCGCCATCCCATCGGAATTTTTTGTAACCATTTTCTCTTCGATCTTTAATCATTTTTTCTTGATAACTCAAGTTATTATCTTGCTCAGTATCTCTCATATATTTGAGAGTTTCATCATTATGTTTGATCCTAATCTGCTTTAACCAGCGTTGGCGTGTTATAATATCATTATTAAAATCTTTTTGTTCTGCAATTTCTGCTAGATAATCCTTTGAAGAAGCTTCTGTATTTATTGAAATACGATCTGAAAGTGTTATTGCTTCTTTAAGGAGATATTGACTTACACCAGGTAAACATTTAAAGTGTACATACCCCATAAAATTATATTTAAAGCGAAGTAATCGAATTGCTTCTAACATTTCTTCGGTAGTTTTATCAGCACTACTACAAACAGCTGATGAAATGAATACACCTTCGACAACATTCATCGAATATAGCTTCATAAATGTACGAGCATATTCTTCAGGTGTAAAACTCATCTTTTGCTTACAGCTGTGGGAAAAACAGTACTTACAATTGTAAATACATTTATTAGTATATAGAGTTTTGAAAAGACTCATACATCGTCCATCGGGTGTATAGCTATGACAAATTCCCGCGCTTGCTGTATTCCCAATCCAATTTTTTGTACCTCCAAAAAGTTTTGGATATTTATCGGTACGACTAGAAGCAGTACTGGCACATATATCATATTTGGAATTTTCTCCTAATACTCGAATCTTTTCTAGGGTAGATGGCACGGTAATTCTCAGTTTCGTGAAAAAAGTACTTTAGTATTGCTTATAAGTTTAAATTTTGATATTTACTTTATAAAGAGAGGGGGATTATTGAATTTTAAAAAAAATTTTACTAATGAATCTTATTTTTAATAGTTTCAAGGATTAATTACTCAAAAAAATAAAACTAAAAAAAAAAGATTACCTGTTAAAATCCATTTCAATATGACAAATTTCCGCAGTTTGAAGACGGTTTTTGGTTATATTAGGATCTATCCCCCTGGCGTAGGAAATTGCTCCTGTTAAGACACCTCCTACAGGACAAGCAGTATTTCCCTCAAGATCGTACCCACCAATTCTTTTTGGGCAAATTAGGCATTTTTGTACTACCAACTTTACTTGTTCATCTGTTACTTCCACATCTAATTCTTCTGCTAAATTAATGACACTTGTTAAACCATTAATTAAGCGCTCGTCAGAGTCTTTAACACTTACTATCTTATTTTCTAACATTGTTTTCATTAATTCTCTTCCTATCCAAATACTTAATGAATCCATAGCATCCTGAGGTGATACACCAAAATCTTTGTTTAAAATAAAATCTCTGCTTTTTACCAAACCGAGTCCTAATCCAATGATCATTCTGTTTAGATAATTGGAATCTTTACTTTTATCTTTCTTTTTGAATATTTTCAAATTATATCACTTCTTAAGTTAATTTTCAAATCGTTAAGATCAGATTTTTTTTTTCCAAATTTCATAAAGTATTTATTAATTAAACCTTTTTCAACATATTTATCGACAATTTTTAACAAGGAATCTTGATCAATAGTTCTATTTAGTGCTTTGCTTAAAACAGAGAGTTTTTGTAATAAGACTCCAATACTTATTTCATTAAATTTAGAAATTTGCAATAAGATTTGTTTTTCGATAACATTAGGAAATTGTTGCTTTTTTAAATAATTAAAATCATAGTTAGAGCTCACTATTAATTTTTCTTCTAATGGTATCTTCTGAATAAATTCAGGTGTAATTGGTTCACCTTGAATATGATCTTTTTGGATTTGATTCTTATTTTTTAATATGTTACTAACTGATTCTATTCCCTTTATTTCAAAATTCTTATCAATATACGCAATTAATGATTTATCACAGTGTTCAATTAGAAATTGAACAGGAAATCGTTCTGAATTCAATATAAATTCCTTATCCAAATCAAAAATAATACTTTTATTGCAGATTGGACAATTGCTCTTAATAGTTATATTCTCAGGCAATTATAATTCCCTTAGATTCCCTTGTAGTACTTAATCTAATAAATATGAAGAATTTTAAAATAATAATAAAGTAATTAATATTTAAATTTATTATTTGGAATAATTTCTCTACTTAGAGTGAAACTATTTAAATATCTTCTTTCTGAATTATATTTGAATTTTCGAATGAATCTAAATCTTTATCAAATTTTAAAAATTGTTTCTTAATTTGGCCTTTTTGAATATATTTATCAGTTATCTTTAAAATCGTATTTTTATCAATTTTTCTATTTAGAGCTTTTTCTAAGGGAGCTATCTTACTCATTAAAACTGCCAAGCTAATTTCTTTATATTTAGCAATGTTTTTTATTATGTTTTTTTCTAATACATTTGGAATATTGCTTTGATCGACTGATTCACAATTAACAGTACAAATAAATACAATTCTCTCATCTTCGGTTAATGTTTTAAGAAAATTGCTAGTGATGGGTGTGGCAGTTATTTTTTCATTATAATCGAGAAAAATTTGAGTTGTCAAATATTCTAATAGCTCATCTATACCTTGCCTATTTAGTACAGATGTTTCAAAAAACTGGTAATTATTATCTATCGCTATTTTTTCAGCATATTGCTTAATTTCTTCTCTGTTAGGAACCAGGTCAATTTTATTACCTACAATTAAGAAGGGGGTTTCTTTATCATCAACGAATTGGCGTGCTTCTGTAATCCAATCTTCAAGCTCATGAACGGTTTCTTCCCGAGAGTAATCAAACATGATTAAAATAACATTAGAATAATCAAAAAAATACCTTCTTACTTTCCCAAAACTTTTAAGGCTTGATAAATCAAAAATGTTAATTTTAATTGTCTCATCTTTCTTTATTTCAAGTTCTTTTTCTATTAATGAGATCCCAATAGTAGGATGATAATTTTCGATGAAAGAATTATTACATACTCTTCTAGCCAAAGCAGATTTACCTACAGCTTCAGATCCAATTATTATTATATTATTACTTCTTGGTTTCAAGATAATTTTAGCTTCTTTATCGATGCTTGGAAACTTACATGAAATGTCAGAATTACTTAAGATTAGAGAGATTTTATCTGCAACGATATGAGAGTATGGAATATATTTATCTAAATTAGAATATGGATTTCCAATTAATACTAATAATGCCCCAACATTTTTACCCAATTGGATGTAAAATAAGCGGAATTGATCAATGTCAAACGATCCACTTCCTAATTCTGACTGAGTAAATCCTTTTATCCTATTTAAAGTCTGGTCTAAAAGAGAAGTTATACCTCCAATTAATTCATCATCAAATTTTATTAATGACTTTTCTGCGATTATAAGGCCATTAAAATCAACCACCAGTGCTGCTAATAAATCTGGAATTTCTTTTACAAACTCATCTAATAATATTAGCAAATCTGAGGATATACTCATAATAATGTATCCTTTAAAAAACCCTTTTGTTTTATATAACTTTCTTAAAAATATATTCAATTACTCTTAAATAAATTTTGATTTTATATTTTAATAAACAAAAAACCTTGAAATTTAAACTTAAATCTATTTTTACCTTCCTATATTATATTTAACAAATAATACATATTAATCTGAATTAATAAATAAAATGCCTAAATATACTGGAGGCGAAATAATCGCCAAATATTTAATTAAAGAAGGAGTTAAATACGTTATCGGTATTCCCGGACATGGAAATCTATCATTAACAGATGCATTTTACAGGAATAAGGATAAATTGCAATTAATTCAACCTAAACAGGAAATGGCAGGTGTACATCTAGCAATAGGGTATTATAGAATTACAGGAAAACCCCTTGTCGTATTTACATCAATTGGTCCAGGTGCAATGAATACAACAATAGGATTGGCAGATGCGTATGCAGATAGCTTCCCTGTTCTATGCTTGACTGGAACTACTCATACTCATATGCGTGGGAAGGGAGTTCTTCAAGAAATTGAAAGAAAAAGAGATTCTGATATGCTAAGGGTGCTTGAACCGATTGTAAAGCGTAACTGGCAAGTTAGTCAAGTTTCTCAATTGCCTTCAATATTACAGAGAGCATTTAATCAAATGATGACAGGGAGACTTGGACCTGTACATATTGATCTCCCAATGAATATACAAGCAGATAGTATTGATGTTGAAATACCAAAACCTCTTGAAAGAAGAGCGATCGGGCGAGTTTGGGGTGATCCTGGATTAATTAGGAAAGCTATTGGGTTATTAAAGAGTTCAAAAAGACTCATTTTTCTTTTGGGAGGAGGTGTTGTCATATCTAACGCTTTTGAAGAAGTTAAAAATTTAGCTGAAAAATTGGGTGCTGGGATAGTAGTCACAATGATGGGAAAAGATGCCTTTCCAAATGACCACCCTCTTTTCTGTTGGAGTACAGGGAGCAAAGGGACTACTATAGGTTTGAAGATGACTTCTACTGCTGATGTGATACTTGCTATAGGTTGCCGTTTTGCTGATGAAACCGCAAGTTCTTATAAAGAGGGTGTAAGTTTTTCCATTCCACCAACAAAACTCATTCAAATAGATATCGACCCACATGAAATTGGTAAGAATTATCCTGTTGAAATTGGCATTGTTGGAGATGCTAAAGCATGTCTTCAACAAATTATTGAGGAATTGGGTGATTATTCAAAAGACTATAAAAATACGGATTTTTTTAAGGAAATTCAGGAAGAAAAAAAGAAATGGTTTGATTTCCTTGACAAAAATCGAGATGATGGGAAAGTTCCAGTAATGATATCAACAGTATTAAAAGAAATTAGAGAATTTTTCGATAGGGATGCAGTCTTTATTACTAGTTCTGGTAATGTCCAAGCACAAATGATTCAGGAATTAAAATTCTATGAACCGAAGACTTGTTTAACGGCAGGAGGGTTTTCTACCATGGGATATAGTATTCCTGCTGCGATAGGAGCCAAATTAGGCTCAATTGATATAAGAAAGCCAGATAGGCAAGTGGTTGCATTAGTAGGAGATGGAGATTTTATGATGACCATTTCAGAGCTTTCTGTTGCGGTACAATTAGGATTAACCAATATTTTCTTTATAGTATTGAATAACTACGGATGGATTGCTATTAAAGACCTTCAGCAATCTGCATTTGGGGAAGATAGAGGATATGGCACAGCATTTTATGATAACGAGGGAAATCCTTATTCACCTGATTTTGCCAAAATTGGCGAAGCATTTGGGTGTTATTCTGAAAAAATTTCTAGAAAGGACGAGATAATTCCCGCATTTGAAAGAGCTGCTAAATCAGGAAGACCAGCAGTAATAGAAATTGAAGTTCAAAGGGAATATCCATTCACTGGTTCTCCAGCTGTTGGTTGGTGGGATGTTCCAGTTCCAGATTATTTAAAAGAGAGACGAAAGAAATACGAAGAAGAAATTAAAGGAGAAAAACTATAATGATCAATTCAAAATTGATTAAAGAGATAGCATTTGATTTAGGTTTTGATTTATGTGGTATTGCTCCAGTTGAGCGATTTGAAGGGGCACCAGATGGTTTTCGACCCATTGATATTTATAAAGATTGTAATTCTGTTATTGTATTTGCAAAAACAGTTCCTAATGAACCTCTTAATGCTTCGAGTTTTGTGCCATACTCGCATCTAGGAAGTCTAATTATTCAGGAAGTTGATAATCTCACTGTACAATTTACAAGAAAATTAGAAGAATTGGGGGTTGGAGCGGTTCCAATTCCTTCTGATGATCCTTATGAATATTGGGAACCTGATAGAATGTATGGAAGGGCAATTCTATCATTAAGGCATGCTGGTCACCTTGCTGGACTTGGAGTTTTGGGAAAAAATACTCTTTTAATTAACGAATCTTTTGGCAACATGATTCAACTCGGAGCTATTTTAGTTAATATAGATTTAGAGGGTGATTTAATTGCTGATTACGAAGGATGTTTGCGAGATTGTGAAATTTGTTTAAATTCTTGTCCTAAAGGAGCATTAGACGGAACTACAGTAAATCAAAAACTCTGTAGATCACACTCCATTTACAAACATCAGAAAGGTTATGTTTTGAAAAAATGCAATACTTGTAGAAGAGTATGTCCTCATGTAGTAGGGATAAATTAATTTCCTTTTAACTAATAATCCGTATAAAGTATATATTGATAAATAGCAAAGAATATCTTTTAAATTGTAAATTTTTCATAATCTATTGATTGCTTGTTGACCTTCTTTTTGCTGCCATCTCCATCGAGGTATTTATAATATTATTAAATATCTTCACATTTTTCAATTCATCAATTTTTTCACTACAACTCATTCTTACAAGATCCAACACAGAGAGTACTTTATATTCCCCTCGTTGAATTTTTAAATCCATTGAAAAGTTAAAGATACATCCTATACAAGTATTTATTAAATACTTAGTATCTACTTTTTTAATTTCATTAAATCTTTTCCTTCTCACTTTTTCCATGGCTTTTCGGTCGACTAAACCAAGTGGTAAACCACAACAAAGAGCATTCTCACGGTTATGTTCTAGTTCCATCAATTTACATCCAGTAGCTTCTATTATTCTTCGAGGATAGTCCATTAATAGGGGATATTTTTTTATTACGCATTGATCCTGAAAAACAACACGATAGTCTAATTTATTAGTTATTTTTAAATCTCCAGATTCAAGTGCTTTTGTAATAATTTCCCATATTGAAACTATTGCAAAATCGCTTGAAATTCTCTTATATTCATTATTATAAGCTTCATAGCATTCATTACAGAAAACAATTAATTTTTCAACCCCTAAGCTAGTAAAACTTGAATGGAGTCGATCTTCAATTTCATATTTCGAAATAGGAAAACATGTTCTATGATATACTTCACCGCAACAATAATTTATACCACCAGCAACGGTTTTTCCATTTAATAAACTCTCAATTGTGGGATTTTTATAAAAGTCCTGTAGACTATATGAAATCGCACATCCCAATAAAACTAATTCTTTAGATTTTTGAGGAGATTCCCAATCTTTTAAATTTCTCCTTTCTTCATCAGACATCATGACACTTTCATAAAAGGTAAAAAGATTTGGTTTATGAAATGGAAAAATAAACTTGTTTGACCTTCGAATTTTCCCATTTTCCTCTAATTCCTTTATCAAAGTATATTTTAATTCTTTAATTAAGTCCATTGGAGTCAAGTTCTCAGGACAATTAAGATCACATGTCCCACAAATAGTACATTGATTTATAATAAAACTTGAACCATTGATTAAGTTTTCAATTTCTTCTTGAGCTTGATTAAGATCTAGTTCAATTACAGGACACCTTTCTAAACATGTTCCACATCTTGTACATTGATCGATATCAAACATTATCATCAAAATGAAATTTTTTACGTTTTTATTAGATTTCAGGGTATAAATATGAATTATAATAAGCAAATTATAATTTTAAAAATTTCGAATATTTTTAACATTCTTACAATTCCAATTTTTGGTTTTCTCTATACAATTTGAATTCAATTTTCATATATTTAATTTACAGATAAATTTTTAATTAATTAAACGATTAACGATAAATTTTTTAAAAGCTGGGAGATCTTTCCAAGAAGTTGCACCTCTTATCATATTTCCATCATTGCTTATTATAGTAAAACCAGTTTCAGAAACTTCTAATTTTAAATCTTCAATGTTAACTAAATCTTCAGAAAGAGCAAGATATATAGCAACAGTATCAAATAGAACTGAAGTTTTATGATCCTTATTTATTAACCTTCTAAGCCCTGTTTTTTCAGCCCATATTTCAAAGCATTCTTTTATTACATTTACTACAAGATTATCACAATCCATTATATGCGTATAATTATCGCCAGATAACACAATCTTTCCACATGTATCTAAAGGTGTTATTGTTTTTTTCCATGGAGCTTGAAAAACCTTTCTACATGCAGTAAAATCGCTAAAAACATTGTATTCCACCGTAGGTATAGGCCTTCCTTTATATCCAATAAATATACTGCCGTGCATTCCTATAAAACAAGGATTTTCAATAATTTTACTGTTTAATTTAAGTGCTTCAGCAATATTTCCTAAGGGACCAATAGCAATGAGGCTTATAAAACCATTAGAGTCTTCTATTGTAGAACTGATTGCTTCAATCCCATCTTTGTAGATAATTCCAGGATAGTTTGATAAATCATAGTTTTTTACCCAGTTATATAATGATCCTTTATTACTATTCTTTTGAGGTCCAATTCCTATTGGAATGTCTGTCCGATTTGCACATTCAAGAAATTTAGCAACTATTCTAGCCTTAATATGAGTATCATGAGATACTGTTGTTATTAGTTTTACATCTAATTCTGGGCATTTTAATAATAACCCGAGAGCCCATGTATCATCAATATCGAAACCTATATCAGTATCTAGAATAACTGGAATTTTTTTATTACTCATTTATTAATTGAGTATCTGTTATTTATTATGTTTATAAGTTAATAAATTCCAAAAATAGGTCAATTAGACTTTGAAGGACTAACGCTTTAACGATATATCCCTCTATGATTATTTTTCCAGCCATGTAGGCAGACACAGGATCACCATTAAGTAGTACTTCAACAGAGGTTTCAAGACTCATTTCTAATATTAGATTAGGATTGGGAACTGTTTCTTTGGACCATTGCATTCTATTTTCATTAATTCGGATTAAATAATTTTCTAAGTCAGTAATTTTAATTTGAATGGTTAAATCTTCTCCTGAAATAATATCTCTAGCTTCAGGATTAGAATTAACAAAAATAGTTAAGATTTCCAAGAAAAGTGGTACTTGGGAGGCTTCAACTGGTGATCCATGTAAATACACTTCTATAAGACGTTTCATTGAACTTGTATTGACTAAATTTGTATCTTCTGTATCCTCTCCGATTTCTAATATTTTAAAAGCTAATTCTAAAACTTCCATAAACAAAACCACCTTAAATAAATCCCCATTGATAGAAAGAATTTCCGAGAAATAGGCTTCTAATGGATCTAAATGACCAAGCAATAATTTTGAAATTGTATTTAAATCTGATATTATCACGAAATCAGGATTTTTTAAAGTCCCCTCATTAAAATTAGCATTTTTATTTTCTATAACTATGTAATACGGTTTGGTATCTTTTATTTTTACCTGCATAGATAACCGATAATCTTCAAGAAGCTTCTGAGCTTCTGAATTGGTATTGATAAATTCACAGATTACTTGAAACACAATAGGAATATCTTCTATATTAGCAGTCTCAACACCCTTTTGTCTAATCTCTTTTAGTCTCTCCAAATTTTTCATTTTAACTCATATTTAAATTTATTAATTAATTATTTTATTGCTTAATTTTTATAAATAGAGTATGTTTCATCTAACTCTTTTTTTAGATTCGATGGAAAATTAAATTTATTTGAATATAAAGAATAAACCAAATCATCTATTTCTTTTTGAGCATCTCTATAATCATAATTTTGGTTTTTTTCTTTTCCTATAATGATTTGTTTAACTATTCCTTCAATTTTACTTTTTGTTTTAATGTTTGGTAAAATAAATGGTAAGGCATGAATTCCTGTTATTTGAATACTATTTGTATTATTGATAATTCCTTTAGCAAGATAATTATATAAAGAGCTATTGAGTAAACCTAACATATAGAGAATTGAAATTGCTCTATCTTTAATTATAAAACCAATTGCTTTATTCGAATCCCAATAACACCCTTTTGGCATATATCGTGCGGCTAAATTTGAACTAATACCGCTAATTACTATACCCTCTTCTTCAAATGGAACATTTTTAGGAATATCGTAATTTTGTCTTGAATGTACATTCCAATCTAATGCTTCCATTATTGGTCTGTAATATTGATCTGCTCCCCCCTGTTTTAAATATGGTTTCCAATCTTTTGATTCTAATTCATCTCTAGTTATAATCTTATATTTTTTATCTAAATCTGATATTTTCATATTTCTTTTGGAAAATAATTCAGCCAATTTAGTACCCTTAATAGCAGCTATATGTTTTCTGTTATCGTGGGTGTGCATTCCAATAAATCCTTGTAGATACTCTTCTAATCTCGATGAATTTTCAAATAATTTAATCACTTGGTCTTCAACATCAACGAAAAATATACTAAAAGGTAAAGAATTATACTTAATCTGTTTAATTTCATTAACATTTTGAGGAGTTTCATAATCTTCCTCACTATTAATCCTAGGTATTACCTTTATTACATTATTTTCTCTAATTTTCTTATTTTTTTGACCTGAACATTTTGTTAAAAAAAAAATAACTGGACTTGTACTTACATTTTGATTAGAAAACAAATTTTTTGGTGCTAGAAGAATTTCATTAATTAAACAGTTTCTAAGAATGAATTTTCTTAACTTTTTGTGCGTACTTAGGGATAAAAATGAATCGCTAGTGATAAACCCTAATTTTCCTCCTTCTTTTAATCGCCATATACTGTTAACAATAAACATAGCATAAGTTTCATGGGCATTAATTTTACCATAAATAGGTCTTAAATTTATTCTATTTTTTTTTATATAGAAACTAGCTTTATTTAAATAGGGAGGATTTCCTACAATAAAATCAAATTTGTTATAGGAATCTGGATATAACGACAGAAGCGTATCGTGTAATTTAAATGAAACCCCTAACCTTTCTATTTCATGTTTAAAACTAGGATTTATATCATAAGTAGTTATTTGATTCTTACCTATTCCATGTTCTAATAACTTCTTTACGAATATACCTGATCCTACACAGGGATCCAAAATTTTTTGCTCTTTTTTAATTAGTCCTAGTCGAGAAATGATATATTCAACTGTTTTAGGTGGAGTTATGACTACTCCCAGATCTCTACTATCGAATTCGATTGCTAATCAACACTTTTAAATTTAATATTTTATTGAGGAATCAATTTCATCTAATAAAATGGTATAAAATTGACAAAGCTTCTTTATAACTAATGGATCAATTTTATCAATATCATCATAAATGGAATGGATAGAATTATATGATGTTTTATCTCCATTGCCAAGTCCTTTAAATTTCTTACTCAAAAGGAATAATCCATCACTATATGTACCAATATAAATTCTCTTTGCTTTTTCTAAGTTCATTATATCCTTATTCTCTAAAATAAAATTGTTAGATTTAAAATTTTTATTATTAATGAGACCATGATTATATAAAATAACCTTTCTCGCAATTGAATCAAAATTGATGATAAAGGTTCTGTTTCTATCAAAATGCTTAATTTTTTTATAGAAATTCCTAATTCCCATGGTTCCAGATTCTTCTGCTCCTGTAAATACAAACCATAAATTAATATTTTTTAATCGGTTTTTTGAACTTGAATAAAAATTTAGCAATTCCATAACAATTGAGATTCCAGATGCATTATCTATCGCTCCTTTTGAATTATTATTCGTTCTATTTATATTGATAAATATTGTGCTCAGTCCGTTAATTATTAAAACCAAAATACCAAAGATCTGAAGAAAAATAATTGAATGATGTATATAATATGAATTCGTGATATTAATTAATAATCCAATAATGAAACTAAAAATCCATAAATAATATAGCAATATACGTAATTTTACAGAAAATGATTGACCTTTTGAATCTAAATGCGAAAAAAGAAGGATGTCTTTATTCCAATATAATCTACTATTTTTTTCTTCATTCTTTATCGTTTTCTGTTCAGTGTTTGGAGGAATCTTTACAAAAATATTTTGAGAGTGTAATTTCTTTCCAATTTTAATCTCTTCTGGTTTCCTTGTAATAATGATTAGAATGGTAAGTAAGAATACAACTAACAGAATATTTGTATAGGTAAAAATAATTTGGATATTTAAAAATAAAATAAAATGAAGCCAAAATAATAGACCTAAGGATATTTTAGGATAAAATCTTGAATAGAATATACTGAAAGAGAATTCCTGAACAGTTGGGATAAGATTTAGACTTTCTATCTTTTTCTTGGCAAGAACAAAGCTTTTTCTCTCTGAAGATGTGCCTGATAATCTAGGAAAAGAAAATTCCTTAAGATTTTCTAAAATATGGTTTTCATTTATCATATTACATAATTTTACATAAATTAATTTAAATAAGCACCTACTTTTGCAGAGCTTACAATTTTCTTGTAAAGATTTAAATATCCTGTCTTAATTTTTGGTTGTGGTTTTTTCCAATTACTCAGTCTTTTTTCTATTTCTTCTCGGGTAACTAGTAGATTCAATACGCGATTTTCAATATCAATTCCTATTTCATCTCCATCTTCAACAATAGCAATAGGACCACCTTCATAAGCCTCAGGACATACATGTCCAATGCATAGGCCTTTTGTAGCTCCAGAATATCTTCCATCTGTTATCATTACGACTGAATTATCTAATCCCATTCCCACTAAAATAGCTGCTGCAATTGATAATTCTTTCATCCCTGGAGAACCTTTTGGGCCTTCATAACGAATAATTAATACATCTCCTTCCTTTATTTTTTTTGAAAATAAGGCTTCCCTTAAGTCTTCCTCACAATCAAAAACTTTTGCATACCCCCTAAATTGTCTCATTTTTGGTTCAATAGCACTTTGCTTGACAATTGCTCCATCAGGTGCTAAAGTTCCCTTTAAAACTGCAATCCCTCCTTCACGATAGATCGGATCTTCTAAATTTCTTATAATTTGATAATCTTTAAAAGTAATATTTTCAAGAAATTCTTTAAGACTTAACCCTAGAACTGTTTTTGTGGATAAATTTAATAATTTTGATAATTTTTTCATTAAAACTTTAATACCACCAGCCTCATGAAACTCAGAAAGATTATATTCTGAAGCTGGTTTGAACTTTGCTAATAAAGGAGTTAACTTGCTAAATTTATCGAAATCAAAATGACTCAAATTACCTCCAATCTCATGTGATAATGCACATAGATGTAGAATCATATTACTGGAACCACCAAATGATAATGCAACTTTGATAGCATTTTCGATCGAATCATGGGTAATAATATCTAAAGCCCTAATATTCTTTTTGATTAAATTCATTATAGTTTTTGCAGTTTTTATACATAGTTTTTCTCTCTCTTTACTTACAGCACTCATTGTTGCACAATCTGGTAAAGAAAGTCCCATTGCTTCAACAATACATGCCATAGTATTTGCTGTACCCATCATATTACAAGCACCTGGAGAACAACATGTTTCAGATTCGATAAGAAAAAATTCTTCTTTTGATATTATACCTGCATTATACTTCCCAATTGCTTCCTTAATATCTGAAGTTACAAATGTTTTTCCTTTAAGTGGTCCACTTTGAAAAATTTTGGGGAGCATAATACCTCCAGTTAAGAAAATTGTAGGGATATTACATCTAGCAGCAGCTAAAAGCATTCCGGGTATAATTTTATCACATGAACATAACATCACCATTCCATTAAAAGCATATGGTTTTATCATGCATTCAACAGAAGCAGCAATAATTTCTCGAGAAGGTAACACATAATTGGAGAAATCTCCCGAATTAGCAATTCCATCGCAAATTGCAATGCTGTTAAATTCCATAGGAGTTCCTCCTATCTTTCTAATTTCTGCTTTAACGATATTAGCTAATTTTTGTAAATGAATATGCCCAGGATTGATTTCATTCCACGAATTTACTATAGCAATTTTAGGTTTTCGTAAATCTTCATTTGAAAATCCACAAGCCCGATATAAAGCTCTTTCATATGCTTTACTTGGATCCAATTCTTCATTCTGATATGACATAGTTAATTATTCTACCAATAGAGATAATATAAAATTAATTACTTAATAGGCAATTTAGAGATCTATCATAAATTCTGAAATATTAGAATCTTATAGATAAACAAGAAAGACCTCCATCCATTTTTCTAAATTCTGACATTTCAATTTCAATAGTTTTATAACCCAAATTTATTACTGACATATTAAGCTTTTTAAATCCCTTAGGTATTAGCACAAAATTATTTATTTTAATACAATTGGCAGCATAACTCTCATCTTTAGGGACTTGAATTAAATTATACCTTTTGAAGATAGGATTAACAATAAATTCGCCGGATACTACCATATTATCATTACCAATGTAAGATATTCCTGTTTTAAGATGAAGGACGTTAACTAATGGTATAATTTTGCATGAATAATCATATTTCTTTAAGATTTTTATTATTTGTCTTGCTCCTTCCTTATTTGTTCGCTTAGAAAGTCCAATAAAATACTGGTTCTCTACTCTTAGGATGTCTCCTCCTTCTAGAGTTCCAGGACTTTTGATTGTTTCTATGTTATCATAAAAACTCTTTAAAACAGTGCTAATTTCTACTTCCTCACCTTTTCGACTAGTTACACCTAAATTAGTAATTATCGCTATATCTTTATTTACCACTGCTGTATCTTCTATAAATGTGGAGTCTGGAAACCTTTCATCAGCCTTTAATTTAATAATTTTTAGGTTACATTTTTTCAATGCTTCAATATAGAGTGAGTGTTGAAACTTAGTTTTTTCGTAATCTGGTTTCCCTAGATTAGAAGAAGTTATGCCATCTTGAAAATTTTTAGCAGGTTTTCTCACAATAGCATAGTTCAACATGATCAATCAAATTTAGTTCTTGTTTGAAAAGGTTACTCATAATTTGCCATTGGGTTTCTCTCCATGCAAGGTACTCCAAATTGACAAAATGCGCAACCAACAGGAAAAGTAGATGGTCTTAATTTACCATCAATCTGACGAATATGAGGTTTTAAAATTTTACCTATTCTAGCAACTACTTTTCTTGCTACTTTTCGACCATATTCATAACATTTAACTTTATTATGACCATCTTTATCAATGGCATTCCCTGGACATTTTTCTTCACATTTTCTACATGTACCCTTTGAATAATATAAACAATTATCATATGGGTTATCACTATTTCTTGGAGTAACTTTGAGAGGTGCATTAGTTACAACAGATGCTAATCTAATATTACACCCAACCTCTGTTATTAAACCCTCATGTAAACTAAATGTTCCTAAGCCAGCTGCAAATGCTATATGACGCTCTGACCAATTTGAGCGAAATCCTCCCTTTACAATTAAATTAAATGAATCGCTTAACATTCCAGCTACAGCCTTACAATTTCTTTTCTTAAAAAAATCAATAATTTCTCTACATGTATCCTTCTTAAAAGCATTAGCATAATTCCTTCCCACAGAATATATTTCTGCTGGTAATGTTATCCGTAATCGTTTTTTAACATTCTCACTCTCTTTTCGAATTTTATCAACATAAGGGAACACAATTGAAATAACACGTAAATCTGAAGCTTTTAATTTATCCTGACCTTCTGTTAACCATAATTCTAAAGGCGTTAGATGTTCTGGACCAACAACTTTTTTTAACTTTTGAAAAATTGGATCGTCACCACTAGCAATCCCAATTTTAGGATTGGAAAAGATTTTTCCTCCACCATAATTTTCGTGAAGACGATTAAGTTTGCTGGTTTCAAAAAAAGATGTAATTTGTTTATATAATTCATCAATCAATGGTTATTACCTTTTATCCCTTTTTAGATAACTATTTTTACCAAAGGATATTAGATAAGATTAATAATGATTTCATGTTTGAATAGTTTATGTTAAAAGTAGGGATCATTGGTACTGGAGTAATCTTTGATCTTAATATATTAGGATATTTAAGACGAAATGATGTAGAAATCACGTGCTTATGCAATAGAACTATTGAAAAAGCAAAACAAAAAGTTAAAACTTTTAACTTAAACAAAAAGATCCCCATTTATTCCGACTATAAGGAAATGATAGATAAGGAAGAATTGGATATTGTGGAAATACTTCTTCCTCATCATCTTCATGCTGATGCGACTATTTATGCTGCCCGAAAAGGAATAAAGGGAATTTCAGTTCAAAAACCAATGGCGTTAACATTAAAAGAAGCAGATGATATGATACATACTTGTAAAAATTCAGGTTCAATTCTTTCAATTTATGAGAATTTTATTTTTGCCCCTCACATAATGAAAGCTAAAGAGTTACTTGATAAAGATTATATCGGGGATCCATCTTCAATTCGAATTAAAACTGCTATGGGGGCTAAAGGTGGTTGGGAAATTCCACAAAGTGCTAAAGAATGGAGAAAAGATCCAAAAAAAATAGGAGGTGCAAAAAAAGGATCCCCTGTACTATTAGATAATGGGTGGCATGCTTTTTCTTTGGCTTGGTGGTTTTTTAAAGAAGAAATTGAAAAAGTATTCGCATGGACAGATAATTATCAAGGATTAGACGCTCCAGCTTATGTAATGTTTAAATATAAACAGAATAGGGAACATGTGGTTCCTCAATATGGAAATATGGAATTTGCATTAATGCCAGAAATGAATTTTTCAGATTCAAAATATTATCCTGTAGACGAATTTATAGAGATTATAGCTAGTCGGGGTATAATTAAGATAAACCAAGCGACATCTATAGGAAATAAAGTATCCGCTTCAGAAATTTTCTCACCTATAGTTATTATAAGAGATGGTAAAGTAGAAACATATACAGATTTTGAAAAAGACTGGAAATATAGCTTTATTAACGCAACAAATCATTTTGTAGATGCGATAAAACATAATAATGAACCTTTACTTTCAGGGGATCAGGCAAGATATATACTAAAATTTGATTTAGCTGCTATCAAATCTGTTGAAGAAAAAAGAGATATATTTCTTGACGAAATAAACTAATCTAATAATAAATCTTTATCGTATTTCAATTCTTTGTGAATCAAACCTTGTTTGATACCTTTTCTTAAATCCCCTCTTTTTCTTGACAAAAATCTATGTAATCCCGCAGTATTGACATCTTTAGGAGCTTCAACGAAACAAGATCGATTTTTTTCACTTTCAGGAGTGATTTCTTCCCAAAAAACAGTTCTCTTTTGCTGATCTGAGATATGTGCCATTTTAGCAAATATAGATAGATTTTTTCCTTGTTCTCCTGTATAAACTGGTTCTCCTCCTTTTTTCATAACTTCTATGAAATGTTCTGTTGACTTTATAAAAGAATATCTCCAATCTCTTGGTAGATTTTTACCATAAATGTGTACTTCTCCTTCAGAATATACTACAATTGGAGGAAACTGAGAACTTTTTGATACAAAATTACCACCACAGGTACATTGATTTATCCACATTGATCCTTTTTTGCCAGATATTTCAATAAATTCATCGCATTTATAGTAGTTGCTTGGGTAATAGAGATTTGGAGCTAATGTAATTTCCATAATACCATATTTTGGAGGATCATCAGGATATTTGCGGGAATATTTCCACAATATATAACTTGGTCCATCAAAAGCAACTGAGAAATAATCAATCCAACTATATACTTTTTCAACTCGTTTTTGACCCATTAGCCAGAGAGCCATTGAAAATTTATGAATACCATCATCATAAACCCATGGACCTCCTCCACATATATCAAAATTTTGACGCCATCCCGTTGATTTAGGATCTCTTAACATACTAGGCCCTCCAGCATGTATCGTATTAATTCTAAAATTTAATAATTCTCCAATAATCCCTTTATCCAATAATTCTTTTGCTTTAAGGTATATTGGATAAAAGCGAAAATTCTCAAATAGTTTTAGTTTAACATTTTCATCTTCACAAACTTTAATCATTTTTTCACAATCTGTTATGGTATGAGCCATTGGTTTTTGAACTGAAATTCCTGAGACTCCAGCTTTAGCACAATATACCGTCATTGGTCCATGAAGATGATGTGGAGTTAAAATTTCAACTATATCTAAATCTTCCCTATCAATCATTTTCCGATAATCTGGATAAACTTTTAAAGTTCTCAAAGCCCATTGTTCTAATTTGTTACTAGCTTTTTTAATATCTATATCAGAAACAGCAACTAGTTCTGTATCCTGCGAATGAAGGTATCCTAATAGATTTAAGTATGCAATATCACCACAACCAATTAATCCAACTCGTAACATGCTTGTCAAATTACCGAATAATAGATATTAAATGTATTAAATTTGCTCAAGATTATAAATCTTTATATAAGTGTAATTAGGATGTAAATAAATGCACAATAAATAAGTATTTTAAATGAAAGTATAATAACTTAAGGATAAACTTTTTATCAAGAGCATTATTTAAGAAGTTGGTTCTTAAATATAAATAGATAAAAGACTTGTGAGTTAAAGTAAAATTTAATATGGAACCATTTTCCTTACTGATAAAACCTGTTTCAGCTGATTGTAATCTAAGGTGTGAATACTGTTTTTATATAGATCACCTAAATAGTGCAGAAAATAAACCTCGAATGTCTGATGACGTCTTGGAAAAAATAATTGCTAAATATATGAAGACAAATCAGAATAATAATTATATTTTCGGATGGCAAGGTGGAGAACCTACTTTAATGGGTTTAGAATTTTTTAAAAATGTTATAAAATTGCAAAAGCGATATGCCCCTTCTGGTGCAACAATAAGTAATGGACTTCAAACAAATGGGACTCTTATTACCGATGAGATGGCGGAGTTTTTTGCCGATTATAACTTTCTTATTGGAGTAAGCCTTGATGGACCTGCACACCTTCATAATTATTATCGAAAAACAATAAATCAAAAGTCTTCCCACTCGCTTGTTATGCGTGGTATTGAACGATTAAAAAACTACAACGTTGAATTTAATATTTTAACGTTAATAAATAATGAAACTGTAAAAAAAGGCAGAGAAATTTATCAATATTTAAAAAACAACAATTTTGATTATCACCAATATATTCCGTGTATAGAATTTGATGAAAATTATAATCCAAAACCTTTCTCAATAACAGGAAAAGAATGGGGTAATTTCTTGTGCGATTTATTTGACGAGTGGATAAAAGGAGATATTAATCGGGTGTCAATCCGATTATTTGATTCAATACTAAATTTCTTACTAAATAGACAATATTCTGTATGCTATATGGGAAATGATTGTCGTCAATATTTTGTAGTTGAATATGATGGTAATATTTATCCCTGTGATTTTTTTGTCCAGAAAGATCTATTATTAGGAAATATTATGACCAGTGAATGGGAGGATTTTTTAAAATCTCCCATATATCATAAATTTGGAATGCAAAAGTCTTTATACAATAAAAACTGCTATACATGTTCCTACATATATCTCTGCAATGGAGATTGTCAAAAATTCCGTATTGGTAATACTAATTCTTTTAATAAATTAAGTGTTTTGTGTAAAGGATGGAAAAAGTTTTATACTTATTCGTTACCCTACTTTAAGGTACTAGCGGAACAGCTAAGAGATAGTAAAAAAGTTGATGAATCAATTCAAATAAAAACAAAAAAAATCGGCAGAAATTTACCATGTCCTTGTGGAAGCGGAAAAAAGTATAAAAATTGTTGTTTATAATCATAGCTTTATACAGAAATAAAATTATATTCTTTTTATTTCTATTCAAATTGATCAATCTTGTAAATTTACTATATTCTACAAAATTCCGACAAAAATCTCGAGTTACCATTCTCATTATTCCATTTCTCTATAATCATCAAAAAATAAAATTTTAAAATAAAATGTCATTTCAAACCATAACCTTAATATTATTTTTAAAAAAAGATATTGAGTTGAATATAAAAATGGTTGACGAAAATTTAGTAAATAAACTAAAAGAAATGAGAAGCAAAGGTCCAAGCCAACCTTCTGATGCACTTAAAATGTTTGAATTTGTTAAACAACTAGCAGAGGAAAATGAAGAATTAAAAGAAGAATTAGAAGATATGGATAAAATTATTGCCCAGATGGAAGTTACTGATGTTGATTTTAAATACTGGGTAAGTTTCGGTGAAGGAACTGTTGATTATGGGGAAGGTACGAATGATGAGGCAACCGTTACTATGAAAGCAGCTCAAGCAACTTGGACTGGATTGAGTGCAGGTGAGATTGACTCTACTAGTGCATATATGTCAGGAGATCTCGTAATAGAAGGAAATCTTCAGGATGCAATAGCATATGGAGAAACACTAGGGCTTGCTATGGAATTAGGTGAAGAATTCTTCGAATAGGTTATTTCTTTTATTAATTTTCTTTTTTTTTAATATTAAATTTAGGATCAGTATTTTGTTTATAAAATAACAATCATTTTTTAGTTTTAATAGTCATATTTGTATGTTCAATAAATATATTTTATTCTAAAAAAAGGGTGAATGCTGTAAATTCAATTGAACGAGTTAGATCTGCCATAAATTTCAGAGGTCCAGATAAGGTTCCAATATGGAGATTTGGTAGTGGAAGTGATATCTATGTTCTTACCTCATCACCATCTAAAAATTGGAGACCTGGGCATGATGAGAATGAGATTGGCTTATTTCCTTATGGAACTGAATATTTTATAAGATATGGGTTATGGAAATGGGATAAACCCGAATGGGCTAATGATCCTAAATATAAAAATTGGCAAAACTTACCAAGAGAAGAAATTGATGAATTTGGAACTATCTGGATTAGGAAGGGTATTAATACAATGGGACACCCAGGGAGACCATCACTTACAGATTATAATACATTTGATGAATATTTTGAAAAATATACTCCAAATTTTGATGAAAAAAGCCGTTATTCTTTTAGTATAGACAGAAGTAAAACAAAAGCAAGAGAAAAATATCGTATGTGTACGCTTAATCTTGGACCATTTCAAATTGCTAGTCAAATGCGCGGTTTTAATAGGTTTTTATTAGATCATTATAAAAATAAAAATGAACTCAGGAAACTTTTAAAACATCTTACAAATATTTATGTAAATTATGAAAAAATGTGGGTAAAATATGGAGCCAAGCCCCATGGATTTGTGATTTATGATGACTTAGGTGAACAAAAAGGACCTTTTTTAAGTCCAAAGTTATTTAAAGAATTCTATGAACCGGTATATAGACCTATAATTGAAACCGCGCATGAACTTGGGTGTGAATTTCATTTACATTGTTGTGGAAAAATTGATTCAATAATTCCCTTGTTACTTGAATGGGATTTAGATGCTCTTGAACTGGATAGTCCCCGAATGACAGGTTACCCTGCATTAAATCAATTCAGAGGAAAAATTATGATATGGGCTTGCTTAAATATTCAATCGATTTATACCCAGGATACACCACAAGAATGTGAAAGAGAAGTTTGGCATATGATTCGTAATTTAGGAACTCGAGAAGGGGGTTTTGGTGCATATTTCTATCCACAAGTAGATCACATTCGAGTACCTGAGTCGAATATTAATGCTTTCATTAATGGTTTAAAAAAGTATGGTGTTTACGATCATATTCCAGAACATTGGTGGACTTCTCCCTTAGTTGATGATTGGGAATATAATATTGTACCTCCATTGCCACCAGACAAGCTTTAAAAATAGTATTGCTATCTAGTATTCTTCACAAATTTTTCGTTTTCTTACTAAAAATATTCGGAAGATTCGGAAAGTCTTGTTTGTTAATAAAGTCTTTAAAGCAAGAATACTTTATTGGCTTAATTATTAATAGAACTAATGCAAAAATGAATGGATTTCTTTTTGACCTTGGAATTGTAGGTATTACTTACTTATACATTATTTTCACCATTTTTATCCCTTTTAGATTATATAAAAAACAAAAGATTTCTAAGTTTGCTGCGAGAAAAACTGTACATATGTCTGCAGGATTAGCAATACTTAGCTCACCATTTTATTACTGGCCATTTTGGCCCACAATTATAGCAGCTTCTCTAACATTGTTGGTATACTTCAGTTCAAAAGAATCTAAAATAAAACAATTGAAAGATTTGTATGATGTTATCTCTGAAGAACAGGAAGAGGGATTAAAGAGGGCTTTTCTTCAAGGTCCCTTTTTCTACTGTCTTTCCATTACATTATTAGTATCTATTTTTGCAATATTTGCTCACGATCAATTTTATTTTCCAATAGCTGGTATACTGATAATGATAGTTGCTGATACTTTAGCATCAGTGATTGGAAAACGTTGGGGAAAAATAGGTTTAAGTCTACCTTGGACAAATTCAAAAAGAACACTTGAGGGATCGTCAACATTTTTCGTAAGTGCATGTTTATTATGCTTTCTTTCGTTTTTCTTATTTGGTTTCCTAATTCCAACTTTTCAAGACCCACTCTCTTTTTCTACTATTCTAATTTATTCTTTGATAACAAGCGTAATTGCAACTATAATTGAATTAATTTCTCCTAGTACTTACGATGATTTAACAGTTCCCATAGGTAGTACATTAATTATATATCTGTTAACTTTACTATAGGTTTATCATTTTTTTATTTGATATAAACAATAAATATAAAATATAAGTAATTTATACTCTCTGTCATGGAAAAGATCCAAAATTCTTTTGATGTAATTGTTGTTGGTGCTGGTACTGCAGGTACAACTGCGGCTAGATTTGCTTCCAAAAATGGCTTAAAGGTATGTTTGATTGATAGGAAGCAGAGAGATCACATTGGGGATAAAATATGCGGTGATGCTGTGGGAAATGAAATTTTTGATTTTTTAAATATTAACCATCCAAAAGATGAAGAACTATCATGCCATATAAAAGGAGCAAAGCTTTATTCACCAAATCTTAAAAAATGTATTACCTTGAAGGATCCAAAACAAGCAGGATATATTATAAACAGATTAGAATTTGGTCAGAGATTATTGAATGAAACTCTGGATGCTGGTGTGGAGCAATTTTTAGATAATACTATGGCATTAGACCTATTATATAAAAATGGAGAAATAAATGGTTTAAAGGTAAAATTACCAAACGGAGAACGAACTGAGCTTAAAGCTAATATTTTAATTGATGGGAGTGGTTTTTATACTCCATTAAGGAGGAAAATAAGAAGTAGTTTAGTTGAAAAAGAAATATTAAAAGAAGATAGTATAATCTGTTATAGAGAAATAGTAAAATTTACTACAAGTCAACAAGAAGTCCAAGATCCTGAATTTATCTCAATTATTCTGGATCAAGAAAAAGCGCCAGGTGGTTATATCTGGTATTTTCCTAAGAATGAATCTTCTGTAAATATTGGAATAGGAACTTTCATGGATTATGGGGATAAAATAAAAAAATTATATCAAAATAATGTATTTCATGAATTTATAAAATCTTCAGATTATAAAATTATATCTTCAGGAGGAGGGGTAGTTCCTGTAAGAAGACCTTTATGGTCATGTGTAGATAATAGGATCTTATTTATAGGGGATGCTGGTTGCCAAGTTAATCCGCTTCATGGTGGGGGGATTGATCCTTCTATGAGAGCTGGATTTCACGCAGCAAATTCTGCGATAAACGCTATAGAGAGTAATGATTATTCAATTCGCGAATTATGGAATTATAATTATAACATAATGACAAGTTTTGGTTCTGAATTTGCTGCTTTAGATTTGTTAAGAATTGTACTTCAGACTCTTTCAAATGATGATTTAAACTTTGGTTTAGAACGTGATTTGTTGACTGGAGATGAAATTTTACAAATTTCATCAACTGGAGGGTTGAACCTCTCTTTCATAAATATGGCAGTTAAAGCATTTAAGGGTATTTCTCGCCCCAATTTATTATTAGATTTAAATTATCTTAGACTTAGAATGAAAGAAATTTCTACTCTCTATAAGAAATTTCCTATTAAAGTCGATGATTTTCCAGAATGGAAAAATAAGGTAATTTCAATTTATGAGAAAATTAAAAAGTTGATTTTGAATACTAAAAAGAAATAAAATTTTATATAGGTGTGGTATGTATGGTCGATATAATAATTGATGAGTATATTGAGCAGCGTACATATGAATATATAATTAACAAGATTAATAATGAAGGAGCTTTGCATTTTTCTTTAATAGATCCAGATCCCTTAAGACAGGGACCAATTAAAGCAGCGAAAATAGCAAAATACGCAGAAGAAGCTGGTACTGATGCGATATTAATTGGTGGGAGTACAGTCTTTGATCAAGGATTTGTTGATAAAACAATCTTAGCGATAAAGGAAAAGGTAGAAGTTCCGATCATTATATTTCCTGGTGGTATTAGTAATATTTCTAAGCATGCTGATGCTATTTTTTTCATGTCTTTATTAAACTCATCTGATCCTTATTTTATTATTGGTCAACAAGCCCTTGCGTCATATACAGTAAAAGCTGCTAATCTGGAATATATATCAATGGGTTATTTAATAATAGAACCAGGTGCTACTGCAGGATGGATTGGAGATGCAAGATTGCTACCGAGAAATAAACCTAAACTAACAGCAGCATATGCTCTTGCAGCAGATATGATTGGATTTAAAATCGTTTATTTAGAAGCAGGTTCTGGAAGTGAAAAAATTCCGATAGAGCATATAAAAACAAGTTCACAAATTCTAAATATTCCTATAATTGTTGGAGGTGGTGTAGAAAACAAAGATGATGCTAGTTTGTTTGTAGAAGCAGGAGCAGATATAATCGTTATGGGAACCTATCTTGAAAATAATGTTTTAAGAGATAATGGAAACTCCTTAAAACTTATTATTGATGAAATCAAAAATACAGGGAAAATGCAAAAAAAAAATTATGTTAAAAAAAAATAAAACTATTATTATTTTTAATTCGCATGAAATTTAAAGAAGCTGTCGAAATTCTTCGACCAATCAATGATTTAATGGGCAGTCTCACTGTTATAATTGGAATTTTAGTTACGAGATCAAATATTAGTTTTGGAACAATCATCATTAACATAATTCTTGGTGTAATGACTTATTTTTTTATTGCTGGTTCAGGAATGGTAATAAATGATATTTATGATGTTGAGATTGATAAAATTAATAGGCCAGAAAGACCCATTCCCAGAGGAGCCATAACTCTCTCAGAAGCAAAATATCTGTATGCTGGAAGTATTACTATAGGGATATTACTTTCTATTATTCATAGCATTATTAGCAACTTGCTGTTTTTAAATGTAATTATAGCTACATTTTTTGGTTTTATGGGTTGGATATATGCAAAATGGGGTAAAAGAAGTGGCTTTTTAGGGAATATTATAGTTAGTGTATCTTTTTCTATAGGTTTTATATATGGAGCAATTTTGAATAGCTTAATTATTCCAATTTATATTTATTTCTTTTTTTTAAATAGTATTTTTGGTTTATTATCTCGTGAGATTATAAAGGGATGTGAAGATATCGAGGGTGATAAAGAATCAGGAGTAAATACTTTAGCTATTAAAATAGGGATAAAAAAAGCACCTTATTTTTCTATGATTAGCGCATTTCTATCTATATTATTCTTCATACTTGCTGCATTCACGGACTTAATAAATCGCTTAGCCTTTTCAATTGCAATGATTTTTGGTATAGCAGTGGTGTTTTATGCAGCTATATTAATGCCTAAAAAGAATATGGATAAAAAAGATTTCTCAAGAATAAGTTTATTATTAAAAATCGGAATGTTTTTAGGGCTTATTGCTATTATTTTAGCAAGTATCTAAATTTAAAAATAATGTAATTTAAATTTATTTGAATTGTTTTAGAAATAAGACTATACCCTCAAAATCCTTATAATTTATTAAATTATTTAAGGTAACTCTATCACCTGAATTCATTTCGAGAATAGGAAATGTTTCTATTAAAGATCTTACTTGCGTTAATCCCAAATATTTTCTTGTATATTCAGCATCAGAATATTTATAAGTTGTGAGAAATTCACTATCTAATTTTTTTCTAAATATTTCTAAAACAGAATTAAAATAGTATTTCAATAATCTTTGATCATCTTTACTAATAGTTGGTTCAATAAATAATTGAATTGGATGAGTTCGATATGTATTCGCTGATACATATATGCCTTCCACACCAAAATCCTCAGAAATAATTCCTAAACCAACCCTACCATTATAAGTACCTGTATCAACAGTTCGAACATATAAAATATTAGATTCAATTTTTTCCTTAATTTGTTTATTAATGTAAAGGCTTAGTTTCTGATATTCATTATTTTGGTAAATATTTGCATCAATAACTCTAATCTTAAATCTCCCTTGATTATTTAAAACTACTTTTTTTAATAAGTAAAAATTTATTTTCAAGTGATTCTGAACAAGATATTTTTTAATGAATTCATTAAATTCATAACCAGCGCGATAATTATAATCTGGTTTAAGGATATAACTTTTTTCAAGTTTTTTATTATCTTTTTTTATTTTGATTCCTTCAAATTTTATATTTTCAGCTTTAGACACATTCTTTCTTTTAAAAAAACCTATACAAATGTTTGTTCCCGTGAATTCAAATAACTTTGTTTCAAATATAATCATTTTAGTAATATTATAATATTCGAGAAAATCTTTACGGAATTTATTTGAAACAGAAGCACCATATAAGAAGTTTGATGGAACAATATAAATTAAATTTTCTACTCCATTTCTTAAATCATTTATCATGGCAATTTGATATAAATCTTGATACCCTTTATTTTTACCTTTAAAAAACTCTAAATATTTCTGAGTTTCTCTATGCTTTCTAATATATCCTAAATAGAGATACGGTGGATTTGTTATATGGAACAAGGGGAATTGAGTGCATTTCAAAAACTCTGGAAATTTCTCTAAGTTGTTTCTCAATTGAATGTTCATTCTAGCTATTTTAGAGGGAATACCATATTTTTCAGCATTCTCAATACTCTTCCCTATCATCTCTGGTTGAATATCAGATAGATAAATATGATCTTCAAAAAATTGAATTCGTTTTTCTGGTGAAATAGAATTTAAAATAGGGAAAATTAAATTTCCTTCACCAGCATATAAATCAACCCATTTAAAATCCCATAATTTATCTTCAATATCTGTAAAAATAAATTTTAAGAAAATATCTTTTGAAGTTAAATGAATACCATACGATCTCCGATAATTATTTTCTCTAATTTTTTTCGAATTATTTCTCATTGAAAATATACAAATTAGTTCTTTAAAAAGAACAGATACTTTTATAAATAAGTTATTCTCAATATAATTTTATGATTAATTGGGTTATAATGATTTTTTATCAGCTATATACTTTAGGGTATCTTGACCTTGAACAAATTTTCTGTGTTAATTTAATACTTTTGATAGTTTGTCGTGGAATATATATCACTTCCTACTATTTTCATTACTGTAAGGACTATAATAAACAATTAGAAGAAGGAAAAAAGTTATTCACTAGAAACGAAATAATTTATTTCAGTGCAAAACAGACTTCTATTATTATATTTGGGATGCTTTATTTTCCTATTGCTGTATTTATCTCATTCTACTCTTTATTAGTGGCTAACAATTATTTTAAGCAATTTGGAGAGCAAGCTAGACTCAAATTCACAAAATATATTGCAAAATTAATTGATATTCTTTTGCCCTTAATCGGGATCATCTGGTTTCTATTTATCGAGTCAAATTACTATGCAATTGCAGCAATAGGAATAAGCTTAATAACATATTTCCATTATGGTCTAAAAAATTCGTCTCTCTCACTAGGAAATTTAATTGAAAAATATAATAAACGACGATTTAATACAATTCCAAAATTCGCACAAATTACTATATTAATTTTAATGATTGCTACACCCACTACAATTCTTTCAATATCAGCAGCTTATGCTCCCCCTGAAAAAAAAACATATATGGTTACAATGAGAGATGGTGTAGAATTAGCTACTGACGTATATTTCTCACCAGGTTCATTTGGTGCCCCAAGACCAGTTATTTTAATAAGAACACCTTATGGTAAAAGTGGTATGGGATTGTATAGGATGTTGTATTCTACACAGGATTATCATATTGTAGTTCAAGATATAAGAGGAACTCATGAATCTTCGATCGAAGGTAACTTTTTACTATTTGCCGATGCTTATAAAGATGGAGTAGATACTTTAAAATGGATACTCGATCGAAATTGGTGTAATGGAAAAATCGCATCTGCAGGAGCATCTGCCTTAGGTATTAATCAATATTTTTATGCTGGTATGAATCCTGATGGTTTATTGGCTCAATCGATAATGGTCGCGACTCCTGATCTATATAAAACAGCAATTTACCCGGGAGGAGCATTTAAAGAATACATGGTTAATTATTGGATCGAGCATGCTGCACCAGATAACTATGAACATCAAATTGAAATGATTATTAATCATCCTAAAAAAGATTATGTTTACAATTCAACCTCACTATTCATGGATCTTGGTCCAAGCTTTCAAAAAGTAGGATGTGCTGCTCTACATATTGGAGGATGGTATGATGTAATGCAACAAGGGACTTTAGATGGATATATAGGATATGACGATTTTAGTCTCCCAGAAGCTCAAGGAAAACAGCTTTTAATTATGGGGCCTTTTACTCATGGATTCCCTGGGGAAGGAAAACAAGGAGAATTATATTTCCCAACAAAATCTGTGAGCGCTTTTGATTTATATCTTAATTGGGAACGAAAACTTTTTGACTATGCATTATTAGGTTCGGCATTCGACTGGACTGGGAATAGGGTTGCTTATTATATGATGGGAGATGTTGATGATGCTTCTGTCAATGCAAATGATTATCGTTTTGCAAAGGATTGGCCTATTCCTTATGAGAACGATACTTGGTATTTAAATGCTGATGGAATATTAGGAAATAATAAATTAATTACTGTAAATGCTAATTATTCATATTTATATGATCCTCGAAATCCTGTACCTACAATAGGAGGTACTAATTTAGCCTTACCTGCTGGACCTTACGATCAATCTTCAATAGAAAACAGATCAGATATCTTAATTTTTGAAAGTTCTGTCCTAACCCAACCTTATGAAGTTGTTGGGCATATGTGGGCTCATCTTTATGTAAAATCTAATTGTTCAAATACAGATTTTACAGTGAAAATTACAGATGTGTATCCTGATGGAAGATCAATTTTAATTAGTGATGGAATAATAAATGCTATGCGAAGAAATGGATTTAATGCAACCGCTCCTGCTATGAATAGTGTTGAATATGCAGAAGTAGATATAGATTTATGGTCAACTGCGTATCAATTTAATGTAGGACATAAAATTAGAATAGCTATATCCAGTTCTAACTATCCTCGCTTTGCAGCTAACCCAAATACAGGAGTTCCACAAACTATTTACTCTTACCAATATTTAAAGAAATCTTTCGCAAATAATACAATTTTAATAGGGCCTGATTATCCTTCCTATATTATACTTCCACGACCAATATAATACACTTAATTATAGTCCATTTTTTCAAGAAATAGGATAAATCCTTATTTTTTTTTTAATTTTATTAATTATACTGACTCATTATTGCTATTATCATACCAAAAATATAGTAGGTTTAACTATTTTTAATTTATATAGGATTCAGTAAATTACTTGATTAGATAGTTAAAAAAAAAAAAAAGAAAAATAAAAAGATTTTAATATTTAGATTTGTATCCTTCAGCCTTATAAATCTTATAAAAATCTTCAATTGTACTAAGTGCTACTAATGCAATAACCAAACCCGCTATTCCTCTAAAAATATTGTAATATTCTGGTGCGATTCCTATATTTACTAACCCGGCCCCTGGTTCTTCAACAATTATTATTGGGAATATCTCTGGTCGATTCATCACCAAGATCACTACGGATATAGATGCAAGTTTTATAGCAATGGTTATCACATGAATTATTTGATGAGTAATCATTTGTCTATTTCCGATTAATCCTCGTGATAAATCTAATATTCCTTCAATTAAAATGAATACTCCCGCAAATTGAAGATATAATAGAAATTCTGGGGCAATCAAGCTTGTGATGGCAGGAATTGGTTGGATAAGAAATAATATTCCAAATGTAATCCCGAATGCTCCTCCTATAATCTCACCTGCAGGTTTAATAAATGGCTTTAGTGGTTTTTCCTTTATTACTGAAATTGGAAGACCTTTTTTTCGTGCTATTTCAAGTTGTTGTTTTTCCTTCTCACGAGTTTTTTTAGATTTAAAATCTTCAGGAAAGTAACCTTCCATAGAAAGTACTACAAATATTATAGTGATTATAACAAAGGCTCCAAGACCTCCAATCTGTATTCCTTGAATGATATTTATAATCAATTCACCAACATTAAGGTTTCCAAAAATGAAGTCTATCACCTGTGTTAATATGGTAATCCCGATGATCACAGCAAATACAATTCCTAAAACCCTCAAATATATTGGCCACATCTCTTCAGTGATATAAACTTTTGGTGTTCCTCGGCGTTTATATTCTTTAGCAATGCTCTCTGGAGTTCCCATATGAGTAACTGCTATATGAACTGATTCGACTGTTGGTTGATCTGTTTCTGATAACTCTTCTGCCTTATTCCAAATGTGTTCTTCTAGTTCAGCTAATAAATCTTTATGCTCTTTTTTCTCTTTTAACCAATCAGGGAGTTTGTTTTTAACTTCCTTTAAATATTCTTTTACTATATTCCTCATTTCTTTTTCACTCATGTCTTAAACCTCTTTCTTTTAATTCTTTTTCAATATTATGTCCACAAACGTCACAAAAACGGAGCTCTAAATTAGTAAGCTCAATTTTGTTAGCACACATAGGACAAAACAAATATTTTTCTGACTTTAAATTTACTTTAACATCAAACAGTGGTGCAATAGCTTCTGTTAATTTGCTATAGAATCCTGCTAGATGATTAAAAATTTTTTTTCCGTATTCTGTAACACTGTAAAATTTTCTCCGTCTTCCTGAATCCTCTTTTCTAGCTGTTATTATAGCATCATCTTCTAATTTTCTTAATATTGGATAAAGTGTACCTTCTTCAATAACTAACATTTCATTAGTTTGTTCCGTTAAATCTTTCAAAATTTTATAGCCATACAAACCCTCCTCACCTGCTTGTATAAGTATAGAAAGTATACATAGGGAAGAAATACCTCGATTGATTTCGGTTTCTTGTTTTTCGACATAGTCTCTGAAATCTTTCGATGCTATCAAAGCATTTGAATCTAATTCTTTGACTCGTCTTATCATATTTTTTCAACTTTTTCCACTTTTTTTTAAATTTTATAATTATGTTGTATTTAATATATATTGTTCTATGGATACTATATCACATATAGTATTTAAATCTTTGTATTTGTTATGCAGTATCTTTTTCAAAAAAAGAAACAGAAAGCAGAAAAAAGTTGCGAACTAAAACAATTTTTTATGTATATAAAGTTTTCCTTTTCCAAAATCAATTAAAATATCACTTTTTCTTATAACTTAATGAATTAGGAAAATATTTATTCTTTAAAATGCTATCTTAAGTTAATAGGTTAGGGGATATGGATATAATTCATATGAATCGACTTCAGAGAACATCAGCTATTTTTGGAATCGTCGGTCCTGTAATTAATTTAATAGTATTTACAGTCTTAGGATCTCTTTATCCTGGGTATAATCCTATGAGTCAATTTATCAGTGAGCTAGCCACTTCAGAAGCACCGTACAATTTGATTATGGACATTTTTGGTTTTAATGTATTCGGTCTTTATTTAATTTTTTTTGGATTTGGTCTTTATCTAGGTGTTAAAAAGCATCCATTAATAACAATAAGTATGGTTCTCTTTATACTATCTGGTATATGTATTTTTGCACTTTCAATGTTTCCATGTGATGCAGGTTGTAGAAACATAACATTTACAGGTATAAGTCATAATTCACTAATTAAATTTCCTTCGATTGCCATGCCTTCAGCAATTCTTCTTTCTTTATATCCATTATGGAAAGACTATAATTGGCAAAACTATTGGTGGCTCTTCTTTTTGCAAATTGGGATCTTTTTAATTATATATACTCCAATTGCACTTTTGGTTGAAATTTCTTTAGTCAATGGCCTTATACAACGATTAGGGCTTTTTGTTCCTCTTTCTTGGATATTTATAATGTCTACTAAATTATACCGTCTATCAGGAAAGGATAGACATTTAAAATTAGAATCAATCATTTAATAAAAACGTCTAATTTTGAAAAAAGGGATTTTAAGAAAATAAGTATATTCTAATTGAATATATTTTCTTAAGATTGTATGTAATTAAGATCAAATTTATATCTCCCAAAGTTCTTACAATCCATTCAGTTAAAACGTGAGTAGGACTTAATATAAATAAAAATATCACATAAAATCCTATTAATATCAATATAGAATAAGATATTTTTCTTATAGCTTCTTTTTGTCTAATTAAAAATATTGCTAAAAGAACATTAACAACAAAACCTAAAATCCCCGCTATAATTGACCAGAATATATGCTGTGGCTTAAAATCTTCAGAAAAAATTCCTGTTAATATTATTGTAAAAGCTAATAAGCAACCAAACATTTGAGTCATTCTTAGTATATTTTTATCTATTATTATATCAGTATACCACATAGATAATCCTAGAAAAAAAAGTGTAAACAAAAATCCAGAAACTATTACTGAGACATTATAAAAAAAAGCTCCATCAGGATTAAATGAAGAGTTACCTAAACTACTCATATAATTTTTAAAGGGATTGAAAGTACGCGGAGCTAATATGATTGCAATCGACATTGAAGCCCAAGATAAGATAACAAGTAAAAATCCAATTATACACGATAAAGGCCACTTTGTTAAAATTTCTTTTACCCTTCTAGTCATTTTTCTTTTTTTATCTAATCAAAAAAATTAAATAATTCGGATTCCAATAAATTATCCTCAAGAATTATAGAAGGAAATTATTATTTTTATTTATTTAGAATTTAATTTTTTGAAATCAAAATAAATAAATAGATATAATTTATAAAATTCTTAAAGAAGTTGGGTTAAGTGTTATCTGGATTAAATTTCAGATATGAGAAAATTTAATATGAGTGAATTTATAATTAAATAATAATAAGGGTAAAAAAAAAATGAAGGAAAGAAATTTATATTTGGAATTTTTCAATCCAATTTTTTTAAAAATGAAAAAAAATAGTAAATATATTTATAATAAACTTACTGAGCCAAAAGTAGTTAAAATTAGTATTTATATAACCTTGCTGACGTTTTTGCCAGGATTAATCTTTGGACTCATAATAGCTAAAATTTATGGACCTATGGAGTATAGCTTATGGTATAATTGGATAAGTGATTTAGGATCAACTAGATATACACCAGCTCCCTTTATCTTGGATGTGACATGTATTTTGTCAGCAATTTTCATAATCCCTTTAATTTTGAATTTAAGCCGATTATATAGCTCACATCAAAATCTTAGATTAGATAATTCAAAGAAAGAACATTACACAGTTTTGTTTAGGAGAATATTTGGATATATTGGAGTGGTTTGTCTTTTTTTTGGAGTTATAGGAATGTTTTTTGTAGGAGTTTTTAGTTTAGATCGTTCCCCTTTCGATATCCATTATTATTTTTCTACCTCAGCATTTGGTGGGTTCGCATTTGGTGCTTTTTTCACTGGACTAGCAATAGTACTGAGAAGAAGAATTTTCCCTAAAACTATTGGATACTTTATGATAATAGGTCCATCGACAGCAACTATAATGTTTTTAATCGCTCCAGCACCTTTAACAAGACAATTTCTTGAATGGATAATGATGTTTTCTTCTCTTGGCTGGTATTATGTTTTAGTATTTATTACGTTGCAAAAGTTAAACACACTTCTCTTTTTTAATCCAAACTTTAAATGGTAGCAAAATAATTTTTTTTATTTATTACTATCTTAAATGATAATCTGAACTAAGCATTGCAACTTTGGATAAGTTTGCTATGTATTAAGGTGCTTAAATTTTACAATCTATTAGCTTACATTACGGAACACAACGATATCTAGAAATTCTCGTGGGTTCACCATAATCAGTCCCAGGTATAACGGGAACACCCGCAAAGGGCAAAATAACAAAGAGTAAAAGAATAACAAATAAGATTATTACAGCAACACTAATTGTTATTATTTTCTTTTTTTTTTATAATAGTCCCAATTCTTTTATACTTATAAAATGATAATACTGAAATGTAGATTAATATCTTTTCTTGATTTCAAGCTCAATATTTTTAGATGGTTAATTTCCTTGAATATATAAAAGTTCTTTTATCATCTAACATCATTATCCCCTAATTACCCTGGGGGCGCCATCCACCATAGTCAGTACCAGGTATAACAGGAACACCCGCAAAGGGCAAAATAACAAAAAGCAAAAGAACAACAAATATTATTATTGCACCAACACTGAGTATAATTATTTTCTTTTTTTCCATGTGATTTCTTATTATTTTTTAATATAAAAGATTTATTACAAAAATGTCGAGAAATACTTTTTTCTTAAGTATAAAGCCATAATAATTTTAGTTTATAATCAGAACTAATATAATCCGAACTTGAAAGCCTATTTGTTTTTTGTATATATAATGATTTATTAAAATAAGGGGAAGTAATAATTGATAATTCTTAATGTGACCTAATTATTTATCTTTTTTTGAAAATTTCCTTATCTTTTAAAAATATTAAATTATAAACTTAGTTTTCATTATATTAGATATTATTCTTAATTATTAGTGAAATAGTTATGGATTTATCTGATATTCTTGAAAAAAAGTTAGCAAGTTTAATTTCTTTTTTAGACAGCAAAAAAGTAATAGTTGCCTTCTCAGGAGGTGTAGACAGCTCTCTATTAGCTTTCCTTTCAAAAAAGTATGCTAAAGAGACGTTACTAGTGACTGAGCGTTCAAACCTTTATCCTGAAGAAGAAATTGAAGAAGCACATCAATTCGCTGAAATTTATAACATCCCTCATATGATAATTGATAGGGATCCTTTAAGAAATGAGGATTTTAGGTGTAACCCTCAAAATCGATGTTATATTTGTAAAACTGGTTTATATGATGAGATTCTTCAAATTAAGAAGTTAAAAAATTTTGATACAATTTTAGATGGCTCTAATATTGATGATCTTTCGGATTACAGACCTGGTATGCAAGCTTTAAAAGAATTAAATATCTCTACTCCTTTTATCGATTGCAATCTTAATAAGAAAGAAATAAGAGAAATTAGCAAATATTTTGATTTAGATGTTCAATCAAAACCGTCAATGGCTTGCTTTTCATCTCGGATTCCCTATGGTCAAATTATTAATGAAAAGAAATTATATATGATTAGGGAATCTGAAAAATTTCTTAAAAGTAAATTTGATTTGGATCAGTTAAGAGTAAGATTACATGAAGAAACTCTTGCTCGTATCGAATTTATGCCTGAAGATTTACCTAAAATTCTAAATGTAGAAAATTTAAAATTAATAAAAAACCAACTGAAAGAAATTGGATTTACATATATAACAATCGATGTTGAGGGATTCAGATCAGGTTCTATGAATGAAGTTTTGGATTTAAACAATAAAAAATAAAAATAAAACCGTAAAATTAGATTTAATTTCAGACTCTTAAATCAAATACTTGCCTTATTTATTTAATATTATCTTATCGTTAGGTATTGCTGGTGTTCTTAAGGTAATCCCTTCAAATGGGTATGAATAGGATAATAATAAATGAGGTGTTTTTTCAGGCATTCTTAATAGATACCCTGGATCAACAGATATCTCTTTATTATCTATTAAAAATTTCTGTTGTCCTTTTATCGTAAAATACCATTCTGTAGACTCTTCATGAAAATGATAGGTTTCAATATGATTCATTTCGTTATAAACTTGTTCACACTTCAAATCCATATAAGCTAAACAGAGGTGTTTAGTTTTATAAATTGCTTCTCCATATCCAAGTAACCAATTATTCTGAAATTTTTTATCATTTAAATCTGCAAAAAAACCTTTTAATCCATCAATATCGCTTTTATAATGATTCTCTGCCATTTTAACTTTTATAGTATCATAATTAATATTTTCATTGTGCTGAATCCATTTATCTTCTTGATGTGGAACTTTAAGTACAAAATGTCGAATTTTTGTTCTTCCCCCAATAATCATATGAGGAACTCCCGGTTGAACAAGTAAAAGATTATTTCTAAGTATAGTATATGGTTCACCATCAAGCATCATCCATAATTCTCCATCTAACAAAATGAAGATTTCTTGTGATTTTGAGTGGTAATGAGAAGATTTATCCTCCCAAGGATCTACATAATTTGAGCATCTAAGTTGTAAGTGAGGAGAATAAGCTTTGTCATCTATATTCTTATTACTGCTTAAATACCATTGAATTCCCACATTATTAAGATTATAAAGAAAATATTTGGTTTCATTCATATAGAATATAGGTAGGAAATTACAATTTTTAAACTTATAATCTTAATTCATAATTTGTCTGTAAAGACTAATAAGTAAGTTTTAATAAATCTGGATTTTATTCTTGCTTCAAAATATATTCTATTATCTTATTACGCTTCTCTAACGCTTCCATAGCTGCTTTCTCAACACTTTTTTCCATTACTTCAAGAGACTTGGGGGTTTTCTCTCCAATCTCTTGTTTTATCTTAGTATATGCAGATTCTCTGAATTTTGGAAGGATTTGTTTTTTTTCCTTACCTTGATAACTAATATAAACTTGATTTGAATCATCTACAGAACCTATTTCATCACACTTAATATTATTTCTTCTTAAATCATTTATAATTTCTTGAGATATAGAGTCAGAACAATATATTAATAATGCATCCAAAGAAACTCCTAGATAATCAACTCCAACCTTTTCTAGCATATTTAGAACATTTGGATTTACAAGTGCTCTTACTTTTTCTTCAAAAATATTAACACCACAATTAGCTTCATAATTAATTTCATATAAATCTCCTCTAAGACCACCATTTGTAACATCGCACATAGCACGAATCTCATTAAGATATTCAGAATTTAAGATAATTTCACAAGCTTCAAGAAATTTGATATTCATAGTCTCCTTTACTATATGATGATTACCTGAATATATTGCTGTTGTCGTTATTGTCCCTCCACCCGATCCCTCTGTCATTAAAATTTTATCGCCAACTTTAATATTCTTCCTTGCTAAAACTCGAGAACATATTCCAACAGCACTAATTCCTCCAACTAAGCGGTTTCCAATAACCATATCTCCTCCAATTCGAAGTGTTGAACCTGCTGTAATTGGAACTTTCGCTAGTTCTGAAATTGCAGAAACACCTGCCATAAAATCAAAAAGTTTCCCTACATCTGCATCATCTCCTAGATGCGTATCAATCATAATTGAAATAGGCTTTGCACCTTTAACATAGAGATCTCTTAGTGCGGCTCTCGATACGCTTCACGCAAACTTATTACGCGAATTTACGTGAAAACCACACAAGAATGGAAAGTCACTTAGGCGACTATGAATTCCTTCCATTTTGGATACAATGATTAATTCATCTTCAGCTTTAAATCCTTCAATATCACTTATTCTCACAGCACCAGCATCATCTAAGGAGCTTGGCGATAAATATGCCCTTTTCTCGGTTTCAGATAATTTTGCAATGAGCTTATGAACGAAAAAATCACCAGATCCCCTACAACCCACTCCTTGTTTTCCAATGGTCACATTTGCCTTATTAATATCTAATAAATATCTCATAAAGGGATCACTCACTAATTTTATGTCGCTATTCCGACATTCTTCATAAATTGCTTCAGAAAGTGAGATTGCAGACTCCTTATCAATGTCTTTAAAATCCATATATTCATTAACAAGCCGTACAATAATTTCATCCTTTGTAGAACCTTTTTCCATTAACCTCCTAGTTAATCCTTCTAAATCGCTCAAAAGTAAAACCCTTAATTGTAAATTCTGTTTTTTTTAATTAATAATGAATCAAGAGATTATAAGTTATCTTGCTTAATGAAATATAATTTTTTTATCAAAAAGAAGTCTATCTTATTTCAAGAACTTCTTAATATTAAAAAGGATAAACAATTCTAAATTAAATTTTTTATAATTATCTAGATAGCTGAAGTCATTATACTTATAACAAATGATTAATAGATTACAACAGAAAGAATTCTATAGAGAGGGAGATTTAATGACAGAACAAGGTAAATTTACACTTGAAAAGTATAAAAGAAAATTTAGTAAAAGAAAACTTTTTCTTTTAGGTAATGCAAGAACAGGAATAAGTTTAATTCATAAATGCCTACTAATAACAGGACTCGATGGGAAAAACAATATGGAGATGGGGATTCTGAATGGGGACGAGGAATTGATTTGGATTCTCGGGAAATATATATATTACAGGAATAGATTATTCAGCTAATACAGGATCTATTGATATTTTAACATTGGTTTATAATAATCAAGGAATTCTTAAATGGTTAGAAACTTATGGTAGTTAACAATATGATACTGGTTTAGGTATAGCAGTGGCACCTTCTGAAAACTTTTATGTTGAAGGTGAATATAATGATAAATTTTTATTATTAAAATATTATCCGGTACCACAATTTGAGGGATTATTAATAGGATCAACCATAATATTAAATAAAGGTGTTCAGAAATTTAAAAATTGATTACTATAAAGAAAAAATCTAAAATTAGAATATTAATATCATTTAATTCAAATAGTGCAGAAATCATTGAAATTAATAAAAATTTACTTATCTTAATTTTAAAATAAAGCAAATGTGAAATTTATCATGAGCTATGATGTGATTGGGAAAAGGATCAAAAAAAAATGGGTAAAAGAATTTATTGATGAATTCACTCGTTTCTATGCTTCTAATTCAATAAAAAAATGTGAACTTTTATATATAGTTACTTCAAGTCAATCTCCAGATTATTTTTGGTATGGACTTTATCCTATCTTAATATCAAATCTTTTAAAGAAATTTCCAGGAAAAGAAATTTTGAAAATAGAAAAAAATGTTGTTAATAGAATCTTCATACATAAAGAGAAAGAAGAGGAAATAATTCTTGATTTTCCTGGGACTCTTAACCTACCAAAACTTAAGATGCACATTGATGGTCATATTTTTATTACTAATATTAGAATACTTATCGTAACTTGGAAGCGAAAAGAAAGTTATCGTGGAGCGCATGGCTTAAGTGAAATGTCTCCATATGGTACTGTAGCAGGAGCTTTAATGAGTGGAGTGGCCTATGGTTTAGCACATGGAATTTTTAAAAGAAAAGATGCCTTCCATTCTGCGATTAAACAATTTTACGACAAATCTGGATTTAAGGATGCATATTGCTCCTATCTTCATTTTATACCCTTAACGGTTCCATATAATATAATACAGAATAATAACCTTACATTTATGATGAATTATGATTATATTGAAAAAGAGGGTACAATTACCTTACATAAAATATGCAAAATTAAATTCTCCCTTTTACCAAAGCAAGATAAAAATGAAACTTTTAATGATTTTACAAGAAAAAGAGAACAACTTTTTTTAAAGATAAGAGATTTATTTTCACAAAATCCTGAAACTGTTTGTAATAAATGTAATCATATTCAAGATAAGAACTTATATATATGTGAAAAATGTGGTAAAAAATTAATAAATAAACTTTAAAACTCAAAAATCAAAGCTACTAATATAAGATCTATTTAATTTACTATAACTTAATTTCTCTTAATGTTAAGGGAAATATAAAAGGCTCATTATTTTAATAATATTTTAATATTTAAAAACAGAATTTAATATAGTAGACAATAATTTTAGAGGTAATAAATTAAGAAATGCCAAAGAAATACCGTACACCTTTAGAGCAAAGCTTAATTACCTGTGGGGGAATTGTGATTTTTACTGTTATATTGGGGATAATTTGGGTTATATGGAACAATTTAGGTCCCGCAATAGCTTGGATAGTTATTATTTCAATTATCCTTGTGCCTTCATTGGTATATTATTATTTTAAAATTTATTCAAAGAAAATACGGAAAAAAGTTAACATGGAAAAATTTGAAAAATATTATATCATAGGGATGAATAATGCTGAACAAGGAAAAGTCAATAAAGCAATTAAAAATATTGAAAAAGGGTTAAGATATAATCCTAATGCACCAGATGCACTTCAGGAAGTAGGAATTTTATGTATAAAAAGAGGAGAAATGGAAAAAGCGTTAAAATATTATGGAGAGGCGATTAATCTTGATTCTCAGAATAATGAATTAAGGAGTGAATATGAACGATTAATTAGAGCAATTAGAAAAGCATCAGATTTCTTTTTACGTATTGATTATGACTCAATTGAAAAAATGAAATTATTAAAGTGTTTAAGATGCGGTTCAAGAAAAAATTTATTAGCAACCAAATTTAGCCATAGGTTTACAGAATCAGACGGTGCTACAGCACCAGGACAGTCGGAAACTATAATAAAAGGAGTAGAATCAGTAATTATACCCTTTTGTGAAGACTGTAATAACCTTACCCCTGTCTTTTCTAATTATGTTAAATTTGACAGAATGCATCAACCATTAGTAAACTTCAAAGGAACTGGAAAATTTATCCATTATAGGGATTGGATTGCTCAAATATTCTATCAAAAGGATATTCCAAACTTTAGAGAAGAATAACATCTAATAATCATCGAAAAAATTATTTTGGGCAATAATAAAGTAGTTCTTCATTGCGCGTTTCTAAATTTACACTACTTAAAATATTTTGAAGTTCCAATGCTATGCAGGTCACACTCATTCATAATTAAGATTAGTGACCCCTTTTTTTATGGATCTGATAATCTTGACAATGAACTTAAGTTGAATAAACATAAGATGATATCCAAGCTATTTTTCAGGAAATGATTCAATCATAGTGATTTTTTTTAATTTTATAAGGGAGAAAAGGCTTTCTGGGAGATGGTGGGTGTTTATAGCCTTATTTTCCAATTCAAACTAGTCTTAGTTTGAGTATGATAAGAAAAAGAAAAAAAGATATTAGATAGATTACTATGATGGTCTTAATACCCTACAAGAAAAAAATTAATCCGATTGTAGCACTTCCACCTTAAAGGATTTTTCCTTAAAACCTATTAATCCTACTAACATTCCTAGTACTCCCGCAATAAGAATAACATATATCGGGATATCGATAACTGTTATCCTATAACTGATAACGGCAATAAAACGCCAGATCGCTACAAATATAAGAGTTACTCCTCCAATCAATCCCAAGATATCTAAATTGTGAGTATTTGTCTTTTTATTTTTTAATCCTGCGAGTAATAATAATACTGCACTTAATGGAACTAAAATGGTTATAAATCCTATGCCACCGAAACCGAGTCCTGTCTCTGTACTATAATATAATCCGCATACCCACGAATAAAATTCATAATTTGTTAGAAGTTGGATTGAAGGTATGAACATTGCTACGATAGTTAGAATTCCAGATCCTAATAGGATAAACCAAGATCTTTCTTTAATAATACCCATTTCAATTCATCTTTGAAAGTAAATTTATTTTTTTCTCATTTAATATTGAACATATTTAAATTTAAAATTATTCACCTTTTTTTCAATATAATCATAATTCACCATAAATGTAATGTTATTTTGAGATATTTTTACTTTAATTCTAATTCTGCTTGACAATAGGGACCGTGAAGTAATAATTCCTCATCAAAAGTTTCCATTTCTTCACTACTTAAAATATTATTCCAACAATCTAAATTACCATCTTTATTGTTCATATCTCTGCCATGGTGTTTTGGAATAATATCTTTAGTCTTATAGTTCTCAAATATGAGCAATTTAACCTCACTTTCCTGCAGTTTATTTGAGAAATCTTTATAAGAATTCTTATAATTTAGAATAACTAAATCGTTTATTATCAAGCTAAATCAGTTAACTGCAAGATAAAGCGTCATGAGTGCCAGGGCAGTCAAAAAGTCAAAAATAATTGAAAAGTGATAGTTGGAGAAAATTATTAGTTTTAGTCTCTGATAATTCAGCTAATAATTTATGTACAAAGAAATCTCCTTCACCTCTACACCCTACACATTATTTCCCAACTGATACATTAGCTTTATTTACATCTAATAAAATCTTAATGAAAAGATCATGTATCACATTTATATCAATTCTTTGACATTCCTTTAATATCCCTTTAGCCAACTTAAATGCAGAGGTTTGATTTATAGTTTTAAAATCTTTATATTCTTGTACTAATCTTTCAAGAATTTGCTTTTTAGAATAACCCTTCTTTATTAAATTTCTTGTTAATCCTTCTAAATAACTCATATCGCTCAAATCCTTCTAAATCACTAAAATCTATCAATAAAAGTATATAATACATTTAAATTATTTTGAAAATTTCTATTTATAGCTGAAAGTTCTTTTTTAAAAAAAAAAAATATGACTTCTTTAAGAATAACAACTCCTTGTAGGATTCACCTTTCACTAATAGACGAGAATGGATATACTGGAAGAGTTGATGGCGGTATTGGTCTTATGTTAGACCGTCCTAATGTTATATTTGAAGCCTCTAATAATGCTAAAGAATTTAAGATCGAGGCTCATAAATATTATCGAGAATCAATTGAAGTTATAAATGAAATAGCTTCCAAGGTATTTAAAACTTTTAATATTAGTAATAAAAACTTTCATTTCAATCTTAAAAGATATTTTCCTTCACATGTCGGTTTAGGTTCAAAAACTCAATTATCTTTAGCTATTGCCACTGCTATAACGAAATTGAAGAATATTACTAATTTATCTACTAACCAATTAACTAAACTAGTAGAAAGGGGTGGTACCTCTGGAATAGGTTGGAGGGGTTTTGAAACTGGAGGTTTCATTTTAGATGGTGGACATGATTTTGGAAAAGGTAAAGAAAAAGAAACATATTTACCTTCATCAGCATCAAAATTAGCCGATCCAGCATTGACGATTTTCAGACATGATATCCCTGAGAATTGGAGATTTGTACTAGTAATTCCTAGTATAAAGAAAGGAGCCTATGGTGATGAAGAAGTTAGGGTGTTTCAAAATTATTCCCCAATTCCAAAAAATGAAGTAAATGAAGTATCTCATCAAATTATTATGAAAATTATTCCTTCATTAATTAAAAATGATTTAAATGGTTTTGGGGAAGGTTTAAAACGAATTCAATCTATTGGCTTTAAAAGCATTGAGATTAGTTTACAACACCAGATAGTAAAAGACTTATTATTATTCTTTGAAGAATACGGACTAAAGGCATATGGAATGTCATCTTTTGGTCCTAGTGTTTTTGGAATTGTTGAATCTGAATCAGAAGCAGTAGATTTATTAAAGAGTGTTCAAAAGAATCAAAAAAATGGAGGAGGTCATATTTATATTTGTAAACCTAATAATATAGGAGCTAAAATAGATTATTTAGATTGAATTTAAATGCCTATAAATAATACGAGAATTTATTTTTCACCTGATCTCAGTAAGAGAGAAAGAGCTTGTTTTGAAACAGGTATTAAACTAGGTGCATTATATCACATTCTTAGCGGAATTCCTATTAAGAATGACGAAAAAATTATAAGTGCCATAGAAAGAGGCATAGAATCGGCTATTTCATGTCAGCCCTATGTAAAATCCGTAGAAATTCAATTAAATCGGGAAAAAATATCAGGAACAAAGAGGACTGAATTTGATTATGATGAGATTACAAGGAATATGATCAAAGCAGAATTAATTGTTGAGTATGAATCTATTTTTTTGGTAGCAAAAGTCGAATGGATTGATGAATTAGAATATCCATTAATGTTTATCGAAAAAATTAAAGAAAAATAATTACTCCATCAATTTTTTCATATAACTACTTACCAATTCAATAGTTTTTAATACTTTTTTATTTTTTCCAAACCTTTCAATATTCTCTATATGATCTCTCATTTTTTCATAGAGTTTAGAAAACAGATATTGATTTTTTTGTTTCTTAGCAATTTTTAAGCGAGTTGCTAAAATTATTGTTTCCAAGGTTAAGTTTTCTGCTCTATTGAATAATTTATAAGACTCATGAAATTTTTTGTTAAAAATAACATCTAACTTAAACACTGGCACGTTAATATCTCCTAATTCATCTTTTTTAGTTTTTTGGAATTCTTGTAGGACTCTACCCAATAATAAACCCCATGCTTTCTTTATGTATGGTATATCACTCACGAGAAAATCAAAATATTTGTATGAATAATATTTTGAGGGGAATTCAATTAAACCTATAGAAGAATGTGGATCTTTTAATGCAGCAAGAGCATATAAGTATATATCGTCAATAAAATTAATAGCAATTATATTATTGGCTTTTAGATTTTTGTAGGTAGATGTAGTATAAAAAGGAATGATCTGTAAATTGTTATTATCAATCAATCTTATCCCCATACAAGAAGCATTAGGGTGAATAGCCTTTTCATTATCAGTAATAGAATAAGTTGTCGCTATTATTTCATATAAACAATCTCTTTTAAGCCCAAAATATTCTGGTTTAAAACTCATAAGAAGCATCAAGATTATATTTTTATCAATCTAATTATTCATTTTTATAACTATTTTCCTCTCTTTTTACTAAACCTGACCATCGCACATTTTTTACACCAGTTGATTTTGCAATCTTACAGAAATGCTCAATTTCATTCCTCGATATCACTGAAAAACCTTTTAAGGCCCAATCCATATCTAATCTTTCATATTTTGCACTACACAAGTTATTAAAAGCCAATAAATCCCAGCGTTCAGGAATGTTATTTAGTTGGTTGACTATAAATTCTCCAATACCCTTAATATTTTCATCAGTTCCAGTGTATTTTGGTATAATTGGTGTTCTTATCCAAATTTCTTTATTATTTTTTTGAACATATTTAGAAATCCAAATGGCATTTTCCAGTATTAAATCATTTGTAACTCCTGTATATGCTTTATGTTTTTTTTTATCAATTTCTTTAATATCTAAAAGAACTAAATCAACATGTGGTAATAACTTCTCGAAAATTTTCTTTGATGCATATCCACAAGTATCTAACGCTGTTGATATGCCATTATCTTTACATTTTTTTAAAAAGTGGAGAGTGAACTCAGATTGAACCGTTGGCTCTCCACCTGATATTGTAATTCCCCCATTAGATTCTGTATAATATACTTTATCTTTTTCTATCTCTCGAAATAAATTATCTAAATCCCAGTATTCGCCAATCATATGCAATGCTGTACTCGGACATTCTTCTGCACATCTTCCGCAATTTACGCATTTTTGTCTATCAATTAGTAATCCTTCCTCATTAAAAAATAATGCCTGCTCTTCGCAAATTTCTATACATGTTTTACATCCAATACATTTATGTTTAAACCATTCTAACTGTGGGTGTTTAAAAAGTGATTCTGGGTTATGACACCATTTGCATCTTAAAGGACATTGTTTAAAAAATACCGTTGTTCTAATACCTGGGCCATCTTCAGTTGACATCTTTTGTATTTCAAAAATGAATCCTTCAACTGAATCAATCAATAAAAATATTCACCAATTAAAAAAAATACAAAAAAGAAAATAAAATTTACATTCTGCAAGACTCTAAAAATACTATATCATCTTGCATTTCTTCTCTTATCAGTTATAAAAAAATCTCTTTTAAAGAAAAAATAAAAAATAATTAATTAAATATTTTATTTCAATCTTTTTTCTGACAAGTGAAGATGATCTCTTTCCACATCCACAAACGCTTCAAAAATTTCCTTTACACGTGGATTTTCGGCATCAGCCGCAGCTTGACTATAGAATTTTATTGCTCTATCTTCCCTTGCATGGGATTCTTCAAGGTTTGGTTTGTATTCTGCGGCACACTTATCATATTTAGGAAATTCTACCTTGTCCAATTTGAGAATTTTCTTCCAAACTGAAGCGTGTTCTGCTTCTACTTTTGCTAGAATTTTAAAAATCTTTTTTCCATCTAATTCAGGTGTTTTCTCACTTGCACATTTATAAAAAATATTATTCGATATTTCTACTTCTAAAGCTTTTTCAGCATTAGTTTTATCCTTTTCATTTAAATCAACATCCCAAGCTCCTGAATCATCATACTTTGTTGATTCAACAAAAAATTTTTCATACGCTCCGCAAAATGGACAACGTGAAGGTTCTTTCTCTCCTATATATGCTTCTCCACAAATCTTACAAACAAATACTTTTACTAGAGGAATATTATTCACCTAAATTTACTCTTATTTTTATTAAACTTTTGAAATTTAATTATAATTTATGTTTTTTATCTAAAATCTTTGGTTTAATTTAAAAAGACTTCCTAAAAAGTATAAACAGATTCTTTTTTTATTGAAGCTAACTATTAAAACAAATAAAAAATTTGACTAATTAATAAAAATTTCAATTTAATATTGAGTTTTTGTGGTAAGAGTAATTGGAATCGACCCTGGTAGTAAATCATGGGATTTCTTCGGGTTAGATAATAATAAAATAATATTAGACACATCAATTCCTACAAAAGAGTTAATCCAGAATCCTCAAAAAGTAATAACAATAATAAAATCTGTTGATAACATTGATTTAATGGTTGCTCCAAGTGGATTTGGACTTCCATTAAAAAAAGTGAAAGATTTAACAGAAAAGGATATATTCTTCACATTATTAAAATTTGAAGAACATGAGAAAAATAAACTTGTAGGACTTGGTAAAATATTAAGGTTAATTAAAGCTCAAAATATACCTGGAATAATAGTTCCTGGTGTTAAGCATTTACCCACGGTCCCCAGATATCGAAAAATCAACAAAATTGATATGGGTACTGCTGATAAAATATGTACTACAGTAACAGGAATTAGAGATCAGAGTGAAAGATTTGGTGTATCTCCTAAATACACTAACTTTATAATGGTTGAAATAGGTTATGGATTTACTGCTGTGTTAGCAATTGAAAATGGTCAAGTTGTAGATGGGATAGGTGGTTCAAACATTCTTGGATTCAGAGCGAGTGGTTCTCTTGATGGCGAACTTGCTTACCTTATTAAAAATATCCATAAAAAGAATATATATAAAGGCGGTGTTGCCTTTATCTCAGGGTATTCTGATTTAAGTCTAAAAGAAATAACTATTTTGGCTGAAAAAGATGAACAGACAAAAATGGCTCTAAAAGCTTATTTGTCAAGCGTAAAAAAGGCAGTTTTTGGAATTTCATCCTCCTTTTCTCGTAAAAATAAAATTAGTGAAATATTATTGGCTGGAAGGGGTGCTAATCTCAATTATTTTAAAAACAAAATTACTAATGGGTTATCTGATGTTGCTCCCGTAAGAATAATGAAATCATATAGTCAAATAGCAAAACGCGCTGCTCAAGGTGCTGCTTTCATAGCGAATGGAATTCTTGGGGGTGAATTTGAGCCCATCATTAACAATTTAAAAATTAAGGATGCCAGCGGCTCTATTTTGGATGATATTTTTATTCCATTTGAAAAAGATAAGTTGATAAGTGATTTAAATTAAAATTCTCATCATTACTGGTCAACAGAGTTATCCATCAATTACAAAAATTGTTCAACCAATTATAAAACATAATATAGAAGTTTATAAAGCACCAATCTCGATTTCAGCTTTTCTCACTCAAAATATAACAAAAAAAATCTTAAAATTAATAACATTATCAAAATATGATTTAATTTTAATCCCTGGTTTCGTTCAATGGGATACAAAAGATTTAGAAAGACAGTTTTCTGCTAACATTAAAAAAGGTCCCGAATTTGCATCAGATATCCCTATCATTTTAGAAAATTTACATAAAATTAAATTATCTAATTCAATTCCAGCTAATAAATTAATGGAAACATCTGGAGATGAGTTATTTAAGGAAGTATTATTAAAAAACATTAAAATAGCAAAGAAAAATATCTGCCAGCACACTTTTTATCTTAATGAAAAATCCTCAGATATAATAATTGGACACGGAATTGCACCACCTATTATAGCAGAAATTGTTAATTGTACTAAAAAATCTGATAAAGATATCATTAAAAAAGTTTCTCACTATATTCAATCGGGAGCAGATATAATAGATATTGGCTGTATAGCCAATAAACCAGACCCGAAAAGAGTTAAGGAAGTAATTAACTTAATTCGAAATAATTTTAATATATTAGTTAGTATTGATTCAATGCATAAAGATGAAATTTTCACTGCCATTAAAAAAGATATTGATTTGGTTTTGAGTTTTGACCTTGGAAATTATCGTAAATTTTTAAATATCCCAAAAGATATTCCAATTGTATTGTTACCGTCAATAATAAATAAAGGAGTTTTCCCAAAAGATCCTAATTCTAGGGTCAAAAATCTCCTTTCTTTAACTAAAGAAATGCAAAACTATGGATTTACAAAATTAATCGCTGATCCTCTATTAGAAACACCTATATCCCCTGGAATTTGCAATTCTTTACAAACTTATTTCTTATATAGAAAAATTGTGTCCAAACCTGAAAACATGCATTTAGAGTTACCTTTATTCTTTGGAATTTCAAATGTGGTTGAGTTAATGGACATAGATTCTGTTGGAATCAATGGATTACTAGCTAGCATAGCAATTGAATTAGATATAGGTATTTTATTCACAGTTGAGCATAGTACAAAACTAATAGGTGGTATTGCAGAGTTAAATGAATGTGTTAAATTAAATTATATATCAAAATACAATAGAACGCCCCCTATTAATCAAGGAATATCAGTTTTTAAAGCAAAAGGAAAAACAAGTCAAGGTGTACCTGAAATTGATGAAAAAAATGCAATCCTAGTAAATACTCAAAATCCTACTTATATTCCTGATAAGAACGGGTATTTTAGAATATATATTAACCACTATTCTAAAAAAATATATGTCTTATTTTTTTCAAATGACGATGAACTTCAAAATACATTAATAGGAGATAATGCTGAAGCATTGAGTAAGAAAATTATTCAACTAAATTTAACAAAAGATGTTTATCACTTAAACTATTTAGGTCGAGAATTAAATAAGGCAGAATTCTCAATACACTCAGGTAAACCTTATATACAAGATGTATGAATAAAAAAATTAATTTCTTTTTAATAGAATTTATCTTAAAGTTCATAAGGTAAAATAAAAAGATATTTAACACTAAAATTATGTTGGTTGAGAATTAAAATATGTAGATATATTTTTTCAAATTGGCAACCTATATGTTCAAGATGATAAAATAAAAAAAAGAGATTTGATTTATAGAATTTCCTTAAGATTTTTGATATCCGTTCCCGGTTCCAATAATGGTCCTAATTCTGCCATATTTTTCCCTAAATTTTTCGTATGTGTTTTCATAGCATCGTCATCAGCATATTTTTCATAAAAAATAATTGCATTTGGATCTTGTTTTACTGAATGAGGAATATATTCTAAAGTTCCTGGCTCAGATTCTTTTATTTTAGGAACTATTTTCTTTAGAACTTCTTTTGCTTCTTCCATTTTGCCTTCTCTAACATGGACAGTTGCGATAATACTTATTGTAATAATAATCACCAAGAATTTTTATTTTTCTTTAAAAGAATAAAAATTAGGTTTAAATCAATTTATAATAAAAATGATTAAAACTTTAAAAAAAATTAGATCGAGTATGAAAAAATAAATTTTCTCATAATGAGACTTAATTATTATAAAAAAACTCTTGTAGAATTTTACCATGTGAGTTTTTAGACTTTGGAATTTGCAACAAATGAGCTAATGGATATGCTTCAACTATGACCCCATTCTCAATTAAATGCCCTATATTTGGGATTAAATCCTCTTGATAAAACTTATTAATGAGATAAGGTATTGCTTGTTCTATTCCAATTAATAGAAGCTTCTTAGTACGAATTTCCATATATAGTTTTATTCATTATAGTTTTAATTAATTATTTTTAGATAGAAGTAATCCAAGTGATTAAAAAGTATTAAACCAGACATTTTAAATTAGAAAGACTCATTATAGTAAACATACTTAAATAAAAATAATCCGAATTTTAAAAGGGCATTAGTTATGATTCCAAAGAAAATGGAGGTCTTTCTTAAAGAAAAATTACCAAGTGCAACTCTCAAAACTCGACTTAAAAAAGATAAAGGAAGGTGCTATTTAGAATTTAGTAATTTAGATGAGCATTTGTTATCTCAACTTGGCATTGTCTCTGATAAGTTAGGTCCTCATCTAGTAGCATGTGTTTGGGATGAAGAATCTCAATTAGAAATAGGTGGTTATCTTGTTATTGATAATCTAAGTATGGGAAAACCGAGTATGGGAGGCATAAGAATGTTACCCAATATAACACCTGCCGATATTCATAATTTAGCGAGAGGTATGACTTTAAAAAATGCTGCAGCTAATCTTCCCTATGGGGGTGGAAAAGCAGGAATTGTAGCAGAAACGGGACTCACCGATGAAGAACATATGAATATAGTTCGTGGTTTTGCTCAATTAATCCGTAGATATGTAGACATATACCTACCAGGACCTGATGTTGGGACTAATGATATTGATATGAAGACTATTGCAATTGAAAATGGGATAGATAATGCTCTCTCTAAGCCTGTTGATATGGGAGGGAATCGTATTGATGAACTTGGAGCTGCTGGTGAAGGAGTGATAATTGCGTTACAAACTTTATTGGAAATAATGCCCAGGTTAAGAGTCCTTACTCAATTCGCTAATTTGGAAATTCCTTATGCAAATGATCTCAAAATATTAATTCAAGGTTTTGGAGCAGTAGGAGCTCATGCTGCTCGTGCATTACAAGAACGATTACCTGAAGCAAAAGTAGTAGGTGTTAGTGATTTGGAAGGATATTTATATAATGAAACTGGATTACCTATTGGAGAATTATTTAAACTCTGGAGAGAAAAAAAATTAGTTTCTAACCTATATTTTAAAAATCAAATAATTTCAGAAGGGTATAAACATCCAACTAAATTTTCTACAAACGCAAATAATTTGCTTCTTGAAAATGCTTTTTGTATGATTCCTGCAGCTCCAATTTTTAATTATTTAGGTGTTAGAAGCTCTGAAAATCCTTCGATGCTCGTTGATCGAATGGGTAAATGGTCATTAATAATAGAAGGTGCAAATACTTATAGTCCAGATCCTAATAGAAAAGCAGCTCGAATACGGATGGAACAAATTGTATATAGAGAAAAGGGAGTTATGATTGCAAATGATTATTTAGTTAATTCAGGAGGTGTGATATTTGCAGCTCAAGAGCATATTATAAAAACTCCAGATCATTTACAAATTCCAGAAGAGATGTTAGGTAATCGTGAATCAGTAGAAAAATGGTTAAAAGAACATTCAAATGAATTTGCTGATCTCTCAAAAGCACGACTTAAAGCGGGAATAGAATATAGAGAAAAAGTTATTCCTCATAACATGATTGAATTAATCGATTTGTTAGCCGGAAATCCTGATATGCTTCCTAGTACTGCCGCTGAACTCATCAGCCTCCAGCGTTTAACTGCAAAAGAAAGTGAACGTACAGCAAAAGATATTATGATTTCAATTCCGACTATTAATGTTAACAAAAGTATACAAGAAGCTGCTGCCTTAATGATTGAGAAAGAAAGTGGAATTATAGCAGTACTTTCTAAGAATAAACTAGTAGGAGTTGTGACAGATTGGGATATAACAGCAGCGGTAGCTTCTAATAGTTGTGATGTCCATATTGAGAAAATAATGACTCAAAATGTTATTACAGCATTCCCAGATTTTTCTCTATTAGATATTGTTCGTGAGCTTGAACAATATCAGATTTCTGCAATGCCGGTAGTGGATCAAGGAAAAGTTCTAGGTATGGTTAATTCAGATCTTTTAGCTCAGCGATATTTTCTAGAATATTTACAGATGGAATAACACTTAGTAATATTTCAATATATTATAAAGGGTATCTCTCTGAGCTGGTTTCTTTCCGGCTGCCTTAATGATCTGTACTATTTCTTCTGGTGGTAAATATTGACCAAACTCAGCACCAGCACTTCTTGAAATATTTTCTTCCATTAAAGTTCCAGAAAAGTCATTAACACCAAAATTTAAAGAAATTTGAGCAAATTTCGGTCCTAATTTTACCCAACTGCATTGGATATTATCGATAAAATTATTAAAGAATATTCGTGCCACACAAAATAACTTTAAATCATCCATTCCATAACTAGCTCTTAATGGATAATTTTTTAATTTTGATAGAATTGGTTTTTCTTTTACAAAAGGTAGGGAGACAAACTCTGTAAAACCATTAGTTTCTTTTTGTATATTTCTTAAAACCTCTAAATGTCTAATTATATCAGTCAATCTTTCAATATGTCCATACATAATCGTAGAAGTTGTTGGAATACCTAAACTATGGGCTTTAGTAATAATATCTATCCATTGAGAAGTTGAAACTTTATTAGGACAAATAATCTTTCTAATATTATCAACTAATATTTCTGCAGCTGTTCCAGGAATTGAATCAAGACCTGCTTTCCTTAATTCTTTTAAAGTATTTTCAATGGAATTATCGTATAATTTTGACATAAAAAATATTTCCTGAGGAGAGAAGGCATGTATATGTATTTTAGGTTCAATTTCTTTAACAGTTTTGAGAATTTTTAAATAGAATTCGAATTTCAATTTTGGATTTATTCCTCCTTGAATACACACTTCAGTGCAGCCGATCCTTTTTGCTTCTACAACCTTCTCTCTTATGTCTTCAATAGACAATAAAAACGCGTCTTTATGATCTTGTGGAACACTAAAGGAGCAGAATTTACATTTTTGAAAGCAAATGTTTGTAAAATTTATATTCCTATTTATAATAAATGTTACAACATTATCTTTTTTTATAAAGCACAATTTATCTGCTACATTCTGAAGAGCGAAAAATTCCTTACCAGTTACTTTAAGTAATTTCAATGCTTCTTCAGCACTGATTTCTTCAGAAATTAATGCTTTTTTTAATATAACTTTTATATCATTCTTTATATGATTAAAAACTTCAGTTGTCTCCATTTAAATTAATATTGTCTATTGTTTTTTTAATATTTTCATCACAAAATTCACTTTTATTTATAAATTTTTCATAAATTGGAAGTCTTTCTTTAAGTTTATATCCCTTGTTTTCACATATTTGGGTTAATTTATCAATTTGGGGCCATTCCCTTTCAGGATTTATATAATCTAATGTAAATGGCGATATTCCACCAAAATCATCAATTCCCATATCTATAAATTCCTTTTCAAAACCGTTTATTAAGTTTGGTGGAACTTGTAGTGCAATATCGTTCTCTAATATTATTTTCGCAATTCCTACAATCCTAAGAATTTTTTCTATTGAAATCGGATTTTTGGGTTGATATGGTACTCCTTTCTTATTTATGAAATTCTGAAGTATAACCTCTTGGATATGACCATATTTTTTATGAATTTCTTTGATTAAATATAAATCATTGATCCTATCTTCAAAAGTTTCTCCTATACCTAACAACAACCCAGTAGTAAAAGGTATTTTTAATTTTCCTGCATTAATGATGTGTTTTATTCTTTTTCGGGGTAATTTACTTGGTGAGTGCTCATGTACACTCCCTTTTTCAAAAAGTTTCATATTAGTGCTTTCCAACATTAATCCCATACTGGCATTATACCTTTTTAGCTCCTTTATTTCATCATAAGTGAGTAGACCAATATTAGTATGTGGCAATAAATTGAAATCTAATAAATCTATACAAATTTGTTTAACATAATCAAAAAAATCACAATAATTTCTACTTTCTAATTCTGCTTTTACTTCTACGAATGTATCAGGACTTTCTCCGGACATTAACAGTACTTCTTTACAATTAAAGTCTAAACCTTTTTGAATTAAGGTTAAAATCTTCTCACGACTAAGCAAAATAACATTTCCATCACTATTTATTTTTGGTATTTTATAATTATAGAAACAATAACCACACTGATTAATACAATAATTTGAAAGTGATAATGTGAAATTTCTTGAATAAGTAATTGTGTACCTTTCTTCTATAGGTAATTGAGCTTTAATATCTTTAACTTTAGTTATTAATTGCTTTAGAGAAAATTTTTTAAACTTATCATGGTCATTTGACTTATTCATTCTTAGCCCCTAATATATCTTAAAACCGCATAATTTTCTCTTTTAATAACTTGTTGTAAGCTGAATCTTGGTGCTTCTAACATTTTATCAAACCCTTCTCCTCCAACTAAACTAATCGCGTCTTTACCACCCACCATCCAAGGACCAATGGTTAATCTTATCTCATCTATTAAATCTTCTTTTAAAAAACTCCAGTTTAAGGTACTTCCTCCTTCTAATAAGAGTTTTCGCACACCTAAATCATAAAGTATAGGCAGTAATTTTAAAATATCTACTTTCTTTTCACCTTTAGATTGCAAAATTCTTACTCCTTTTGATTCAAAATCTTTAATTTTTTTCAAAGGTAAATTTTTAGTAGTACATATTATTGTAGGATATAATTTTGGTTGAAAAGTAATTATTTTGGAATCAAGAGGAATTGAAAGATTACTATCCACAACTATTCTTTTATATCCTTTATGTTTATAATATTTAATATGAAGTTTTGGGTTGTCTTTTAAAATTGTACCTTTCCCTACCATTATTGCATCTACTTGAGTTCTAAGTTTATGTACCTCTCTCCAATCCTCTTCATCAGATATATCAGGATCTCCTGATTTAGATGCAATTTTTCCATCGATTGTCATCGCTGCGCTTAATATTACATAAGGTCTTTTATTTCCTTTCAAAAACAAGTTCTCCTCTGATATAAGTCCTCTTAATATTTTCTGATTTAGTTCTTTGAACTATAATTTGAAAAATATTCTTATTTTCTAATTTATGAAAGTAAAAATTAGGTGCATTTAAATCAATTATAAAAAAATCAGCAAATTTATCTTTTGATATTGAACCGTACTTGCTTTCTAACTCAAAATTTTTTGCTGCATTTACAGTTACCATCTTAAGTAATTCTTTTGAAGAAAGCCTTGATTCTAAATTATCTTTACTTAAAACTCGGAAAATAAAATATAAATATCGCATTTCCTCAAACAAATCAAGACTATTTACCATTACATTATCTGTTCCTAAACTTATTGGGATATCTAATTTTACTATATTGTCTATAGGTGGAAATCCAACTCCAAAATAACCATTACTTCTTGGACATAATACTAATGAAAGCTTTTTTTCTTTAATTATTTTTAAATCTTCATTCAAATATTGAGTGCCATGGATAATAATTTTAACAAGATCATCTTGAATTATATCATCAAGTATAGTATCATTTCTTACTAATTCAGAATCATGACATGCTATTATCTTTTTTTTTTTACTGATTAATTTTCTCAAAAGCTCTTTAACATTAGGGGATATATGTGAATAACTCGGTAACCCGATACCATCTGCAATCTTATATACAGGTTTAACTTCATTGAAAGTCTTAAATCTTCCTAAGACCTGATAATTTATAGTAAAATCTTTTAAAGCTTTTTTTAAAAGATTTATTCCATGTAATCCATTTTCTCGAAAATCTATGAAGAAAGTTATACCATTTGATAACATTTCTAAAACAGCGTTTATCATACCCTTTATCTTAATCGCCTCTGGTATCAACCCAAGAAGCCTGTGTTTCAGACCGTTTGGAGGTGCAACAACATCATCCAGATTCATATTTATACCCGCTTCTTTCGCAAAACTATCTCCAATATGAACATGAGAATTTATGAATCCTGGCATCATTAAAGATTTTTTCTCTTCAATAGAAAGAATATCATTATCCCCTAAATCATCATAAGAAATTTCAACAATTCTTCCCTCATTATTTATTTCAATATTGATATTTTTCTTCAACTCTAAATTATCTCCAATAAGTCCAAAATCACTGAAAAATTGTTTATTTGACATAATTTTCTAAAGAGTATTTTAGTAAAATATCAAAAAATAATATAATTGAATATATATTATTAAATTTGGAACATCTTTTAAATAAAGATGTTAAAAATCGGTGATTTTGAATTCCACAATTTAAAAAAGATTTACAGGATGACTCTCCAGGATATGCGCTGCCTATAGATAAAGTTGGAATAGTTGGAGTGGAAAAAAAAGTTGAAATAATCCAAGAAGACAAAAAGTATTCTTTTTATCCAAAGATTTCAGCTTTAATTTCATTACCTGGACATAAAAGAGGAATACATATGTCTCGAACAAGTGAAACTATAGAAGAAATAATTAACGAGGTAATATTCAAACCTACACCCTCAGTAGAAGTGGTTGGGGACAGAATAGCAAGAAAATTGTTAGAAAGACATCCATACACAGAAAAAGTAAATGTGAAACTTGAAGGCAAAATTATTGTCCAAGCTAAGGATGATCAACAAAGATCTATTCAGAAAGCATATGATATCAGTTCTTTAGTAAAAGTAAAAAAGAGCAAATCTGGAGAAATAGATTTTAATTATTATATCGGAGCAAGTGCAGTAGGTATGACTGTTTGTCCCTGTGCTAAAGAAATGAGTCAAGAATATGCAGCAAGTGTGATTAAAAATAGACAAGATCTTAAGATCTCTGATGATTCGGTTAAGACACTTCTTAATATATTACCCTTTAGCTCTCATAATCAACGTTCAATAGGCACAATAATGGTTCAAATTAAAGATCTAAATAATCATAAAATTGATGTTTTAGATATAATTGAAATAATTGAAGATAGTATGAGTGGAAAAATGCAATCTGTTTTAAAGAGACCTGATGAAGCTAAGCTTGTCAGAAGTGCTCACTTAAAACCTTTATTTGCAGAAGATGTCATAAGGGAAATGGCAAGGAATTTTATAAAAAGGAGATTTCCTAATTTAGAAGATAAATTCAAGGTTGTTTTTAAAATTGAGAGTTTTGAATCAATACATCCTCATAATGTATATTCTGAATTAAAAACTACGATTGGAGAATTGAAAAAAAGAATTGGTGCTTAATTTTTTTAACAAAATTTCTTTATTTTTTTTTTAATAAACTTTTATAGATAATAATATAGTTTTTTATACTGATTATCTTAGGATTTCTTCTATAGTTTGATGGAATTATCGCATTACATCTTGAGCATAGATTTGAATTTTGCATCCAATCTTTAAATTCATCTGCATGAGCAGGATATCTACATTTTGGACATAAAACTATTCCTCTACCCTTATCTTCTGGCAATTTTGGTAAATGAAAACAAAAAATGCATTTAAAATCCTCTACCGAAAGAAGCCCCGCTCTTGGTTTGTACTTATTAAAGTCCCTTGAGCTTATGGTCCTGTGGGGAATTATACTAGGCTTTGATGTTTTCTTTCTACTTACAGTTCGAGAGGTTGTTTTTATACTCGTTTGAGTTGATCTTCTTTGAGTAGTGGGTGTAATTCTAGATGATCTGGTTGTTCCATTTGTGATTATACTATTTTTTCTAGAATTTGAATTTCTCTGAGGAGAAGTCAAATGATTTAATCTATTTCTACGTCTTGCAATATAATCTCTCGTTAATGGGGGCAATCTTCTTTGTGTGCCAAAAATACCAGAAATAATAAAAATTAAAATTGTACTAATAAGTATGAGTATAAGATTAAGATCTGCATAAAAATTAACAGGGATTAAGATAGAATCATAAAAATCAATAACAGCATAAAATATTATCCAATAAAAAATAATGTAAAAAATAACTATTAAAGATAGTAAATAACCAATTGTACGAGCATTTATCGCTTTCGTACCAAAATATATTACATTATATTTTTTGAAACACCGATATAAAGAATAAGATCCGTATACTAAATAAGGAAAGCCGAATAATATACCCCACCAACTTAAATATAATCCCGTTCCCTCGAGGAGATTCTCGCCTAATATGCCAGTAAAATTTCCCCAAGTTGAATAAAAGATCCCAATAAATACAGGTCCAATGGTAAAAAAAGCAGTATTATGAGGAGAATTAAATTCTCGATATTGTTTTATATTTTTTAAGACTTTAAAAGAATAAATTAGCCATATTCCGATTAGTATCCAACTTACAAATACATTGAATGAATCTGATATAATACCATGTATTATAGCTATTAATAGAAATATCCCCAGAACAATTGCCACAGATTTAATTTTAGCCACAGTTCTAAAATCACCAAAATTTATCTGTTTCAATTTTCATCATATTCGAGATAAACTGCTTTCCCTTCAATTATCGGATTCATAAAATTTAGTATTTCTGGTAGCATGCGAATATCTAATGACCCTTTAATACCATAAACCAAAGGATACCAAGTTTTTGTGGTTAAATCTGCACGATATATTTCAAAACCAGCTGAAGTTCCATCAATAAGATAAGGATCGATTACAAGGGCAACAGCTTTATTCCAAAGTTTTTGGTATCTTGTTTGAGTACCAATATCTTCATTAGACATAAAACATCCGTAAGAAGGATGACTATGTGCCCAACCACAGATAAATAACTTTTGCTTTTTAATATCTCGAAAAGCTCTAGCATAGTTTTTATAATTTTTTATTTCAGCATAAACAGCTGTTCCATGACCCATAGGATAGTAATCTTCAATATGTAAGATGTTACGGTTATTTTCTACTTTACCTGCGAGTAATCCTATTACTTCTACCCAATTTTGTCTAGGAATTTTAGAATTCGCATACTTTAGGGCATGACTTGCTACTTTTAGAATTGCTTTAACCGAAATATACACTTCTTTTTCTATTTTATCTTCATCTGTATATTTTTTCTCTTCTTTTATTGTTTTTGATTTGATAGGTGTAGTAGTTGAATGTTTTATTATTTGCTTTTCAGGAGGTTTTTTAGAAATCATCGAACTAATTTCATTAACTAATTCTTTCTCTTCCAATTTTAATTCTTCAAAGATTTCTTCCAGCAATTCCTTCTTAATTATATCTTTTATCTTCAATTTTATTGTTTTTTTAATGGAATCTATATGTGAATCTCTTTCTCCCATTTTAAATTTCACCATTTCTTATTAGCATACTTTTTAACAAGGTTTTTGACTTTTTTCTCAAAAAACTTCTGATTTTTCATCATTTCTATTGCAGCTTTCTTGTTAAAAACATCAGTTGGATTTACATACTTACCTCGTGTATTTAACATCGCAGTTATAGCCTGAACTACGGTAACAGCTGTTTTTGATGGGCTCCACCCCCCTTTTTTTCCAACTAAAGATGGATCTACAAGTGCTAAGCAAATATTCCTCTGACCTGTATACTCACTCGGTTTTGCCCAAAAATTTGGATGCCAAATTGGAGTATGTAATCTAACAAAAGGTGGTTGCCTAGGATACTGAGCAGGAAATTTCATTTCTAATTTAAAAAGACCACCCGCATAAGCAGTACCTTTAGGACCTTTAATAGTTATTGCTAAATGATCAATACTCTTTCTATTGGGATTAAATGGTTTTAACTGAACAATTGTTCCTTGTTTATATAATTTTTTTAATCCTGCAAAATCTTGTGAGATTCGACTACTTCTTATACTCATATTCTCAATCCTTTACTATTTATTATTCTATATTTTTAATAACAAAATTAATAGTTAAATTTTTAAGTATTCTATAAAATTTTTTTAAAAAATATTTTTTGACTAAATTATTATTTTAATTTTAAGGTTACAAAAATTTCTCCATCAATAAACCCGGCAACTGTCATAAATTCATAATTTCTTAAACCATTTTTAATTGGATTTTGTTCTAAATCTATTATTTTGACGTCATTAAAATCTAGTAATGTTATAACAGGTTCGAGATCAGGATCTAACTTAAAACCATGTTTTTCTAATGTTTTGATTATATTAATACATGGAGAGTTTTCTTTTAATTTCACTACGAATCTTCGAACATTTTTTCCACATTGAGAACATTCTGGATTTCTTTTCTTTTCAATATGGTAAAACATCATTGTCATAGCATTGAAAATAACATAAGATTTAATAGGTTTACCGATACCCTTATGACCTTTATTCCAATGAAGAATTTTTACGACTTCATGCGACTGTAATGCTGAAATAACAGCATTGATGGTGATAATTCCTGGATCATGCCTATCAATAATTTTGACTATATCATCTTCAGTATACTCTGGGGGGAAGTTATGTTTATTTACTAGTTCATTAGCAATTTTTTGAATATATTTTATGTCATCTATGTTCTTTGGATTAGGATCCCTGTCAAATTCTTCCTTAAAGGCCATATCTCCTTTGAAAACACAATGGATTCTTTTTCTTGGCACTCCTACTACTGTACATGCCGCCATCTCATCACTTTCTCCTACGGGGAGTGGATTACATTCATAACATGCATTTTTGTATGGAAAAACAGTATAAACATGACCATGATAACCTGAAACACCTCCATCCACTAAAGGTTTTCTAAATCTTATACATTGAGCATTTAAATTCAACCGAGCATTCATGGAGTCTAGACCCCCCACAACGACATCAGCAGCTTGATATAATGCTGGATCCAATCTTTCTAACGAAGTATGATATCCATTGATAATTATGTTAGGATTAATTTCAGTTAATTTTTTTGCTGCTACAACAGCTTTAGGTTCTCCTAATTTAGCACCTGCAAACAAAATTTGACGATTTAAATTGGAATGCTCTATGATATCTAAATCTACTAGGTCTATATGACCTACACCCAACATTGCCAGGTTTTTTGCAATTTCACAACCTAATCCCCCTACACCAGCCATTAACACTCGAGAGTTTTTTACTAATTTCTGTGACCACCCTTCGAGTCTAAATTGTCGGTCATATAAATTTCTTTCTTCCGATGTTAGGTCTTTACTAAAAAAATCTGAACTCTTTTTCAATATTATCACCAATAATAAATAAAAAAAAAATAAAAAAATTGAAGGGCTTAAAGCCCTAATATTATATTTTATGAAGAAACTTATATAAGTTTACCCAGCAGTACTCGCAGGGATCAAAAGAATATCATCGCCATCATTTACATTATAGTCTCTTAAAGAACTATTTTCATCCATTGTAACTCCACCAGAAGATAAATGAAAGTCATTAGGATCAAGTCCATATAAATTACCTAAAGTTCGTTTAATATCTCTTACTTGATTACTGTCATTTACAGTTAACTTTTCCTTTTTTTCACCAGGACCAATCGTTGACATGAAATATAATGTAAGTTTTTTTCCTGCGGAAGGGGTCTTAGTGGCGGGAGTTTTAGATTTTAAAGGTTCCTCCTCACCTAAATCCTCATCAAATTCATCAAAACTCATTCAAAACACTTCCTTTTTTATCATTTTATATTTTGTAATTTTTTTTAAACTTAATAAGATCGCATTAAAAAGATATTATAAAACCCATTGGAATGATTTTGAAGTTTTTTGTTGTTATACTAAAAATGAGAAACAACAAATTAGGGCTTATAAGAAATTATATTATAAATTGTATGAATGCCTATTATTATATATATTTAATAAAATGTTGTTTTAGAGAGAATACAAACTTACAAGACTAACATTTTCAATGGAATAAAAGTATAGGCTTATGAGTTCTCTGAATAATGCAAAATCAGTTGTTCTTGAATTAGTAGAAGAGTATTTAGCAAAAAAAACCTTTTTTTCTTTAAGAGAAATTGTATCCTTCATTAATAATAGGGTTAGGTACAATCCTAATATAAATGAGAATAGAATAGAGTTAATTTTAAAGAATTTAATCAAACAAAGAGTTATTTTACCAGGCACAAGATTAATGAAAAATAATATTATTGAACATCCAAAAAGAAATGAGATCTTTAATTATATTAAAAAAAGCCCATCAAATATTAATGAAATAATGAAAGCTCTACATATTGGAAGTAATCAAGCTTTATGGCACTTATCTTGTTTAGAAAAATTTCAATTTGTGAGATCAAAACAAATTAACAATCATAGAATTTTTTTTAAATTTGATTCAAATCCTAAATATGATAAATTATATTATTATTTAAAGAAAGAAATTCTTCAAAAAATAATTAGTTTTATGCATCAAGAAAACAGAGCACTAATGATTACAGAAATAGCATCTGGATTAAAAAAAAATCATAATACAATTAAAAAGTATTTAAATATCTTAAAAGATCTGAAATTAGTGAATATTGAGAAAGATAATAAAAGAAAGTTATTCAAATTTAACATAAAGAATTATAGAAAGATTAGCCAATTAATTCAAGGTGTATAAAAATAAAAACTTCAATTTTATTCCAATCTCATTTAAATTTTAAATTATATATTTTAAATTCAGAACATAATCTAATTAAAAAATCATGAGGAAAAAAAATAGAATTTTAAGCGTTATTATTCTTTATACTGTTTGTATAGTGCTTTATGCCTTTTTTTTCCTATTTCGAATAGAAAATTATTCCTTATTTCTCATTCTAACCATAGGTAGTGTTGCGATATTATCCACAAGTACAGTATATACAGTTATACGTTCTAAAAGCAGTTGGGATGAGAAAATAAAGAAAAAGAAATACTTACCTGAGTTAAAATCAATTAATATGAAACCACCTGATATAATTGAAGAATATATTGACGCTATACCCTTAATTGAAGATTATGTTGAATCTGATGAGTCCTATAAAGATATGCCTATAATTGATAAATATATATTTTCTGTTTTTAGTCAAGATGAAATAAATAAAATACACCTACTAGATTTATCAAAGATGGATAAGATTTTATTTATCCGGGAAATGCTTTACTTTGATTCAAATGAGAGAAAAGTGTTAATCAAAAATATGTTAAGAAATAGAGATAAATCTAATGATGAAATTACTTATACACCTCCTGTAAACGCTATTGAAATTAAAGATCAAATCCGTGTTTATATCAGATCATTAGTTGAGTCTGGTGATATAACAAAAATAATAATAATTGATACTAGTGAACTAATAGGTCATATCAAAGAGAGAATAGGAAGATTATTTGATTATAATCTAGAGACTTTTCTACTTTCTTCTGGAGGGATATTATTAAATGAACATTCTCAGATTAAAGACTTTAATATTGATGATGATGATGAAATTGCCTTAATTCCCTCAAGGAAAGAAAAAAACTAAATAAAGCTAAAGTAGTATTATTATAGTTTCTTTTGTCCGAAAAAAGAATTTAACCCGCTGTACTTGCTGGAATTAAAAGTATATCGTCACCATCACTTATATCATAATCTTTTAAAACTGAGCTCTCATCCATTGTAACTCCACCTGATGACAAATGAAAATCAGCAGGATCTAATCCAAATAAATTTGCTACCGTTTCTTTAATGTCTCCCACGTTATTACCTGTATTTACATTTAATTTTTGTTTTTTTTCACCTGGTCCAATGGTTGACATAAAGTATAATGAAATCTTTTTCCCCTCAGTCACTACTCTAGTGGTTGGAGTTTTAGATTCAACTATTTCTTCTGGAGTCTTTGAAGAAGGTTCCTCTAAATCTTCGTCTAATTCTTCATCAAATTCTTCATCAAATTCCTCATCAAACTTATCATCAAAACCCATACATTCAACACCTACATTCCTATTGAAATAAATAATTATAGAAATTATATATATAGTTTATTTATATTTTCTTTATAAAAATTATAGAAATTATAATTAATATATAAATCGAATAAACACATAGAAAAATTTAAATAAGATAATTTCAAATAGCAAACACTTTAGAGCTAATAATTATATAATTTTATTAAAAGATAATTTAAATTGTAGAAATATCATGAATGATGAACCTATTCCCAAGTATCAAATACAAGAGAAAACACCTGGCGAGGTAATTGAACCCCTTTCTAATAAAAAGTTATTAAAAAAAATAAAAAAAGAAAGAATTAAATTAGATAGAGAAAAGAGTGAATGGGAAAGAATTATTAAACAAATTCAAGATTACAAAGATAATATCGAAGATCTTGAAAAAAAAAGGAAAGATAAAGAACTTGAAGTTAAAAATCTTCTTGAAAAAAGGGATATCTTACATGATGAATTAAAAATAGTTGAAAATCAAATTGAACAACAAAAAAATCAACTTGCTACTAAAGAACGACAATTCAGAGATAAGATCAGAAAGAAGAATGATGAATTAAATCAAAAAAATGCTGAATTAGTAAAATTTCAAGAGAAATTAGAAGAAATCAGAGAGGAGATTGGGAATGAGAAACAATTGCTCAATAAGGAAAAGATAAGAACAGAAGATCGCATCAAACAAATTAAAACAAAACTTCCGGGAATGGAAAGAAGAGAAGAAGCCCTAAACAGAACTATTGATGATTTGGAAAATAAGTTAATGGATTTAAGAAATGAAACTAAAGATTTAACTAAAGAAAGAGATAATTTAAATAGAGAGATTAATGACCTAAAAAGGGAAATCACTGATGAGAAAAACCGAATTTCTGATGAAAAAAGAAAACTAAAAGAAGAAAGAGAAAAAACGCGGTATAAGAAGCAAGATCTTGATCTAAAAGCACGTGAGATTGAAAAAAAAAAAATAGATCTTAAAAAAACTAGAGATAAGGTTGATAAAGAAGTAAAAGATTCAGAAAAAAGAAGAAGACAACATGAATCGAGATTAAAAGAATTAGAAAAGAAGATTCCTTCATTAGAAAGTAAATATAACTCCTTAAATCACAAAATTCCAAATTTAGAGGAAAAATTTAATAGATTAAATAATGACTATAGAAAACTAGGAAAAGAAAAGGATAAATTAGATAATGAAAAGAATCTCATTAAACGTGAAAGAGAAAAATTAGAAAAGGATAAACAAAGATTTCTAAATGAAAAAAGAAAAATTGAGAGAGATTTGAGAAAGATTAAAACAAAATATCCTTCACAAATTAAAACTAAAACTCCTTCCAAATATTAACTTTCAAAACTATGAGAGTTATGAAGATTCCTGAGGGAATTGAAGGAGATTATATTGAAACCAAAAAATCCAACTTATTTTTTGATGTTAAGGGCTTACTTCACCCCAATCAAAGAAAAATTTGTTTTTTAAGGTTCTATCCACATCCAGAGGGAGACCGAATAAAAAAAGGTACAAAATATAAAAAAGTATACAATTTAGAAGAACGCTATTCACTTTTAAGAAATTCATATCCTGAATATATATTTTATTCTAAAGAGCTTGATACGGAGATACAAGGTGTCTTTAATAACGATATTAAAAAAATTTACACTCCCCAGGACTGTTTACGAGCTTTAAATGAAAAAGAGAATCTCTCTAAAACAGAAAAATATTCTAAAGATTTGTGTGAATTATTTATAAGTAAAGGAAATATTTCTAGAGATTCAATAGGAATTACAGGTTCTGTTATGGTTGGTATGAATAAAGAAGATTCAGATATTGACATAATCATCTATGGTACAGAGACTTCACTTAAATTTCAAGAAAAATTAATAGATTTATTGGCTGAATCCAATCAAATTAGAATGTACAATCAAGAGGAGTATAAAAAACATTATACTTGGAGAGTTGGCGGATCAAACATATCATTTAAGGAATTTATGAAGAGTGAACAGCAGAAACTACACCAAGGTAAATTCTATGGAAAAGATTTCTTTATAAGATATATTAAAAGCCCTAATGATTGGAAAGGAGAATTTAATGATTATCAATATAAAAACTATGGTAGAATTAAAACTAAAGTATTAATTACCGACTCTAAGTATTCAATATTTACACCTTGCTCATATAATATTAAAGCTATAAAAATCCTAGAAAAAGAGTCAAACTTAAAGAGAGTAAATCTGGAAGATATTTTAGAAATAAATTCTTTTCGAGCACGTTTTTGTGAACATGCTAAAGAAGGAGAAACAGTTATAGTTGAGGGAAAATTAGAAAAAGTTGTTTTCAAGAAGGAATTAGAATATTTTAGAATCTTATTAACTGATCAAATTAAAGATAAAATGATTATTATGAAATAAACTCAAATAATTAATACATTATTAAAATTTTTTTATTGTAGTAAAGGTTTTAATAACTGATGGATATATTTAACGCCGATCTCCATATACATAGTCCCCATTCAATAGCAGTATCGAAATCATTAAATTTAGATACTATGTTAGAAACTTGTAAGAAGAAAGGATTAAACATTCTTGGTACTGGTGATATATTACAGCCAGAATGGCTCAAATACATGGAAAATAATCTGACAAAGGAGACAGATGGATCATTTTCGTATAAAGATGTTTTTTTTATCCTCCAGACAGAAATAGAAGATATTGAAAGTATCCATCATGTAATATTATTTCCAGATTTTGATTCAGTAAAAGAAATACAAAAAAGTTTAAAATCACATTCAAAAAATATTTTAGATCAATGGGGCGGGAGACCGAGAGTAAATTTATCACCGCCTGAAGTAGTCGATATTGTATCAAATTCTGGGGGTATTATTGGTCCTGCTCATGCATTTACTCCTTTTAAAGCAATATTTCGTCAAGGAAAATTCGAAACTTTAAAACAGTGTTATCAAGACGCAACAAAAAATGTGTATTTTTTAGAATTAGGGTTATCTGCCAATACTGATCTAGCAGATAGGCTTGAATGCCTAAAAGATGTATCATTTTTGAGTAATAGTGATGCTCACTCTCAAGATCCTCGATCTTTAGGTCGGGAATTTAATCGGTTCGATATTGATAATCCCTCTTTTAAAGAAATTCTATTAGCATTATCTAGAAAAGATGGGAGAAAGATACTCCTTAATACTGGTCTTCATCCTAAGCTTGGGAAGTATTATAATATGTTTTGTAATAAATGCAGAAGAAGGATACTTTTTAGGAAAGCAAAAAAAGAAATAAACACAATCTTTAACCAATATAAAATTACAGAAAATTTTATTGTTTTTTATACTAATAATCTCGAATCTTCAAGATTGAAATATTTACAACAAGTTTCTCAAAATAAGATTAATTGTCCCGCCTGTAAAGAAGAAAAAAATAAAAATTTTAAAATTAAATTGGGTGTAAGCGAAAGAATTGAAATGATTTCGCAATATGAGAATCCTAAGCATCCAAATCATAGACCACCTTATACTAATGCAGTCCCTCTAATAGATATAATACGTTCAGTGAAAAGAATAAAAAGTAAAACAAGTAAGTCTGTCCAAAATGAATATGAAAAGATAATTAGAGAACTTGGAAATGAATTTGAAATACTTATTGATATTCCTTTTAATAAAATTCAAAATTTTAATCCAGATATAGCATCAGTCATAAAAGCAGTCAGGAATAATGAAATAAAGTATACTCCTGGAGGAGGAGGAAATTATGGTCAAATAATTCTTGATATATAAAGGGCCAATACTTTTTTCTCTTAAGAAATAATAGTACTTTAATTATACATCGAAATATTAATTATTTTTTATAATTTAACAATGGTTAATCTAAATTTTAAACCTATAATTAGAGAGTTTCATGAAAAAGATTTTGAACAGATTGAGAAATTTGATAAAGATTTCAATTTAGTTCAGGAAGATTGTAAAAAATATTGCTGGATTTATGTAGCAGTGTATAAAGAAATAGTTGGATATATTGCTATAATGAAGGGACAAGAATCAGCATACTTTGATGATGATCTCATGAATTGGGCAGAAATTCGTGAACTCCATATAAAACCCGAATTTCAAAATCGAGGAGTAGGTACTTTAATTACAGAATTTGCTATTAATGATGCAAAAAACAAAGGTTTTTCATGCATTTATGTGAGTACTGACGATTTCAATGCACCTGCAAGACAGGTTTATAAAAAGTGTGGATTTAAAGAATTTAATCGAGTAATAAGATATAAATATGAATTATATTAACTTGAATAGATAAATTAAAATTTCAATTAAAAATTAAAATGTTTTTAATATCTCTAATATATAAAATTTAATTTAAACATTAAACTCTAAATCTAACTTTAAGAGATCACCACATTTGTTACAAGTTAACCAATCAAAAACTTTTACAGCTACCGTAAGCAGCTCGAGATCTTTTCTATGAAATTGATTTCTGAACTTCTTCTTGTAATTGCAATTTGAACAGCTGATGATGGCTCTGACTTTAATCATGTCGCTACTTTCTGACATGCTTACCGATTTTTTGCTGTTCTTTTGAGTATTATCGATTTCCATAAATAATAACCCCAAGCATGATGATCATGGAAATTTATGTATATAAACTTTTTTTTCAATTGATTTATCCTTTATTTCAGACGAAAAAATTGATATAGTAATAAAATATGATATAAGAATCACATTACCGTATTTAATCAATCGAATTTTATTTAACTTTTTATTTTAAATAAGGATATATAGAAATTCAGGAGTATTTGATTATATTTTTAAGAAGTGCTTATTTAATTATGAAGATATTACACCCATATTACTTCCATATATTATTCTGATATCGTTCTCGTATTATAAAAACTTTATTTTATTAGAAGTCTCTCATGAGTGTTGACGAAATTTTTGATTTAGCAGAATTAGCTAAAAATCGATCTTCTGTAAGAGAAAGATTCAATGAAATAGCAAAGGCCAACCGAAACCCCAATTCAAATCCAAAATGCGATGATGATGACTATCTCGCAGATTTATTAAAAGCATTAAAAATAAGATCTTTGGTGGTAGGAGTTGGAGGGGCTGGTAATAACACTATATCAAGATTAGAAGATATGGGCATAAATGATGCTGAAACTGTAAATATAAATACCGATGCCCATGATTTATACTATTCGAATGCAAAACATAAAATCTTAATTGGGAAAAAGAGATGTAATGGATTAGGTTCTGGAAATGACCCTAGTGTGGGTGCAGAAGCCGCTTTAGAAGATAAAGAAAGATTAGCAGAAATTTTAAGTGCCGATATAATCTTTTTAACATGTGGTCTAGGCGGAGGCACTGGAACTGGAGCGGCGCCAATCATCGCTGAAGAAGCAAAAAATAATAATGCTATTGTTGTTACTTTTTGTTCTCTTCCTTTTAAATCGGAAGGAACTCAACGAGCTGCCAGAGCAAGTGAAGGTCTTAGACATCTTGCAAATTATTCTGATTTTCTCATACCCATTCCTAATGATAATCTTTTGGAAATTGTTGGTAAAATTCCAATGATAACAGGATTTAAAATAATGGACGAAGTTTTAATTAGAAATATCGGAGAAGTAGTAAATTTAATTAATAATTGTGGTTTAGTTAACATTGACTTTGCTGATGTAAAAAGAATATTCGTAAAACGAGAAAATTATCCAACAGGTTTAGTAGGCATTGCAGAATCAGTAGGAAATGATTTAGACTTAGTAGAAAAATCAAAATTAGCATTGAATAATCCTCTCTTAAAACCAGACACTAGTCAAGTTCAGCGTTGTATAGTGTCAGTTACAGGTGATCATACGTTACCTTTGTCTAAAGTAGATAAAATAATCTCTACCATTACAGATGGAATTCCAGAAGAAGCTCAATTAAAGTTTGGTGTTCAAAATAAACCAGATATGGGGTCCAAGGTAAAAATAATGGTCTTAGCTAATGGGCCTATATCTCCATATGTACGAGCTGCTGTAGATTCAGATAATAATATTTCCCAATCTAATATTGTTGGATTTTAGAACTGAATTTACAATACCTTATACTTATATAGGGATGAAAGAGGAAGATTAAATCTTTTAACTTAAAATTAAAGTATAAATCATTGTATACCCCAATACAATTAAAAAATGAAATGATGCGAAGAGTGCACCATTTTTTAACAAGCGATTATAATCCAAATTCACAACATTATATTTTTTTGCTAGAGATAGGGTGAAAAGATCACATGCAGAACCTTGTGGTAAAAAATTTCCTGCTAAGTTAACGCCGCTTATAAATGCAATGATTATGGGATTAGGAAAGAATCCATGTCCAATAATTGATGAAAAGATCGGGAGAAGGATAATAGTAACTGGTGTACCTGCTAGAAATGCTGACAAGAGAGAAGAGATACTCAATGTCATCAATACAGCGAGAAAGATATTATTATTTATCAATTTTAGCAAAGCTGTTGAAATTAGGTCTGAAAAACCAAAATATGATAAAGAATTCGAAAGAATAAACAAAATTGCAAATGTAATGATGATTCTCCATGAGATCTCACTCTTAAGATCTGAGAAATGAGTATTCTTATAATGAACTAAAAGAAGTATAGCTGCAGAAATGATTGCGACTAGAGCAGGTTTGAATCCTAGAATCATGAATAAGAACGTTGCTAAAACTATAATGATTGTCATATAGAAGAACTTCTTATTTTGAATCACTATTCTTGGTTCGAGTATTGATAATAGGATTTTCTTGTTCTCTTCAGTTGGTTTCTGTTCTTTTTTCAATATAAACCAATCTATTAAAAAAATAGTGGATATTAACGTAATTATAAATAAAATACTCATATTGGCAAGATAATCAGCAAAATTCCACCCAAATTCCTTACCAATTATCAAATTTTTTAAACTTGAGATAGGTGTGAGTATTGCGCCTATGTTTATAGTAATGGTCATTCCCATCATATAGGTGCCAGCAGGTATGTCTAAAACACGACATGTCCTATAAATCAGTGGAATTAAAATTAAAGAGAGGGTTAAATCCTCGATAAAGGCTACTATAATGCCTGTAAAAAGGCAAATCATATAAAAGAATAATCGGTTATTCCCTTTCGTAATATGAATCAACTTGAGTGCGGTGTACTCTAAAACACGGTTCTGAGTCGTAAAAAATATAATTATCTGTATTGCAAATATAAAGATTAATGTGCTGAAATCGATAAATCCAAGAATTTCTCCCTCTTCAACGTTAAAAACTGTAAGCATTGAAATTACAGAAATAGTTCCAATGATTAAAGCAATAGGGAAAAAATCGATCTTATCTTGAGAAAAAAAAGCCATTAATATGGCAAATAAAATCAAGTTCAACAAAATTGCGGCTAAATTCATTCAATATAAAAAATTATTTTTGTTTTAAAAAGTATCGTTAAGATTCAGAAATTTTGTTAATTTTATCACAAAACTATAAATGGATTATTTGTTGGGCAAGTGTCACATTTCTGATAATTCTGGTAAAAGTTTAATGTCAACAAATATCAAATCTTATTTCAATATTTCTTAAAGATTTAACTATATATTTTCATTCAAAATACTAATCTAAATTAGATTTATTTTGAGATTATAAAAATGGATAATCAAGTAATGCCTAAAGAAGAACTTAAAAGTGAAATTCGTAAATTTTTAGGTGAAAGAAAAGTATTAGTTCTCTGTACATGTAGTAATAATGTTCCTCGCGCAACACCCATGGATTTTTATGTAGAAAAAGATAGTTTTAATATTTATGTAGGTCCAGCTCTAGGAAGGAAGGTAAAAAATATTGAAGCGAATCCAACTGTTAGTATTGGAATCTATACGCCTTTATCTGAAGGAAAAATACAAGGTATGCAAATTACAGCCACAAGTAAAGATAGGTTGATCTTTTTAAAAGAAGGAGATGATGAATTTAAAAAAGCACAAAAAATTGTACGTGGAAGAAGAAAGCTTATACTGAAAATTATACCTGAAAAAATTGAACTTCTTGATTATGATTTTCTAAAAGAAGGATATTCGAGACTTCAAGTTTTAGAACTATAATAGATAAATATAGACTTACTTAAAATTAATATACTGTTTTTATTGGTTCAATAATATATTAAATGAATTATATATCTTAAATCCGAAGCGTTCATATATCTTTTGAGCTGGGTTCCCTTCTGTAACTGTAAGAATTGCTTTTCGATAACCTTTTTTTCGAATATTATTCAAGCTTTTTGAAAGAAGAGCCGATCCAATTCCTCTACTTTGGAGTGTTTTGTTGACTACAATGTTTTGAATGATAAATTCACCTTCTTTGTCTCCATTTTCAATTAGACATATTCCAACGATCTGGCCATTTTTATCTTTTACAACAAATGAACATTCTTTTAACATGTAGGTCGTCATACTATTTTTCAAATATTCTAAGTAACTAGGAACTGAAGTCACATCTTCCCAAAAAGTTGTATCGGGATGATTTTTAAATGCATCAACACATAGTTCTGCTATTTCTGAAAAGTCATTTTCAATAAAAGGAGCAAAGGAGTATTCAGGTAACAACTCATAAGTTTTATCAAACGAATCTAAGTTCAATGTCATATTATGTCTTTTTATTATACTGTATCCAAGTTTTTTTAATGGACCAACTAAGTAGTCTTCTGGAAATGTAAATGCAGCATTATCAATTTTAATACTCTCATTAGCAATTTTTAACTTTTCAATGGATTCCTTTAATAGAATAAATGCAACTTCTTCTCTCTTAACAGTATCTAATATAAAAAAATGCCTAATCAAAACGAAATTTTCATTTATATGTCTAAAAATTAAGAAACCTATAATATCATCTTCTTTTCTGACTTCAAAACATGTAAAATCTTCATTTTTAGATTTAATAATGTTTTCAATCCGTTCATACCAAGATTCTGCTTCTTTTATATTTTCATGTTGAACAGTCTCTTGGAAATATTTAGTTAAAGATTCTCTGAGATTGTTGAGAATTCTCTTATAATTAATTTGTGAATAATTTAATTTTACTACCTCATACAAATAGGTACACCTGATATAAAGTAATATTTATCTTTTGACATATACACTTTCACTAAATCTTGTCCCTTATTTGGAGGTACCATGCTGTAACTAACATATGAACTATTCTATTTCTACCTCACTTTAAAATTCTAAATTGACATTTTTTGCAAGTAGAAATTATTTATATTGTTTAAAAGTTTTTTCTGACCAATAGAGTTGACAATACAACTAACTTTTATTAGAAGGTAAATTAAGAAAACCTAAAATAAAATTGTTAAGAAATAATATATTAATTGAATTAATATTAGAGAATCAAAATTCTTTGAGTTATTTAATAAATTTGACTAGATTATCTTAATTTGATTAAAGTGCTCTCTGAAAAAGAAAAAATAAAATTAAAGGATGCTCACACAGATAAGGAATTAAAAGTAGTTTTTAAAAAGATTGCATCAGAAGATCCAGATAAATATTTTCCTACTAAAGAGCTAAAAAAACTTGGATATTTAAGGAAACATTGTGAGCACTGTGGAACTTTCTTTTGGACGGTAGTTAAAGATCGAAAAGTATGTGGAGATCCGATATGTTCTGGGGGATTTCAAGTTACAGTAAACAATCCTTCGAAAGTGAAACTTTCGTTTATAGGAGTATGGAAGAAGATTGTTGAAATTTTGGAGCCAAGAGGTTACGTACCTATTAAAAGATACCCTTGCGTGGCGAGATGGAACCCTACCTTAGAATTTACAATAGCTTCTATATCTGCTTTCCAACCGTATGTTATCACAGGTGAAGTTGAACCTCCTGCAAAAAAACTTGTTATTCCTCAATTTTGTTTGAGATTTAATGATATCGAAAATGTAGGTGTGACATCTTCGCATTTCACAGGTTTTGTAATGATAGGACAACATTCATTTGTTTCCCCTGAAGAATGGAATCAGGGAGAACTTTTTATGGATATACATGATTTTATTCATAAAGGTGTAGGTTTACCAAAAGAAGAAATAACAATACATGAAGACTCTTGGGTTGGAGGGGGTTCATTTGGATGTTGTCTTGAATTCTTCAGTAGAGGTGTGGAATTATTTAATCAAGTCTATACAATGTTCGAACAAACATCTGATGGTCCAAGAGATTTAAAATTAAAAGTTTTAGATATGGGTCTTGGGCATGGACGGGTGGCATGGTTTTCTCAAGGAACTCCAAATATCTATGAGGCAGTTTTTCCTTTTGTTCTCTCAAAATTGAGAAAGATTACTAAGATTAAATTAGATTTGGATTTATATAATCGATTTTCTCAGTATTCTGCTTACTTAAATATGGATGAAGTCGATGATATAGACGAAGCATGGCAACAGGTTGCAGATGAATTAACTATTGGAGTAAAGGAACTTAAAGATAAAATATTACCTATGACTGGACTTTATTCGATTGCTGATCACGCTAGAGCATTATTATTTGCTATAAATGATGGCAAATTACCTTCTAATGTAGGAGGTGGCTATAACTTAAGAGTAATTTTTAGACGTGCCATCAGCTTTATTGACCTTTTCAATTGGAACATTGATATAGCTGATGTATGTGAATGGCATGCAGAAGAATTAAAAGCTTTATTTCCAGAAGTGTCAGATCATTTAGGTGAGATTAGAGAGATCCTCGAAGTTGAAAAGAAAAAATATTACGCAACAAAGAAAAAAGCTGGGAAGATATTGGAAAAAGAATTAAAAAAAGGGGATATTTCCACTGACACCCTCATTGAATTATACGATTCTAATGGCATAAGTCCTGATATGGTTAAAGTAGTAGCTAAAAAATTAGGTTTGAAAGTAAAGATTCCAGATGATTTTTATAAATTAGTAGTAGAAAGACATGAAAAAACCGAACAAATCCACGCTACAGTAAAAGAAATCGAACTAAATCTAGAAGATATTCCTGAAACAAAATCTCTTTACTATTATGACTATATTGAGACTTCTAATGAAGCGAAAGTTCTAAAGATTATTGATAATATGGTTATTTTAGATAGATCTGTTGCATATCCTACCTCTGGAGGTCAAATGCATGATATAGGGCAGATAAATGGTCAAATATTCAATGACGTATTCAAACAGGGTAACTATATTGTTCACGTTCTCGATGATAAACCAAAATTCAAGGAGGGTGATGTTGTAAAAATAGAAGTTGACAAAGAATGGAGAAAGCAACTCTCGCAACATCATACTGCTACTCATATTGTAAATGCTGCTGCCCGAGATGTTTTAGGTAGTCATATTAACCAAGCAGGTGCAAAAAAAACGCTTAAAAACTCCCATCTTGATATTACACATTATGAGCAAATTCCTAGGGATAAATTAATAGAAATTGAAGAAAAAGCAAACGAGATAGTAAAAAAAGGAATTGATCTTAATCTTAGTTTCATTCCCCGGTCAGAGGCAGAAAAAAAATATGGTATGACTATATATCAAGGTGGTGCAGTACCTGGGAAATATTTAAGAATAGTTGAAATTCCTGGAGTAGATGTCGAAGCTTGTGGTGGTACACATTTGAATAATACTTCGGAAGCAGGAAGTATTCATATCACAAAATCTCAGAAAATACAAGATGGTATTGTTAGACTTACATTTGTAGCAGGAGAAGCTACAAACAAGTTAAAAGAAAAACATAAAAGAATTCTTGATGAACTGAAAGCTATTTTACATGTTGAACGTATTCAACTAGTAGGTCGTGTAAAAGAGTTACTTGAAAAATGGAAAAATGTGAATAAAGCTCTTAAATCTGGTGATGTGGATGAAAATGATTTCCATTTAACTTCTAGTGAAAAATTTGAAGGTGATGTGTTATCCGAGATTTCTCAAATACTTGGAACTAAAAAAGTGAATGTAAGTTCGAAAGTTCAAAAATTGTTAGAGGAATGGAAAGATAATAAAAACAAATTGGAAAAGAAAGATATTGGGATTTTTCTAAGTAAATCATTTGCCGAGAGTTTATATAATAATGCTGAACAATATACACCATTTACTTTGATTTATCATACATTCAGAGGTATTGATCAAAATGATTTAAAAAATATAAGTTCAAATGTCCAAAGGTATGTGAATAATTCTATAAATTGGTTTTTTGATGAAATTGGAAAAGGGACATATGTTACTGGAATGATGTCTCCAGAAATAGCTAAAACTACTGATATTAGTTTAAATAACTTTATCAGGGAAGAACTAAAAGATTATAAATTTAGAGGTGGCGGAAAAGATACCTATGTATCTGGATATGTAAGTAATGAAAAAGGAAATACCTCCTCTGTAGCAAATTATTTTAAAAAAAATTTTGATGAATATATTAAAAGAAAATATAAAAAGAAAAAAAAAAAGTAAATTATTAATCCACTTAATAGTAAATCCCTTCTTATATCTTTGATAGAGTCTAAGAATTTATTATTTAATGTAAATAAATTAAGCGTAGATTTAGCGTAGATTTCAAATTATACAAAAATTTTTGCTATTTATACCAAATCCTTTAATTTTCTTTTTTTTAATAAAAAGATCTTCTATATAGAATATATAGTCTTTATATATTATGGCGAAAGCACTTAAAATTATATATTTCTTTATAATTAATAAGAATAGTAAGAGAAACTATATATATGTTTAATTGGTATTTATTAACTTTGTCGCAACAAAAAGAAGAATATTTAAAATTAAAGAGAAAAGTGTATCAAACTCCGCTTGAAAAATCAATTGAAAGCATTATTGAGAGAATTGACCAAGATATTGAAAAGATTATCAAATTAAATCAACTTGAATATGTTTAGAAAAAACAAATATTACCTATTAAATATTTAATAAAAATGAGGTGAAAATGAAGTATGAAACCAAAATATGAAGAATTTCATTGTCCACAGTGTGGACAAATTCGCTATATTTACGTTGATGGTATCTGTTCTAGCTGCAATACCGAAAATGAGTTAGAACAAATAATTCGTGAACGTAAAAATATGCTTCTAGCTATCTAGCTACTTTTTTTTAGTGTTCTTTAATTGTACTCTCTTTCTTTTAATTATTTGTTTAAATTATTTTATAAGTAATAAAAAATAATAACAAGGTAATAGAAATTCTCTTTTAATCCAATAAGACTTCTTTAAGATAATAAACAATATATGTTTTCTTAAGTTTTTACTCTGAAATAATATAATAATATATCTGATGATTTGAAAAAACTATAGAAATTTATATTTTATCTAAGAATAAATTAACATAAGAACATTTTTTTCAGTTAATATTGGTGGGATTATATGGTTGAAATCATTCATATAAGTGATCTTCATTATGGATCGGAATTTGTTCCAGATTACATGGAAAATATAATTTCGTATATTAAAGATTCCAAACCTGATGTAGTAATTTGTACTGGAGATATTGTTCATAAAGGAAGAGTCATACAATTTAAAAATGTCCTGCCTTATATAGAACAAATAAGAAAAGTCACTAAGTTTTTAGCAGTTCCAGGTAATCATGATGCCAAAAATTCAGGCTTGATATTTTTTGAAAAACTTATAGGTCCAAGGAGGTCAAGGTTAATTTTAGAAGATAAAGATACTATTATCGTTGGAATATGCTCTGCGAGAGATGATATCGCGTACGGCGAGATTGGTGACGAGCAGCTAGATTTTGTTGGAAGGTGTTTTAATAGAACTTTAGAAAATCGAGTAATCGCTCTACATCATCATTTAATTCCTATTCCAATGTCAGGGCAAAAATTTACTACTGTTCGAGATGCCGGAGAAATATTAGAATTTGCAGAGATATTTGAAATTGATTTGGTTTTAATGGGTCATCGTCATGTTCCTCATGCCTATGTAATCTCTTGGAAGAATTCAACGAATACAACGTTTCTTTACAGCGGTACTTCATCCTCTAATAAAGTTCGTGCTGATGATAAACCTTGTTTCAATCATATTTATCTTAATGAGGGTGATTTAGAAGTATTCATGGTCAATTCGATTAATCTTGAGAAAGCTTTATTATTGGAGCGTAAGGCAAATCATACAGAATTTAGAAGACCTAGGAAAACTAGAATTGAACATCTACTCTCATCACCAGTATGGGATGAATAAAACAAAAATCAAAAGAGAATAATATAATTCATCCTAAAAAAAAAAAAAAAATTAATTATGTCAAAACCGGTTACACCTTTACTAACTGTAGATGCAGTAATATTATTAAATAATAAAAAAGCTTTAGTACTAATTCGTCGAAAAAATCCCCCATTTAAGGGGCAGCTAGCATTACCTGGTGGTTTTGTGGATGTGGGAGAAACTGTAGAATCCGCGTGTATCCGTGAAGCAAAAGAGGAGACAAATATTGATATAAAGATTGTTAAACTTATAGATGTATTCTCTGAGCCAAATCGAGACCCTAGAGGTCATACTGTTAGTATTGCTTTTTTATGTGAACCCCTATCTAGAAAAGAGAAACCAAAAGCGTTAGATGATGCTGCATCATTAGAAATAGTACCATTATCAGAAATTTTATCGAAAGAATTAGCTTTTGATCATATGGACATTATTAAAAGTTCAGGGATCTTAGATTATAAAGATTAACATTATTATATTTTTTCCTTTATTTCATAGAGATTTTGGTATCCATCTTTTATAAAAAGATAATATCCATTTCCATCTATTCTAGGAACCTTAATTGTTAAAAAACCCATAGATAATGCTTTATTTAAAAATTTATCTCTATCTTTTATTAATAGACATGTATGAGAAAAAATATCTTTTGCTTTACTTCCATCATTAGTAATAATTACTTCAAAACTTAGAGAATCTTTTTCATATCTTACAATCTTTTGGGTTTTATTGCCCCCAAAAAATTTTTGTATCAGATCCGCAGATAAATCAAATGATCTTGTTTTTATCAAACCAAGTAATTCAATAAAGAATTTATCAGAATCATCTTCTGTATTTGAAGCAATTGCAATGTGCTCTATTTCTTTTTCAATCATCTTTCCCTTCTCAAATAATGTATTTATATATACGATGAACTAATATTTATTCATTTAAGTGTTTAGTCAATTATTAAGAACCTATTATTTTGTCTCGAAATTTTGTTTAAATTTAAAAATTTTAAGATTTTTATATATATATTAGGGAAAAAAAAATTAAATACAATAAGGTTAAGGTATTTAGTGGATGACTGAAGTTTCTGAAGAAGAATTCTTAAACAAACTTTTGGAAGTTGTATATAAACTTTCAAGTATTGCAAAAACACAAACTTATCGCTTTAAGACAAAATGGGATGAATATCTAAAACCATTAAATGAGAAACCTCATCTAGTTCGTGAAATACCTGTAGTTAAAGATAAATTCTTAAATGACATTGACTATAGAATTCAAGTATTAAAAAACGTTGCACAATCTATAGCTGATGGCTTTCATGCTATAAAGTCCTTATTAAAGACATTATATGACCATTACTTTGATTCTGAGCTTTTTAAAGAAAATTTTTCTGAGGAGGATCAGGTAATTTTGAAATATTTGGTAGCTAAAGAAATTTTAGGAAATTTAATACAATATAACAAAATGGATCATGAATCAGTCCCAATAAAATATAATATATTAGCAAGGAATTATATTACAATAAAATTAAAAGGTCAATCAGACCAAGAAATTTTGGATAATCTAGAAAAATTAAATATTACAGATATAGATTTAACAAGTTTAAATAAAATAATGGAAGAAATTAAAACAGATGGCATAATAGAAATTAAGAAAAAGGGAAAAGCTAACTTTTACGAATTAAAGAAAGAATTAGAATTGTCTAAAGAAGGACAACTACAATATAAAACTTTATTAGCACCTTTAATAGATTGGCCTACATTATTTTGGAGAAGTTTCTATAATATTAGAGAATTAAACGTTACTCCTAAAGAAATAATTCCCTTCAATGATTTCCTACTTAAAGTTCTAATCAAATCTGCTACTCAAGGATTTTCTCCAACTCATTATGTTTTTAAAAATTTAGTAAAATATTATGAAAAAATAAAGGATGAATCTAAATAGATTCAATAAAACATTTTAACTTCTTTAAATCTAAAACTCTTTTGTCTTCTTTATTGGGATTTCAAATTCTTCCAAAAGAGGAATCAGATGCTTTTTATCCTCAGAATTTGTTCCTTTCCAATCAACAATGAAAAAGTCAACTTTTTCTTGAGTATTTTTAATCATTTTACTGATTAAATCTTTATTTAATTGCTGAACATAATATTTAGGGCAGATAAAAGACATTGCTACATTCTTATTTCTGATTAACCTATGAAAATTTGGAGCATAATGAGTTCCTCCAAATCCTAAACCTACTAAATCACTCCTATTTCCATTAAATTCTAAATATTTGAAGATTGTGACAATTATTGCTTTGGCTAGTAGTTCGCCAGCAATACCATTAACCCATTCTTCTTTGCTGCTCCCTAATTCCATGAATATTAAAGGTTTTTCTAATTTTGTAGGACCATGGTGAGTTACTTCTATATCGAGTGAAAAATTTGATAATAAAGGTGGGAATTCTTGTTCAATCAAGGAAAGAAATCCTGATTTAAGAAGTATAGCACTTGTTTTTGATAATTGCTGAGGATCACCACCAAAATCCACATTATTTGTCCAATTTCCGGTTGTATGGACTAAAAATGCAGGTTTAGTTGATTTTGATGTATGGCGACTAGCAAAAATAAGTAAATCTGGATTTAACCCTGATTCATCTAATTTTAGGGCATTTAAAAAAATTAAAGGTTCTTTTGTTAAACCAATGAATATTTCATTATCATTAAAATTTCCCTTTAGTTTAAACACAGGATGTTCATACCATATGAAATTTGTCTCTACGAACTTGAAAACTTTTGAATTTAAAAATCTTTCCCTTATATTCATTGAAGCTTTATCTTCGGATGATGTTATGATTAGAAACTGAATCATATTTCACCTATGAGACTTTATTGCCTATATTTTTATCAAAACCAACATGAATTTTATAATTTAGTTTATTACTACAACTTTATTAAATTTTAAACCTAATTTCAATATTAATGAGTGTTAATTTAATAATAGTTGCAATTCTCAGTCTTATTTTTGGTGTTTTAATTTTTATCGCAGATTATTATGAGAAATTGGTTTAGTTGGATTCTCTGTTTTAGTAATAATTATTAATATTTTTACAAATGTCTTATAAATTATATAAATTTTCAAAAATATTTTTTTTAATTTATAACTTAAAAGCCTTAAGTTAAATACTCTTATTTTTCACTATGTCCCTCCTTAAAAAGATTTAAATTCATTAAAACTAAGTTTAAATTAAAGTGGAGTTATGAAATAAAATGGAAATGAAGAAAAAAAGTTTTAATGAATTATTATCAATTGATAACGATGATAAAAAAATCATCGAAATGATTGAAAAAAATCCCGATATCACTCATAGTGATATCGCTAAGGAGATAGAAAAGTCTCAGCCTGCTGTAGGTGCCCGAATCATCAAGTTAGAACGAAAACATTTACTTACTAAACAAGTGGGCTTTAATATTAAAAAAGTTGATATTAAAGTTGCGATTGTATTTATTTCTACTAAAGATGTTGAAAATATTGTTAATAAAGTTGAAAAATGTCCATTTGTTAATCATGCCTTTAAAATCTCTGGTGAATTTAATGTCCTTTGCTTTATTGCAGCCTCGAATCTTCAAACAATTGAAAAATTAGTAGATTTATGTTTTAGGCGCGATGATAATGTTATTAATGTCAAAACTAATATCTTAATCGAATCGATTCATGATTTTGTTGTCCCAATTGATTTTCAAATCGAAAATTTTGATGGGAGGTATTGTGGTCCAGAGTGTAATATGAGGGATGATCTACCTAAATTTAAATTTGATCAGCAAATTGAGGAATAAGTAAATCATATACTTTTATTTTACAATTCTTATTCTACGAGAAACATATTTCAATATACAAGGGAAATTCATATATGAATATATTAAACTAAACCCTGAGCTTTAGCTATTTTAAATTTACATTTAGGACCACAACCTTCTTCTATTGTTGGGTCATGGTCTTCTGAATCAAAATCAATTGGCAGAATGAAATCCTTAGCTATATCAATAATTACTTCCATAGATACTGTTGAGATCAATGGATTATTCCTAAAGTGGTAATTAACAATATTATCTAACTTATCGAGTTTAGAACTCGCAAGTAATATACACACATTATGATCACCACTTAAACGAAATGCATTAAGCATAAAAGGACAGAAACGAGCCATATCAAGTATTTCTTCTGGATTTTTTGTTTGAATTTCTACTGTTGCTAAATATAAGTCAACTTTCTTGAAGTTGATACCTGGCTGGAATTGTAAGACACCATTTTTTTCGAGCTTTTTAATGCGCATCCCAACCGTTGGTTGACTACGATTTATTTTTGTAGCAATCTCCGTATGTGTAAGGGCTGGATTCTCTTGTACTAGAGAAATAATTTGTCTATCAATCTCATCTAGTTTTAATTTATCAGAAATCACAATAATCCCAAAATAAATTATTTACCTTATGTAAAGAAATAATTTATCAAATTTATCTATTTATAAATAATCAATTCTATTATTAAAAGTCAGATATTGGTATTGGTTTATTATAAAAAATCATTTTACCATCAAAACTAATTTGAATTGGAATAATTTTTATGTTTTTCAATCTGGCTTTACTTAATTTTTGTGAAAAATTTGGATCCATTTTTTTATTTGGTGCAAAACTTTCAGCCTTCCGAAAAATTAAAAATAGAAGTATACCATTATGTTTAATAATTTCCTCTACATGTCGAGCTCCTCGTTCAGTTGGAGCATCGGGAAATAATGCAATCCCATCCTTCACCAATGTGACTCCCTTTACTTCCAAGGGGACATCATCTAAAAGAAAATCAATACGACTTTTGCCTATTTTCACTTCTTTCTTAATTTCTTTTACTTCTGAAAATTCAGGTAAAAAATTAAATACCTTTTGAGCGATTCTAGAATGAAGTGCTGTGTCAATTAGTACCCATTCAATATCTGTCTTTACTGCTTTAATATAATATTTTAATTTCCCTTTCGAATACGTGAATAGTACTTCGGCCCCCTCAATAAGTAATTCTTTTAACCTACCAGGATCATGAATATGAGCTGTTTCAATGCTTCCTTTGAACTTGATTTCTCCAGTAAATCTATTTGGTCGTGCTATAAATTCACCTTTCATTAAATTCGGAATGTTAAAAAGAGGTGTCTTAGTATGACTCATAAAACATGGTTTATAACTATAAATCGATTATATTAATATCAAATATCCATTCAAAATTAAGAGATTTTGTTATAGAATATAACCTTAATAGATAAAAAGAGTATTTTATTTGAATAATCATGATGAGTGAAGCAGGTGATCTTACTACTATTGAAAGTTACAAATTTCATCATATCGATACTTTAAAATGCTCTGAATGTAAAAATTTTTCTTGTGAAGAAGCCTGCTTTAGGGGAATTTATAAAGTAATAAATAAAAATTCTAAACCTAAATGTACTGTGGTAAAAGATCGAGAAGAACACTGTGTAAAATGCCATATTTGCACTACAGCTTGTAAAAGTAAAGCAATAACTATAGATTAAATAAAAAAAGTCTTAAAAAAATAGAAGGAAATTAACAAGTACATTTTTCACAACAATGGTTCTGTATATTTAATTCTCCAAATTCAAAATTTAAATGTATTGGTAGAACAAAATCTTCTATAACCTCAGAGATAATGTCAATACGCGCATCAATAACGTCAGGATCATTTCGAAAATGATAATTAACAATGTGATCTAAATCTTTAAAATGTAAACCTACAATTAGAATACACATATTTGAATCACCACTTAATCTAAAGGCATTCAACATAAATGGGCAATTTTTTACTATGTTAATAACCTTTTTTGGATTCTTTGTTTGAAGTTCTACCCGAGCAAAGCAGAGATCTGCCACTTTAATGTTTATACCAGCCTGATATTTTAAGACACCTAAGTTTTCAAGTTTTTTAATACGCATTCCTACAGTAGGTTGACTACGATTTACATAACTTGCAATTTCAGTATGAGTTAAGTTTGGTTCTTTTTGAATTAATTCCATTATTTTACAATCAATATCATCAATTCCGATTTTTTCACTTATCATTTGTTCTCAGCTAACTCCTATTCTATTTAAATTGTATAATTATTAATTGGGAGATATTCACTAATCGCGATACCTCGATATATGAATATTACGATACCATCATATTTAAATCTTTTTATCTTCTTCTATTATTAAATTAACATTAATAAACCATTAAAAAAAGCTTTAAAAACTAGTAAAAAGAATCTTCTAATAAATCAATGAGTGAATTAAGAAAATATACTATTGAGTTCTTAAAGGTACTGATACATCCAACTAGACTAAAAATTTTGGATTTATTAAAAAACAGTAAGAAGAATTCATCAGAAATTCAAAAATTATTAAGAATCTCTCAATCAACAGTTTCTAAACATCTTAATATGCTTTTTGAAAACAATCTAATAGATTATGAGAAAAGAGCTAATATCAAATATTATAAAATAAAAAATACTGATATTTTTACTCTACTCTCTGATATTAATTCAATAGTAGGAAATATTTATAAAGAAAAGTTTAAGGATATTAGAGATGTTGACGTTCATGATACATTATCTTAGCTCATTGGAAAATTTAACTATTTAAAGTTCTTTTCAACTAAGTATGAAGAATTTAAATACCAATGGTTCTGAAGAAGAATCCATAAAAATTTTATTGATAGGATTAGATAATAGCGGAAAAACTTCAATTTTAAGCTGTCTGAAAGGAATTAAGCGTATTTCTGCATTTAATTCTCCAAAACCCACGAGAGGTCTTGATATCCAAAATTTTGAAGCTTTAAATTCAAAATATACGATTTGGGATCTTGGTGGCCAGCAAGCTTATCTTGATGATTACTTTAATGATTTTAAAAGTCTTGTAAAGGGTACGAATAAAATCATATATGTAATTGATATACAAAACGTCAAGCGTTATCAACTCGCACTTACATATCTGAATAAAGTGATAAATTCAATTAACAAAAAGAATAACATCGAATTTTCTATTTTTCTACACAAATTTGACCCCGATTTGGAATACGATGATGAGTTTAATGAAAAAGTTATTAATGATTTTATAAAAAAATTAAAAGAGACTATTCCTCCAGAATTTATTTATTCGATTCATAAAACAGCAATATACGCTATTTTTGAAAAATTTACAATTAGTTGAATTATTTTCAGTAATAAATTTCAACTTTTTTTAATATGTAAGAATTTTTTAATATTATAGAAAAAATATTAAATATAATTTAAGAATAATAAAATTTCAAATTCAAATAAGATGCTTGTGTCGCAAGAAGCAGAAAAAGAAATTCCAAGGCGATACAAAATTAAATCATCTATAATTGTTTTTACTTTAATATTATTTTTTATTTACCTAACAAACTTCTATAGTTTTCTTCTATTTCATACAATTGCTGAATTATTTAGTATTGTTATAGCATTTGGAATTTTCGTAATTGGCTGGAATACTCGAAAAAATATAGAGAGCTCAATATTTTTAGTTCTGGGGGTTAGTTTATTGTATATTGGCTCAATTGATCTAATCCATACATTAGCATATAGTGGGATAACTATATTTGTAGGATATGACGCAAATTTACCAACTCAATTATGGATCGCTGCTAGATATCTTCAAGCAGGCTCATTTCTCATGGCATTTCTTTTAATGCATAAAAAAGTTAATCCAAATCACCTGGTAATTGGATATACAGTAGTTACTACATTTTTGGTGATATTAATTTTCGCAAGGCTTTTTCCAGTTTGTTATGTTGAAGGGATTGGTCTTACCGAGTTTAAGATAATCAGCGAATATATAATTATTGGAATTTTAGCCGTATCTATGATAATATTATATAAAAATAGAAAAGAGCTCAATTTAACAACGTTCTATCTGAAAATGTTTTCAATTTTATTAATTATGGCAGCGGAGTTAGCTTTTACTCTCTATGTCGGTGTTTATGACCTATCTATTATAATAGGTCATCTCTTTAAGATAACCTCTTTTTATCTCATTTATTTAGCAATTATCAAAAAGGGACTTGAAGATCCCTTAAATATATTATTCACAAGACTAAAAGAGAGTGAGCAATTTACGACAACTGCATTAAATACTCAAATGGATACTTTCTTCGTGTTTGATCCAAAAAACGGTAAAGCGATAAGATGGAATAAAGCTTTTAATGAGATCAGCGAGTATAGTGATGAGGAGATATTATCTATGAAAGCACCTGATTCTTATTACAGTCAAGAAGATTTAATAAAAGCTCAAGAGGCTATACGTAATGCATTCGAAACTGGTAATACTACAGTTCAAATGGACTTAATTACGAAGGATGGAAAAAAGATACCTTTTGAATATTTAGGATCAGTTATTACGAATGATCAAGAAGATATTAATTATATAGTTGCAGTTGGTCGAAATATTACTGAACGTAAAAAAGCAGAAGAAGAAATTAGGAGTCTAGCAAAGTTTCCTTCGGAGAATCCAAATCCAATATTGAGAGTTAGTAATGAAATTGTCCTATATATAAATGATGCTGGTCAAAAATTGTTTAATATTGAGATTGGGAATAATATACCACTTAGTTTAGAAAATGTAGTAGAAGAAGTCTTTCATACTCAAATAATTCAACAATTTGAGCTTGAACTAAATAATCAATTTTACTCGTTTACTATAACACCTATAACTGAAAAACAATATCTTAATATATATGGTCTTAATATCACAGAAAGAATTTTAGCAGAAAGAAGAATTAAAAACTTAGTATCGACAGTTTCTCATGAATTGAGAACACCTATAACTGTTCTAATGATGTCTTTAGATGTATTCAAGCAAAAGCAAGATTCACTAACCCCTGAACTACAAAACAATATTATTGAGATAGAAGAAAGGAACATTTCAATTCTTAAAGACTTATCAGAAGATATTCTCATGCTCTCTCAAATTGATGAAAAAAAGATTGAGCTTAATTTAGAAAACTTTAATCCTTTAAAACTATTACAAGATATGGAATTATTCTTTACTCCTTTTGCTCAAGAAAAAAACCTTACTTTTCAAATTGATAGTAATAAAAATATCAATATGAAAGGGGACATTAAAAGGATTGATCAAGTTTTTCGAATTCTTCTTGATAATGCAATAAAATATTCACATGAAAATACAATTATCAAGATAAATGTGATTGAAAATTACCAAGGAAGATTTAATCCTAAAGGAAAAAATGGGAATTTATTTCAATTTAAAAATCATGGAATAGGAATTAGTAAAGAAGATCTTCTTCATCTTTTTGAAAGATTTTATCGAGCTTCTAATGCAGGAGAAATTTCTGGAACTGGACTAGGTTTATCAATTGCGAAAGAAATTATCCATCTTCATAAAGGTGAAATCTATGTTGAAAGTGAATTAGGGAAAAGCACTACATTTTCGATATTTTTTCCAAGAATAGATAATATTTAAAACGAAATTTAAATATAATTTTATTTGATATTTTCCAAATAAGATTTCTTAGAGTAATAGCATGCAAAATGTATCTCAATCAGTGATACTCATAGTTGATGATAATGAAGATATATTATTTCATTTAAGATTCCTATTGGAAAGTAATGGATATAAAGTATTAACTGCACTAAATGGTAAAGAAGCATTAAAAATTATGTCAGAATTAGAAAAACTTCCTGATTTAATCATTAGCGACATAATGATGCCAAGAATGGACGGTTATGAATTTTTTAAAGCTCTTTCCAATGATCCTAAATCCAGTCGAATCCCCTTTTTATTTTTAACTGCAAAATCTACTCCTGATGATATTCGATTAGGGAAAATGTTAGGTGTTGATGATTATATAACAAAACCCTTTAAAAAAGAAGATTTAATGGCAATTATCTCAGGTAAAATTGCTCGTTATCAAAAAGCTAATCTTATTGATAGGGAATTTACACAACAATTATCCTCCCTCCAGATTGAAATGCAATCTTCTACTCCAGATAAAGATCAACGAAACCTTTATTTACTATATGTGTATTGGGATGATGTTATGGGGCCAGTAATAAATAAATATTTTCCTTCTGATGAAAATTTTACTATTTCAATAGATATATTAGGCATGCAATTATTCCAGGCAGTAACTTCTATTTATGGACATGATAAAATTACCAAAGCTCAAGGTTTCTTATTGAATATTGAAAACATCGATGAAAAAGGGTATATATATTTTGATTCGTATCCAGAGGAAAATGAAAGATATGGTGAAAAGCAATATATGTTATCTGTAATCTCTTCAAATTTAACTTATTTTAATTCACTCAAAATTAAGCAAATAATGAAAGAGATTTCGGAAAAAATTAAAGATAAACAAGATTGGGAAATAAAAGAATATTGGGAAAAGATACTAGACATATTATCTACTGACTCACTTTTATACTATATTCAATAGGACTCTTTAGAATTCCTTTATCAAAACTAAAGAATTTTATAAATTAAAAATGAATCTTTTTTTTGTTCTAGTAAATAAGTAAGAAAATTTAATTTCTTTAATAATCTATAGAAAGAACTTTTAAATCAACAACTTTACTCTTTAAAGATAGATGATATAAATTCATAAAAATATTTTAAAAGTGAATTAATATGACTAAAGAAGAAGATAAGTTATTAACATCCCCAGAAATGTGTGCTTGGGCTGATGATGAACATAGTACATATAAAATTGAAATTCAATTACCTGGGGTTGAAAAGGATACAATTAAACTCAAAATGCACGATGATAGTTTCTTCATTAAAGGAGAGACTGAGGATACAATTTATATAGGAACATATGCGGTGTGCTGTCCTATAAAACCTGAAGAAGCAAAAGCTTCATATAAAAATGGACTCTTAAAAGTTGAAGTTCCTTTTCAAGAACCCGAGTTTCATAGTGTAGAAGTAAATATCGAATAAATTATTTTTTTATTTCTATTTTAATTTTTTGTAAATTAAATCTTATTAATATTCTATATTCATTTCCTTAACATAATCAAATGCAGAATAGGCAGCAATAACTCCTTCTGAAACTCCGGTTATTGCTTGCTTAAATGGCGCATCTGCAACATCACCTGCTGCGAATATACCTGGAATGCTTGTTTCTGATTTACGATTAATTATAATTTCCTCTTTTTCATTTACTTTAACCCCAATACGTTTTGCTAGTTTAGAATTAGGATTTGACCCTATTTCAATAAATACTCCATCTACTTTCAATTTTTCTCCATTATCAAAAATAACAGATTGTACTGTATTATCACCCTTGATTTCGACAATATTTGTATTATATATTATTTCTATTTTATCATTTTCGTAAACTCTTTTCTTGTTTATTGGTTCAGCGCGTATTTCGCTTCCACGATAAATAATGTAGACCTTTTGAGTGTTTTGAGCTAAGAACAATGCTTCTTTAGCAGCAGAATCACTCCCACCAATAACACAAACAACTTTATCTTTATAAAATGGGCCATCACAGGTTGCACAATAAGATACACCTCTCCCAGCAAATTCTTCTTCGCCTTTAATACCTAGTTTCCTCCTTTCTGAACCTGTTGCTATACATATTGAAAAAGCTTTAAAATTTTGAAAAAAAGAACGTAATTCAAAGTGATCATCTACTTTTTCAATACTCCTAATCTCATCTGAAATATATGGGATGTTAAGCGAATCCATATGATCCTTAAACATATCCATTAAACCTTGGCCACTTATGGATGTAATCGCAGGATAATTCTCAACAATATGAGTTGTGGCAATCAAACCTCCAAATGTTTTACCAATAATTAATACATCCATTGCAAATCGCGCTGCATAAATTGCACAACCGATTGCAGTAGGACCTCCTCCCAAAATGATAAGATCATAAATTTTTTCTAAATCTAAACCTTCCATATCAATATTGAACACGTATATTTCCCCCAATTAAAGCTCTTAATATTTCATTTGGTCCAACCATTCCAACTAATGTCTTTTGATCATTTATAATAGTATAGGGAACACCAGCAGCATCATAATATTGTCCAATATCAGGATTTGCTTGAATGTCAATCACTACGTTTCTAATTTTCCCCCCAGATGCAAGAGCAAACGAGTTACAGGTTGAAATCACCTGGGGACAATATGGACAAGTTTGTGTCATCATGACCTTTATTGTAGAAGGAGAAATTCTGTTTAAGTTTTGCTTTATCGTTGCTTCATAATAATTAGGAGCTCCAGCAAAAGTAAATAATGCTTGTATGAAAGGTTGAATCTCACCACCCTGTGGTGCTGCTAAATAGCGTATGATTTCTCTTCCTTGATCATCGACAAATAGGATGGTAGGTACTCTTGAAATATCATACCTTTTCGCAAATTCCGGGTTTTCATCAATACATAATTCTTCAATTGTTAACATTCCATTAGAATTTTCTTCATAGATCCTTAGAAACTCCATAAATTGATTACAATCCATACACTCCCTTATCTGACTTCCATTTGGTTGTTTTTCTTTACAAGTAAACACCTTCAATTTAACAGGTTTCTTTAGTTTTGCCATCTCCCTTTTTATTATTTCTCGATATTTATCATCTTGAGACATAATTTAATATCACCTTATAATACTTATGCATACATACCTCCAAAATCTCTTTTTCCTTTAGTAAGCTTATCCAGCAAATCTTGAGGAGTGAACATTCCATAAATATGATCTTTTTCATTAATAACTGTGTGAGGAACGCTTTGAACTTGGTATTTCATTCCAATATCTGGATTTAAATTAACATCAATTATTTCAGCTTTAATCTTACCTTTGGAAACAATCGCGAATAGTGTTAAAACTGGAACTGTTGCTGGACAATATGGACATGTAGGAGTTATAAAGATTTTCATGTTTGACTTCTCTATCTTTTTAAGATGACTAACGATTTGATCTGTATAAAATGGTCTTACTCCTGAAAAATATTGTATACTATTAAGAAAAGGTACAAATTCGGATCCAGTTGGATATGCTAAATATCGAATGATTTCTCGATTATTTTCATCTACAAATAATATGGCAGGTACTTTAGCTACATTAAATCTTTTAGCTTCGTCTTCATTTTCTTCTGTAGAAATTTCTTCAATTTTTAGATTTCCTTCAGCTACATTTTCTAGAGTTTTAAGTAATTCATATGTTCCTTCACAAGCCATACATCTTCTTACTTTTGTCCCATCTGTTTGTATTTTATAATCAGTAAAAAGTTTAAGTATGACTTTTTCTTTTAATTTACTCATTTCTCTTTTTAAATTCTCCATTTCATTTTGTGAAAATAACATAAAATCACCCATGATCAAATCTAATATGAATATTTGCTTTCATACTTAAAAGAATTTTTCGTTTAAATTATAAAAAAAACTCTATTTAAATAGTAATTAGATAAAATCACATAAAATTCAATTAATAATTTAAAAAATAAGTTTATAGGGTTTGATTTTTAGGTTTATCAATTAATTTCTTAAAAATTATATATAATATTAACCCGATTAAGAAACCCAATGCTATATTTATAAAATAGCATGTAATTGCGGAAATTAATATTATTGGAAATGATTTTATATTAAAATCTTTCAAAGCTATTTTTCCTAATAAAAATGCAATATAAATAAGCATCGCACCTAGTATTGCCATTGGAAACTCTGTAAAAAGTAGAAATAGAGTCTGAGAAAAAAATAAACCAAGTATTAATTCCATTATACCTTCTAATATCATAGAACCACCTGTCCTGGCTCCAAAAGCATATTGTGCCATTAATCCTCCCGATCCATGACATAAAGGCATACCAACAAAAAAAGGATTAATTAAATTCATAGCACCCATATTAAAAGCTAAAGTATTTGCATCAATTCCTTTTCTATCGGGGAATAGTTCTTTGATTAAAACAATAGTAGCAACCATCACATTTGTTAAAGTTAAAAATAATTGAGCAATTCCTGCATAAAGCATACCTAATAAAAAGTTCTCCCATGTAGGTACTTGAAATGCTAACTTTGGTATCCCAAATTTCAATTCTGAAATATTAATAACGCCAGTAAAAAATGTGATGAAAATTCCGGTGAATGTAAGGATAATTGCAGATGGAATTGGTTTATTTTTTATTAAAATTATTATAATCAATATTGAGATAAATCCTAAGGCTAAATTCTCACCAAACAATAAAATTCCTGCCCATCCTAGGATTAATGCTAAACCCATTTGTATTCCCTTTACCGCAATAATAGGAATTTTACTCACTATATAATTAAGTTTTTTGGAAAAACCAAGAAGTAACCATACTATTCCTGTTCCAAAACCAGTAGAAATTACCATATTAGGTTTCCATTTCTCCGATATTGCCACTGTTCCAATTGTTTTCTGCGGTTGCACTGGTAAAGGTAAATTAAATTTGATCCCTAATATGATGTTAGTAATACCTAAAGTGAGAAAAATACCTGCTGGACTTAAACCCACAATTGAGATATATCCAATAACAAATGGAATTAAGGTTCCCCAATCTCCAAAAGCACCTCCAAATTCTTGTAAAGTGAATTTTTTAATGCCTTTTTCAGTTTGTTTTTTAGTTAACTCTTCCATTGAGTCCAAGTTTAATCAAATATTAATGATTTTTAAAAATAATAAATTTTTCAAATAACATTTAAGCAAATTCGCAATTTAAAAAAAAAATTCTATTAGAAAAAATTAAAATTAAGATGTGTAGCTTTTCTATAATATATTAACGATTTGCAAAAATTTAAATTAATAAAATTAATCTTAATTTCAGAACAAAAATTACCTGATAAAACCCAAAGAAAGTAAGATTTAATCCTAAATAGGGTACATAATTTAAATTTTTACATAAGGATATCAAATTGTCATTAGAGAAAAGATTAAATTTTGAAAAAGTAATTTCAGCAATTTCTTCCAGATTTGTGGGCAAAATTGATCTTGATGAAGCAATAAACTCATCTCTTCGTGATTTAGGTAATTTATCTAGAGCAGATAGAGTTTCTATGTTCCTCCTTAATAAAAATCATGACTTTTTAATAAACACACATGAGTGGTGTAATGAAGGAATTAATTCTCAAATACAAAATCTTAGAAAAGTTGACATTAATACAATTAAATGGTGGATTAATCAAATTGAAAAATTGAGTTTTATTCACATAAGAGATGTTTCGAAATTACCTATCTATGCAACCCTCACAAAAAATTTTATGGAATTTCAAGATATAAAATGCTTTTTAGGATTTCCAATCTATCAAAAACTGAAATTAACTGGATTTGTGTGTTTTAGCAAGATTTCAGAAAGGATACAATGGATGGGTAAAGATTTTGCAATATTAAGGATTTTTTCAGAAATCCTGGAAAATACTTTTGATCGAATAGAAGCAGAAAATGCTTTACGAGAAAATCAAGAATTACTGAGGGCGATTTTTGAAGCAATTGCTGAAGGTATTGTAGCTATTGATAACGATGGGCATATAACTCAAATAAATGCTAGATTCATCTATATGTGGCGAGTTCCTGACGCGGTTGTTGAGAAAATGGATTTTTGTTTATTAATTGATAATATTGTTAACCAACTTAAAGATCCTGAACTTTTTAAGGAAAAAATTGATAACTTAATAAAAACATCCAGAAATGTTTTTGATATGCTAATATTCAAGGATGGACGAATTTTTGATCAATATTCCTGTCCAATAACTCGCAATGGTAAAATAATAGGGCGTCTATGGAGTTTTAGAGATGTAACTGAACATCAACATGCTGAACAAGAGTTAAAAAAATCAGAACATATGTACCGTGAAGCTTTTACGCGTGCTAATTTTTATAAAGATATTTTCACGCATGATATGAATAATATCTTTCATAATATTCAGTTTTCAGCTGAACTATTATCAATGTTGAGAAATGATGATAGTAAATTAGAGGAATCTGACGATATTTTTAACATAATTAAAAACCAAATTAGTAGAGGATCAAAATTAATAGACAATGTAAGAAAGTTGTCTAAACTTGAGGAATCAGAAGTTTCATTACAAAAAGTTGATCTGTATGATATGATAGATGAAGCAATCTTATTTGCACGAAAAAGTGTCCGAAATAAGAAATTAGATATAAAAATAAAAAAATTGAATGAAAAAGTGTTTGTAAATGCAAATGAATTATTGTTAGATGTATTTGAAAATTTGCTCTATAATGCAATAAAGTATAATAAAAATTCAGTAGTAAAAATACAAGTTAATATTTCAAAAGCGAAAACTAATGGGATATTTAATTATAAGGTTGAAATTTTAGATAATGGGATAGGAATTCTTAACAAAAACAAAAAATTAATATTTCAAAAAGGATATAAAAAGGATACTCACGTAAGAGGGATGGGGATAGGTTTATCTTTAGTAAAAAAAATCATTAATAGTTATAATGGAAAAATCTGGGTAGAAAATCGTATAAAAGAAGATTATACTAAAGGAAGTAATTTTACTTTCTTAATACCTAAATAGTAATTGTATTGAGTTCTACTCTAATAAAAGTTCAAATAAATCTTTTGCTTTGGGGTGAATTTTACATAATTTACTAAACCTGCGTAGAATCCACCAACAAGAAGGACAATATGTTGTAGCATAGTCAATATCTTCTCTATTAAAATCAGCCATCCTTTTACGAGCAATGGCTTCAATTATATCAGTTCGTCCCATCCATCCAGTTCCTCCCCCGCAGCACCAATGAGGTATATCAATTACTTCATATCCGCTTTTTTCGAGAATATTATCTATCAATTTATCAACTCCCTCCCTCCCTCTATTCATTAATTGACAAAGATGTTGAACTCCAACTTTTCCAGTTTTTAATGATGTAGAGGGTTTAATGTATTCAGAGATATACTTAATTTCTAAATCTTTATGTAATTCCGCTTTTAAATACTTATTAAAAAGATAATAACATGCCGGACATAAGCAAATTATTTTCTTAAAATTGTTGAAAATCTCTACATTTTCTTTAATGCATATTTCAAATTCAGATTTCAAACCACTTGCTTGTAAATGCCATCCACAACAGATTTCAGTCTCTAAAATTGTGAAATCAATGTTTTGATCTAAAAGGTATTGTAATGCGTGTTCAGTATATTTCGGAATGCGGATCGTAGAAAGACATCCCATAAAAAAAAGTGTTTCTGATTCATCTGGAATATCTTTTGGTATCTTGATTCGCATTTTATTAGTTGGATAAGGTGTCCGATATTTTTCAAAATATTCGATCATTTCATCTTTTTCACTAAAAGTGTTACCATCTTCAATAAATTTTTGCTTTAGAAGAAATCTTTCAGGTTCAGTTTCACATTCTCCACAATGAACACAATTGTAGAGTTTTTTATAAAATTCTTGAGTAAATCTAATTTTATCTTTATTAATAATTAATTCCTTAACTTCTTCATCAGTGAGGAAATTATCTGGATCAACTTCATCAGTGGGAAAATTTTTTCTTCCTTTGATTCTTTCTTTCATAATGAACTCAATCAAAAAGAGTTGAATTTATTTATTAAAAGCATTCTTTAGGGCTTATATATTTTAACTTTTTAGATTTACTGAAAAAGAAAAAAAGAGATAATTTAGTCTTTTTTAAGTTTGATATTCGTTCTTTGAATCCCTACTTCCTTATTACTTGGTAAGGGAGTTCCGCAGTGATCTTTCAACCTTTCACTTTCCTTAAATGCTTTATCCAATTCCTCTTCTAATTCATCATCAGTCATTTCTTTGTCTGGCATATTTAAAAATGAGAGTCTCTAATATTTAAGGATTTTATTTATAGATAAAAAACTAGGATATAGAAAAAAGAGAAATAAAATTATTTATCAAAATACTCTAAAACAGCTTTTTCCTTTTCTATAGGTCTACGCTCTGGAACAATAACATAATCTTTCTTAATTGTTTCATAAAAATCTTCACGCATATATAAATTACAATAACAAGCACCATATTCTTTTACATCAGGATGGGCATATTCACATGGACAAATTAAATCTCTGTCTAATTCTCGAATTCCTGAAGCCAAACGGCATGGACATGATTGATATCCCAAGTTTCTCTTATTATCAACTAATCCATCAATTAAATCGTTAAACGTATTACTGTCCATATTTAAAAGCCAATTATTTGTCTTGCTTACCTGTTCAACATATTTGATCATACCTTCCTTAGTTTCCATATCCATTTTAATTACCTCCAGATTTCATTAATTCCTCGTATTTGCCAGGATTGTAACCAACTACAAAATCATCACCACAGATCATAAATGGATAAGAGATTCTCGATTGATACTTTTCCCTCAAATAAGCAAGAATTTTTGATTTATCTTCACCCTCTATTTTATCTACATCTACATATTTATATTGTACTTCTCGATCATTTAACCAAGTCTTACATTTTTTGCACCACATACATGTTGACAAGGTCAAGATCGTAACATCTCTGTTTTTATTGGAACCTTCAACAATTTTTGCTAATTTATCAATAACTTCAGACATAATATAATTTACTCCCTATTTTTAAATAATTTTTTGATTCATGAAGTCTTAACATTCATTTTCCAATTTGGATCGATACACTCAAATGCTTCCTCAGTGAGTTTTCTAATGTCATTGTGGCAAGACTCTAATAATATACCTAAATGTTCAAGAGCTCTCTTATCTCCAATTTTCATAAGACTCTCAATGATTATGAATAATCTCGTCTTATCTTGATCTTCTTCAGGTTTTTTTAACTCCTCTTTTAAGAAATCAATAATAAGCATTGTAGCTTTAGGATCTCTAATCTCACCCATAGCTTCAATAATTCTATTTATAACCGCTGCATCTCCTTCAGACTTTAATGCTCTAGTCAAAATATTTGTTGCTCTAGCTTCTTTTAATTGTCCGAGTTTTTGTGCAGCGATTGCCCTGTCCTTCCAATTCGAGCTATCAAATAAGGCTTTTACATTTCTATTAAATGCCTCATTTCGTGTTTTGTGATCCATCTTAAGAAAAGAATAAGCATAAGAAATAAGAATCTGATCATAATAATTTATTAAAAATTGCCAAAAATTAGATTAAATGAAAAGGGAAAAAGTTTCTTTTTTTTATTTTTATAGTTTACAAAAAATATAATTTTATCATCCAAATTTTTATTGATTTCCCTTTACAACTCATTAAAACTTATAAATTAGAAGATAAAGTTTTTTTACAATTTAAGTATATCATTTTACTATGGAATCAAAAACTCCAATAGTAATTACTAAAGAGGGTTGTCATCGATGTCAAGAATTAAAAAAATGGCTAAAGGAGAACGAAATCCATTATGTAGAAAGAGATATTAATGACGAGGAATTTGTTCATGAATTATTAGAAGATATAAATTTTCTAAAAACATTTTGTGACGCAGATGGTTGTATCGTTAATACTCCCGCAGTTTTATATAAAGGTAAGTATTGGTTTAAAGAACTCTGGGGTGTAAGCGGATTAAGAATCAAGGAAGCGAAGAAATTATTTGATGTTAAAAAATAATTCTCCTTTAAAAATAAAATTGATATTTTTTTTTACATCAAATATTTATTTATAATTTAATAATTCTTAAGCTTTGTAATATGAATAGTCACGTTTTGCTCTCATGTATTTTTTTATTGAAGCAATTATCAATGCTATTAATGCGAAAGAAGAAATAACTAATACTATTGTTTCCATATTACTAGGATACTTATCATCTTTTGGAAAAAAATTAAATAATCCATGTGTCGTGAAATAATACTCATATCGCTTATCATTATTATCCCATGAAATATTATATTTACCAGGTTTCATAACCCAAGACTTTGCTTCAAATATCATTTTTTTATACATCATATATCCAACAATTCTATAATCATAGGTGTAGTTTTTTCCTGAATTTTGATGTGTGAAAGTAACATTACCAACAACATCTTCATAAAAAATAGATGGAAAATATCCTATTACTAAGATTACATATCTATTTGGTAATAAATAATTGGGGGGTACATTTATAATAACATTCCCTGATACTGGTCCACCTTTTTGTCTCCAAATCAATTTTGATCGTACTGAAATAACAAACACTAACTGAGCGATTCCTATAGATAGTAATAGAATCGATATGATTATAGCTTTTTTAAAAGCAATTTTTGGATCATTCATTTGATATTCTTTAATTTTTCAATAAAGTTTTAATTTTTCCTAAGAAATAATAAGAAGTTCTTTAATTTTACTAATTTTTTTTTTAAAAAATTCAATTTTGTGAAATATTAGTCCTTAAATTCTGCCATTCTTTTGATAACTTTTCTAATTGATTTTAAGCCCTCATTATCAGATTCAATACCTTTCAACCCTAAATCTTTACTCCATAAACTTGCCCCTAAATTTGCTCCAAAAGCACCACCAGATACGACTAAAATATGATTTTGTTGAAAGAAATCTAAAATACTTCTTATAGCGATTTCCTGTCCGCCATTTCTATCACCACCTATCGCTAATGCTCCACCAATTTTATTTTTAAATACATTAGGGTTTTTTGCCACCATAGCACGGCAGCGATCCATAACTGTCTTTAATTGACCTGATAAATTACCTTGGAACACAGGAGTGCCTAAAAGGAGAAATTTAGCTTGTTCTAATTTATCATAAAGAATTTGCATGTCATCTTTATTGATACAGCCCTTTTTTTCTCGAATACAGTAATCACAATGAATACAGAAATTTATTTTTTTATTTCTAACAGTCCAAAAGTCTGTATCAAATCCAAATTTTTCAGAAGCATATTTTAAGGCATATTGAACAGCATATTCAGTTCCCTGATTTCTTGGACTTCCACTTATTCCAAGTAATAAATTCATCTTTTCTACCATAATAATGTATTTAACTTGTTTTTATTAATAATTAATCATTATCGTACAAAATAAGGTAACAAATTATGATTTTCTAATATTTAAACATGGTATCAAATAAATCAAGTTTAGCACGTATAAAAATTAAATTTCCGGATCAACTATGGATTTCAGAGATTTTTAAAAGATTCAATGATATTAGAATGGAGATTATTAACTTTTTACCTTATGACCTTGAAAAATCAATTGGAAATGCAGTTATAGAAATTCTTCACTACGATTTAAACTCTGTATTACAAGTAATTAAAAATCATCCCTCTGTCTTTGAATTGAGTGTAATAGATAGAAAAGAGAATAAGGTTACCTTTAATGTGAAAACCAAGGATCCCTACTTATTGTATGGAGTTATAAAGTGTGGTGTTCTAGTAAATTTCCCTGTCAGTGTGAGAGAAGGATATGCATATTGGCGATTGGTGTCTTCAAGAGAGAGAATAGATAGACTATTAACTCTTTTTGAAAATAACAATATTAACTTCAAATTACTTAGAATTGGTAATTCCCCTTATGATATAGATGAAGAAAAATCCAAATTAAGTCTAGAAGAATTAAATGTTTTAGATAAAGCAATAAATCTTGGGTTTTTTGAAGTCCCTAGAATTATTTCACTTGAAGAGTTAGCAAATAAATTAGGGAAATCAAAATCAGCATTATCAGTAATGTTAAGAAAAATAATAAAAAAAAAGATAGTTTTAAAATCATAAATTATTCAATTTCGAAGTAAAGATACTCTGTATTAATTTCCTTTATATTTTACTTGTCGTTTTTAAAAAAAGGTAGATACACCTTCTTTTAGATCATCTGTATCGAGAGTTGTTATCAGTTGGGCCATATCCAAATAACTTAAAACCTTTATTTTAGGAATCTATCTAATCAGATAATTTATGACTATTATGTTTTGATATAATAAAAATATAAAAAATAGAATTTTAAAATTTATATCCATTCTTCTTTTAAAATGTCGCCTTGCAAACTTACGACAATATTTTTTATCGGAACTTTACGATTCGTTCTTTTTGTTGCTTCTTGTGTTAATGCTAATAAACCTGAACAGCAGGGAACTTCCATAGTCACAACAGTCAAAGTATTAATCTTAGCATCATCAATCAAAGATCTAATTTTTTCAATGTAAATATCTCGACCTTGATCAAGTTTAGGACAAGCAATAGCGATAAATTTGTGTTTTAAAAAATCTCTATGAAAATCACCGTAAGAGTATGCGACACAATCCGCAGAGAGCAATAGATCCGCTCCTTGATAATATGGTGCTGTTGGGGATATTAAATGCATTTGGACTGGCCATTGTCGTAAGGTTGAAGAAATTTTACCAGGAACATCAATTTTTTCTTGATAATCATCAAAAACCATCGTATTAGCAGATGGACAACCGCATGGCATAATATTTTCAGTAAGGATATTTTTTTCTTGAGGTCTAATAGTTTTTTCATTATTTTTTAATGATTCTAAATGTACCTCTACAGCTTCTTCATCAAATTCTAATGCCTCTCTTTCTATTATTTCAAGTGCTCCTTCAGGACATTCACCTATACAAGCACCAAGTCCATCACAAAAAATGTCATTTACTACTCTTGCTTTTCCATCAATAACTTGTAAAGCACCTTCAGCACAAGCTACAACACAGTTTCCACATCCCGTGCAAAGATCTTCATCAATCTTTATTATTTTTCTGTTAACTTTATTACGTAATTCTACTTCAGTCATAGTTGAATCAAATGGAGATAAGTATATATTTTTGATTTCGAACATGTTCTCTTTAGCTTAAATTGTTAAATTTTAGAATTCATAATAAAAACTTTAAAATAAAATGAAAAAACTTTTACCATATGAAAATAGTAATAATCGGTAACAATGTGGCTGGAACATTTTCTGCTCAAAATATTAGAAATCTTAATAAAGATGTAGAAATTGAAATTTATTCTCAAGAAAAATACCCATATTATTCAAGAATCAAATTACCTGAATTGATTTCTGGAAGGGTCTCTATTGATGATTTGATTGTCTTCAAGGATGAATGGTATGAGTCTAAGAATATAAAATTACACTTAAGTAAGAAAGTAAATAAAATTCATCCGCAAAATAAAATTATTTATATTGAAGGAGAAAGTAAACTTATTTCATATGACAAGTTAGTTCTTGCTTTAGGAAGCACTCCAAATATTCCTCCTATTAAAAACGCTGTAGAAATGAGAAATGATAAAAAAGGTGTATTTACTCTTAGAAATATAGATAATGCTTTAGAAATTAAAAATTATATAGATAAACCTGATGTAAAGAAAGCTATTGTTATAGGAGGAGGATTACTTGGTTTAGAACTCGCTAATCAAATTAACAATTGCAATTTAGAAACCACAGTGGTCGAATTCTTCCCTCAACTTTTACCAAGACAATTAGATGAAGAATGTGGTATTATGTTAAAAGAAGAAATTGAAGGGCGTGGAATTAATGTAATTTTAAATGCTGTAACAGAGGAAATTCTTGGAAATGGGAGAGTAACTGGAATTAAATTAAAAGGGGACAAACAATTCAATGCAGACGTTATTTTAATCCAAGCAGGAATTAACCCCACAATAGATTTGGCTAAAGAGGCAGATATTAAAACTAATAAAGGGATTGTGGTAAATGAATTCTTAGAAACAAGCAAAAATGATATATATGCTGTTGGAGATTGTATAGAATATAATAATAAAATATGGGGTATTATTCCAGCATGCATGGAACAATCAAAAATCGTAGCCTCTTCTACATTGGGGAAAAAAAAAGTTAAATATGGCGGAACAACACCCAAAAATACTCTTAAGATAATGGGTTTAGATTTAACATCGATTGGAATAATAGATCCATCTAAAGAAGCAGGAGGAGGGTGGGAAATTCTTAGAAAAGCTGATAAAAAAGATTGTTGTTATCAAAAAATAGTGTTAAAAGATAATAACCTTAAAGGAGCAATATTATTTGGAGAATCAAATGCACTCTCTTATGTCTACAATAAAATGGAACAAAATGTTTCTAAGGAAGAACTTAAAAAATTATTAAAATTATATATATACAAATGTGAAAATTGTGGAACTGAATATGATGAAACTTTAGAGGAAAAATTGTTTAAGGATTTACCTGATGACTGGAAATGTAAATGTGGTGCCTTGAAAAGTAAATATAAAAAAATAGAATGAAAATTCACGTCTATTAAACTTTTTAACATAAAAATGAGATGATTAAATGATTATACATAGATGTAAAAAATGTAATTACCTATATATCGATGAAGAGCAAGAAGTAAAGTTTGAAAAACTACAGAATTCTTGGAGGTGTCCAAAATGTCGCTCTTCAAAAAGATCCTTTGTTAAAAAAGAGATTCACAAATAATTTTGTGAAAAAACCATTAGATATAAAAATTGAGACATCTAATTTTTAACTAATTTAAAAAGGATGAAATTTTGATTCAAGGTGATAATTAAATCACAGAAGATGATTTCAGAGCGCTTTTTACAGATAAACTTGAATTTCAGGTTGAATTTAGAAATGGAGATAAGTTTAAAGGCTCGTTATTTTATCCATAGAGTGATATCTTTACAGAGAGCAGTCTTCAAGATAAATTGGATTGCATAAATGATAAGGTAAAAATATTCAGAGATGCTAATAAAGAAGGAAGAGATCCGTATATTGAGCTTTTGACGGCTTTATATCCAAGTACAAAAGAAAGGTTACAAGAAAAAGCAATCACATGTACAACAGCATTCTGTAGGCTTAGTACTGAAGGAGTGTTTGCGGGAAGGAGTGGAGGAGAACCTTCTGCTGGTGAACTTGCCTATATTTGGCATATATATTTGATTAAAGCGGCATTTGATTTAGAATAAATTAAATAATTTTATTCTCCCTAATGATTTAAATTTGTGAGTATATATTTATTCTATACGAAAAGATAAATTTAAAAAATGAAAAGGAATAAAAAGATCGTTCAAAATCTAAAAGATCCTTTGTTACGGAAGATAAGGTATGAATTGAGGACTTTACTCCGGTTGGAGTATGAAAAACGTCGTGCTTTATTGACCAAAGAGTGGGAGGATATTGTTAAAGACGAGACATTAACTTATAAGCAAAGGTTTGAGAAATACAAGGAAAAAAACAAAGAGATTGAACGATTGGATATGTTAAAATCGAGATATCCAATAAATTGTAGTGTTTGCGGGGATCGAATGGAGAATTTAGTGTGGAATCCTAATAGACACCAATGGCGCTGTGTTCCTTGCTATGAGGGTGCTCATAGAAAATTTCCTGACATATATCCTTAATACTTTAGCAGGATTTAGGACTTCTTTTTGAATTATATGACAGAGAGATAATCTTTAATAAATATTTAGATATATAAACAAGTATATCTAATTCTTATTTATGTTTTTAATTTTCAAAACTTAGTGAAAATTTATGGAAGAAGAAATTGAACTTACACATTCAAACCTTAATATGGTGTCTTATGGGTTTGGGAAATTCCTGACTGAATTTTTAGAGATGGCTTTTACCGCTTGGCTGTATTATTTCTATGTGAGAACCATAGGCGTCCAATCGTTGATTATTGGGTTAGCAGTTATTATTTATGCCATTTGGAATGCTGTAAATGATCCTTTAGTGGGTTATTTAACAAATAGACCCTTTAAGTTCACAAGAAAATGGGGCAGAAGATTTCCATGGGTAATGATCGGTGGATTTTT